>NZ_JAHKPM010000061.1 GCF_018860525.1 Vibrio hepatarius
AAGTGTACATTTCCTTTTCAACCACATCGGTAACTTCACCGATTGCTCGACTAAATAAATGTGTCATCTCAACAATTGGCATACGCATTTCAGTATAACCATATGCACTGATCACTTTCTTTACTGAATTTTCTAACTTTTGCCACAATGCTGACTGAGTTGGAAGACAATCATTCATGCCTCGAATTGCTTGAATTTTTTTTACCACAATATTTACCGTAATTTAGGTGACCTTGAGCTTAATCTTCGACTTTAACATCAATGCGATTTTGAACATCTATGACAGAAGCTTTAGCCCGAATTTTTGCTTCTAATTGGTTAACAAGATCGTCGTTATCAAAACGCTCTTTCTGGCGCTTACCATCTTCATAAAAAGCACTTTTTTTATTGCTACCGGCAAGACCGAGATGGGATACCTCAGCCTCACCCGGTCCATTAACCACACAGCCAATAATCGAAACATCCATTGGCGTGATAATATCCTCAAGGCGTTCCTCTAATGCATTAACCGTGTTAATGACATCAAACTCCTGTCGAGAGCAACTCGGACAAGCAATGAAGTTTATTCCTCGCGAGCGAATACGCAATGACTTAAGAATATCAAAACCTACTTTAATTTCTTCAACTGGATCTGCGGCCAGAGAGATACGCAAAGTATCGCCGATTCCTTCAGCTAACAGCATCCCAAGACCAACAGAAGACTTCACAGCCCCTGCACGTGCTCCGCCCGCTTCTGTAATCCCTAGATGAAGAGGTTGATCAATTTTTTTTGCAAGCAAACGGTATGAATCTACGGCGAGAAAAACATCAGATGCCTTCACGCTGATCTTAAACTGATCGAAATTAAGGCGATCTAGGATATCCACATGCCTCATGGCTGATTCCACCAAAGCTTCAGGCGTTGGCTCACCATATTTCATTTGAATATCTTTTTCTAATGAACCGCCATTGACACCGATTCGAATTGGGATATTTTTATCACGCGCACAATCAACAACCGCCCGAATACGATCTTCCTTACCAATATTTCCGGGGTTAATGCGTAAACAATCCACTCCATATTCTGCAACTTGCAGAGCAATACGGTAATCGAAGTGAATATCGGCAACTAATGGTACAGATACCTGTTGCTTTATGAGTTTAAAAGCTTCCGCAGCATCCATAGTCGGCACGGATACTCGTACAATATCAGCACCAACATTTTCCAATGATTTAATTTGCGCAACAGTTGCTTCAACATCTGTTGTTCTTGTATTAGTCATCGACTGTACAGCTATTGGAGCTCCGTCGCCGATGGGTACATCACCCACATAAATACGAGTAGATGGACGACGTTTTATAGGAGATTGGTATTGCATAATGATTTCTAAGGTAAGGTGAATCTTGCTACTTTACCAGAAGTATACCCAGAAAGGTCAACAGGTTCACTTGATAATGTTATAGATACATTTTCCGGCGCCCCTAAAATAACCTTGTAAGGAGGGTTACCTGTTAGCTGTATACCTTGACCAGCTTTCTTGATACCAGTCGCAAGCGTTTTACCAGTAGCATCTTTAACTTGAATCCAACAATCATCGCGAAAAGACATTTCAAGTAAGTTAGCCACTATGGAAGTGGTCGGCTTCTCTGGCTTAGACGATACTTCTGAGTCTACCTTCAAGAGATTGTCTGCCGTCTCAGAAACGTTGCTTGTAGGTGTTGAGTCTGGTGTAGCAGGGTTATTCGAGGGTACTGGCTGAACTATTGTCGGCTCTTCAAATGGTTCAATATTTTCAGCCACTTGAATAGGCTCTACAGCAGAATTCGCAACTTGAGTAGTTACATCTTCTAGTGGTGTTTCTACAATGTCTGACTCTTCTTGCTTAGCATTAGACAAGGGCTCAGGTTCAACTGCTGCAAAGTCCAACTTATTGTTCTCTGCTAATTCTTGTTCTATTTTCTTTTCTTGCTCAGTTACGGAAGTTAACTCAACCGCTGTTTTTTCTTGATTCTGCCACCACCAAACACAAGAAATACTGACAATAACAGCACAAATACCCCATGTCAGGACCATTATTCGATTATCATGTCTCTCTTGATTAGTTTTTTGGGAAAAACTTTGCATTTCATGCTCTTGATGTTGAGCTTCTCCATTGTCATCCAGAGCGCACAAAACAACAGATTCTTCTACACCAACGACACGTGCGTACGAACGCAGATAACCGCGTGTGAAAGTAGCAACTTGCTCACTTTCAAACTGATTTGATTCGATATTTTCGATAATTGCACGTCGAAGACGCAGCCGACTAGCGACCTGCTCCAATGTCAGACCCAGTTCTTCACGTCTTTGCTTTAAAATCGTACCCGCTTCAACTTTTTTCTCTTCGTCTATCAGGGGTGTTTGTTCAGCACTCATTTTATAAACGTCTCTTTTTGAAGGATTCTATTCCAAATGCACATTCGTTATTTATCGTTAGTTGTACAGCCTTGAACGAGAATCTTATATTTTGAGGAAAAGCCCTCACCAAAATGTATAAAGTACTTCACATAAATCTTAGGGATATTATTCCTAAAGCACTAAAGTTTAATTCTAATAGATATCAGAGATGAAACAACATAGAAAACACGTATAATTCACAACTAGCTCAAGGTTTTTCTATATTTTGACATTATTTAGCTCAATCAGTTTAAAAAAAACCAGAGCAAAGCTCTGGCTTCGTATCCAAAGCAATCTTTTTTAAACGGCCTTAACGGCTATCGTTTCACCTTTTGCGGCACGAATAGTCGCGGTACGCTTAGTACGATCGATAACATCACCCACTAACTGGCCACAAGCCGCATCGATGTCATCACCACGGGTTTTACGTACAGTTACAGTATTATCATATTGCATTAGCGTTTTTTGGAAACGGTCTATCCTTGAGTTACTTGGTTTCTTGTAAGGTGAACCAGGATAAGGATTAAATGGAATAAGATTGATTTTACATGGTGTGTCTTTAAGTAACTCAGCAAGTTCACGGGCATGTTCCATGTCATCATTAACATGGTCAAGCAAAACATACTCAACTGTCACTTTACCACGATTAGCGTTAGATGAAGCGATGTAACGGCGAACTGATGCTAGAAAGTCCTCAATATCCCAACGATCATTAATCGGCATAATTTCACTACGCAACTTGTCATTCGGAGCATGAAGTGAAATCGCTAGTGCAACATCTATTTGCCCAGTCATCTTATCAAGGCCAGAGACAACACCAGAAGTAGATACCGTTACTCGACGTTTAGATAAACCAAAGCCAAGATCATCAAGCATGAGCTCGAGTGCTGGGATGAGGTTTTTCATATTAAGTAGAGGCTCTCCCATTCCCATCATAACAACGTTAGTAATTGGGCGTCGGCCTGTATCTTTTTCTAAGCCAACTTCACGCGCAGCACGCCAAACTTGACCAATAATTTCAGATACCTTTAGATTACGGTTGAAGCCTTGTTGTGCTGTAGAACAAAATTTACATTCGAGCGCACATCCCACTTGAGAGGATACACATAAGGTTGCCCTATCGTCTTCTGGGATATAAACCGTTTCTACATCTTGATCGCCGACTTTCATTGCCCATTTTATCGTACCATCTGACGAGTGCTGAGCTTCGGCTACAATCGGCGCTTTAATTTCACAACGGTGCATGAGCTTTTCACGCAATTTTTTATTAATGTTGCTCATATTTTCGAAGTCATCGACACCAAAATGGTAAATCCACTTCATTATTTGATCGGCACGAAATGCTTTTTCACCAAGTTCTTCAGCAAACAGTTTACGCATCCCTTTACGGTCAAAGTCAAGTAGATTGATTTTTTCAGTGTTCATGGAGCCTCACGAAACAACGTAACATTAATTAAGGGCGCGAATTGTACAGCCTTTACTCAACAACAACAAGGGCTCTAACACCCTGTATTATATAAATCATTAATATTACTTTGATTAAATTTTATACTATTTCCATTATTGAAAAGTTTCTGATTAAAAGTTGCTTGCTACTTTTCAAATGTGATCTGTTTTATCTGTTCTACGATAGCTTTCAATCCGTTTCCACGCGATGGACTGAGATGAGAGACAAGGCCTAATTCTTTAAAGAATCCGTCAATATCAAACATTTGAATTTGCTGTGATGTTTTACCATCAAAAGGGGTTAATACCAGTGCAATCAGTCCTCTTACAATACGAGCATCTGAATCCGCACAAAAATACCAAAAACCATTAATATTGGTACTAACTAACCAAACTAGACTTTCACAGCCAGTGACTTTAACTTGCTCAGACTTTAGCTCATTAGGCATTTCAGGCAGACATTTTCCCCAAAGAATCACTTGGCGATATCGTTCTTCCCATCCTTTCAATCCCTGCATGGTTGAAACAATATCGTGTATGAGAATCTCTGTACCAAAAGGCGAGTAAGGAAAAGGTGACATAGGGCCTCCAAACTAAAAGATGATTAGCTGAACTTTTGGATCAGCTTTTCCACAATACGTGCAACGGCGACAAAACCAAAAGTAGCAGTCACAACCGTTGCTGCTCCAAAACCACTCGCACAATCCATACGCTTAGGCCCCTCAGCTGTTGATTTCGTATTGCATACTGTTCCATCCGGCTGTGGGTACTTCAACTGCTCTGTTGAAAACACACACTCAATGCCAAATTTACGTTGTGGGTTTTGAGGGAAGTTATGATGACGCCGCAAGGTATCTTTCATTTTTTTTGCCAACGGATCTTGGATTGTTTTGGTCAGATCCGCAACTTGAATCTGAGTTGGGTCGACTTGCCCCCCAGCACCTCCTATTGTAATTACTTTAATCTTATTGCTTCGGCAATAAGCAAGCAATGAAGCTTTCGCCCTAACACTATCGATAGCATCAAGGACATAATCAAAGTCTTTAGTTAGATATTCATGCTGGTTGTCTGGCGTAATAAAATCATCGATCAAATTAACCTGACAGTCAGGATTAATAAGCTTGACTCTTTCAGCCATCACTTCAATTTTACTCTGACCAATATTGCCATTCATTGCATGGATTTGTCGATTTATGTTGGTGACACAAACATCGTCCATATCGATCAATGTTAATTGACCAACCCCTGTGCGTGCCAATGCCTCAACAGCCCACGATCCGACTCCCCCAATACCTATCACACATACATGCGCAGCGCGAAGAATTTCGACTTGTGAATCGCCATAAAGACGCCGAGTTCCACCAAACCGTTGGTCATAACTGTCTGAAGCAGGTGTATCAAGTTCACGCATGGTGCTCTCCTCCGCTAGATTAGGGGTTAAAATACAAAGAGTGCGTTTTATACGCACTCTTTGATAAAAAGTCTAGCCAACGCAGACTATTCTAATTTTTCAGGTGGTAAAGCCCAAGGAGCCTGAGTTGCTGAGTTTTCTAATCCTAACTTCCACACACGACCAAAGTGCTTGTAATGCCCTGCCTCTGTACCGGCTCTAGGGCCCATTCCATGGTATAGATCTAAATGGTTTTGCTTTACTGCACCACCAGTATCTAGAACAATAAGTAAACGCAATTGATGTGCTCCACTCCAGCTACCATCTGCATTTAATAATGGGACTTCCGCAAGAATTGGCGTTCCCATTGGAAAAACTGCTGGGTCACCCGCGACAGAAGCCATAGGTAACAATGGGATACCAGCAGTCCCCGTCACTGGCGCATCGGCTCTAGGTTCAAAGAACACATAAGATGGATTTTGCTCCAACAACTCACGTACAGTTTGGTCATCATTAGCTAGCACCCACTCTTTTATCGCTTTAAGTGACATTTTTTCACGAGATACTAAGCCCCTTTCAATCAGCACCTTACCAATACTGACATAGGCTTTGTTGTTTTTGCCGCCGTAAGCAAAGTATTCTAATGTATCATCTTCAAAGTGGACAAAGCCGCTTCCTTGGACTTCCATCATAAATGGATCAATCATATTGGCTGAATAACCCAATTCAAGTCCCAGACCTTCTAAGGCGCCATCATAAATCTGCGTACGTGTTGGACAATCAACCTCACAATTTGGTTTTGCGTAAACGGGATATCGATATGTCTCATTTGGCTCATGACGTAATTCCATTACTGGTGAGAAATATCCCGTAAATAAAACATTACCCTTTTTATCTCCGCCACCTAACTGGGCAGCTTGAACACCAAAATTGGCCAATTGAGCAGGGTCACCACTTTGTAAAACCCATTCATTTAATTTTTCGTACAGCGGTTGATATAGACTGGTCATCGATGGTGAGTTTTCAGTCACTTGTTCTGATTGCTTTGCAAACTTTGTAAAATCCTTCGGTTTATTCGATTCGATAATAGTACTTTTATTAAGTATGGAGACAAATTCACCATCAACATATTGCTGAGCACGATCCTTGGGCTGTGCGCAACCTAACAAAACACTGGCGGCAACAAGAGGAAGATATTTTTTAAGCACGAGAATGATTCCTTATTGAACTGCAAATAGGATGACAAACTCAAGCGATTAGCGCAATCAAGGATATTGCTACCAAAGCCATTTTTAATAATTCCTGACAAACCTACCTAAAAGATTATCATATTTTTAGTCACAAAAACCTTGATAGAAAAAGAATAAAAATGCATTATTAAAACATAGTAATTCAAACAAATAACAGTTATGAAAATTCGTAATACCGCATTAGTCAAAGGGTTTCGTCAATCAGCTCCTTATGTGAACGCACACCGAGGCAAAACCATGGTTATTATGCTTGGTGGCGAAGTCGTAGCAGACGAGAATTTTTCAAATATCATCAATGATATTGCCCTACTCCATAGTTTAGGTGTCAATATTGTGGTCGTACATGGCGCCAGACCACAGATAAATCAATTACTTGAACAGGCTAATCATAAGAGCCCATACTACAAAGGGATTCGCGTAACAGATCAACAAACTTTGAATGTTGTCATGCAGGCCGCCGGTCAGCTCCAATTAGCGATTACCGCTCAGCTTTCAATGAGCCTTAGCAACACGCCAATGGCTGGTACTCAACTCAACGTTGTCAGTGGTAATTTTGTCACTGCTCAACCACTGGGTATAGATGATGGCATTGATTACTATCATAGTGGCCGTATTCGGAGAATAGATACACAAGGTATTAATCGAGCCTTAGATCAGGGCTCTATCGTTCTTCTAGGGCCAATAGTAGGTTCCGTAACGGGGGAATCATTCAATCTACTTTCCGAAGAGGTGGCGACTCAAGTTGCCATCAAGCTTAATGCAGATAAACTGATTTGCTTCTGCTCTGAACAAGGCGTTATAGACTGTGAAGGCAGAGCTGTAGCTGAGCTGTTTCCGCGCGATGCCGAACAATTTCTTCTCAAACTAGAGCAAGAAGATCAGAACTCCTCCGGAACAACGCGTTTTTTAAAAGCGGCAACAACTGCTTGTAATTCAGGGGTACCTCGTAGCCACTTAATTAGTTACAAAGTTGATGGGGCGCTGATTCAAGAGCTCTTTTCTATCGATGGAATAGGCACTCAAATCTCTAAAGCAAGTACAGAACAAGTCCGCCAAGCCCACATTGATGATATTGGTGGTATTTTGGATTTAATTCACCCCCTTGAACAACAAGGTGTACTGGTCAGACGCTCAAGAGAACAATTAGAACAAGAGATACACCAATTCACTATCATTGAAAAAGACGGATTAATTATCGGATGTGCCGCGCTTTATCCGTACGCGGATGAAAAAATGGCAGAAATGGCCTGTGTCGCCATTCATCCAGAATACAGGGAAGGTAACCGTGGTGTTCTATTACTTAAACACATCAAGTTACAATCCAAAGCTCAAGGTATAAAACATATTTTTGTCCTTACTACTCGCAGCATTCATTGGTTTCGCGAGCAGGGTTTTCAGGAAATGTCGGTCGAGTTTTTACCCTCACATAAAAAAAACCTCTACAACTATCAACGAAAATCGAAAATATTAGCGATTGAACTTTGATTTAAAAATTAAAATCAATAACTTAAAAGCATCATAATGAAAGACGCTTAACTATGCCACTGGCTCTTTGAGTGCGAATTTTAATTCCTCGAGCCATAACCCTATCATCAACAAATAAGCTCAGGCGATGCTTAGCACGCGTCACCCCTGTGTAGATAAGTTCACGCGTCAAAAGCGGGGTATATTCAGGTGGCAATACCACGATAGTATGTTCAAACTCACTTCCTTGAGACTTATGAATGGTCATTGCATAAGCCGTCTCATGTTCTGGCACTCGACTTGGCAATACCGCTTTGATTGAACCATCAGGCAATTCAAAAAATACTTTTAGTCTTTCTACTCCCTCTGAGTTATCGAGCAAACACAATCCAATATCACCATTGTATAGACCTAAAGCGTGGTCATTACGCACAACCATAACAGGACGACCATGGTACCAAAGCTCATCTTGTGTCTTAATCAATTTACGAATTTTTAATCCGCGCTCTATACGCTGATTTAGCCCGACAATGCCAAAGTCTCCCTCGCGCACAGCGCAAAGTAAGCGGCACTTAGAAAAAAGTTGTAGTGCTTCTTTTGCTGTATCGTGAATAGTACCTACTTTATCAAGAACAACATTTTCGGCTACCTGTTCGACACGATTTAAGTAGTGACTATACTCATGGACCAAGGTTTGAATCATCTGACTATAATGATGGCTATCGACAGGAAATTTAGCGATATCATCAAAATCCTTTTGCAAAACTAAGTCAACTTTTGTCATTGATCCTGAATTGATTGCCTTAGCAAATTGACCAATCCCAGAACGAGCATCAAAGCGGTAGCTTTTTTGTAACATGCACAAACTGTCTGCAATTGTGACTGCTCTATCAGATGTATTAATAAGGGATTCATAGCCCGTTAATTGACTTATTATTTTAGCTTGTTCAGAACTGTATCCGTGTTGGTGAAATAAACAAATATCACCTAATACTGCCCCGGCTTCTACAGATGCGAGCTGATCTTTATCACCCAGAAGTATTAAACGTGCATGCTTGGGTAAGGCATCTACCAGCTTATACATCATGGGTAAATCAACCATAGAGGCCTCATCGACAACCAAAATATCTAGGTGCAGAGGATTTTGTTGATTATGTCGAAAATCGGCACTATTTGGTACAGAGCCTAACAAACGGTGTAAAGTACTCGCGCCAGTAGGTATAAGGCTTTTCAAGCTCGGTTCAACCGGAAGCTCAGCCACCGCTTTACCTATAGATTCAGTCAAACGTGCCGCCGCTTTACCCGTAGGGGCAACCAGTTTAATAACCGGCACTTCATTTACCTGCTGAGCCTGTACACTCAATGCAGCAAGTAATTTAGTAACGGTAGTCGTTTTGCCCGTTCCAGGGCCACCAGAAATAACAGTAAAGCGACGCGTCAAGGCAACAGCAGCTGCAACCTTTTGCCAATTAACACAAACAGACAAGGGCACCAAATCATCTAGGACGTTAAGCTGCTCTATTTTAGATACACTGAGAAGCTTTTGGTCTATGGTGAGCCAATCAAGTAACTCACCGCTAACAATATCAAGATGATCGCAAACAAGTTGCTGTCTAATCACCTGCGTTGAACTACCATCAGATTGAGCCGAAACTAAAGAATTAAAGAGATAGCGATAATTTCTGGCAAATAAATGATTCAGTAACTGAGTGAGCACTTTAACATTAGTAGTCTTTAGGTTCATAGGTAACCCAAAGCTATTCAAACGCTTTGCTAACATCATTTCATAATGCCAATAACGGTGAAGGTAAAGCCTTTCACCATCAAAAATCATAGGTGAAGTCTGTTCCGGCTCCCCAACTAACGTGGCATTGTCCAATACTTTCAGCCAATCTATCTTTTGCAACACTTGATTGAGCTGATGAGCCAGGTCGCCATATATACCCAGTTTAGCGACCAAATCAGACGGCTGGCCATAGCGGTCTAACAAAGGTAAACAAATATGGCCTTTGCCCAATTCACAGCTCAGAATAGCGGCAATAAAAGCCACATTGTCGTCTTGGCCTTGTTGGCGAATAAATCGGGAAAATTGATAATCAATTTGTCGTATCATTCCCTTTTCAACCAAAGATTTAAGAGATAAAAACAGATTTTGCATGGTTAGGATCCTATATTAACTCAATCTGCCCTGAGCTAGTTTGCTTTGGCTCTATGGATCGCCCTTCTATCAAACTATCTAAATCTTGTAGAAACTCCAATGTAGGTCGAGCATAAAAGATTCCGTGTTCACTTTCCCCATCCATACCGCGCAAAAATAAATAATAAACACCACCAAAATGAGAGTGGTAATCATAGCTAGGCAAACGGGAACGTAAAAAACGATGTAATGCTAAAGCGTAGATTTGGTATTGCAGGTCATAGCGATGCTCAGCCATTGCGTCCTTTAGAGCATCCCCATGATAATCACTTAGGTTATTACCAAGGAAATTGGATTTCCAATCGAGTATGAAATATTTGCCTTGATGCTCAAATACCAAATCAATAAATCCTTTAAGCATACCTTGTGTAGAATGAAATCCTAGATCGCCAGCTTTAGCAGATAAAGGATCATGCCGTTGAATAACCCGATTTAGTGCAGGTGCGGTAAGTATTTCAATCGGTAACAAAAACTCCATTTCAACAAGACGTTGAGATACTTGCTTTTGATTAAGTTTGAGTTGTTTACCATCTAAGGGGGTATCTAAAACTGTATCAACTAAAGTCTGCAATACAGGCAGCCAAGCAGGATCTAGCTGCTCACTCTCCATCAAATCAGCCATAATCTCTGTATTGGCTTGACTTGTGGCAGGCTCAGTAAATTCTACTTCTTCAAACAAAGTGTGGAGGAAAGTACCAGGCCTCGCTCCTTTAGGAAAAGTGAAGATACTCTTTTCTGGCTCAAATAATTCTTCACCTTGTTGATCATCAGAGGAATCAACATCTAAAATCAGTATATCGGTCGGAGCATCATCAAAATGATGACTATAACCTTGCTTAACTAACCCTGAATAACTAGTGATACGCCAGTTGCGATCAATATCAGTTTGCAGCTCACTCGCACTTAATTGAACATTCTCTGGTGAGCTCATCACAAGCTTTACATCACTACTTTCGGGCAAGGACATCAGCTGTACACTGGGTAATTTATTCGCTTGCTGCTCAAGTGCAGTAGTCAATTCAGTAACGCCTCCCTGCTGGCCATTTTGGATCAAATAACCCATAGCGCTATGGTGTACCCCTGTTGGCTCCTTCGTAGAACGACCATTTCGAATCGGTGCCATACCAATAAAACATCCATAAATAGCTCGCGTAAGTGCAACATAGATTAGTCGCAAATCTTCCGCTAATCTTTCTTTGTCAGCCTGCTGGAGTGATACTTCTTGCGCTGTAATATCGAGAATGGTTTGATCCAATCGACTATCGTAGTATTTTGCTTCGCTAGCTTGACGATAATTCAACACAAATGGCAAAAAAACCAGATCATATTCAAGCCCCTTAGATTTGTGGATAGTGACAATTTGCACTAAGTTTCGTTCTGACTCCAAGCGCTTAATCTGCTCTTCACTAGCACCAAACCCAGTATGCGCATCTGATATTGATTGGGCTAACCAACGCAAAAGGCCGTGGTCGCTATCTAGTTCCAAACTCGCTTGTTGGAGTAGTTCTCCGATATGCATAAAATCCGTAAGCGAGCGTTCACCATTATCTTCTTCCAATAAACGTTCAGCAATGTGCCTTTTACTCATAACGCTTCGTAACATGGGCAAAATACCACGCTGTATCCACAAACGTCGGTATTGTTTAAACTCATTAATGATATTTTCCCACTCAATTTCATCATTATTGAGCTTGTCTAATGAAGCGGCATCCAAGGCAAATATTTCAGAAGCGATACTCGCTCTAAGGGATCGCTCATTTTCTGGTGTCAACACAGCTTGAAGCAAGCGTTGTATATCTTCTGCCACTACTGAGGTAAACACATTATCACGGTTAGAAAGATAGACACTAGCAACGCCCTTAGTTGCCAAAGCTTGCTTGATAATATGGCCTTCACTACCCGTCCTTACCAATACTGCTATGTCTCCAGCTTGAATGCTATGTCGAGATTTCCCATCATCAAATACCGCACTATTTTGCTGCGCTGCCGATAAAATATCATGAATTTCTTGTGCACATGCCTGTGCCATTGCATGCTGATATTCGCCTTTAGAGATGGGTTTATCCTCCGTCTCTTGTAGCCAGAAAGTCAAAGCAGGTTGAGGCTGGCCATGCAGTAGCCAGCGGCGTTTATCAGCATCTGGACTTGCATTTACTGGTAAAAAGGGAATGTCATCATCGTATATAAATGGATGCTTCGGAGTAACAAACAACTGATTAACCGCACAAACCATATCTTCACTCGATCGCCAATTAGTCCCAAGGGTAAAATGGGAAGAAACCTGATTACGAGCCTTGATGTAAGTAAAAATATCGGCACCACGAAATCCATAAATGGCCTGTTTAGGATCGCCTATCATAAATAAGCCACACTGTGGTGAGTTAAGGTAGATACGACTGAAAATACTGTATTGAAGCGGATCGGTATCTTGAAACTCATCGATCATCGCAACCGGATATAGCAAACGTATACGCTCAGTAAGTTGATCTGTCGCGTCATCATCTATGGCAGCCGAAAGCTGGGTGAGTAAATCATCAAACGATAGCCATTGTTTCTGTTGCTTAGCTTTAGATAACATTTCTCGGCACTTTTCTATCGCGTGTGCCAGTATGGGGGCTTCTAAGTTTATAGGGCTTAGAATAAACTCATCAATTGCAGCAAATACCGGATGGCTCGGCCCATCACCTTTAAGGGTTTTCTCATCGAGCACACTCTGGGCAAACTTTTCCAACTTGTCTGGGTAGTCATAGCCTGTCGTTTCTGTCGATGCCCAGAAATCAATAGCTTCAAGCCAAGTAGGCAAAGACTTTTTACTGTAGCTGCGCTTATTAATATCTGATCCACTAATTAAAGTGAGATAGTCCTGTTGGCCTGAACGCCAAAGCGCTTTTAGCTGGTCAATTTTTCTAAGATTTTCAGTGTGAAGTTCAATTAAGCTTCCTTGCATCGCAGGTACTGAAGTTCGCAGCGGCGACCCTGTCAAATAAGGGCTTATTTTTCTTAGCAACTCAACAGGTGAGTGCCAAATACGGCGAACTTCTCCTGCTAAATTAAGTGGTAATGGATAAAAGTTACGTCGCCAATAATCAGCCACTACTTGAGCCTTAAGGCGACTTTCATCGGTAATAAATTCGTTATTAAACCGGCTACCAGATTCAAATGCATTTTGGGTAAGCATACGCTGGCAAAAACCATGAATCGTATAAACCGCCGCTTCATCCATCTGCCTTTCTGCCTGCAAAAGAATCTCGGCAGCTTGTTGGTGATCGTCAATCTGATGTAATAGGGGTTCAATAACGGGATCCGTACTGTCGCCACGAGAAAATGCAATTCTCGCGTCATGAATACGCGTTCGAATACGATCGCGCAACTCAGCGGTAGCGGCCTCGGTAAAGGTTACCACTAATATCTGATCTACTGTCAGTGGCTGCTGGTGCTTTGCCTTTGTACTGCCGTGTCCAAGTAGTAACCTCAGGTACAACCCTGCAATAGTGAAGGTTTTACCTGTTCCGGCAGAGGCCTCAATTAAACGAGCACCGTGCAATGGGAAAGTCATGGTATTGAGCGATATGGCTATTGAAGCAGATGTCACAATTTTTTAACCCTTCATTTATTCCAATAAAGACACGTAAATTAAACGATATTAAATAACAACCAATTCGCTCATAACATAACGAGGTTATTCACTACAATTATCTTGCACCGCTAACCTTGGAGCTTGCATAACCAAAGTCGCTAAATCTCTTACTTGTAATGCAAGCTCATCACTCCACTTTGGCCAAATTCTGGAAATATAAGCATTGGAACCTTCACCTAGTTTTTTTCTCCCAACCATTTGGTAGCCATCGTTAAATTTCTCAGCCATTTTCTTCAAAGATTTTTCTTCATTCTCAGACCAGCTTCCTCGACTGAATCCAGCTTCAACACACGCTAAAACCGTTGATGGGAAGTAAGCCAAAGGAGTCGTCATCCCTTGATAATAGAGGCAAATCAACTCACCAAGATTAGACTTAGCACGACTCGGATCCACTATTGCAGGAAAAGTCAGGTGAATAATCCCCTCTTTACGATCATATCCCACCATATGGGTACACTGGTTATGCCCCATTGCATTCATTGCCAGATGATCTATCCAAGTCGATAAATAATCCTGAGCCCTTATCCGGCCACTACGAAAACGTACTAAACCTGAGCGGTAGTTCTGAGTCAGCCATCCTGTAAGTTCAATTGGCTTACCCTCTCCCAAAATATCAAAAGATAATTTAACTTCTCGATCTTCTATTTCACAGCTGCAAAGCCAAAGCAGTTTTTCAACTAATTCCTGCGCTTGAACACGATTCGTTTCAAACTCAATATCACCAAAAGCCCCAACAGGTAACTTACCCTGAGCCCGCTGCTGAGCAATAAATTCTTCAATGATGACTTGCTGATCTGCATTACCTTTGAGCTGAGCTTCAAGCAGCATTTCGAGTAAACCATCTCGCATTTGATAGCTTTCCAGCCCATTTAATACAAAAGGCTCATCATCTTCAATGACAGATAGTGGTGGTTCAAATTCCACTTTTAAACGACGGTTAAAAAAGTATTGAACCGGCATTCGCCAAAAGCGCTGTAGTTCCACTAAATCCAGCTCCTGAGGGAAAACAGCATCAAGTAAGTATTCACTTAACTGACAGTTGAATTGCCCACCAACTAGACCTTGGCGGTTAGCAGCAGGTAACCATTCTTTGGCATAGCTAGTATTGTGCGCAGAAAAGGCACTAGGACTAAATGGAACCATAGAATGCAGACTTCGAATAGCGGCAAGTAAGCGCTTTCCAGACTGATCAACACTTAGCGTCTCATCGCCTTTCAAACAGAAGTTCTGCTGACAATACTCCATCAATTCAGAGACCAATACTGAGGGGACTCGCTCGGTATTATCTTGAATCGAGCGGCCTATATAACTGATATAAAGCTTATGCTGAGCAGATAATAAAGCTTCTAGAAAAAGATAACGATCATCATCACGACGTGAACGGTCACCGGGCCTAGAACGACCATTCATAAGGTCAAAACTTTCTGGTGGCACACTACGCGGGTAGACTCCATCATTCATTCCCAACAGGCATACAGTTCGAAACGGAATTGAACGCATCGGCATTAAGGTACAAAAATTAACCTGCCCTGCAAGAAAACGTTGGCTCACTCGTGTTGTAGAAAGTTTATTTTTAAGGTATTGAGAGACAATATTGGGCGTCAATTCTTGTTGATATGCTGCCTCTTTAATTTGCTCATTCAATCCGGATAATGTATCGCGAATTGACTTAAGTACCGCTTCACCTTCTAAATCGACCTTAAAAAAGTCATCTAAAGCCAAGGTCAATATTTCACGCCAGTTTTCAATTGATTGGGTTAAAGCTAGCTTAGTGCGATAATCACTAACTGTTTCAATAAAGTGAGCTAATTTACCTGCCAACTCAGCGCCTACCCCTTGCACCTGATTGTAAGGCGAAAGTAGACCATTCTCTGTTTCTAGTAGTCCAGCTGAATCAGACATTGCATAGCCAAGCAGCATACGCTGAATACCAAATTGCCATGTGTTTTGTCTCGTTTCAGGTAAATCAAATTCTTCTCCGCTATGAAGGCTGAGACCCCATCGAATACCAGACTCCTCAACCCAAAGTTTTGCTTGAAAAAACTCTTCTTCACTCAATCCAAACCGAGATAAGATAGAAGGTGTTTCCAATAGTTCGAGCAACTCTGAAGCAAGACAGCGGGTACTGGGTAAATTCACAATCTGCATAAACGAATGTAAAATAGGGCTTTCCTGATCAGCGGTTCGATCCGAAATAGAATAAGGAATGAAACGCTCGCCAGGTGCATTACCAAATACCGCTTGAATAGCGGGGCTATAGGCATTGATATCCGCCACCATAACAATGATATCACGTGGTTTTAGACTCGATTCTAGATTAAACATCGCCAATAACTGATCATGTAGAACCTCAACTTCCCGCATCGCGCTATGGCAAACATGCAAACTAATAGAAAAATCTTGAGGTTCAATGATATGTTTATGCTGGCTTGAATCGATAATATTATCATTCTGCTGCTCTTCGAGATTAAAAATGTCAGCCTGAATATGATGTAATAAAGAGTCTCTATCGATAGCAACAAAAGCTTCAATTTCATGTGAGTCTATTTGTGACAGCAAAAACATATTATCTCTGCCTAGCTTTCCCATGGAAGCAAGTAAACTATTTCCAACAGCATGGGTATGCAACCCATCATCCAAATTCTGTTCAATACCCCCTTTCAACTGACACGATTCACCTTCTCGTTCAGAATGATCGTCTTTCCACACCAAATGCTGGCGATGCCGAGCAGCCAGACGCGCAAGGTATTTGCGATCTCGCACCTCACCCCAATAATAGCGACAAGGATTAGTAAACATTAAATGAACATCAATATGTTCACCAATAGCTTTAAGCGCATCAATATAACGTGGGGGCAAAGACGTGATACCAAAGACAAAAAGGCGTTTAGGCCATTGTTCACAACGACCAGAATCATTGGCTAGCCTATCAATAAAATTTTGGTAAAGATTAGCTCTATGGTAAGGGGATTGAGCAAGGTAAAGCGTATGATCGTATAGTGCTCGCCACAAAATAGGCTGCCAGTTATGCTCACCTTGTATTTCAGTTACTTCTTGACCCATTTCCCAACGGGCAATCCATTCAGGTCGATAAACGAGGTAACCATCAAATATGTCGGCGATTTTTTCAGCTAGTTGATATAACTTACTCTGATCTTGATCATTTTGCAGATAATGCTTTAACGCGGAAAATTCCTCTTTTTCCAACAAACTTGGTAGGATTTGCATCAATTTCCAAGTCATCGCCTCTTTGTTAAACGCACTTCGTTGCGGCACATCGGCAAGAACTTGCGTAAACATATTCCAAATAAACGTCGCAGGAAGCGGAAAGATCATGTTCGCTGCAACACCAAACTCTTTAGCTAACTCTATTTTTAGCCACTGAGACATCCCAGGGCTCTGGACCAAAATCTGTTCCTGATCAAAAGGGTTATCTAAAGGATTAAGCCGAATCAACTCGACCAGTAAGGATTTTAAAACGTCGACTTGGTTGGAATGGTAGACAGTAAACAAAATACACTCACACTATCATTGCCGCAATTGCGTCCAGATTAGCATAAGTGTATTAGTTTCTTGAGTATTAAGCTCCGATTAATGCTTTAAAAGGCTAAGCATTACGCACTATCACTTTATGGGGTTGATAGAAGTTAAAATATCTCAATGCAACATAAGAAATAACCGCGGTAGCAATAATTAATTCAACTCCAGCTAGAGTATGCACCTGCTGTACATATTGGCTATCCACTCCTGATACTTGCATCCAGCTCGCCAGTTTAAATAAAGCAGTAGCACCAATGGCCATTGGAAAAGTAAAAGCGGCATAACCTGGGCTAAATGGTAATCTTAATAATCTAAAGAAAGCGAGATATATAATAGCTGTCATTAAAACACCAATACCAAACAATAATCCAACAATCACAGGGGATGGTTGGGCGGCAACAGTAAGGTATCCAGCTAGTGATAGACTAGCAGGAGCTGCCATAATAGCTAGTGTAGGTTTCGCTGCATCTGGTACTTCATGAGTGAACATAAAACGGTAAATCATCATAGGCAACATGACAGCATAAACCAGCATACCAAAGATTAAAGTACCATTCGCAATAGCTAATAAATCTGGATTGCCAGAAAAAGCAACATCGGCAACGATAATACCTACAGGAGGAACAAACCAGCTTGGCACCATATGATGCAATTCAAACTCTTTTGCTCTGTGATACACAAAACTGACGAGAAAGATAATGTGCAGACCTACAGCGGCAAGCCAGATCATATCACCAAGCATAGGGTAAAAATGCCCTATGGAATTGGATACCACCATAGTAGCCATTGCAAATGTAGGGACTACGCTTCCAACAACAGGGTGAGCAAGATCTTGACGAAGTAAGTGACCGTGACAAAGAAATTTCACTGCGAGTATTACCAACAATACACTCGCAATAAGGGCTCCTGCTAGCTGGCCAAAGCCATTCAAAGGAGCAAAGTTCTCCCAGCACCATCCTAAACTGGCAATCCCGAGCGCTAACCCAGCCATTGGTGTAGGTGCTCCCATTACTTTTGCTTTTGTCGCTTTAATCATCATCGCCTCACAATCTTTCTTTGTTCCTCAACAATAATAATACGCTTGATATTCGTTCATATATATATAATTATTTAAAACACACGTTCAAAATAAATTAACGGTAATGTCATGGCCGCCAATATTTCTCTAAAACAGCTGAAAGTATTTACCTTAATAACTCAGCACGACACCCTAACAGCCGCCTCTGATGCATTATTTTTGTCAAAGGCCGCCGTAAGTATGGCTTTATCAGAACTAGAAAAACAGATTGGACATTCCCTGTTTGATCGAGTCAACAATCGATTAATCCTTAATCAAGAAGGACAAAAACTATTACCTTTAGCGGACGAATTGTTACATCGCGCACAAGATATCAACCAACTCTTCGACAGTGATAAAACATTAACTGGCCAATTGAGAATAGGAGCAAGTGATACGGTTGGGAATCAAGTCGCACCCTATTTATTACGTGATTTTCGCCAACACACCAGACACCAATCTCAGAGTTTATTTATTTCCAACTCTGCATTGATTTGTGAAAAGTTGCTTGACTATGAGCTGGATCTGGCATTGATCGAAGGAAAAACTCTCCACCCTCAACTTATTTCGAATCAATTTAGCGAAGATGAAATGTGTGTAATCTGTGCCCCTAACTATGTCCTAGCACAGAAGGAACAAATCTCTTTAGGTGATCTAGAACAAAGTGAGTGGGTACTACGTGAACCAGGCTCTGGTTCTCGGGAGTTTTTTCTTCAAGCTATAGCACCTAGACTGGAACAATGGCAGGAAAGCTTTCAACTTAACACGACAGAAGCGCTGATAAATAGTGTTTCTGCACAGCTTGGCCTAAGCTGCTTATCTCGACTTTCTGCAGGCCCGGCCATACACGATGGTAGAGTCGTAGAATTAAAGCTACCTCTGGATATGAAAAGGTATTTCTGGTTGTTGGTCCATAAAGAAAAATATCAGAGCCCTCTACTACAATCTTTCATTAATTTTTGCCATTTATGGCAAAAAAATGTCTAGATTTACCCGATATCACCATAACGAATCTAGACTTAACTCAACAAAAGCTGTATAAAAAGACAGTGAATAATCCAATTAATTTTTTGAGCTAGAGGACCAACCATGGCTGTAATCGTCAAGTACGTGGTAGAACGTAACGGAGAAGAAAAAATGACTTTTACCTCTAAAGTGGAAGCTGATGCCTATGACAAAATGCTCGATATGGCTGATGAACTGTTTGAGCTATTGGGTAAAAGTGAACTCCTAGAAAGTGAAGCTAAACAAGAAGACTTGGCGATGTTCTTGGCGCAAAATAAGGAAGAACTACTATTCGCTCTAGGAGCAAAACGCAAACCCGCTGCTAAGAAAAAAGTAGTCGAGCCAATTGAAGAGGTCACAGAGACGCCAACTCAGGACGACGCAGCTTAAGTTTCGCCAAACTCCAAATAAACCACAGGCCGTGCTGAAATCAATGCGCAATTGATTGCCCATAATTGAACGCGTCCTTTCGGTTTTTTATTATGATAAAAAGCCGTTACCTACCTTTACCCTAATAAATTTTCTTTACTTGGGATACCATAGTTCCTTTCTCACTATACTCAAATCAGTCACCATGAAATATGTTGTTGAAGTTTGCATCGATAACCTTGAGTCGCTCCACCGAGCAATAGAAGGTGGTGCCACACGAATTGAACTATGTTCTTCACTTACGCTAGGAGGCTTAACCCCCAGCTTTGGTATGATGAAACAAGCTGCTCAATTATCAACCATACCTGTTTTTGCCATGATTCGCCCCCGCCAAGGAGACTTTCTTTATGACAATGATGACATTGAAAGTATGTTAATGGATATAGAGATAGCAGCACATGCAGGGCTCAATGGTGTCGTTCTAGGCGTACTCAACTCAAAGGGCCAAATCGATATGCCGCATGCTCGTCGCCTAGTTAACAAAGCAAAACAACACACATTGGAAGTTACCTTTCATCGAGCCATCGACCAATGTATCGACTTTCGTCAATCCATTGAAGATATTGCTGAACTTGGTTGCGAAAGGTTACTAACGTCAGGTTTAAGTGTCAATGCTGAGCAAGGCATAGATACTTTAAGAGAAATGGTAAAGCTAGCTAATGGAAGGTTTAATATTATCGCAGGTTCAGGTCTAAATGCAGATAATGTCTACACAATCGTCGATAAAGCACAGATAACAGAAGTCCACCTATCTGGAAAATCGACTCGCACAAGTAAAATGCAACGTTTCTCAAACCAAGCAAAAATGGGGTCCCAAGACTTGGATGATTTTATCATCCCTGTCACCAACCCAATAGCAATTCAAAAGGTGGTAAAAACTCTCAATTCTTAGTATTCAAGCTCTTCTTACCATAATCAAAGTGATAGCCTGTGTAAAAAAGGGGACGTCATGGGAAAAAGTAAACTGAATAAAAAATTCTATGAAAAAGAGCTCTCAAGGCTACAAATAGAATTAGTAAAACTTCAAGAATGGGTGAAACAAGAAAGATTGAAAGTCGTTGTTATTTTTGAAGGCCGCGACGCAGCGGGTAAAGGAGGAGTAATAAAGCGTATTACAGAAAAACTTAATCCTCGAGTCTGTAGAATTGCAGCCTTACCAACTCCAACGGAAAAGGAAAAAACTCAGTGGTACTTCCAGCGTTACGTGGCGCATTTACCTTCTGGGGGAGAAATCGTGCTGTTTGACCGTAGTTGGTATAATCGAGCTGGCGTCGAACGCGTTATGAATTTTTGTACTGAAGAGCAATATGACGAATTTCTTCGATCTTGCCCTGAGTTTGAATATATGTTGCAGCGTTCTGGAATTATCTTGATAAAATATTGGTTCTCTGTCTCCGATGAAGAGCAAGAAAAGCGTTTTCTTGAAAGGATTAACACTCCAATTAAGCGGTGGAAATTTAGCCCAATGGATCTCAAATCTCGTCAGCGATGGGTGGAGTATTCGCAAGCCAAAGATAAGATGTTTAACCAAACCGATACTGAGAACTGTCCTTGGTGGGTTGTCCCATCTGACGATAAAAAACAAGCTAGGCTAAACTGCATTAATCATCTACTTGAGCAGATAGATTACCAAGACATACATTATCAAGAGATCAAATTGCCTGAACTAAACAAACAAGGTTATGAACGCCCCCCTATCGAGGCACAATCTTTTGTCCCAGAAAAATACTAGCAACACTTAAATAGCGAGGGATATCACTTATCGTAGAGCATCATCAATGCTTTGATCACCTAAATGACGTACATCTTTACCCCTAACAAAATAAATGATGTATTCACAGATATTTTGGCAACGATCGCCCACTCGTTCAATCGCTCGAGCAGACCACATCACTTGCAGTATATGGGGAATATTCCTAGGATCCTCCATCATATAGGTCATCAGCTGACGAATCACTGCTTCATACTCAGCATCAATTTTATCATCCAGCTTATGAACTTCGGCAGCCGATTCTACATCCATACGTGCAAAAGCATCCAAAACTTGATGTAGCATACCAATCGCCTGACGACAGAGTGGCTCGAGTGATACTTGAAACTGACACTCTTTCGACGAGGGGCTTTCAATCGCAACATAGGCCATACGAGTCGCTACATCACCTATGCGTTCTAGATCGGTAATGGTTTTTATGATGGCTAAAATCAAACGCAAATCTTTAGCCGTTGGTTGTCGCTTGGCGATAATACGAGTACATGCTTCGTCAATAGAGACTTCCATAGCGTTAACTTTATGATCATCACGCACCACCTTACGTGCTAATTCTATGTCTTCTTTATGTAACGCTTGCATTGCAAAAGACAGTTGCTGCTCCACCAATCCACCCATAGTGAGAACATGAGTACGGATCGATTCTAACTCGACATTGAATTGACCTGATATGTGACGTCCAAAGTTCATAAAAACATGCTCACTCAAATATTAGCCATAACGACCGGTAATATAATCTTCCGTTTGCTTTTGACAAGGCGAAGTAAAAATTGAATCTGTATCTGAGTACTCGATAAGCTTACCCATATGGATAAAGGCAGTATGATCACTCACTCTTGCAGCCTGCTGCATGTTATGAGTAACAATCACAACCGTATATTTTGTTTTGAGATCATTGATCAGCTCTTCAATTGTCAACGTCGATATAGGATCCAATGCAGATGTAGGCTCATCAAGAAGTAATACTTCCGGTTCAATTGCAATCGCCCTCGCAATCACCAAACGCTGTTGCTGACCACCAGATAAACCAAAAGCATTTTCATGTAAACGATCTTTCACCTCATCCCAAAGTGCTGCAGCACGAAGAGAGCTTTCAGCTGCATCATCTAAAGTGCGGCTATTACTAACACCTTGCAAACGTATGCCATAAACAACATTTTCATAAATAGATTTAGGAAAAGGGTTAGGGCGTTGAAACACCATTCCAACTCGCCGACGTAAGGTAGCAACATCCACTTTAGGATGATAAATATTGTTACTATATAGCTTCACTTTACCTTCAACACGGCAGCCTTCAACTAGATCATTCATTCGATTGATACAGCGTAGTAACGTTGATTTACCACACCCTGAAGGGCCAATAAATGCAGTAACCTGCCCTTTAGGAATTTGCATTGAAATATCCATAAGAGCCTGAGTGTTATGATAAAACAGATTCAATTTTTCAATGGTAATAGCAGTCTGCTCTTCGGTGAGATTATTCACATCTAGCGGAATCTGATAGCCCAATGCCTGATCAACTGAAAACATCTCTAATCTTGCCCCAAAGTTCGGTATTTCTCACGAAGGTTATTTCGAATACTAATCGCGGTTAAATTTAATCCAACGATAACACATACCAACAAGAACGACGTCGCATAAACTAAAGGCCTAGCACTTTCAATATTAGTCGTTTGGAAGCCAACATCATAGATCTGAAAGCCTAGATGCATGAACTTTCTATCTAAGTGTAAAAATGGAAATTGGCTATCAAGAGGCAAACTCGACGCTAATTTAACTACCCCGACCAACATCAAAGGCGCGACTTCACCGGCAGCGCGTGCGACCGCTAAAATCAGCCCTGTAATAATGGCCGGACTCGCCATAGGAAGAACAATTCGCCACATAGTTTCAAACTGAGTTGCGCCCAAGGCAAGAGAGCCATGGCGAACTGAGTTGGGAATCCTAGTAAGACCTTCTTCTGTAGCAACAATAACTACTGGAAGTGTCAGAACAGCTAGAGTCAATGCTGACCATAATAAACCTGGAGTGCCAAACGTAGGAGCAGGCAACTGCTCAGAATAAAACAAATCATCAACAGAGCCGCCAACAGTATAAACAAAAAAACCCAAGCCAAATACCCCATATACAATTGACGGTACCCCAGCAAGATTGATAACAGCAACACGAATCAAACGAGTCAGGGTATTACTTTGAGCATATTCATGTAGATAAATAGCCGCCACAACTCCAAGAGGCATCACGATAATAGACATGATTAAAACCAATAGCACAGTGCCAAATATTGCAGGAAATACACCGCCTTCAGAGTTGGACTCTCTTGGCTCACTCGTGACAAACTTCCCTACTTGTTTTAGCCAATGATAGGTCTTATCCCACGCAGACATCTGATTTGGATACCACACATCTAGAATCTCATTAAGTGTGATTCTGTAAGTATCACCTCTCATATCTTCAACGACTATGCCTTGCCTTGCTAACTCTAACCGAAGTGAATCCAGTTTTGCTTCCATGTCAGTCAGTTGCTGACGAAATATGCGCGATTGATTAACGTAACGTTTGAGAAAATCAGAATCAAGCCGCCCGTTTATTTCACGCTTCTTTTTTTCAAGATTGAGTCGATTGGATTGAGCGCTTATTACTCGAATTTGTTTTTCAACTAGACGATCTATTTTTATCCGTTGAGCACTAGCAAAAATCAGGGCTTGGCTGATTTTTTCTTCTAAGTCGGTATCGGTCTGTTTCCCTTGAGCAAAGTAACCTTTCGGCCGACCATAAAAGTCACCACCTTGAGTGCGTTCAATGACAGCCCATCCCTTTGGTTCAGCTGGTTCAAGTAAATCTTGAGCTAAGATGGAAATAAAATCAGCTGGATAAATATCACGATTGGCAATTTTAATATCCAATCGTTCGACGACCCCTTTAGTTTCAATTTCAGAAGATAAAGCCACTTCCATTTGTTGTAGGTGGCGAATCGATACCTCTTCCTGCGCATAAAGCTGGCCAACAATGACTTCACCTTTCTGATTAGTCCACTGATAAAGCGGTGAAGGCCAAAAATAGGATAAACCTTTCCAGCCGATGAGCAGTAGCAAGCCAAGTACAGATAATAAACTGATACTGACCGCCCCACCTGTTAGCCAGATCCATGGAGAACCTGATTTAAACCACTTATATCCCATCAAATGCCCCTAATAGAAGCCATTCATAGTGCACGGTATTTATCTCTCAATCTTTGACGAACCCACTCAGCTAATGAATTAACAACGAAGGTAAAAACTAACAAAATCAAAGCTGCTAGAAAAAGAATTCTAAAGTGCGAACTACCGACATCAGACTCAGGCATTTCAACCGCGATAGTGGCCGATAAGGTGCGCATACCTTCAAGAATATTCCAATCCATGATCGGAGTATTTCCAGTCGCCATCAGAACTATCATTGTTTCCCCAACTGCTCTTCCCAGTCCCATCATAACTGCAGAAAATATTCCTGGGCTGGCTGTTAGCAACACGACGTGAACCAGTGTTTGCCATGGCGTCGCACCTAATGCCAAAGAGCCATCAGACAAATGCTTGGGTACAGAGAAAATGGCATCTTCCGCGATAGTGAAAATAGTCGGAATAACAGCAAAACCCATGGCAAAACCAACCACCAGCGCATTACGCTGATCAAAACCAATACCTTGCTCTGACAGGTAAACACGTACATCACCACTAAATAACCACCACTCGATATTATCACTCTGCCCCCAAATGAAAGCGGTAAGAACAAGCATTAACGGCATAAGAATAAGTACATGCAGGCCATTGGGAATTCTTCCAATCCAATCACGAGGAAGACAGTTCCAGATCCCTCCAATAATGATGGTCGAAGCTGGTAGCAAGATTATGAGTGAAACAACCGAGGCTAAATGATTTTCTACAATGGGGGCGAACCATAATCCAGCAATAAAACCAATAATGACTGTAGGTAAAACTTCCATTAATTCAATAGAAGGCTTGACGATTCGACGCATATTAGGAGTCATGAAATATGCGGTATAAATAGCACCTAATACAGCAATCGGTACAGCAAACATCATTGCAAATGCTGCGGCTTTGAGTGTACCAAAAGCAATAGGCACTAAACTAAATTTCGGTTCAAATTCATCAGATGCAGACGATGTTTGCCAGACATACTCTGGCTCTGGATAACTTTCATACCAGACTTTTTGCCAAAGAGACGACCAAGAGACTTCAGGATACGGGTTATCAACATGCGCAACGTTTAACTTAGTGCCAGAAAGAGCCACTAAATAGTTTTCATTATTGGACATGGCCACAAGTTGAGGCGCTTTGTCGTATATTCGTTGAAAGATGGCTAATTTTTCACTGGTCGTATAGTGACTTTGTACTGTGCCATTAGTGTAAAAGCTATAAAACCCTTTGCGATATGTGTCTGGCAATAAGAACTCTAGTTGAGGAGCCAATTGAAAGTTTCGAATATGGTTCAAGGTTCTATAGCCATCGCTTAATACATCAAACCACTGTGAAACCATGCCATCTTGATGCATGACGATTAAAGAGTGGCCACCAGATAACAAGCTAACACCTGTAACCATATGCTGTTTGTTACCAACATTCAGACTAACAACTTCTCTAACCTTAAAATCTTTTGTTCTTTTTTTGGCGATAATTAACTCTGAACCAGTGCGTAAATACAATGTATTACCATCAGGCGTCACGAGTATCTGGTCTAGGTCACGAAAAGGTTGTAAAAACTCAAATGACTGCACATTTTGGTCAATGTCTTGCCAACGTAGACGCACTCGGTGATCATCATAATAACCAGCCAAGGTGGTATTAGGGTTTACTGCGTAAGCGAAAGAAATTAAGCGGGCGTTTGAATCATTTTTAAGATCAAAAGGTAGGGACATGCGGTTAACTTGTGGTGAAAATACGCGTTTCTCACCTTTAACAGCATTAAACATACTGGGCTTATATAGTAAAACCTCTCCGACTGGGCTTGCCATACCTAGCCACCCATCTGCTGAACGACTCGAATTATTTAGGCTATAACCCTTTGCTAGTTCAACTCTTTGCTCTGGTTCTACAGAATTAAGCCTTAAAGACCAAAAATCAACATAACCTAACTTTGACACTACGTAAGCATTATCTCCGTAATCGTCAATCCCAATTAGGACTGGTTTTTCAGTATTTATTGACTTTATCGATACATTTGGCGTCAATTTCGCATCAGAGAAAAGTGGGAGCACTGAAAGTGCGAGATAAACGAATATAAGCACAAGAGCTGCCAGTACAGCGACTCCGCCCGCTGATACTAACCACCGAGCTAAACGATCTTTAATTAGTCGCTTGCGATCACGTTCTCGCAATGAAAATTCAGCTTTGGCCATTTCACTCACTTACCTACAACTACCCACATGTATAATATTTCGATTGGGTGACAATTATATTACATAGCGGATTAAACAACTAAAAACAATGTATTAACTCAATTAAGATTGTTTCCATAACGCCTTAAATTGCACTCTCTCTGAGTATGACTCCATTACTCAACTTCGTCAGCCAGGTTAATAGGAAAAATAATGAGCACAGAAAAGCTGTATATTGAAAAGGAACTCAGTTGGCTTTCTTTCAATGAACGTGTTTTACAGGAAGCCGGAGACAAGAAAGTGCCTTTAATCGAACGCATACGATTTCTTGGTATCTTTTCCAATAACTTAGACGAGTTTTACAAAGTGCGCTTTGCCGATGTAAAGAGGCGCATTTTAATCAACCAAGAGCGGGGGGGCAATGATAATTCCAAGCACTTGCTAACCAAGATGCAAAATAAGGCTCTAAAACTGAATGACCGATTTAGTGAATTGTATTCAGAACTGATTCGTGAAATGGCACGCCGACAAATATTCCTTGTTAAAGAGACTCAGCTCAACGAGTGCCAGAAAAAATGGGTACGAGATTACTTTCGTAAACAAGTACAACCCCATATTACACCGCTGCTATTAAGAGACGACATCGATGTCCTCGAATTTCTAAAAGACGAATACACTTACCTCACTGTCGATCTCAAAAAAGCCAACTATAGCCAATACGCATTGATCGAAATCCCCACTGGTCACTTACCACGATTTGTTATGATCCCCGAGCATAAAGCTCGAGGCCGTAAAACCATAATCCTTTTAGATAACATCATCAGATACTGCCTCGACGAGTTATTTAATGGTTTCTTCGACTATGACGAACTAAAAGGCTATGCGATGAAAATGACTCGAGATGCTGAGTATGATTTAAGCCATGAGGTTGAACATAGTTTGCTAGAGCAGATGTCGGAGGGAGTAAGCCAACGTCTAACCGCCATGCCAGTTCGTTTTATTTATGAAATAGGCATGCCGCAAGCAATGCTCGAATTCTTGTGCGATAAACTCCGAATATCCAATTACGATAGTCTCATTTCAGGTGGTCGATACCATAACTTTAAAGACTTTATGGATTTTCCTAACGTAGGCAGAGATTACTTAGAAAATAAGCCATTACCTCCTCTACAATGTTCCGATTTTGATGGATATGCAAACAAGTTTGATGCCATCAAACATCAAGACATCTTACTTTACTACCCTTACCACACATTCGAGCATATTACTGAACTCGTACGTCAAGCTTCCTTCGATCCAAAAGTCTTAAGCGTAAAAATCAATGTCTACCGAGTGGCGAAAAATTCTCGCTTGATGAATTCACTTATCGACGCGGTTCATAATGGCAAACAAGTCACCGTGGTAGTCGAACTTCAGGCCCGTTTTGACGAAGAGGCCAACATTGAGTGGTCTAAAGTTTTAACTGAAGCAGGAGTGCAAGTCATTTTTGGTACACCCGGCTTAAAAATCCACTCTAAATTATTGCTTATCAGCCGCAGAGAAAACAATCGCATTGTCCGTTATGCACATATAGGGACAGGCAACTTCCACGAAAAAACCGCTCGTATATACACAGATTTTTCACTATTAACCGCTGATCCAGAAATTACCTATGAAGTGCAAAATGTATTTGCTTACATCGAAAATCCTTATCGTCCTGTTAAATTTGAGCATTTGATTGTTTCCCCTCGGAACTCACGAATAAAACTTTATCTAAACATTGATGAAGAAATTGCCAATGCAAAATCAGGTAAAAGAGCAGCCATTACATTGAAAATCAACAACCTAGTTGATAAACCCCTCATAAATAAGCTGTATGAGGCGAGTAACGCTGGTGTCAAAATTAAAATGGTTATTCGAGGGATGTGCTCTCTCGTCCCTGGTATAAAAGGAGTGAGTGAGAATATCCGTATTATTAGTATCGTAGACCGCTTTCTTGAGCACCCTAGGGTGCTTATTTTCCATAATAATGGCTCACCAAAAGTCTATATTTCTTCTGCTGATTGGATGACTCGAAATATAGATTATAGAATTGAAGTTGCCACTCCTGTGCGTGACCCACGACTCAAGCGAAGAATTATTGATATCATCAATATCCACTTTACTGATACTGTAAAAGCACGCTTAATAGACAAAGAAATGAGTAATAAATATGTACCACGAGGTAATCGTAAGAAAATTCGTTCACAGATTGCGATATACGACTATCTTAAAGAAGTAGAAAAACAGACTAAAAAACGCAAAGAGCGACCTAATATTCATGACGAAGTCTTCGCCAATTCGTGACATTGCCGCTATCGACCTCGGTTCTAATAGCTTCCATATGGTGGTCGCTCGTGTTGTTGATCAAGGTCTACAACTGATTAGTCGCCATAGACAAAGAGTGAGATTGGGTGCGGGCTTAAAAGGGCAAAAATACCTTGATGATGACGCTATCGAAAGAGGGATGGATTGTCTTGTTATGTTCGCTGAACGCCTACAAGGCTTTGAAGAAGATAGTGTTCGTATCGCAGCAACGCACACATTACGTCAAGCAAGCAATGCTCATATATTTCTACTTCGTGCCAGAGAAGTTCTACCATTTCCTATTGAGATTATTCCTGGCGTCGAAGAAGCCAGGCTAATTTACCTTGGCGTTGCACACACCCAACCAGAGTCAGATTCGAAACTTGTGGTAGATATAGGCGGCGGAAGCACGGAAATAATCATAGGGCGAGGGTTTGAACCTAAACTCGTGAACAGTAAGCAAATGGGTTGCGTCAGCTATACACAGCAATATTTCACTAAGGGGAAACTGTCACCAAAAAACTTTGCTAGAGCTATCCTCGCTGCTGAGCAGAAAATGGAGTCTATCGCCTACCATTATAAGAAAAAAAGTTGGGACATTGCTTTTGGCTCTTCAGGTACCATTAAAGCTATCCGAGATGTTTTGATTGGAATGGGTTTTGAAGATGGATTGATTACCTCTAAGCGACTCGACAAATTGATCCATACGCTTTGCCAGTGGAATCACATAAAAGAGATTTCCCTTACTGGATTAACCTCTGAACGCCAATCCGTTTTTCCAGCTGGTGTTGCCATCTTAACTGCGATCTTAGCCAGTCTTAGAGTTGATGAAATGCACGTCTCTGAAGGCGCTCTGCGAGAAGGTCTTCTATTTCAAATGGAAGATAGCTTCCAGCGCTCTGATATTCGTATGAGGACCACGGAAAACCTCGCCAGTAAGCACGCGGTAGATTTAGAACATGCCGATAAAATAAAAAAACAAGCCTCTGATTTTTTACAACAAGTACATAAAAATCTCGGAATTAAAAAGCGCTCGGAACTCTTCGACTTACTCGAGTGGGGGGCACTACTGCATGAGGTCGGCTTGAGTATCAGTCTACAAGGGTTTCATCGTCATTCCGCCTACATCCTTCGCCATACATATATGCCAGGTTTTAACCGCGAACAACAAACTGTGTTAGCCACACTAGTGCGTTTTCAACGTAAATCACTCAAGTTACACGAGATGGAAGAGCTAACACTTTTTAAAAAGAAGCACGTTATCAGTTTGATCCGCATTTTACGCCTTGCCATCTTACTCCACGGCCAACGCAACCATGACTCACTACCCTCATTAACACTCTCTATCGATGGGCCTCAATGGAGCCTCATTTCAGAAGACAAAACTTGGTTAGAGACTAACAAACTCTTAAACGCCGACCTCACCAGAGAGCAAAAATATTGGCGTAAAGCTAGCTGGGATTTGCACTTTTAAAGCTGATTTTCATACTCACCCTAAATTAACGTCTCACCACACCAACTTTATTCAATTCATGTTGGGCTATTTCAATAGACACAGGTACATAACCTCCTTTTTCAACTAGGTTCTGCCCTTGCTGAGAGTATATAAATAGAATGAACTCTCTCATTATGGGTGGTAACGGCTGTGAAGGGTTTTTATTAACATATAAATAAAGATAACGAGATAGAGGGTATTGACCTGATAAAATATTTTCCTTACTTGGATAAATATAGTTTTGGCCTTGTCTGGCGATTGGAATCAATTTAGCACCGGAAACCTGGTAGCCTACCCCAGAATAGCCAACTGTATTAATAGAGGAAGAAACCGCCTGAACGACTGAGGCAGAGCCAGGCTGCTCGTTGACGTTATTTTTAAAATCGCCACCACAAAGCGCGCTTTTCTTAAAGTAGCCATAAGTACCAGAAACAGAGTTTCGACCAAAAAGCTGTATACTGCGTTTAGCCCATTGATAATCAAGCCCCAAGTCCACCCAAGTTGATACTGACTTAGTTCCTCCGCAGCGTAAGGTAGCAGAAAAAATACGATCCAACTGCTCAAAACTAAGGCCAGCTATTGGATTGTCTCTATGGACAAAAACCCCAACCGCATCAATTGCGATACGAAGTTCTGTGGGTTTGTAACCATGTTCACGTTCAAAAGCTTCTATTTCACGTTGGCGCATTGGACGACTCATAGGGCCGAACTGAGCAGTACCTTCGGTTAGAGCTGGCGGAGCGGTTGAAGAACCAGATGCTTGCACTTCACCGTTAACGTTCGGGTACAAATATTTAAACGCTTCCACCCATAGAGTCGTCACTCCAGCTAAAGTATCCGATCCTACCGTAGATAAACTTCCACTTAGATTCGCAACCTTTTTATAATCATCAAGATTAACTTCCGTCAACTCTTTTCCATGCGTAACAAAACAGACCAGAACAAGAAAAAAAGTAATTATTAGCCTCATCAATTCACCACCAAACGAGGCGGTAAAACAAACGAAAACTTACTTCCTACGCTCACTTCAGAGTGAATATCCAAATGAGAATCATGGTGTGTTAGAGCATGTTTAACAATGGCAAGCCCAAGGCCGCTACCTCCAGTATCTCTTGACCGGGCTTTATCAACTCGATAAAAACGTTCTGTCAATCGATGAAGATGCTGAGGTTCAATACCTTCACCACCGTCCTCGACCTCCAAGCAGGCACCCTGCCCTGTCAAATACCAGCGAACCTTGACATCAGCTCCAGCAGGTGTGTACTTAACTGCATTATAAACAAGATTGGAAATAGCGCTTCGCAGCTGATCTTCATCGCCTAACACCAATAACCCGCTTTCTACCTCAAAGTTAAGCTTATGTTGTAACTCCCCACTCAAACTCTGTGCTTCTTTTTCTAACACCTCAAGCATCGCAGGTACATTAACCACTTCTTCTAACTCATGCATCGGTGCAGCTTCAATTTTTGATAGAGTCAATAGCTGATTAACTAAGCCATTCATACGATTAAGCTGCTCAGTCATTACGCCGTGGGCCTTAGTCCACATAGGCCCAACGACCATATCTGGGTCCTCTGTCATTTCAAGGTATCCCTGTAACACTGTCATTGGAGTACGAAGCTCATGAGAGACATTAGCAAAAAAGTTCCGCCTCATTCCCTCTAGTTGCTTAAGCTGAGAGACATCACGAACCACCATCAAGTGTTCACCTTCTGTGTAGGGTACTATACGAAGCTCGAGCATACGTTCAACATTGAGTGGCGAACACATTTCTAAAGGCTGAGAAAAGTCGTTTTTACTGAGGTATTTAATAAAGTCTGGGGTTCGAAGTAAATTAGAAATAGGTTGACCTGAATCATCTGGCCAGCGAAACCCAAGTAGGTGCTGAGCTAATTTATTACACCATACAATGTTACCCTCACCGCGAAAAACAACCACCGCATCAGGTAGCGATTCTGCACCATTACGAAAACGGCGGATCAAACTACTCAGTTCTTTTCTTTTACTACGATGTCGCTGCTGCAGACGATAAATACCATTAAATAATGACTCCCAATGGCCACTACCAGAAGGCGGAGTTAACCGCTTTTCATCCCATAACCACGCAGAAAGGCGCATTTGATTGTGTAAATGCCATACGAGCTGTAATGCCGTTGCGGCTAAAAGCAGCCACGGCATATAACCAAAAATCCATCCAACGATCACCCAAGGGGTGTAAAAAAAAACCAGCTCTCGAGCTAGCTTTTGCCATGTTAACCGTTCAACCACTTACCTCTCCTAGTGACAAAGTAAAATCAGGCTTTAGTTGAAAAGCGATAGCCTGCACCACGGACCGTCTGAACCAACCTATCGTGCCCAGCTCCTTCAAGCGCTTTCCTCAAACGGCGAATATGCACATCAACTGTTCTATCTTCGACGTAAACATTGGTGCCCCAAACATTATTTAATAATTGTTCACGGCTATATACTCGCTCTTGATGAGTCATAAAAAAGTGAAGCATTTTGAATTCTGTAGGTCCCATCTCTAGCGGCTGATCATTTGCTATAACTCGATGAGAAACAGGATCCAGTTTAAGTCCTTGGACATCAATTACATCTTCTAAAGCCGTCGGTGTCACACGACGAATAACAGCTTTAAGGCGTGCGACAAGCTCTTTGGGAGAGAAGGGTTTCGTTATATAGTCATCTGCCCCAACTTCTAAACCGCGTACCTTATCTTCCTCTTCTCCGCGTGCTGTCAGCATGACCACTGGTATATTTCGAGTCAGCTCTTCGCGTTTCATATGTTTGATAAAGTTAATACCACTACCGCCAGGTAGCATCCAGTCAAGGAGAACTAAATCTGGAAAAGGTTCAGAAAGTTTGGTTACTGCACTGTCATAATCTTCTGCTTCAACCGCATGATAACCTTTCTGTTCAAGGACAAAGCATAGCATTTCGCGAATTGGGGCTTCATCTTCAACAACAAGAATCCTTCTCGACATAATTGAATAACCTTTAAGTAAGTTAATTTAATCGGGCATTGACCAAGGCATTATCACTATCAATTATGACACTTTTGTGACCATTGAAAACAAATTTTAATATAAGTTTCATCTCAATGATGAGCAATTGCAATGGGACAAGCTGAGTAAAAATCTTTATGATTGGTAACCAAAGCTTAAGATCAACAGACCCTAGTTATAGAGAAATTATATGTGGTTTAAAAACTGTCTAGTTTACCGTTTTAATCGAGATATCAAATTCCAAGCGGACGAGCTGGAGAAACAGCTTGCTGAATTTCGTTTTACGCCCTGTGGTAGTCAGGACAAGCAAAAATTTGGCTGGGTAACAGCGATGGGAAGACACGGAGATATGATGACCCATGTTTCCGAAGATCGCATCTTAATCTGCGCGAAAAAAGAAGAAAAAATGTTGCCTGCATCTGTGATCAAAGACTCACTCAGTGCCAAAATCGATGTGCTGGAAGCACAGGAAGGTAGGCCTCTCAAGAAAAAAGAAAAAGACAATCTCAAAGAAGATATTGTCATGGACTTGCTGCCACGAGCTTTTAGCCGTAGTAATCATACTTTTGTGCTGATTTTGCCCAAAGAAGGCTTCATTCTAATCGATGCTAGCAGCTATAAAAAAGCTGAAGATGTATTAGCACTTCTGCGCAAAACCATGGGCAGTTTACCCGTTGTTCCTGCCATACCAGAAAAAGCTGTGGAGACGACGTTGACCGAATGGGTCAAAACTGGCGATACCCCCTTAGGTATGGAGATGCTTGATGAAGCCGAACTTAAATCCGTTCTTGAAGAGGGCGGCGTCATTCGCTGTAAAAAACAAGAATTAACGGCAGATGAAATCCTCAGCCATATTGAAGCAGATAAAGTAGTGACTAAACTTGCCTTATGGTGGCAAGAGCGTATCGAGTTTCTTCTAGCTGAAGATGGGAGTATCAAACGCCTTAAATTTTCAGATGAATTAAAAGATCACAACGATGATATCCCAAGAGAAGAGCAAGCAGCACGCTTCGATGCGGATTTCTCGCTAATGTGTAGTGAACTAAGTGCTTTTCTACCCAACTTGTACGAATCTCTTGGTGGTTTACCTCAAGCAAATGCCTAATCTCTATCTAGGTACTCGATATCTGCGAGTACCTAATCTCTCAACAATTCCCGTAACTATAATATGGACTTTCCCCTAGTCACATCTCACGTTTTAGCGTAGAATTTTCGCCCCAATTCCATTAGGTGGAATTGACCTGACTTGAGATCAGACTAAGAGAACTAGACATGACGACTGAGAAAGCATTTAGACCTGAGCTACTGTCACCAGCGGGCAGTTTAAAAAACATGCGTTACGCCTTTGCCTACGGCGCAGACGCAGTATATGCAGGCCAACCTCGTTATAGCCTGCGTGTGCGCAACAACGAATTCAATCACGAAAACCTAAAAATTGGTATTGATGAAGCACACACATTAGGCAAAAAACTTTATGTGGTATGCAATATCCAGCCACATAATTCTAAGCTAAAGACTTTTATCCGCGATCTTAAACCCGTCGTAGAAATGGGCCCAGATGCGCTCATCATGTCAGATCCTGGTTTAATCATGATGGTTCGTGAGAGTTTCCCTGAAATACCTATTCACCTATCCGTTCAGGCCAACGCGGTGAACTGGGCGACGGTTAAGTTTTGGGCAGCCAATGGCGTTGAACGTGTGATTGTTTCACGTGAACTCTCCTTAGAAGAAATTGAAGAAATCCGCCAACACTGCCCTGAAACTGAACTAGAAGTATTCGTTCACGGTGCACTATGTATGGCATATTCTGGCCGTTGCTTACTCTCTGGCTATATGAATAAGAGAGATCCTAATCAAGGAACCTGTACTAATGCCTGTCGTTGGGAATATAACGTTGAAAAAGGCAAAGAAGACGAATCAGGACAAATCGTGGAGCAATTCGATCCTAATCAAGCTCAAGCAATTGAGGTGCAAAGTGAAGGGCCACAAAACACGCTAGGCCTTGGGCAGCCAACAGATGAAGTTGTGCTACTTTCAGAAAGCCACCGACCTGAAGAAAAGATGGCAGCTTTCGAAGATGAGCATGGTACCTATATCATGAATTCAAAAGACCTACGTGCTGTCCAACACGTAGAGCGCCTAACAAGAATGGGCGTCCATTCACTTAAAATTGAAGGGCGAACTAAGTCATTCTACTACTGTGCTCGTACCGCTCAAGTATATCGTAAAGCTATTGACGATGCCGTTGCAGGAAAACCGTTTGACCAAAATCTTATGGGAACCTTAGAGGGTTTGGCTCATCGCGGCTATACCGAAGGTTTCCTGCGTCGTCACACACACGATACTTATCAGAACTATGACTATGGCTATTCAATCTCTGATGCTCAACAATTTGTGGGGGAATTTACAGGTAAACGCCGTGGAGATCTTGTTGAAGTAGAAGTTAAGAATAAATTCCTGTTAGGTGATAGCCTTGAACTGATGACACCAAGAGGAAATGTTGTTTTTACGCTTGAAGTCATGGAAAACCGTAAATCACAACCTGTTGATGATGCAAAAGGCAATGGTCACTTTGTTTTCATTCCTGTGCCACAAGATATGGATCTAGAATACGGTCTATTGATGCGTAATCTTAATAAGGGTCAGGATACCCGTAATCCTACAGGCAAATAACCATGGCATTGTTGATCACGGATAAATGCATTAACTGTGATATGTGTGACCCAGAATGTCCTAATGGTGCGATTAGTATGGGTGACTCTATCTTTGAGATCGACCCTGACCTATGTACTGAATGTAAAGGTCACTATGAAAAACCAACATGTCAGTCAGTATGCCCAATAACAAAGTGCATCATAATAGATCCAAATAATATCGAGACAGACGAACAGCTGTTAGAAAAGTTTGTCATCATCCAAGGTTTAGCCTAGGCCCTGTCGAACTTAACACTAAGATATCGCTCATTAGAGCGGTATCTTAGTCTAAATATTTTCTAACATTTTCTGGCATTGCACAGGCATTACTTTGCGTTTTTTCTTGTTCATTTTGCTTGATATTTGAGGCTTAGGTTGAGGCCGCCAGCTTATTAATTCAGCACCACAACCATCGCCCTCTGGTGGCGCAGCTTGAGGCTTACAATACTCACTCTTTTGTGGGCACTTAAGTCTGACATGCATGTGAGAGTGATGTCCCCACCAAGGCCGGACTTTTCTTAACCACTCACGCCGCCCTAGTTCCTCTTCTGCACAAAGCTTTTCTTTAATCACAGGATGAACAAAAATACGTTCAACATCAGAGTCATAAGCTGCCATTTTGATTAATTCAAAATGACGAGCATCCCAATTTTCTTTTAACAATTGATACTGATCTATATTGACGACGCTGATTGGCACTGGTGTACGAAGCTGCTTATCTGGAAGCCTTTCACGAGTTAGCCTGAGCCAAATATCAATATCTAACCCTGTTTGATGGCTCGTATGCCCAGAAGAAAAGCGCCCTCCCTGAGGCAAAGAGAGATCGCCGACTAGTATATGCGTATTAAGGTATTGCTCTGAAAGTTCCCCCAAGCGCTGAACAAAACTGACGGCACTAGGATGAGCATAATATCTCTGGCGTTGACTTCTTAACACCTGATATCCCACTCCCTGTAGAGGCAGTGCAGTAGCACCAGCCAAGCACCCATTGGCATAACTACCGATTGCTTGAGAAGACTGCTTTGAAGGAGCATTAACCTGCTCCCAAGGACTGGACAGCGCTAAGTAAGGGATACACCACAACAGCAATGCGACAGATGCTCGCCGTACACAGCTATATCTCATATTCCACTCCCCCAGATAATCACAAAATGTGCTTACCTTTGAGAGTATTATGGCCCAAGGCTTAACACATGACAGTTAGTAATGTTCACCATTATCATAGTAGGCCGTAGCATCAAGAGCCGTAAAGATAACCGCAACATCGACATCCTCAGCAATAATATGACGAATTTGTTTAGTAATAATGGTGGCTACAGCATCCTGTGTTTCTTGACCTCGATCAAACCACAGCACTTCAACAAATGGATATGCTTGGCTTACCTGACCTTCATGGTAAAAGGTTGTGTATACATACTCAAATGTGAAGTCTTCTCTAGGGCAATCCATGTGTGGTAGTAGATCGTCAATTAAAGATTTTGACAAGATTTGAATACTTTGTGGTTCCATGGCACGAAAGCGCAGATGTGGCATCAATGTCTTCCTATGATTGTATTTTTGACATAATACCAAGTTAATTACTAATATCGCGATTATTTCTCGTAGAACGATTTAAAGAGAACAGAATAAAAAACCGCTGAGAGTTCAGCGGTTTGTATTTTATTGAGGTATTTCGTCGAACTCAGCACCTTCTTTTTCCACCTGAGGTGGCATGAGATGCTCTTTGGTAATACCGAGTTTAAGCGCCAATGCGGATGCAACATAGATCGAAGAGTATGTACCAACAGTAATACCCAATAAAAGAGCGGTTGCAAAACCATGAATCATCGCACCGCCTTGAACAAATAAGGCTATCACTACAAACAAAGTAGTACCTGAAGTAATAAGAGTACGACTTAAAGTTTGAGTAATGGAGTTATCCATAATTTCTGCGGGTTCACCTTTACGCATCTTGCGGAAATTTTCTCGAATGCGGTCAAACACGACTATCGTGTCATTGAGTGAATACCCCACAACCGTAAGAAGTGCCGCCACTATGGTCAAGTCAACTTCGATTTGCATCAAGGAGAAGACACCAAGAGTAATAATGACATCGTGTGTAAGCGCAAGCACAGCACCAGCAGCAAGCCGCCACTCAAATCGTACTGATACGTAAATCAAGATACAAATTAGAGAAGCGATAATAGCAAGTCCACCAGCTTCAGTGAGTTCATCACCAACATTTGGCCCAACAAACTCAATGCGGCGCATTTCAACGCTTTCACCTGTGCCGGTTTTTATCGCGCTGAGAATTTCATTACCAAGAGTCTCACCAGCTACGCCTTCACGTGGACGCAAACGAACCAGTACATCACGTGAGCTACCAAAGTTCTGAACCGTTGCGTCACCAAAACCTTTAGTCTCAAGAGCACTGCGGATCTCCTCTAAATCTGCAGGCTGCTCAAAGCCAACTTCGATTAAAGTACCACCAGTAAAATCAAGCCCCCAGTTCAACCACTGAGTTGATAAGGTAAATATCGACGCACCAATCATAAGGAGCGATAGCAAGAAAGCGAATTTAGACCAACGCATAAAGTCGATCATTTTGTCTACTTTTAGAATCTGAAACATAATTATCTCCAGCCTTAGATCGACAATTTATTGATACGCTTTCCGCCATACATCAAATTGACAACGCAGCGCGTTCCTATGATGGCAGTAAACATAGAGGTTAAAATACCGATAGATAGAGTGACGGCAAAACCTTTGATCGCCCCCGTACCAACAGCAAAGAGAATAATAGCAGTGATCAGCGTAGTAATATTCGCATCAGCAATGGTACTAAATGCATTTGCGTAGCCCTGATGAATAGCTTGCTGCGGGTTACGTCCATCACGGAGTTCTTCACGTATTCGCTCAAAAATAAGAACGTTGGCATCTACCGCCATACCGACAGTCAGTACAATACCAGCAATACCCGGAAGGGTCATAGTTGCGCCAGGTATCATCGACATCACACCAATAATTAACACAAGGTTTACCATCAATGCCATGTTGGCAATAAGGCCAAACTTACGATAATAAAGCAACGTAAATAGCATGACAGCAACCATACCCCAGATACACGCCATCACTCCCATGTCGATGTTCTGTTGGCCCATTGATGGACCGATAGTACGCTCCTCGACAATAGAAATCGGTGCGATAAGAGCACCAGCTCGAAGTAATAACGCGAGATTATGAGCTTCAGCGGCAGAGTCTATTCCGGTGATACGAAAATTACGTCCAAGTGCAGACTGAATCGTTGCTTGGTTGATGACTTCTTCATGCTTACTCAAAATCACTTTGCCTTCCGGCGTTCGTCGACCACTGTCTTTGTATTCAGCAAAGACGGTCGCCATAAGCTTACCAATGTTCTTTTTAGAGAACGCTGACATCTTACTGCCGCCCTCACTATCAAGTGAAATATTCACCTGAGGGCGACCGTATTCATCAGCACCTGAACTGGCATCTGTAATACTCGAACCGCCCAAAATTACACGTTTCTTCAAGACAACAGGCCGGCCGTCTCGAGTTTGCTTGATTTCACTACCCGCTGGAGCCCTGCCACTCGCTGCCGCCGATAAATCTGCTTTATCATCAACTTCACGAAATTCTAGAGTAGCTGTTGCCCCCAAAATTTCCTTTGCACGAGCCGTATCCTGAACACCCGGCAATTCAACGACAATCCGACTCGCTCCCTGGCGTTGAACAAGAGGCTCAGCAACACCCAGTTCATTGACACGATTGCGCAAAATGGTAATGTTCTGCTCCACCGCATAGTTTCGAATTTCAGCCAGACGCGGCTCTGTAAACGTCGCCGTCAGTGTAAAACGACCACCAGCATCTGAGTCCAAAAACGTCATGTCGGGGTGGTTTTGCGTCAATAAACGTTTCGCATCAGCAAGCTGTTCATCATTGCGAAGTAAAACCTCAACCGAGTCTTTATCTGAAGGGCGAATCGCTCGATAGCGTATCTTGGCTTCACGAAGCTCGCTACGAAATGCTTCTTCCTGTTGGCCGACTAATTTTTCCATCGCTGCCTCCATATCCACTTCCATCAGGAAATGAACACCGCCACGGAGATCTAAACCTAATTTCATCGGCGCAGCACCAATAGTATTAAGCCAATCAGGTGTCGCAGGAGCTAGGTTTAAGGCAACAATCTTGTCTTTACCCAAGGATTCGTTAATAACATCACGAGCACTAAGCTGAGTATCAGTATCATTAAAACGAACAAGAATGGATCCATCTTCTAAAGCAATGGATTTTTGAGATAAGCCCTTTTCATCAAGAACTTGAGTGATAGAGTCCAGCGTTGACATATCAACAGAGGCGCCTCGCGCCCCTGTAATTTGAATTGCCGGATCTTCACCATAGATATTGGGAAGTGCATATAAAGCAGCAATGGCAATGGTCAACACCACCATCAAATACTTCCATAATGGATAGCGGTTAAGCACAGCGAGGATCCTTTAGCTGTTTATAGAGATTTAAGCGTACCTTTGGGTAGCACTGCTGTCACAAAATCTTTCTTAATAACGATTTCGTTGTTGGCGTTTAATTCAACAGAAATATAGTCATTATCTTCTGCAATCTTGGTAATTTTACCAACTAAGCCGCCACTGGTGAGGACTTCGTCACCTTTACCCATAGATGCCATTAAACTCTTATGTTCTTTAACGCGCTTTGATTGTGGGCGGTAAATCATGAAGTAAAAAATAACCGCGAACATGCCAAGCATGATCAGCATTTCAAAGCCACCGCCTGCGGGTGCACCATCTGCAGCGTAAGCTGGAGTAATAAACATTAAAACAGTCCTCTATTCACTTTTATTAAATATTCAAGTTGGGCCTATGTATTCAGGTTTCAAGAGGCGACTGGACAATTAGCGAGCCGACTCTCAAAATCACCTTGAATTTGCCTACTTAATCCACAAAAGCCTTTGGCAAAATACCAAAAGCCACTAATTTTTATTGCTCTTTTGCCAATGGTGGTACTTCTCGATCACGACGAGCATAAAATTCTTGGACGAATTCATCAAATCTGTCTTCATCGATTGCGCTGCGGATCCCTTCCATTACACGCTGGTAATAACGTAAGTTATGTATTGTATTTAGGCGAGCACCTAAGATTTCATTACAACGATCCAAATGGTGAAGATACGCCTTCGAATAATTCTGACAAGTGTAACAGTCACATTCAGGATCGAGTGGCGTTGTATCGGTTTTATGCTTCGCATTGCGGATCTTGATCACGCCACCTGTGACAAACAAGTGCCCATTTCGTGCGTTACGGGTTGGCATAACACAATCAAACATATCAATACCACGACGAACACCTTCCACTAAATCTTCTGGTTTCCCCACTCCCATAAGATAACGAGGTTTATCTTCTGGAAGCTGTGGACAGGTGTGTTCTAAGACACGATGCATATCTTCTTTAGGCTCGCCTACTGCTAGCCCACCAACGGCATAACCATCAAAGCCAATCTCAGTCAAGCCTTTCACCGATACATCGCGTAAGTCTTCGTAGACACCACCTTGAACAATACCAAATAAACTATTGGGGTTTTCTAGTTTATCAAAGTGATCGCGTGAACGTTGGGCCCAACGCAAAGACATTTCCATCGACTTCTTTGCTTCACCATGCGTAGCAGGGTATGGTGTGCATTCATCAAAAATCATCACAATATCAGACCCTAGATCTTGCTGGATTTCCATTGATTTTTCAGCATCCATGAAAACCTTATCTCCGTTAACCGGACTACGGAAATGCACTCCTTGTTCGGTGATTTTGCGCATATCACCCAAACTAAACACCTGAAAACCACCTGAATCAGTCAAAATAGGGCCATGCCAATTCATAAAGTCATGCAGGTCACCATGCATTTTCATGACTTCTTGACCTGGGCGCAGCCAAAGGTGGAAAGTATTACCAAGTAGGATTTCAGCACCTGTGCCTTTAACTTCTTCGGGTGTCATACCTTTAACCGTGCCATAAGTACCAACAGGCATAAAAGCAGGAGTTTGAACACTTCCACGCTCAAAGGTCAATTGACCTCGACGTGCTGTGCCATCTTTCTTTTTCAGATCAAATTGTAATTTCACTAAGCCTCCAATTGTCAGAGATACAGCCTGACGAAAAGTGCCGAGCATTTCGCTCATTAGGGAGTGGTCGCTTTAGTTAGCAACAAACCAATCTGGAGTTGGTTTCCTAGCTTACCGCTAGCACTCTTCAATTTTTTACCGCTACATTGTTTTCTTTTTGATAAACATAGAGTCACCATAAGAGAAAAAGCGATATTGTTTCTCAACAGCATGACTATATGCATTCATTGTATTTTCAAAACCAGCAAACGCACTGACCAACATAATTAAAGTGGACTCTGGTAGGTGAAAGTTAGTGATCAAACAATCGACCAACTGGTATTCATAACCTGGGTAGATAAATATTTCCGTATCACCAAAGAAAGGAGCCAGCTCAGCATCCTTTTTCATCGCATCTTGAGCAGCACTTTCTAATGAGCGCACTGAGGTCGTCCCCACGGCAATAATTCTACCACCACGCGACTTAGTTTTATTGATAGCATCCACCACTTGCTGGGGAACTTCAACGTATTCAGCATGCATATGGTGATCATGAATATTATCGACTTTAACAGGCTGGAAGGTTCCTGCGCCCACATGAAGTGTGACATAGGCTAGCTCTGCACCTTTAGCTTGGATCTTATCCAGCAAGGCATCATCAAAATGTAACCCTGCTGTTGGCGCAGCAACAGCACCCGGCCTTTGGTTGTAGACCGTTTGGTAACGCTCTTTATCCGAGTCTTCATCAGGCCTGTCAATATAAGGTGGCAAAGGCATATGACCAATATGCTCTAAGATCTCTAATACCGCCTTGTCCGACTCAAACTGTAGCTCAAACAATGCTTCGTGCCGCATAACCATCTTGGCAGAATATTCATCATTTTCGCCTAGCATAATAGTCGAGTCAGGCTTGGGAGATTTAGAACAGCGAACATGGGCGAGTATTCGCTGCTCATCAAGTATCCGCTCAACCAACACTTCCAACTTACCGCCTGATTCTTTACGGCCAAATAGACGAGCTGGTATAACGCGCGTATTATTGAATACAACTAAATCACCAGCTTGAATCTGTTCTAAAACGTCTGTAAATATGCCATCACAAATCAGCCCTGTATTACCATCTAACTGTAATAAGCGGCTAGCCGTTCGTTCTGGCTGAGGGTAACGAGCAATAAGCTCATCAGGTAAATCAAAATGGAAATCGGATACTTGCATCTTACTAATCTTTGCCGTGGTTCTCTTATTGTGACTAAAGCCGAACTGATTCTGTCACAAACAGACGACGAGTTTTTCGCAGCCGACTAGTATATGCTGGACGTACTCAATAGCAAGGATTCAGGTGTGAATATTTGTAATCTATGTTGATTTAATTAACAGCCGTAAACTTCACCTGATCCGCTGTACACAATTTGCCACATTTGCAGGACCAAGAGAAAAACAAAAATCTTGTTAGCTCTCATACTCCAGAGCTAAAAGTTACTATAGTAAGAAGGTAAAACAATAATTCAGGAGGCTACCATGATAAAAGTCGAAGATATGATGACACGTAACCCACACACTTTGTTACGTTCGCACCAACTTGCTGACGCAAAACATACCATGGAAGCACTAGATATTCGCCATATTCCCATTGTCGATGCTCATAAACAGCTACTGGGAGTTGTATCGCATCGTGACGTGTTGGCCGCGCAAGAATCAAGTCTACAGAACATACCAGAAAATCAATCCTTTACCCTAAATATCCCACTCTATGAAGTCATGAAAACTGGGTTAATGACTGTGTCCCCTCAAGCTGGATTAAAAGAAAGCGCGCTCTACATGCAAAAGCATAAAGTGGGCTGTCTTCCAGTGGTCGAAAAAGGCCAGCTCGTTGGTATCATTACCGATACTGACTTTGTGGCTATCGCCATCAACTTGTTGGAGTTACAAGATGAAATGGAGCCTGAAGAAGTAGACTAAGGAGTACCTACCTCAGTTATATGGCTGTCATAAAAAGATCCCTAGCGAGCCAAGGCTACCAGGCTAGGCTCGCTGGGAGCATTAGCTAAAACTGCTCCTCTTCTGTCGAGCCTGTTAATGCTGTCACAGAGGAGTTTCCTCCCTGAATAATGTTAGTCATTTTATCAAAGTAGCCAGTCCCAACTTCTTGCTGATGCGCAACAAAGGTATATCCCTTTTCTGCAGCTTTAAACTCGGGCCGCTGAACTTTCTCAACATAATGACGCATTCCCTCGCCTTGGGCGTAATCATGAGCGAGTTCAAACATGTTAAACCACATATTATGAATCCCTGCTAAGGTGATAAATTGGTATTTGTACCCCATATCCGATAGCTCTTGCTGAAACTTTGCAATCGTCTCTGCATCGAGATTCTTTTCCCAGTTAAATGAAGGAGAACAATTATAAGCCAGTAATTGTTCAGGGTACTGAGTATGAATAGCGTTAGCAAACTTTCGCGCTTCTTCTAAACAAGGTTTTGCCGTTTCACACCAAATAAGATCAGCATAAGGTGCATAAGCAAGGCCTCTAGAGATAGCTTGATCAATACCAGCACGCACGCGATAAAAGCCTTCTTGAGTTCGCTCACCTTGAATGAAATCTTTATCATAAGGATCACAGTCTGAGGTCAAAAGATCGGCCGCATTGGCGTCTGTACGCGCGATAACCAAGGTCGTAGTTCCTGCAACATCTGCTGCCAAGCGCGCAGCAACCAGTTTTTGAACTGCTTCTTGAGTCGGAACCAAAACCTTACCCCCCATGTGACCGCACTTTTTTACTGAAGCAAGTTGGTCTTCAAAATGTACACCGGCTGCTCCAGCATCTATCATGGATTTCATCAGTTCATAAGCGTTGAGCACTCCCCCAAAACCCGCTTCAGCATCAGCAACAATAGGTAGGAAATAATCAATACCATCATCTACTGAGGATTGACCACTTGACCACTGGATTTGGTCTGCGCGACGAAATGAGTTGTTTATCCTTTTTACCACCGAAGGTACTGAGTCTACCGGATATAAGGATTGATCTGGGTACATAGTCGACGCACTATTGTTATCCGCCGCCACTTGCCAACCGGATAAATAAATCGCTTCAATACCTGCTTTTGCTTGCTGGACGGCTTGGCCTCCTGTCAAAGCTCCAAGACAATTAACATAACCTTTCTTAGCACCGCCATTGACCAAAGACCAAAGTTTGTCAGCACCACGCTGGGCGATAGTATTTTCAGGAACTATAGAGCCGCGTAAAGTCACCACTTCTTCGGCGCTATAAGGACGCTTTACATTTTTCCAACGCGGATTAGTTGCCCAGTCTTTTTCAAGTGCTTCAATTTGCTGGCGGCGAGTTAAGTTTGTCATCGTTATTTCCTTCTATTGATGAACGAATATAAATAGTGTTATTTCAGTGGTACTTCCTTTTTTCCACTGCTGAATATTGACGTTGTTGGTGATTAACCTAAGTTGGTCGTATTTAATCGAGATAGTCGTAACCTGGTATAGTGAGAAAGTCACTCAACTCATCACTGGTCGTCAGCTTTGTCATTAAATCAGCCGCTTCCGAAAAACGACCAGACTGATAACGCTTATCACCAAGTTCTGATTTAACTACATTGATTTCTTCACTTAAATAACGCTCAAACAATGCTTTAGTAACTACTTGGCCGTTATCTAACGTTTTACCATGTTTGATCCACTGCCAAATAGATGCTCTTGAAATTTCTGCTGTTGCCGCATCTTCCATCAGACCATATATAGGCACACATCCATTACCCGAAATCCAAGCTTCAATGTACTGCAATGCAACTCGAATGTTATGACGCATTCCTTGTTCAGTTCTATCACCTTGGCAAGGTTTGAGTAGGTCTTGAGCTGAAATAGGCCCATCCCCGGCGCGAGTCACATCAAGTTGATTACTCCGCTCACCCAAAGCATGACTAAAAATCTTCATGGCCGTTTCGGCTAATCCGGGGTGAGCTACCCAAGTACCATCATGCCCATTTCGAGCTTCAAGTGATTTGTCTGTTTGGATTTTATCAAGCACTTTCTGATTTTGATCAGGATCCTTTACGGGAATAAACGCCGCCATTCCTCCCATCGCAAATGCACCTCGGCGGTGACAAGTGCGAATAAGTAGGCGTGAATAAGCATTAAGAAAAGGCTGATCCATGGTGACACTCTGCCGGTCAGGTAAGACACAATCCGGGTGATTTTTTAGCGTTTTGATATAACTGAATATGTAATCCCAACGGCCACAATTGAGGCCAACAATATGCTCTTTAAGCGCAAACAAAATTTCATCCATGGCAAACACGGCTGGAATTGTTTCGATAAGAACTGTCGCTTTAATCGTGCCAATTTCTAAACCATAATACTGTTCTGTAAAGTGGAAGACTTGGCTCCACCACTGAGCTTCTTGGTAAGATTGAAGCTTAGGAAGATAGAAATAAGGGCCACTACTGTTGTTTATAAGTGTCTGATAGTTATTATGGAAATAAAGCGCAAAGTCGAATAAAGAGCCGGGGATAGGTTTGCCATTAAAAGTAACATGTTTTTCTTTAAGGTGGATGCCTCTTACTCGACAAATAAGCACCGCAGGATCACTTGCTAACCGGTATTGTTTGCCCGTCTCTGGATTGGTGTAGGAAATAGTACCATTAACCGCATCACGCAAATTTAACTGCCCATCAAGCAACTGCTGCCAATCTGGAGACATTGAATCTTCAAAATCCGCCATAAACACTTTTACATTGGCATTAAGTGCGTTTATAACCATTTTACGATCTGTTGGCCCAGTTATTTCAACACGGCGATCCTGAAGATCGCTTGGAATTTCACCAACCTTCCAATCACTGTCTCTGATTTCTTGGGTATCCGGATCGAAGTCAGGTAAAGATCCAGCATCAATGCAAGCCTGATATTCTTCACGGGCGGTCAGTAATACTTGATTTTGACCAGCAAATTTCTCACATAAGAGAGACAAAAAGCTCTGACACTCATTAGAAAAAATCGCTTGATGCTCTAGTGATAGGTCAGTGGTTATCTCTAAGCCGCCTTTATTCAAACCTTTTCCTTGTGCTTGCTTAACTGTATTTTCTTCAGGTGAAGTATTCAAAAGCATTTCCTTTACCTTCCTTGGTTAACAATCCAAGTATGGTATTTTTTACTCATACAAAGACAGTTAATAAAAATTACATATGTAACTATAAAACAACAAAGCCACGGTATTATCTATACCCTGAGTTGGGCTAAGATTAACTCCAAACATAGCTAACACTTGGTCACTAGGTAGTATTAAGTCATCCTAAAACTCTAATTAAACTATAACAGCAAAGATTAAATAAAAAGGCTTTAAGAACGTAAAAAACAAAATTCAATATTTTATCTTTTTGACTTTAAGTTATTGATTTTTCATTGTTGTTGAAATTTAATTTCGTAATTAAATTACCAAAAAACAATCAAGCTGAAGAGTTTTAAAACAAGCGTTTAATTTATTTCAACAAGCAGTTAGGCGTTATACTCTGATGTATAAGCACAGCGGATATAGTCACTTCAAACAAACAAGATGAAAGAGATTGTAAAATTGACACTGTGAAGTTTCACTATTTAATGAAACCTTCGCCAAGAGGTGGCTGTGAAATTTTACAAGTCAAAGTTCACTAATAGAATAAAAAACCATTAAAGAAAGACAAACCAGTGAGTAAAACTGGTTACAACAGAGAATAGATCATAATCACTACACTTAAAGTAGCTCAGAAACGACTTGTGCTAGCTGATTGAAGGTGTTGACTCTTGAAGAGCTGGGACGCCAAACTAAACCAATATGGCGGTGAGCTTGCTGCTCTGGCGGATCGACAACAACGAGGTTTTGATTCTCAATTAGTCCATGATCGATTGCCATCTGGGGAATAAAAGTAGTGCCCATCCCATTAGCCACCATTTGAACAAGAGTATGTAGACTTGTTGCGGAGAAAGGATTGATCTTTTCTTTACTTGTTAGCTGACAAGCTGATACAGCATGCTCGGTAAGACAGTGCTCTTTTTCAAGCAGAAAAACGGATTCATCTGGCAGTTCATCATACTTAATAGGAGTACGTATCACATTGGCCTGATAACGGCTAATAATCATTTTAAATGGATCGCTACCCACAATTTTACTTTCCATCCCGCCTATATCAACAGGTAAAGCAAGGATTAACACATCCAACTCCCCGTGGCGTAGCGCCGCAAGTAAATTGTTTGTTGTATCTTCTCGAAGAAGTAAATTTAGCATAGGAAAACTTTGATTCACTTCTTGCACCAAATCACATAACAAAAATGGTGCTATGGTCGGTATACAACCTACTCGCAATTGTCCCTGCATCTCATCACCCTGACAAATACGGCCGAGTTCAACCAAATCCTGCCCCTTCGCCAGTAGCTCGCGACCTTGCTTAACCACTTGCTCTCCAGCCAAGGTAAAAACAAGCGGCCCCTTTTTATCTTTCTTTTCATAAAGCGGGCAGCCGATTAATTCTTCAAGGTTTTGAATTCCTTTGCTAAGAGTTGACTGGCTAACAAAGCACTTTTTCGCAGCCTCACTAAAGTGGCGAGTTTCATGCAAAGTGATCAGGTAATGTAATTGTTTGAGATTAGGCCATTTAATCATAATTCTATTTTTAAAATATCTCTATCTAGTGAGCTGAGTACAGATTTCAACCTATCGTTTTTATCGATTAACTTAATCTATTTATTTCGCTTTTTTCAATACTACAATCTGTACTATAGTTTGTCTCGCACAAACACGGACCAAACCAACATTACTCAGCATGGTTTGGCACTAACCATACTTTTTAGGAGCAAAAAAATGGTACTAGTAGGTCGTCAAGCCCCTGACTTTACTGCGGCAGCTGTTCTAGGTAACGGTGAAATTGTTGATAACTTCAACTTTGCAGAATTCACTAAAGGTAAGAAAGCGGTTGTTTTCTTCTACCCACTAGATTTCACGTTCGTTTGCCCGTCAGAGCTTATCGCATTCGACAATCGTCTAGCTGACTTCCAAGAAAAAGGGGCTGAAGTAATTGGTATTTCTATCGACTCTCAGTTCTCTCATAACGCATGGCGTAACACTGCTATCGAAGATGGTGGTATCGGTGAAGTTAAATACCCACTAGTTGCAGACGTTAAACATGAAATCTGCAAAGCTTACGATGTTGAGCATCCAGAAGCAGGCGTTGCATTCCGTGGTTCTTTCCTAATTGACGAAGAAGGCATTGTTCGTCACCAAGTGGTTAACGATCTACCGCTAGGCCGTAACATTGACGAAATGCTTCGCATGGTTGACGCTCTAAACTTCCACCAAAAGCACGGTGAAGTCTGCCCTGCACAGTGGGAAGAAGGTAAAGCTGGTATGGATGCATCGCCAAAAGGTGTTGCAGCATTCTTATCTGAGCACGCTAGCGACCTAAGCAAGTAATAGGTTTGATGCCGGCTATATAAACAGATGGCCTAAATCGGTGCAAAGAATACTATCCTAAAGAGTCCAAACATTGTTTGGACTCTTTTTATATGATTTCTACCCTAATAATGTTGAGCAAAGCAGTATATATAAAAAGACATAGTATCGACAAAAAGACAAAAAGTATCGACCTAAAGACTTTATCTAACTTGGTACTTTAAAGTCGAAAATACTCTCCTTATGATAAGCTCAATACCGCTTAAGAAGGAAAGATTGTTTTTCTTCACCAACGATGACCCAATGGAGATTCAATACATGGCCTACTTTTCTCTCGCTTTTGGCACAGCAACAAAAAACCGTGATGGAAAAATCATTGAAGCCTTTTTTCCTCACCCAGTCCTAGCACCCGTCGATGCTCTTGTTGATTCACTGGCTGAAATCACTGGTTATCAGCAAGGTAATCAAGCTATAGAAGTATCTGCCAGCCAAAGTGCACAACTTGCCAAAGCATTTGAAAATAGCGGCGATGCAAACCACGCAGCGTTTGCAGAAAAAGCCTCTGAATCTAACCAATCTCTGGTACTTGTTATTCTTGCCAATGACGAAAAGCCATCATCTGTTGCTGAAGGCTTCCTTAAATTGCAGCTTATCTCTAACCGTCTTGTACTACCCCATGGTACTGTCCTCGATGGGATTTTTGGCCTACTGCACAACATAGCTTGGACAAATGAAGGGCCAATTGATCTTCCCGAACTTGCTGAACGTCAAATAGAAGCTCGATTAGCAGGACGCTACTTGTCTGTTAATTGTGTTGATAAATTCCCCAAAATGGTTGATTACATAGTACCGGAAGGTGTTCGTATTGCAGATACTGCGCGCGTTCGTCTTGGTGCACATGTGGGTGAAGGCACAACAGTTATGCACGAAGGGTTCATCAATTTCAATGCCGGCACAACAGGCACGAGCATGGTTGAAGGCCGTATTTCTGCCGGTGTCGTGGTTGGCAATGGTTCTGATATTGGTGGTGGCGCCTCAATTATGGGCACGCTATCTGGTGGAGGTTCCGTCGTGGTATCTATCGGCGAAAGTTCACTACTCGGTGCTAACGCAGGCCTAGGTTTCCCACTGGGCGATCGTTGTACGGTCGAGTCTGGTTTGTATGTCACCGCTGGCGCAAAAGTTCTCATGCTCGATTCACAAGGCAATGAAGTAGAGACAATTAAAGCGCGCGAGCTAGCAGGCGTCTCTGATTTACTCTTTCGCCGTAACTCAGTCACAGGGCAAATTGAGTGTCTGGCGAACAAAACGGCCGTAGAGCTCAACTCTGAGCTACATAGCAACAATTAAGTTTTAGCTAAAGCTAACAACGATAAAAAGCTGATGTAGAACTATCAGCTTTTTTATTTGAGATCACGATTCATACCTTGAATACATTAGCCTGGATGACCATCAATTCTAGGCTTAAGCAACATAAAACCAAATTTAAGTACATATAAAGTAAATGCTAAAATCCATAGTAAACCGCTGATGTTGACCAGCAAAATAATTTGTTCAGGCCAAAACGTCACTCCTACACTACGCACTAAAGCCGCCGTGATCAGCATAGCAAATGCGATGCCCATATTAGGGCCTTGATAAATAGAGTACCCTGTATGTCCCATAGTCACACGGGTGATCATCGCGAGAACTAACCCACCAAGTGCACCTATCGCAAATAAATGCAGCATATTATGCGCTGCAAACGCATTACTTAATCCTGCACGCAGAATCAGACTTATAGGAATGCAAAAGTAAGCCAGATCCAGCGACCATAACAAAGGTTCTCGGTAGGTTCTCCAAGGCTGCCATGTCAAGACGATAATCACATGCGCCGCTCCAGAAACAAACATCATCACTTGTTCTAAATGCGCGAACTCTGTCGGTAAAAAACTAAGGTTAAACAAAACCAGCAGTGGCAAGATAGCCAAACACTCAAGCCAGAGGATTGAAGATGGCTTTGGAAGATTTAACCGACGAGCGGTAAAAAATGGGATCACTCTCGAGCCCATAACGGAGAGCAGAATCGTAAACCACCACAACATTGCCTGCCAGATAGCAGAAGAGGAGAAGGGAACTAGGCCTTGTAGTGATGCATAACTGGCCAAGTTGGCCAATAGGGCCAATACAAATAAAGGAATAAAGAATGCGTTGCGCCAACCTTTGGCTTTTAGCACTCGAAATCCTATCTCATAAGCCGCTAGAGCTATAAATAAGGTCTCTATAGTTGCTACAAGCCATACTGGCGATTCTGTCCAGAACAACACTCTAGGAATAAACCACAAACTGACCAGCAGCGCCAGCCTATAACTTTTGGTACCATTTATTCCTGTCCAGTTCTGCACTGCAGTCAACACAAATCCTACAACAATAGCCATAGAAAAACCAAACAACATCTCGTGTACATGCCACCAAAGAGCGGGAACCTGTAAGCTGACTGGCTGGCCTGCTTGAAACATCCACACCCACAGCGTTATTGCAATCGCGGCATAGCTGGCGCCAAAGAGGAAAAAGGGCCGAAAGCCAAGACGAAAAATGGGCACAATGGCATCTTCTATTTTTTTATCACTGATATTGATCACCGCATATCCTCTTCCAAAAACTGATTACTAGACCAACTAACAACAGTACCCAGAGCAATATTTATTCCAAACCTATAAAGCCTTATTTCATCTATGCATTCATACTTTTTCATGTCATTTACACCCAATAAAAAAAAGTCATAATGACACTTTGGATTCATAATGAATACAGAAAAAATCACCAAACAAAGCTGTTATCTTTGATGTATAGCCTCTAAATTAAGTTAGAAGAAAAGGGCTGAGTTGATAGAAAAAGGAAGGAACGTGACGACTTATATATTTGGTTATGGCAGCTTAATTAACTCAGCATCAAGGCAATTAACGGGCGCAACTGGCCTCGCGCACCCTGCGGTTATCCATGGGTTTAAACGCACATGGGGAAAGTTGGATAAAAGCTATATCCTATCGCCTTTGGTAGTACAAAAAGGACAAGGACTGGTCAATGGGGTGTTAATTAAAATTGAGCAAAGTGAACTAAAAGAGTTTGATACCCGCGAGCGCAGTTATACTCGCATCCAAGTTCCACTCTCTCAGGTTGACAGTACTCAACCCATAATGGCAAACAATAGTGTCTGGTTATATATAAATGATGGTGCCAAGCCACCCTGTGAGCAAGTCCCTATTATGCAAAGCTATGTGGATACCGTACTCGCTGGCTGCTTAGATATTTCAGAGGCCTTCGCCAAGCAATTTATAGAACATACCTTAGGTTGGCACAGTCCACGTCACAACGATCGCCATGCGCCACAATATACCCATTTAGCCGGCGTGCAGCAACATCATTATTGCTTGATAGATAAAATACTAAAGGGAGCCTAAGCTCCCTTTAGTATTAACATACATTTAATGATTAGAACTTGTAGTCAATACCTGCATACAAGGTATCAAGGTCAGTTCCATCTATATCTACCGTGCGGTAGCCAGCATTAATAAATACATGGCGGTCAAACGCATACCCTGCTTCAAGTCCATAAGTAAATTCAGTCTCGCTGTCTGATACTGAATTGTATTCAATCTTTGAGCCTTCCCTAAATTGAACGTTAATATCAGCTTTGTATCGTCCAAAACCAACTATTGGTCCCACATAAAAGGGGGAGTCTGCTAAAAATAACTTAGGCTTTAAATAAAGAGTTAATGATTGAATATCCATATTACCTTTCAGATCTGGCTCTGCAGGAAATACGACATCAAACTTACCATAATCAGCATACTCACCCTCGATTCCGAGTATTACTGAGTCTGATAATCTAAGGTTATACCCTACAGAAACAGCAGCACTTACTGATGATACTTCACTAGATTTCGAATATTCGCCTTCTGTTACCATATCAGTATCAATAATATCAGCGCCAATATACCACCCTTCGTCAAGGTAGCCATGTTGTGCCCCTATATTCTCTACACCAACTGCTTGAAACGAAGCCGCTGCAACAAATGCGGCTAAGACTGCTTTTTTCATTTTTACACCTATTATTTGACTTATGCTTTAAAAAAACGGCCAATAATAAACAAATCAAATAATAATGTACATATTGTTGCAATATCAAATACAAAAAATCACGATTATTAATTTATATGGTTAATTGATCACCAAAAATAAAGGTAATTAGACGCTAGTCTAAGGTGCATTTTGATTCTAGAGATTGGTTACACAAGAGGACGTTTGCCTAAATATGTTAAGAATGACGGGGCGGCTATATTGGCATCAAGGCAAACATTTATGACTCAATGCAAAAATTAACAGGTGCAGCGTGGTGGGCATATAGATTGATGGAAAAACAAAAGAGAGCCTAAGCTCCCTTTACGACTGAGATTGATTCAGGTTTTAGAACTTGTAGTCAAGGCCTGCAAATATTGTTTTCATATCAAAATCAACATTATCGAATTTAGCCGTTGTCGTTCTGTAACCAAGGTTAACGCTTAATTCCTTGGTAAAATTGTAGCCTAGTTCAGCGCCCATGATAACAGAATCTCCAGAAGCTGAAGAGCCATAAGTTCCAGAATTCATAGAATCATTATTGCCGTTAACAAAACCAATCCCGAATATACCACCCAGATATACAGCAGTATCTGCAATATAATATTTAGGTTTTAAGTTCAAATTTAATGCGGTAAACTCTAATTTTTGCACTGGATATTGAATCGACCCATCAAGCACGACATCGAATGAGCCGTAATACGCATACTCTAACTCGACGCCTAAATAAAGATATTCAACTAAATTAAAGTCGTACCCCACCGCAGCTGCAAGGCTAGTTGAAGATACATCTGAAACGGAATTAGATGAAACTGCCCCCTCTGTCCAGTTTTTTGCTGATAACTCGGTATCAATCACATCAAGGCCAATATACCAACCATCACTTACATATTCTGAGCCAACTGCTTGAAACGAAGCCGCTGCGACTAATGCGGCTAAGACTGCTTTTTTCATTTTTATAACCTATTATTTGATTCATTACACAAAAAACCGATGAATAATAGAGTGATATTAAGAATAAAAAAACAACTGACAATGTGCACATTGATTTATATCACATTAAGCGTTATCAATTGAGTGAATAATAAGCAAATTAGTGTTAGAGAACATGATATCCAATTGAATATATTGAAAGTTCTCTTTTTTAATACACTACTATTACTATAGGAAGCAATGATTTCATTAGGTTATACAGCCAGCAATGCAGATACCTTACCGGTCACAGTGGCAGCAGCTTAAAATCGCCTTTTATCAGGATCGTATCCTGTACGTTTATGTGCTGATCACTACCCTACTGGTGTACCTACTTTCGAGTGTGGTTCTCGATAACCAGTCGTTAAAATTTGATCCTTTCATCTATCTTGATATGCTAATTCAAGTTTGCTATATATCCTTTCTGATCTGGGCAACAGGATTTTATCTATTTCTTGCTTTTAATAGAACGCCTCACCCATTACACCACTTTGTCAAAGCAATCAAAAGTAGTATCAATCCCTCACACAAAGCCTTGAGTTTTATATTCTTAATACTGGCTTTAAACTTTACCTTTTCCAGCTACACCTTTATTAAGCCCCTTATCCCACAGATCAACCCTTTTCAATATGATCGATTATTTCACCAACTCGATCAATGGCTACATTTTGGCTATCTTCCCTGGCAAATTACGCACCACATTTTTAGTAGCGCGATAGCAACCAGCATATTGAACATTCTGTATCATCTATGGTTTTTATTAAAATGGGGGGCGATATTGTTTTTTATCGTCCGACGAGATTTGATTCAGCTAAGAATTCAATTTCTGCTCACTTTCCTTTCTAGCTGGCTATTGATTGGAGGGCTCGGCGCTATTGCTCTATCCGCAGCAGGCCCATGTTACCTACATTTGCTCGACTCAGGTGAGATTTACTACCAACCACTGATGCAAAGACTCATTGAACAGAATCATGAATTAGCCCAACTTGGCTGGTTTCGAGTATGGGTACTTGATGTTCAAGATACGCTATGGCAAATGCATATTAGTCAACAACAGGCCATAGGTGGAGGCATTTCAGCTATGCCGAGCATGCATGTTTCCATCGCAGTGTTAATGGCTCTTGCTGCTTATCGTTATAATAAAAGATTAGGCTTAGTAATGTGGTTATATGCTATTACTATTCAAATAGGCTCTGTACACCTCGCATGGCATTATGCGGTCGACGGTTATTTTAGTGCCATATTTACCGTATGTTTATGGAAAGGAATTGGCTGGATACAAAACCACTTTGGCCAATCCAATAAGGTATAATACCTCACAGTTACACCATTTCATCTTTATTAATGACGATAAGATCGTTAAATTGTCATCATTCTGCTGTAATGTTTTTGCGTTAGGTAAACGATTAATAAGTTGGCAAATAAAGCATGTTTTCTATTTTTAAAACCTTTTTCTGGCTCGGATGGATAAGCTTTGGTGGCCCAGCTGCCCATATAGGCTATTTTCGCCATACTTTTGTTAGCAAACTAAATTGGCTAGATGACAAAGAATACACTCAGCTCGTAGCATTAAGCCAGTTTTTACCTGGACCAGGATCGAGTCAAGTAGGCTTTGCAATAGGATACCAAAGAGGGGGACTATTCGGCGCTATAATGGCGTTTATAGGCTTTACTCTACCCTCTATAATCCTCATGCTAGGCCTTGCTCTGCTTAGCAGCCAGTTGAACCAAAGCCCTTTATTTCAGAGTATTGTGCATGGCTTGAAACTTTTAGCCGTCGTCGTGGTTGCCGATGCCACATGGGGAATGTATAAAAGCTTCTGTAAACAGAGGCTAACGGTGAGTTTATGCTTAGTGACCGCTGCGACGCTACTGATAGTGCCAAGTATTTTCGCGCAAGTGATAGTATTGATTCTTGCTGCGATTATTGGCGCCAAATACTTGCGTTCAAATGAATTAAGCTCAGGTAATAACTTTAAACCGGCTGCTTGGCCTATAGCCACCTTCTGTTTTTTACTCATCGCTCTACCATTGCTGACATCAGACATTCCTCTTTTCAACTTGTTTACTGACTTTTTTCAAGCTGGGAGTTTAGTCTTTGGTGGCGGGCATGTAGTGCTACCGTTACTACAGAGCATAGTTGGGGAACAGATATCTCAGGATGCTTTTCTTACTGGCTACGCCGCCGCGCAAGCTGTGCCTGGACCTATGTTTACTTTTGCAACCTACATTGGCTATCAGCTAATGCCACAATCACCTATTATTGGCGCCTTGGTAGCGACATTAGGTGTTTTTCTGCCCGGATTTCTGCTATTGCTTGGTGTTTTAAAACAGTGGCAATGCCTTGCCAAAACTCCGAAAGTGTCTGGGGCTTTGAATGGAGTTAATGCCGCCGTCGTCGGATTGCTTTTAGCGGCACTCTATCAACCCGTTTTTACTAGTGCCGTAATTAACTCTTCCGACTTAGTATTTGTTCTTATTGGTTTCTATCTGCTCAAAGAATTAAAATTGCCTATCATATGGATAGTCAGTAGCTTTATTTTCATCGGTATACTTAGAGTCTAACAATGAGCCACTTCAGCTACTGGCTGAGTTACTCTCTAGCTGAAATACCTGCCGATGTTTGCTCACGTACCAAGGCCAGTGCTCGCTCTAGGTTTTCATTCGCTACCTTATAGTATGAAGTTTTACTATCAATCGCTTGCTGTAAGTATGGAATGGCTTGATCGGGCTTACCTTGCAATATAAGGAAATAGCCAACATTATTGAGCGCTTCCGGCTTTTCCATGTGTCTTGAAAACACATTAACCGCTCGAGTGATTTCCCCTTTACCTAAATAAATCAAAGCAAGGTTATTGAGTGCTTTTTCATCATTTGGTTTTTTTTTCAATGCCTGCAGAACAAAACGTTGAGCTTTTCTGTATTCGCCGGACATATAAAATGAATAACTAACATTAATTAAGGTCTTTATAGAATCAGGTTTTATACTCAGGGCTTGTTTATAAAAAGCTTGCGCCAGCTTGTGCTCAGAGTCTACATCCGCAATCACTCCTAGACCCATATATGCGTATTCTGGAGAATACTTATCAACCTGCAACTTTACAATTTGCTCTGGTTCTAAGTGATCCTTATAACTAATACTGGTATTAGTGCTCAATCGTAATTGATCTGCGTTAATCGCTCGATAAAAGTAACTCTTACCCAACTCCAAATCGCCCATTTTACTGTATATAGTGCCTAACTGCTCCAACACTTTAATATTGTCTGGGTTCGTCTCAACACCCATTAAAAACGCTTTCTCAGCAAGAGTAAGGTTTCCTCTCGACTGGTGGATACGTCCAATGTTATAAAGTGCACGATCTTTATATTCACCATTCTCAAAAGACATCGAGCGAATATACTCATACAGGGCCAAATCACTATTGCCACTGCTAAGTGCTGCATCACCACGAGATATCGCTTCCTGCTCCGTTTTAGGGGGTTCATCAGAAGATAGAGAATCAATAGGTTTACCGTCGTACAGTGAGGTATCGACGCCTGGTTGATTCGATGAACAAGCAGCCAACAGCACCACAATCAAAGATAACGAGGTAAAATGAAGTCCTTTCATAGCGTGATCCTTAGTTATCCGTTTCCTAAACTCGAAGTAAAAAGCAGCATCGATGGGCCAATAGCGACAATAAAGAAGCATGGCCAAATAAATAGCAATAATGGAAAAATCATCTTAGTGGGTATTTTGGCCGCAATTTCCTCAATTTCTTGATTTCGCTTATCCCGATAATCCTCGGTATACTCTCGTAAAGTCTGAGATAAGCTCCCCCCAATACGCGATGCATGAGCAAGCATAGTGACTAGGCCAGCAATTTCCGTCAGACCAGTACGGTCAATCAAATCATCAAACGCATCTGACATTTCAACCCCAGCATTAATCTTAATACACACCGTATCTAATTCATCAGCAAAGTCCGGATGAGAGATATTAATTTCGTCAGCCACTCGTCTTAAGGCTGCATTAAAACCTAACCCAGACTCAGTACACACCACGAGTAAATCCAAAGCATCCGCAATACCACCACGAATTTTTTTCTGACGCTTATCTACCTGATAATTTAGAATCACATTTGGCGCATACAAGCCAGCACCTACGCCCACTATCATAGCTAAATTTAACATCGACATTTCAGGAAAAAGAAAATACAGCGCGGCAGCTAAAACCAACCCAAGCACCAAGGAGATACCTTTAAATGCATAAAAAACAGTCAGCGCATCGGCATCATGATAACCAGCGTGCATTAGTTTATGCCTGATACTCTCACTTTCTTTTGAGTTTGAACTTTTCATCATAGGCGCTAACGATTCTAATGTATGATCAAACTTACGATTCTTTTTCAATCTATCTGCGCCGTTGGCATTTTTCATTTGCTCCAATTTAGCGCGCACAGGAGATTTAGAACCAACAAAAAGTAGCGATAAGGTAAATACTATTAATATAGTAGCAACTAAGATAACACCAAGTAGCAGGGTTTGTTCATCAATATTATAAGCGGCAAATTGACTAATTACATACTCCATACTAAACCTCAAAATTAATGATGTTACGTATCCACATTGAGCCAATAAATAGGCTGAAAACTCCCCCACTGACTAACGTCATCCCTCTTGGGTCGGTATAAAGAGGCTCTACATAAGCTGGGTTAATAAAACTGAGGAAAACAAATAAGATAAAAGGGGAAAGTACTAATATCCAAGCAGATAAACGACTTTCAGCCGATAAGGTTTTAATTTTTCTTTGTAGTTTAAACCTTGACCTTAGTACTCTTGATACTTTTTCAAGATTCTCAGATAAGTTTCCTCCTGTTTCTTTTTGCAGTATGACCGCACTGGAAAAGGCTAGCATCGAAACCGTTGGTGTTCGCTCTGCCATCTGCATGATGGCCATTCTCATATCGTATCCGTAATTGAGTAGGTTAAAGGTATTTTTAAATTCAACGCCTATTGGATCAGGCATCTCAACGCCAACTTCATTAAAGGCTTGTGTTACAGGTTGTCCAGCTTGAAGCATACGCCGCATAATATCGAGAGCCTCAGGTAACTGCTCTTCAAATGCTGACAGTCGATCTGAAATTTTTTTATTAAGCCAAAAATACAAACAGCTCCATACTCCGATGATCGAACCTAAACCAACATAGAAAGGTTGGCCGATAAGGAGCACGATAAAAAGAGCACAAACAGATAAAATGATAGTCACTAGCAACGTCTGAGATAAATTCCAGTCATACCCAGATAGTTCAATCATCTTTTTCAACGATGATAAGGCCGCCACTTTGACGAGTTTTCTATCGACAGGGGTTAAACTTTTTAGATAATGTTCCTGTAGTAGAGAACGCGCTTCTTCATCTAATCGAGACTGAGATTCCTTTAAACGTTCAGAAAGTTCTTTATGCTTTGCTTTACTCCCCGCAGCCGGAAGAATCAACGCTTGCGAAATAAACACGACCGCAAAGAAAAGCAATATAATAAACAATGTGGAGTCTTGTAACATGCCTAGCCTCCCTATAAAAATGACTCGTTAAATATATCAAATGGTATATGTAGTCCTTTTTTCGCTAGCTGGTCATGGCATTGAGGTACAACTCCTGTAGCTGTAAATCTACCAATAACGTTACCTTCTTCATCCATACCTTTGCGATGAAATCTAAAAATTTCCGACATAGTGATAATCTCTCCCTCCATGCCATTTATCTCACAAATACTGACCATACGACGTTTACCATCTTCCTGGCGTTCCATTTGCACCACCAAATGAATCGCTGATGCTATTTGAGATCTCAAATTTTTGGCCGACATATTCCACCCAGCCATAGCAAACATATTTTCAACCCGAGAAAGTGCATCTCTTGGCGTATTAGCGTGGATAGTTGCCAGAGAACCATCATGACCAGTATTCATTGCTGCCAACATATCTACCGCCTCTGACCCCCTAACTTCACCAAGAACAATACGGTCAGGACGCATACGAAGAGCATTTTTAACCAGATCTCGCTGAGTTATCTCTCCTTTACCTTCTAGGTTAGCAGGCCGCGTTTCTAACCTGACAACATGCGGCTGCTGTAATTGTAACTCGGCTGAATCTTCTATCGTCACAATGCGATCATCTGATGGGATAAAGTTAGAGAAAATATTGAGCGTCGTGGTTTTTCCAGAGCCAGTACCACCTGAAATGAGCACATTCATTGCTCCAGTCACTGCTGCTTCTATAAATTTAGCCATTTCTGGAGAAAGAGAATTAAAGTTGAGGAGATTATCCATATTTAACTTTTCAACAGCAAAACGCCGAATAGAGACCGATGAACCATCGAGGGCTAGTGGTGGAATAATCGCATTTACACGTGAACCATCCGTTAAACGTGCATCTACCATAGGTGAAGCTTCATCAATTCTTCGTCCAACTTGGCTAACAATTCTATCGAGAATATTGCGTAAATGGCGCTCGTCTAGAAAGGTATAAGGAGTAAGCTCTAGCTTACCTCGCCTCTCTACAAACACATGCTTGGGGCCATTAACCAATATGTCAGAGACAGAAGCATCATTAAGCAATGGCTCTAAAGGCCCCAAACCAAAGACCTCGTCTTCAATTTGCTGAATGACATGCTTGCGTCCCTCTGCACCTAGCGCATGAGTTTTATCTTCTGCCATAAGTTGTACGATAGCATCGTGGAGTTCTTTCTTTGCTCTATCCAACTCAAAACTTGCCAAGAGTCCCAAGTCAAGGGTTTCAAGTAGCCTTTGATGATAATAGTGTTTTACTGACAATTCTTGTTCAAGTTGTCTTTTGGCTTCTTCAACGGCATGTTCTTTCGCCTCCGCTTCGATCTTTCTGCGTTCCTGAAGCGTTTCTCTACCTTGATCTTTAGGCTCTTGAACAACGTTGGGGGTAGGTTCATCTTGAGGTTGAGCAATACTCTGCTGATCTTCTATTTCCGCGACTTTTTGTTGTAGATCAGAGCTGATGTTTTTGCGCTTAAAAAGCATATAAAGTCCCTTTTTTTGTCATAATTAAGAAAACAGCTTTTTAAACCACCTTTTTTGCTCTTCTTGATCAGGCAATAATGAAGCTGCCAGTTTTTTCACTGACTTAGCTATCGAGCTATTGTGTTTTGCTTGGATATAAGGGCGCCCCAAATTAGCACTCTCTAATGCTATTTTAAAATCATTTGGCACAGTGTGAACCTGCATATGACCAACCGTATCTTCTACATCTTTCAGCTTAATGGACTGCCTTCTTTCATATCGATTAACAACAACTTGCATATGCTCTTTAGCCACACCAAATTCAAAAGTCAATAATTTCATTATTTGTGTGGTGTTTTTCAGTGCTACGAGGTTTTGTTGGGTGATTAAAAATATCTTTGTCGCGGGAGAAATCACTGATGAGAAAATGCGGTCCAAACCTCGTGACAAATCAATAATGACGTAAGGGTAACGCTCCCTAAGTACCGGAATAAGCTTATTCATATGTTGCGCTTTTTCAAAGTTGTCATGACTATTTTCTCTTTTAAACCCAATAGTATGAAGACCTGAATCATGTTTTGTCACGAAACTACCCAAAGACTCCTCATCCAAATCGGCTACATTAGCGATTGCATCTGCTAAACCATATGTGCCATTAATATTGAGGTAATCTTCGATAACACCAAACTGCATATCGAGATCCAGCAGCAGTACTTCATTAGGATGATGCCTTGCAAGAGTAATAGCGGTATTTAAAGCTATCATTGAAGCCCCAGAACCACCTTTTGTGTTCATAAAAACTAACAGCTCCCCAAGGTGGCGGTTAGCCACTTTTTCATCGGCAACATTTTTTAACAGGGGAGCGAGTTCATCGAGCATTGCCTTGTCAGAAATAAAGTCCGTAGCTCCAATTCTCAGCGCAATTTTTAACGCTCCATTATCGCTCTCATTGCCAAACACGATTAGCGAAGCATCATGACCGGTATCATGGGACTCGGGCGCTTCAAATTGCTGAAGTTCAACAATCTTTTGTGCCCAATTCGGTCCTGTTTCAACAAAAATAAGATCGGGTGGGGCAAAGTGCGCAAGATTACTGGCCACTAGGCCATGAAATGAAATCAACTCAAAACTGATGCTCTGACATTTAGACAATTCTTGGCTAATATGCACCTGAAATGAATCCGACGAATAAAAAACCCAAATTGTCAGGCTGGTTTTTAATCGGATAGGGCACTCTCCATTTGGTGATAGCTTAACAGCCTCTCCCATAAACCCTCTCTTAACAATCCGTACTATTATCGGGATTAGTCGACGTTTCTCGGTGACGACCTAAATTTTCCCGGGGACGCGTTGTTTCAAATTCAGGAACCGCTAACATTCCAGTTAAGCTGACAAAACTGAGTAGCCCCGTAAATTGATATTCAAAATCAACCACTTTTGCTCTTACATATTCAATTGTAGAAAAAACATCATCATCTGTCAGAGTTCCTGTAATAACATTTCCTGAAGCATCCAAATATTCAATGGTTAAATTTGCCGCTGAAAAACCAACTGGAGCATTAGTAGATAGTGATAATGCAGGAATATCATTTCTATCTTCAACTCGGCATACTACTGCCAATCTAGCAGCTACCCGAGTCATATCATTTACCACCTGTAAAGAATATATATACCGCCCCACTTCAATAACAGCAAATATCAGCAACAGTAATGTCGTAGACACTAGAGTAAATTCAATAATACTCAGGCCTTTTTGCCGTTTCATGGCGCAGTCCTCATCATCGCTGAAACATTGAGCGGAACGTTAAAATTAACAGATGAGCTAAAGCCAGAAATAATAGGGGTGTAATTATGATTGATAGTGATTGTGACGTAACCACTGGCATGATTGATGGAAACATGTGATGTGGTTATCCCCGATAATAAAGAAGAAGCACCAGAGCCTGTATGGCCATATACCACCATGTTCTTTATTTCATCGACATCCGCTATTTGGTCATAGCTGGCAGTTCCTGTTACACCGGAAGTCGCATAGCGAACACCACTTTGTGCCATTTTATTAAGCGTCGTGTATTGTATAAATGCATTACCAAATTCGGTGATAGCCATCAAAACCATCATCAACACTGGTACTGCAATCAACATTTCAACTGCTGCAAGCCCCGTTTGTTTACGTTTGATTCTAGTAGAAAACATCACGACTCCTCCCCACTCGGATCTTTATACAAAACGATTGTATAAGGACCATCATCAGATGAGTTTTGACCTGGATTTCCTCCTCCAGCCGAACAGCTCTCAAGATATTCACCCACAATAGGGTCTTTACTTCCATTATTAGTAGGGGCTTGCTGGAGAATAAAAAAACAGCCTAGGCCTGTGACAGTAAAAGAGCTAGTACCACCACTGGCACTCGAACAGTCTACAACCGGTACTGAAATTGTCCTTCGGCCATGTTGACCACCCAATGAAGCTGTGCAATCTGCATCACCGGTACAATCAGGAAGCGCAGCTATATAATCTTCATATCCCCATGGTGTTCCACCAGCGCCACTAGTGTCTGAATAAACAATATTACCATCTTTATCCATGCTCGCTGTGCTAGCTGGCTCTTTTACATAAATATCGGGGGGGAAATCATTGGCAGATAAACCACCGCCACTATAGACACCAAAGCGGGTATTAAGCCCTTGGCCTACTGGACCAACTGAGTTTCCCGGTTTGGTTGTAACCGTATCCCCGATAGCAACACTACCCACATAATCACCAGCTAAAGCTTTGCGAACCGTGCTAGAACCAGAACCAAAATCAAGCAATTGAAAATTGCCGCTGCCCATAGAGCTTAACTTCTGATCTGCTACTTTCAGTGGGTATAAATTGCCAGGAGTATAACCATTGACGCCAGGCTCACTCCCTTCACATACCGCCATTGGAACTACATTAACATCAATGACTGCGGTACTTGGGCCAGCAACAGCACTCACTCTAAGTTGTTTATTAACGCCGAATAAATGAGCAAAAAAGTTATCTAGTGGGTAAGAACTAATCGTCACTCGAACAAAAGTATCGAGACTAGAATTGTAGCCAGCTTGTGGAAAAATGCTTGGGTCATTGGAGTATTCAACTGACACACTAGCAGATGAAAAGTCCATTTCATCATTGCCCGTTGCTCCTGCCATATTAGTCAAAGTACTGTTAACGGCACCAGTTGCATCCGTGTTGCTTCCCTGACCATCCAAAACCACAGCTGCAGCTAACGCTGCGGCATCGACACTGTTCTGCAACCGTGTTTTATTAAGAACGGCATGACTAACATCAATTGATAAAGCCGCAATACCTATCAATGAAAGCATCGCAGCTGTGACCATTACTAGCACTAAGCCTTTCTGTCGATTTAGCATTCTCCGACATCGCCTTGGTCTGGTCATAATATTATCCTTAAGAGCGGTTAATTTTGCCCCTCTGTAACAAATTGACTATCGGTGCCTTCTAAGTCTGTATCCTGTTTTCCGGTATAGACTTGGTTTACACCTTCCATCCTTTCACCACTACCTGTAGGAATTATCGCCATGTTATCTCTGGTCGCATTTAAGTTATAAGTTTGTTCAGCCCTTAATTTAACGACATGACCACCCAAGTCTTCTGCATGATTAACACAACCACCAAGCAATATAGAAAAGCAGAAAGTACTTAGAGTTAACTGTTTCATTTTCATCATTGCTGCCTCTATAAGCTGTGTCCAAAAGTACCTTCGGTTCCACCTTTTGAGTGATCCATAATGCCTGCTTCATCTATGTAACCTTTCTGATTACGGCTATTTGGCGCAATGTAAGCACCTCGCCCCAGTAAGTAATATTCAAAATCACTTGGCTCGATAAATGAGTCGGTAGGAAGGGACACTTTATTTCTGTCAACAGGCCTTGCTAGCCTTGGTGTAACCAAAATCACCAATTCAGTTTCCCCCGAAATATACGCTTGACTGTTAAACATCTGACCAAGAATCGGTATATCACTAAACCCGGGCATCTCAGAAACGAGATCCCTGACGTTTTCACTAATAAGCCCCGCAATACCAATAGTTTGACCGTCAGCCAGTTCCAAAGTCGAGGAGGCGCTTCGCCTCGTTATTGGCGGTATATTGTAAGTAGAGTTCGTTTGGCTAAGTGACAAGGTTAGCGATGAAGTATTGGCAATTTCACTAACATCAATCGCTAAGTTAAGGTTAATTTTCTTGTCACTCAAAACTGTGGGAACAAATTTCAATCCTACACCGTACTCTTTATATTCAATTGTGATGCCATCATCATCCGGAACTGGAATCGGGAATTCTCCACCAGACAAAAACTCGGCTTCTGCCCCACTGAGAGCTGTTAGGTTAGGTTCAGCTAATACTTTCGCTGTACCATTTTGCTTAGCGATATCCAGAGCAAAAGAAAATAAAGTATTGCTGTCAATAAATGAACCAAGCAATCCAGTGCTAGTACTATCGATTGCTGGTGCGGTAAACACTGGAGAAACTGAGGTTAATGTCGTCGGCAAAGATGCTCCTGCCGATGTGCCTCCCCATGAAATATCACCACTTTGTTGGAAGAAGTGAAAATTTGCATCAAACTTTCTGACTAAACTTCTTTGGACCTCTGCGACCGTGACTTCCAACATCACTTGCTGCGCCCCTCCAATACTCATAAGGTTAATAACGCCAGTCTTATCTGTCTGTTCACTCAAAGAAGTCATCTCTTTATCCGCTTTTTCACCTCCCGCATAGGTCTCAGCGACTCTCAAAGCAATATTCATCGCTGATTGACTACTAATTATTCCACTTAATATCAAACGATTTTGTGCACTATGAACGTTAACCTCTTCATCAGGTAAAAATTCATACAGCTTTGCTTTTAGACTGTTAAGATCATGAGTAACTTCAATATTTATCGACTCAATCAAACGGCCACGGCTATCCCAAGCCATAAGATTTGTCGAACCAAGTTTTTTACCAATCAGAAAAACTTCATCAGATTTCAGCATCACAATATCCAAAACTTCAGGATCTCCAAGTGATACACGCTTGGCTTTTCCCGCTAAAGTGACATGCGTAGATTTATGGTGAGGAACCAACACTGCTTTTCCTGACTGAGAAGCGGCATAGGAAACCTCAACCTGGAAAAATAATAATGAAATAATGGTGATTAAAATTCGCATACTTGACCTCAATCCTTGACCCTGATTTTGCGAGATTCGGTGCCCTTAATAACCGTAACACTTGGGGCAACATATCGTTTGACGACTTTTTCTTCTTCATGAGGATTGCGCAAAGCAAGCTGAATCTCACCTTTACTCTGAGCAGATAACAGTTTTTCAGCCTCTCTTGGCGACACTTCTAATGTCACCGCACGAACTATAATAGGTTTGTTTTCTTTTGTTCTGGCTGTCTGGTCTACTGCTAACACTTTAATTTCTTTAAGAACGGTTACTGTATTAGCAGAAGTAGAGCTGTACTTAATCGTGTTCAGTACATCAACTTTGTTCCCAGGTAAAAGGAAACCAGCTACACCAATAACATCATTAACCCTAATGGTTATAGCTCGTTTATTTTCTGGTATTAGAGAAGCAAGTGTTGAACCTTCCCCTGTAATAGTTAAGCGATGTAAAGTGAGAATCTCTCCTGGGTAGATATTAGTTGCTGCAACCTCACCGACTAACTCCTCTGTAGTAGTAAACTGAAATTCATCACGCCAATCCTTTTCCAATAGCTTGCTACTGACGTGTTGCGCTTCAATTACCGTACCTGCCAAAATCTCCTGCGTTGCTATCATCACGGGCTCTCTCTCAACAACCTCAACCTCAGTCTGAGGCTGCAATTGCCTATCCATCCACTGCTTAGCAAAAAAGACTGCACCTAAACCGAATGCGATAGATAATAAGAATAGTAACACCACTTGATTTCGACTCATCGAGCACCTCCTCCCTTACCATCCGCTGTGAAATACACTTCCCATGCTCGTTTTATGACTTCTTTAGAGATCACTGGCTCCTCTTGCTCAAAAGTAATGATATCTCGGCTAATACCAACAATATCTTTTGGTAAGCACGGATAAAAACCCACGCCATACTGACGATGTAAGTCAAGTACGGTTTCAAAACATCTATCATCAAGAGACAATTTTTTAGAATTTGAGATACCCTTCCATAATTCTCGGTACTCTCCTTCTTCTAAGGGTCCAAACTGAATTTTGTAACCTAAGCGACGCAAAAAAGCAGGATCGCTGATCTTTTCTGGATCTAAATTCGTTGAAAAGGCGAGAGTAAGAATGAAGGGAATGCTGATCTGCTGACCATTGGGCAAATTCAAGTAATCATAAAAGTACTCCATAGGTACTATCCAACGGTTTAAAAGGGTGTCTACTGGCATTGGCTGACGACCTAAATCGTCGATAATAAAAATGCCATTGTTTGCCATCATTTGGAGAGGTGCCATCCACACCTTGTTGTGTTCGCTGTGATTTACTTCCAACATATCCATAGTTAGCTCACCACCGACCTGGATGCTTGGGCGCTCACACAAAGCCCAGCGGCGGTCAAAATGTTCTTTAAAAGTAATGGATTGAACATCTTCCTTGTGCACTCGTTTATGGTGCTGAGGAGAAAAAACTTTGATGATATTACCCGCAGCAAAAACTGCATATGGAATATAGACGGAGGTATTCAAGGAGTTGAGTATTTTGGTGGCAACAAAAGTTTTACCTGAACCGGCACTACCATATAACAATAATGCTCTACCTGAGTTAATAGCAGGGCCCAATACTCCAATCATTCGATGGGCACCTAACACATCGGAAAGGGCATATTCAACATCAGCACGGTTAACCATTTGCGCCCGCACATCTTGGGCTTTAACCATCTCACTGTATGCAGATAAAGAAACGGGGACAGGACCAAGATAGGCATCTTTTACAAAAGCGGTATCGGCTTCCTGCATGCCCGCTTCTGATAAACCATAACGAACATGACCAGAAGCTTGAGCAGAAAAAGAGTTAGCTGAAGCTTGAAAAACTTCTGCAAACGATTTGGCACGCAGACCAACAAGAATATCTTCAATAAGATGGCTATTCACAGCTAACAGTTTAGTGAGTTGTAGGATATCAGATTTCGGGTAAGCCGCTAGATGTTTTATGACGAGGTTTTCAACCACGGCTTTAGGTACACCCAAGTCATCGAACGTGGTTGGCACAGAAGGTTCAGGTGCTTGAGGGCTAAGCTCTGTACGATGCCGCACTTGTGAATTGACCTGAACCATGCTGACTCCTTGTCATTGATTCAAAAAATAAAAGTAAACCGCTATTCCTAAGACCACCACTGGAGCAAAAGGCATTCTAAACCTTTTGTCCGCTTCTATTTTATATGAGCCTCCTACTTTAGCTTCTGATACACCGTACAGAGCAAGTAAAGAGTATTTATTCAACGTTTCCTTACCACTATCAGGGGTCTGCGCTAATCTTTGCAACGCATAAAACAAACCAACCACAACACTTAAAATCGCAATCCAGAAAACGGCTTGGTAAATATGGGATGTCCCTAACCAAAACCCAACAACCCCTAAAAGTTTGACATCACCGGCTGCCATGACTTTTAAAAAGTAAAGAACTAAGGCGCATACAAAGCAAGTTAATCCAGCGATAAATGACCAGAATAAAAGGGAAAAGTCTTGCAGAAAAAACGTTTTGTCAAAAAAAGCCAACGCCAAAATCATTAACAACCCAATATTAGGGATTCTATGCTCTTTTGCATCAGTAACGGCAACAGAAAATAATACTATCCAAATGAGTAAATCCATTTACCGCTCCTTAGACTGCTTCTACTACGTATTAACTAAATAGAGTCGCAAATTCAGCAGTAAGTATGTCCCTAAATGCCGCAAATAAACCAGCAAAACCAACAACAAGCAAGCCTGCACCAACCACGTATTCGACAACCGTTAACCCTTCTTCATCTGCTAAGAAAGTGTGTATTTTCCCCATAATACCGACCTCATAACTGGCAAAAAAAACCCCCCATGACGAATACGCCATGGGGTCGTTCATCTTTTTATTGAAAAAAAGATGGTATTTAGGAAGAGGAGAAAACGGAACCCAGTTGTGTCTGTAGTGTACTGCTGAAGGTTGTAAATATACCTGTTAGCCCTGCTACTAGCAGGCCAGCACCAACTACATACTCAACTACAGTTAACCCTTCTTCATCCTTAAGAAATTCTTTAACGTTAGTCAAAACCTTGTTCATATTCAGTCTCCTTCTGAAAGTATGTTAAGCTATTGCGCTTATCTACAATTTAGTTTTCAAACCAAATAGTGGTTAGGATTTTTTTAACCAAGTTTGGTACTTTCTTGTCATGTCATTCATTTAAACAAATAAACTTATCTGCACAAAAACACAACTTACCTCATAGTCTAGAATATTAAACCCAAACATCACTGATTTATAAAATATTTTATTCCACTGTTTTTATTATAAAAAAAGCCATCACAGTAAGTAATACATGTGTTTTTTCCTTTATTTTTTATTTTTTATCAGTTTTGAAACTTGACAATGTTAATAAAAAACAAAAAAGACATAAGTCACAAGTTAAATCTGAATTAATAGTCCTAATACCAACAAAGAGTTGTGATTAATGTATCTAAAACTCAAGAATCAACAATAAAGTTATGGTTGAGATTGCCACTCTCTAACCTACCCTTAATGTTAGTAAGTACAAAGGTTTAGTGGGGAACTTAGGTCTGTGGACATATTGCATAAAGCATATTGGCTTGGCCAATCAATAAGTTATGTTAAAAAAGATACTGTTAGGGATTTAGAAGAGTATTTTAATTTACTTGATTTCGGCTATGATGTTTCTGTACTAAGCGAGTCTGATACCCATTTTTGCTTTTTCTTTTACGAGAAAAACTTTGATTCATTATTTCTAACCGCGTCTAAAATATGTCAGAATCTAAACAAACATATCATCTTAATATACAAAGATAATCTATGCCTTGAGGTTGAGAAACTTGATATAGTACTTTCTACTTTAAACCTAAATGAAAATACCACGAAAGAGTGGGCCGAAGAACTAAGCAAAAAGATTTACTGTCAATTCAATAACCACCACGAAGTATTAGAAACATATAAGGCACCTGAATTAATTGAACAAAAAGTTATAAACAAAGATTTGGTTGAAATACTGAGGTATATAGACAACAATTTATCACGTAAAATTCGTGAACAAGACATTGCCGAATACTGCCATTATTCAGTGACCTACTTTTCAAGATTTTTTCATCAAACTATCGGTGTTTGCTTTCGAGACTACTTAACCTTCCAAAGAATCAACCTTGCTAAACAGCTACTAAGTGAAAAAAAGGAGAAAATTTCTTTTATTGCATTTCAATGCGGATACAATGACGTTTCTTACTTCTCAAGAATATTCAAAAAGAAAACAGGATTGAGCCCAGCCATCTATAGACAACTGCATTAGTTTTCACACTCTGGTCACAAGTTTTTCTACTAAGGTTTCCAGCTTTATTACCCTCCATGCTAGAGTTAACACGCTGTTAACAATAACAATATAATAACTTTGCTAATAACATGGAGTTAGAAAATGATTCAGCCTAACGAGTTACGCAAAAGTACTTGTACTATTCCACCACCTAATGAAATGATCCTTCGTTGGGCAGAGGAACGCCCTAATGAAGTTTACCTTAAACAGATTATCAATCGTCAGTTCGTTGAATTCACCTATGCCGAAGTCGCTGACAAAGCTTTAAAACTGGTCTCTGCTTTACAATCACTCGGCTTAAAACCCCGTGATAAAATTGCTCTGGTATCAAAAAATTGTGCTGAGTGGTTTATCTGTGACTTAGCTATGATGCTCGGCGACTTTATCAGTGTACCAATCTTCCCAACCGCTGGAGCGGAAACGATAGAATACTGTATCAATCATAGTGAAAGTAAAGCTCTTATTGGTGGTAAACTTGATAATACATCTGCAACGCAGCAAGTTTTAGATAGCATGCCAAATTTGATCAGCCTCTCTCTACCATACGATACTGCACCTAATTGCCAGCATGAATATGAGACTCTAGTAGACAATATTCAGCCAAGTACCTATCGCCCCGAGCATGATGACGATAAACTAATGTCGCTTGTATACACCTCTGGTACATCTGGCTTACCCAAAGGTGCCATGTTAACTTATGGTGCATATAACTGGTCAGTACAACAATTGATCAACCATATAGGCATAGAACCTAATGACCGCCTGTTTTCTTATCTTCCACTGGCTCATATTACAGAAAGAGTCTACATATTCGGATGCTCTATTGTGGGTGGAGTACCTACAGCATTTCCAGAATCACTCGATACCTTTATCGAAGATGTGAAAATGCACCGACCAACACTCTTTATCTCTGTCCCTCGACTTTGGACCGTTTTTCAGCAAAGAATTCAAGATAAACTACCACAGAAAAAACTGAATATTCTGCTCAAAATACCCTTTGTAAATTCTCTGATTAAAAAGAAACTTGCTGATGGACTTGGCCTAGATAAAGCACGTGTTTTGGGGTGTGGCTCGGCACCTGTATCACCAGCTCTTCTCAACTGGTACCACAGTATCGGGCTTAATATTACCGAAGCTTGGGGAATGACCGAATCATTTGCTTATAGCACAATCAATTACCCATTTCGCGCAGACAAAATAGGCACTGTTGGTAATGCCGGACCCGGCATTAAACTAAAAATTGCAGACGATGATGAAATATTGGTGAGTGGTGAAGGTCTATTTTCCGGTTACTATAAAAATGATATTGCGACTCAAGAATCCTTCAACTCCACTGGCTGGTTACATACAGGCGATATAGGTTCAATTGATAGTGAAGGCTATCTAACAATCCAAGGCCGTAAAAAAGACACCTTTAAAACGGCTAAAGGAAAGTTTGTTGCGCCCGTACCAATTGAGAAAAAACTATTCGAATATAGCCGAGTTGAAATGATGTGTTTGATAGGACTTGGGTTGCCCTCACCAATACTATTAGTTGTTCCACATGACTTCCCTAACTTCGATAGGAGTCGTTACGAGAAAACAACCAACAAAGTCATTGCAAAAATGAACGAATCTTTGGAGTCACACGAACAAATCAAAGGTGTTTTGATGATTAAAGATCCTTGGAGTATTGAAAATGGCATTCTGACACCAACCTTGAAAATAAAGCGTCATATTCTCGAACAAAAATATCATGATGTTGGACAAAATTGGCCAAAAGGCCAGCTTGTGGTTTGGGAGTAATAGGCCCTGGCAATCTTTTCACTTCAATCATGATTTTTGTTTATCCATGGCAAAAGGATAGCGGATGCTATCCTTTTTCTTTTTCGATACAAGTGATTATCATAATCAAAACAATAATTAGGGATTGGCTATGGATGTTCGCCTACATCACTTATCGGGTCTGCGTTATTTTGAGGTCGCGGCTAGACTAAAAAGTTACAGCCGCGCTGCTGAGGAGTTATTTGTCAGTCAAGCTGCTGTCAGTCAAAAAATTCGCCAACTTGAAGATGTATTAGGCTGCAAGCTTTTTATGCGAGATGGGCGAGAAATGCGCCTAACAGAACACGGTAAAATATTGTCTAAATACGTCTCTCAAGGCTTTGAGAGTATTGTAACTGGACTAAATCAAATCCAAAGTGAACCCGTAGAGGGTCTACTCTGTGTCAGCTCAACACCTTCGTTTGCTTCTCGCTGGCTACTGCCTAGGCTGTGGAAGTTTTCTACCCAATACCCAAACATTCCGATACGTATTATCACTAGTTGTAACGCCCCTAAAATTAAACAAGGAGATGCCGATCTTGCTATTTGGCAAGGTGATGAAATTGATATCAATAGAAATCAAACATTACATAAACAATTTCTATTTGAGGAAACAATTTACCCTTTCTGTTCGCCTAATTTTACCAAAGCAATCACTTTAACTTCTCCTAAACAATTACTTAACACTCTGCTCATTCATTATGAATCTGGTGGCTATCCATGGCAAACTTGGTTTGCTCAAGCAGGTGTCACCATGAATAAAGAGTCGGTTCAGTGGATGGAGGTTGCAACCTTTGATCACGCTATGAATGCAGTAATGGCTGGCCATGGCGCATGCTTGGCATCAGATTCTTTAGCTAATGACTATGTTGAAAGAGGTTTACTTACCAAGCCATTTGATATTGGCATAAATCCTGGGATACAGTTCAATTTATTTTATGATAATGACTCACCCCGTCAGCAACGAATTACCGTATTCTCAGAATGGTTACGCAGTGAAATTGCAGAATAGCTAATCAATGAATAATTTCATTTACTTACTCATTGATTGGCCAGATAAATACACTTATCTCATCATATTGTATTAATTACTTATAAAAAGAAAACCCCTGAAGTTTCACTTCAGGGGTTTATTAAACGACTTGGCTAAAGTAATAATTACTTCTTAGCGTCACGCTCTTTAACTTCTGCGATAACTTGCTCAGCAACGTTCATTGGGCAAGGTGCATAGTGTGCAAATTCCATAGAGAACTGACCACGACCAGAAGTAATAGTACGTAGGTGACCAATGTAACCAAACATTTCTGATAGAGGTACATCTGCTTTAATGCGAACACCTGTAGTACCAGCTTGTTGATCTTTGATCATACCACGACGACGGTTAAGGTCACCAATTACATCACCAACATTGTCTTCTGGAGTAAATACGTCAACGTTCATAATCGGCTCTAGAAGCTGCGCTCCTGCTTTTGGCATAGACTGACGGAATGCACCTTTAGCTGCAATTTCGTAAGCGATAGCCGAAGAGTCAACTGCGTGGAAACCACCATCGTATAGTTCAACTTCAACATCTAGCGTTGGGAATCCAGCAAGAACACCATGATCCATCATGCTGCCGAAGCCTTTTTCGACTGCAGGCCAAAATTCTTTAGGTACGTTACCACCAACAACCTTTGAAGAGAACGTGAAACCAGAGTTTGGCTCACCAGGCTTGATGCGGTAGTCGATTTTCGCGAACTGACCAGAACCACCAGACTGCTTCTTGTGCGTGTAGCTATCTTCAACAGGTTGAGTAATTGTTTCACGGTATGCTACCTGAGGAGCTCCCACTTCTAGCTCAACACCATAAGTACGCTTAAGGATATCTACCTTGATGTCTAAGTGAAGTTCACCCATACCTTTTAAGATAGTCTCACCTGAATCTTCATCAGTCTCAACTTGGAATGATGGATCTTCTGCAACCATTTTACCGATAGCAATACTCATTTTCTCAGTAGAACCTTTATCTTTAGGTGCTACAGCGATAGAGATTACAGGTTCAGGGAAGATCATAGCTTCAAGAGTACATTCATGCTTAGGATCACATAAAGTGTGACCTGTTTGAACGTTCTTCATTCCCACAACCGCAATGATGTCACCAGCTTGCGCTTCAGTAAGCTCGTTACGCTCATCTGCTTGCATCTCACACATACGACCGATACGTTCAGTCTTACCAGTTGCAGAGTTAAGGATAGTATCACCCTTCTTCAAGCGACCTGAGTATATGCGGATAAAGGTTAGAGCACCAAAGCGGTCATCCATAATTTTGAATGCTAGCGCTTTTAGTGGCTCGTCTGAAGATACTGTCGCAACTTCACCAGTAGGCTCACCTGTGTCTGGATCAGTTAACGGCTGAGGATCAACTTCAGTTGGTGCAGGTAGGTAATCTACTACTGCATCTAGAACTAGCTGAACACCCTTGTTCTTAAATGCAGAACCACAGAATGTTGGGAAGAAGGCTAGATCGCGAGTACCTTTACGGATACACGTTTTTAACTGCTCGAGAGAAGGCTCTTCACCTTCCATATAAGCTTCCATTAGGTCGTCGTCTTGCTCTACAACCGTTTCAACTAGCTCTTCACGGTACTGTTCTACGTCATCAAGCATATCCGCAGGGATATCTTGAACTTCATAGTTTTCAGGAAGACCAGTGTCATCCCATACATATGCTTTACGGGTTAATATGTCTACAACACCAACGAAGTCATCTTCACGGCCGATAGGCAGAGTCATTACTAGTGGGTTAGCGCCAAGAACATTTTTTACTTGGTCAACAACGCGTAAGAAGTCTGCACCAATACGATCTAGTTTGTTGACGAAAATCAAACGAGATACTTCTGAATCATTCGCGTAGCGCCAGTTAGTCTCTGACTGAGGCTCAACACCACCAGAACCACAGAATACACCGATACCACCGTCAAGAACTTTAAGTGAACGATATACTTCAACTGTAAAGTCAACGTGTCCCGGAGTATCAATGACGTTTAGGCGGTGGCCTTTCCACTCACAAGTTACGGCAGCAGACTGAATAGTGATTCCACGCTCAGCTTCCTGTTCCATGAAGTCGGTAGTAGACTCACCGTCGTGTACTTCACCAGTTTTGTGGATTTTACCAGTAAGCTTAAGGATACGCTCAGTGGTGGTAGTTTTACCCGCATCAACGTGCGCGAAAATACCAATGTTTCTGTACTTTGATAGATCTGCCATTGTCTTACTCTGTTAATAAGGTATAAATTGCGCGCAGAGTATATCATAATCTGTCAAGACTGATAGCTTTGCGTGCTTATGTGAATGAAAAAACTTATCTCACTAAAGTTAGCTTACCATAAGCAAAGTCTTTACCAGACAGTAAATGTCAGACCTCATTATTTTTCAATTAGTTAGAATAATATTTAACTCAAACTTGATATCTTCGAAATAACAAATATCAAAGTCGTTATCCGGCCACCAATCTAATTACATGATTTTATCATAATCAATAATGTGTATCTTAAAAACTTAATGGCTAGCGAACCTAGGTATCAATCGGATAAAGCGATTTAATGGATAAGAAAAGCAATCTAATAAAAAGTGCTATCGATATAGACAGCACTTAATTATGTATAAAAGCGAATCAACCGCGTGGGCAAATTTCAGCAGCTGGAAAGAAAAATTCAATTTCTCTAGCAGCGGATTCAGAACTATCAGAGCCATGTACCGAATTAAGGCGCATGTTCAAAGCATAATCCGCACGAATCGTACCACACGCAGCCTCTTCAGGGTTGGTTTTGCCCATAAGCTCACGGTAACGCGAAATTGCACTTTCACCTTCAAGCACCTGAACCATAATAGGCCCTGAAGTCATAAACTCCTTTAATGAAGGAAAAAATGGCTTACCTTCGTGCTCAGCGTAAAAACCACTTGCTTGCTCTTCTGTCAATCGCACCATCTTTGCTGCGATAATCTGAAGGCCTGCTTTCTCAATACGATTGTAAATTTCACCAATCAAATTGCGTTCTACTGCATCAGGCTTGATGATAGAAAATGTTCTTTCTAGAGCCATAGATATACCTTTTTATATTTTATTACTGTTAAGAAACGATTTATCGCCACTAAAATTACTGGTTGGCTTGCTGGATAAGTAAACCAGCTAAAGTGCGCACGCCAACTCCAGTTGCACCTGCAGCCCACATATTTGTTGAGGACTTGCAATACGTAGCTGCGCAGTCAAAGTGTAACCACCCTTTGTGATAATCTTCAACAAAATAAGATAAAAATGCAGCCGCTGTACTAGCGCCAGGTGAGAAATCACCACTGCTGATATTGGATAAATCAGCAAAGTTTGACGGTAGCATATCTCGGTGATGACTGGCCAGTGGAAGTGACCACAGCCCTTCTTTTTCTTCTTTAGCGGCAGATAAAGCCTGCTGAGAAAGTGACTCATCAAAACTCATAAGAGCGTGGTAATCATTACCTAATGCATTTTTTGCAGCGCCTGTTAAAGTGGCACAATCAATGATCAGCTGAGGCTTTTGTTCGCTTGCGTATATCAAACCATCAGCCAACACCAAACGCCCTTCAGCATCAGTATTCATTATCTCAACTGTTTTACCATTTTTGTAAGTGATAATGTCACCTAACTTTAATGCCCTACCAGAAATCATGTTCTCAGCACAGCAGAGAATCAATTTTACTCGCTTGTTAAGACCACGCATAATAGCAAGGGCTAAACCACCCGTAATAGTAGCAGAGCCTCCCATATCGGCTTTCATCGACGTCATAGAATTAGACGGTTTAATACTATAACCACCAGAATCAAAGGTTATCCCTTTACCCACTAGACAAGCCCATATTGGTGCATTTTCGTCCCCAGTCGGATTGTAATCAAGCTGCAGCATTGCAGATGTTCTCTCTGAACCACGCCCTACAGCGTAAACACCTTCCCAGCCTTCATCCAATAGATCTTTATCTTTTACAATACGGATTTTAACTGTGCCTTTTGGTGCAACTGACTTGATAAATTCAGCAGCCATTGTCGCAAGTTGCCTTGGCGCAACCTCCTCAGCAGGCTTGTTAATAATATCACGCGTAAATTCGGTTGATTTAATACGAGCGTCAAGTTCTGCCTGCGCGGCATCGACAAGCTCAGGTAAAATCAAAGTATTCTTTTTCTTTGGAGTACGATAACCCTGATGAAACGCCCAAACACTTTCTAGATCCCAACCCGCGCCTTCTAGTGAAATAGAGGATATTCCTTGAGAATCTAGCTTTCGTGCAGCCCGTTGGACAATATCTAACTCATTGTCTTGACTCAAGTGAATCGTCGCACGCTGCTCAGAGAAAGAAAGAATGGCTTTTTCTCCCCAATAGGCTGGTGCTAATTCTGTACTCAAAAATACTGACATCTGTGCAGACATGGTTTCTCCTTGTCTTTATTACTGGCGTACTCTACGCCCTTTTCACTCAACTTACAGATGTTAGCATCTTGGCAGGTAAAAATATCAATTCGATAAAAAAACGGGCGATTGGACCCGTTATTTAAAATAAGAATTGTTAACTGAGAAGGATTTTACAGCCTCAACTAATCCATTTCATCCATCCAGCATAAAATCACAGCTTCAAGGATTTTTTCATTTGAGCGATTAGGTTCATCATCAAACTCTTCCAGTTCAGTGATCCATTTATGCAAATCAGTAAAACGTACTGTTTTAGGGTCAAGATCTGGAAACTTATCACACAGCTCTATCGCAATATCACGCGAATCTGTCCATTTCATTACTCAACTTCCTTCTAATCAAGATTAGTCATTGTCACCACAAATGTACTTATGGTCTAGTGATCTTCTGAAGCATGGTTCAATGTATACTTAGGAATTTCAACCACTAAGTCTTCATTGGTAACCCTAGCTTGGCAGCCTAAACGAGACTCTGGCTCGAGGCCCCAAGCTTTATCTAACATATCATCTTCAAGTTCATCACTCTCATCTAGAGAGTCAAAACCCTCACGAACCACGATATGGCATGTTGTACAAGCACAAGATTTTTCACAAGCATGCTCAATGCCAATACCATTTTTAAGCGCGACATCAAGTACCGTGTCACCCGCACTTGCTTCCAAAACTGCTCCATCTGGGCATAAATCTTCATGCGGTAATACAATAATCTTAGGCATAATAATTGTTTCTCTTAAATATCATCTACTGATTGACCTGACAGTGCAGCTCGAATCGACTTATCCATACGGCGCGACGCAAAATCTTGACTCGCCTTATCAGTATTCTTAATTCCTTGCTCGATGGCATCTGCATCATCACCATTACGCAACTCAATCAATGACTCAATCGCATTAACTAAGGTATCTCGTTCCAGATCAGACAAGAGTTCATCACCATCTGCTTGCATTGCCACCACTAAACCTTCAATGACTCTATCAGCTTCAACTCGTTGTTCAGCAAGTGCTCGTGCCAACATATCTTCTTTAGCATAAGTCATCGAATCACGGAGCATATTCGCCACTTCATCATCACTTAAACCGTAAGACGGCTTAACTTGAATTTCTGACTGAACTTTCGTGCTTTTCTCCATCGCATTAACGGATAATAATCCATCAGCATCCACTTGGTAAGTCACTCTTATATGTGCAGCTCCGGCAGCCATTGGTGGAATACCTTTAAGTGAGAAGCGTGCTAAAGAACGACAGTCATCGACTATTTCTCGTTCACCTTGCACGACATGGACACTCATTGCCGTCTGACCATCTTTGAAAGTGGTAAACTCTTGAGCTCGAGCAACTGGGATTGTGGTATTACGTGGAATAATTTTCTCGACCAAGCCACCCATGGTTTCTATCCCAAGCGAAAGAGGAATAACATCCAACAGTAGCATATCAGAATCAGGTTTATTACCAACCAAGATATCCGCTTGAATTCCAGCTCCGATGGCAACAACTTCGTCAGGGTTGATACTCGTTAAAGGTGTACGGCCAAAAAACTCACCCACCATTTCACGTACCAGCAGAGTACGTGTAGAGCCTCCAACCATGACAACGTCGAGAATATCTTCTATATCAACTTGAGCATCTTTCAAAGCTCGTCGACAAGACAGCAACGTTTTTTTAACTAAAGGACGTATTAAAGATTCAAATTCAGTTCTTGAAATACTCCCCGTCCAATCGTAAAGATCAACATCAACGTTGTCTTGCTCTGAAAATGCAATCTTGGTCTCTGCAGCTAAGTTCAAAATCATTCTGCGCTGCTCAGCAGAGAGCGGAAGTTTAATTCCAGCCTTCTCGATTAGATATTCAGCCAAAAGATGATCAAAATCATCACCACCTAAAGCTGAATCTCCGCCTGTTGCCAGTACTTCAAAGACACCTTTGGACAAACGCAGGATAGACACATCAAAAGTGCCTCCACCAAGATCATAAACAGCAATAATTCCTTCTTGACCAGAATCCAGACCATAAGCAATAGCTGCTGCTGTCGGTTCATTTAACAAACGAAGTACATTTAGTCCAGCTAACTTAGCCGCATCTTTAGTACCAGCACGCTGAGCATCATCAAAATAGGCAGGTACTGTTATCACCACTCCTGATAAATCACCGCCTAATGTTTGTTGAGCGCGCTGCGCTAGCGATTTTAAAATATCAGCCGATACCTGGATCGGGTTTTTATCACCTGAGGCTGTCTGAAACACAGGTAAACCATTGTCACTTTCTTTGAAATGATACGGCAAATCAGGGTAACGAACTTGAATATCTTGTAATGAGCGGCCTAGCAGACGTTTAACCGAAATGATGGTATTTTCTGGATCCAATTCGGCCAGTTGTTTGGCGTCATGACCAATAGAAGGCTGAGCTTGAGCATAATTAACGACAGAAGGCAGGAGACTACGCCCTTGTTCATCTTTTAACGTCGAAGCATTGCCACTACGAATAGCAGCAACCAAAGAATTGGTCGTACCTAGATCAATACCCGCCGCAAGCTTATGTTCATGAGGAGCAGAACTTTGCCCCGGTTCTGCGATTTGAAGTAATGCCATGGTTGATCCTTATTCTTAACTAGCCGAGGAGCTTATCTTCCACTAGTTCAATTTCATTTTTCAGTTTGGAAACAAATTTTAGTTTGCGCACAGTCTCCGCAGCTTGAACCCATTGGCCTGCATTCAATTCAAGTTCAACTGATTGAAGATATCGTTTGTACATTTTGCTTACTTTACTATCAAAATCAAACAGTGCGGCCTCAGAGTCAACTTGAGATGGGATATCTTCAAGCTCCTCTCTCAGCTCCATTTGTTCAATCAAGAACATTGGATCACTCATCGTTTGCTGTTCATCACGGACATCCAATCCATTTTCCGCCAGTATGTATTCAGAACGGGAGAGAGGATTTTTAAGCACATGATAAGCATCATTAATTTGTGATGCCTTTTGCACAGCCAGCAAACGGTCGCGCTCTGATGATGCAGCAAAGTTATCGGGATGAAAGCGCTTTTGCAATTCACGGAACTGTGAAGAAAGAAGGCTACCATCCAGCTGAAACTGACTTGGTAGCCCGAATAATTTGAAGTAATTCATTAAGAAATCGGTCCTTAGATAAAACAGGGCCAGTCGGCACTTATCGCTTATACGTTGAAGCTTTCGCCACAACCACATTCGCTTTTCGCATTAGGGTTGTTAAACTCAAAACCTTCATTTAGCCCTTCCTTAATGTAGTCGAGCTCAGTACCATCCAAATAGACTAAGCTTTTTTTGTCGATAATAACTTTAACACCTTGGAAATCAAACACTTCATCTCCTTCATTAAGCTCATCGACAAACTCAAGTACATAAGCCATGCCAGAACAACCTGTCGTTTTCACACCCAGACGTAAACCGACACCTTTACCTCGGCTTTCTAAGAATGTTCTAACGCGACTTGCTGCCGTTTCTGTCATTGTAATGGCCATACTGCACCTTAATCTCTTTGTTAACAAATGGAATGGGAGCAATCAGCTCCCATCATATAGGAATGACCTATTATTGGTGTTTTTTCTTGTAGTCCGCAACGGCTGCTTTGATTGCATCTTCAGCGAGAATTGAACAATGAACTTTCACAGGAGGCAGCTCAAGCTCTTCCGCAATCTCAGCATTTTTAATCTCTGCAGCTTCATCTATGCTTTTGCCTTTAACCCACTCAGTAACCAGTGAACTTGATGCAATCGCACTGCCACAGCCATAGGTTTTGAATTTTGCATCTTCAATAATACCTTCTGAAGTCACTTTAATTTGCAACTTCATCACGTCACCACAAGCCGGAGCACCCACCATACCACTACCGATATTAGGATCTTCTTTATCAAATGAACCCACATTTCTTGGGTTCTCGTAGTGATCAATTACTTTTTCGCTATATGCCATAATTTTTTACCTCGAATCCTCTATATCTATCACTGAAGCGTAATTTAACAAGTTAGTGGTGTGCCCACTCAACTGTACTTAAATCCACTCCTTCCTTGTACATATCCCATAGAGGAGACATGTCGCGTAGCTTAGTCACCGCTACTCTGATTTGCTCTATTGCGTAATCAACTTCTGCTTCTGTTGTAAAACGCCCAAATGAGAATCTAACTGAACTATGTGCAAGTTCATCATTTAGCCCTAAAGCACGCAGTACATATGAAGGCTCAAGACTTGCGGAGGTACAAGCACTGCCTGAAGACACTGCAAGATCTTTCAGTGACATCAATAAAGATTCACCTTCAACGAAAGCAAAACTAATGTTTAGGTTGTGAGGTACGCGCTGTTCAAGTGAACCATTAACCGTTACAGCCTCAAGATCTTTTACACCATCAAACAAACGATTACGAAGCGCCAGTGCGTGTTCATAGTCTTTCTGCATATCTTCTTTCGCAATACGGAAAGCTTCACCCATACCAACAATTTGGTGGGTTGCTAAGGTACCTGAACGAAAACCACGCTCATGACCACCACCATGCATTTGAGCTTCTAAGCGAATACGTGGTTTACGACGAACATAAAGAGCACCAATACCTTTAGGGCCATAGGCTTTATGCGCAGATAAAGAAATTAAATCGATTTTCATCTCTTGCACATCAATGGCTAGCCTACCCGCGGACTGAGCGGCATCAATGTGAAAGACAATTTTACGACTACGACACAAATCACCAATCGCAGCCACATCTTGAACCACACCAATTTCATTGTTTACATGCATGATTGACACTAAAACGGTGTCTTCACGCATTGCTGCTTCAAGTTTTTTAATATCAACAATGCCATCAGTTTCAGGCTCTAGATAAGTAACCTCAAAACCTTCACGCTCCAGCTGGCGACAAGGATCAAGTACCGCTTTGTGTTCTGTTTTACAAGTGATGACATGCTTACCCTTTTTCGAATAAAAATGAGCAGCACCTTTAATGGCTAAGTTATCTGACTCAGTCGCACCCGATGTAAATACTATCTCACGAGGATCAGCGTTCAATAAATCCGCAATCTGTTCACGAGCAGTGTCTACTGCTTCTTCCGCCTGCCAGCCATATCTATGTGAGCGGGATGCTGGGTTACCAAACGTACCGTCCATAGTCATATACTGAACCATTTTTTCAGCTACCCGGGGGTCAACAGGGCATGTTGCTGAATAATCAAGATAAATAGGCAGTTTCATTTTCTACTCCAATGTAACAGGCAAACCGCTTAAGAGCGGAAATTTATACCGATGGGCGCGGTGTTAGAATTCTTTTTAGAAAACCCATGATTAGCCGCAAGATCTAAATCTTGGCGATCAGAAACTTCTAGGACATCGTTATCTGTCATCAACTCACCTAAGGTGATGTTGTTTAAAAAATCACTAATACGTGAACTCAGATCGTGCCACAATGTATGTGTTAGGCAACGAGTTCCACCTTGGCAATCACCTCTACCATGGCATTTAGTTGCGTCTACAGACTCATCAACTGCTGCAATGACAGTGCCTATTGCGATAGAATGAGCATCAGTTCCCAAGCGATAACCGCCCCCAGGACCGCGCACACTGGCAACCAAACCTGCTTTGCGTAATTTGGAAAAAAGTTGTTCTAAATAAGAAAGTGAGATGCCCTGACGTTCAGAAATATCCGCCAGAGGTACTGGAGTCTGTTGCGAGTGTAGAGCCACATCTAACATGGCCGTAACTGCATATCTTCCTTTAGATGTAAGTCTCATATAACACCATATCCACATCATTTATGTGCTATAAATTCTTTCATACCCGACTAAATTAGTCAAGTATTTAACCAAGCATTTCACTCAAGTATTAGTTCTAAAGATAAAGGAGGCAAGGATTAACGGTTTTTTTTCTCAATAGCAGTCAAAATACCACGCAGGATATTTAGCTCTTGTGCTTCTGGCCTCGCACGAATAAACAACCGGCGTAGCTTACTCATAACTTTACCAGGCTGATTTTGATGAATAAAATCAACATCTTTTGCGACTTTATCAAGATGAGTAAAAAACATTTCTAACTCTTTATGTCTGGGAAAGTCTGGAGCTTCATTTGGTTGGTATTGTTTCTTTTTCTGCTCCAAGTAGGCCATGCGAATTTCATAACTCAGTGTTTGCACTGCCATCGCGAGATTTAACGAACTATATTCGGGGTTGGCTGGGATACACACATGATAATCACAAGTTTGAAGCTCTTCATTAGTTAAACCTGTTCGTTCGCGGCCAAAAACTAATGCAGTTGGGGATGTTAAGGCTTGCTCGACAAATTTTTCACCACATTCACGAGGTTCAAGCATTGGCCATTCCAAAGTACGAGAGCGAGCACTAGAGCCCACAACAAGAGTACAGTCTGAGATGGCATCTGCTAAACAACGAACAATTGATACGTTTTGTAGTATGTCACTTGCTCCCGATGCCATCGCTATCGCTTGCTGATCCAATTCACATTGAGGCTCAACAAGTACTAAATTTGATAATCCCATCACCTTCATTGCTCGGGCGGTCGAACCAATATTTCCTGAATGTGAGGTCCCAACGAGTACTACTTTTACATTATTTAACATTGGTTTCTCCACAAGACAGTATTTTAGTCGCGCGATAGTAACATATACCAAGCTAAAAAGGGCCACGTCCTTTTGACTAATATTCATTAGAACAAAAATCACTCACTTCCATTTAGCCATTTATCTGCTATAATCTCGTCCGTTTTTGTTCTTTAACATCCGTTGGGAAATAAGTATGCATCCAATGCTTAATATTGCTATTCGTGCAGCACGAAAAGCAGGCAATCATATTGCTAAATCTTTAGAAAATGTAGAGAAAATCGAGTCCTTTCAAAAAGGCGCCAATGACTTTGTTACGAACGTAGACAAAGAAGCAGAATCAATAATTATTGACACAATTAAAGCTTCATACCCAGATCACACCATCATATGTGAAGAATCAGGCAGACTCACAGGTAAAGATGATGATGTTCAATGGGTTATCGACCCTCTGGATGGCACAACAAACTTTGTTAAAGGTTTCCCACACTTTTCAGTTTCTATCGCTGTACGCCTAAAAGGTAAAACGGAAGTTGCATGCGTCTATGATCCTATGCTAAATGAACTTTTCACCGCTCAACGTGGATCTGGAGCTCAACTCAACAACGCGCGTGTTCGTGTTAAGCAAGTTAAAGATCTTCAAGGAGCAGTATTAGCCACTGGCTTCCCATTTAAACAAAAACAACACTCAGAATCCTACTTTAAGATCATGTCTTCTCTATTTGTTGACTGTTCTGATTTCCGTCGAACTGGCTCTGCAGCGCTTGACTTATGTTACCTTGCTGCTGGTCGCGTCGATGGTTTCTTCGAATTAGGCCTTAAACCTTGGGATATTGCAGCAGGCGAACTCATCGCCCGTGAAGCTGGTGCTATTGTAACTGATTTCGCTGGTAGTACCGACTATATGAAGTCAGGTAATGTTGTAGCCTCAAGTGCTCGTGGTGTTAAGGGCATGCTTAAAAAAATCCGTGAAAACGGCAATAACGCACTGCTAAGATAATATAAAATCCCACATAAATTGAACATTCTAGCCCATTCTGTTGAGTGGGCTTTTTTGTATATTAAAAACAACATCAGTCTTAAGAACCTCGCTATCTATTTCGGCCTATAACTACCTTCAAACATGACTACCAATAACCTTAAAAATAGTCAGTCACTAAAAGTCATTTAATTTAAGCGATACTTTCGCATGCTACAAAGAAGCTCTGTCACAAAAACATCGTCAAATACATAAAAAGCCAGCCTAACCAGTTTGGAAACATCAATTTGAATTCGTTTATTTGTAGGTGATAGGATCGAACTCCCAACATGCGCCTCTTTGAAGAATAAGCTGAATCCGCTGCATGAAAAAGGCTCCAGTCTTTCGACTAGAGCCTTAAATATGGCAGGGGTGGAGAGATTCGAACTCCCAGCACGCGCATTCTTTGGGTATCAGTTGAATCCGCTAAGCTTGTGCTTTCAAATGAAAAAGGCTCCAGTCTTTCGACTAGAGCCTTAAAACTGACTCTTATACACATC
>NZ_JAHKPM010000005.1 GCF_018860525.1 Vibrio hepatarius
CAGTACGCATGTACATGCGTGAGATGGGAACAGTAGAACTACTGACTCGTGAAGGCGAGATCGATATTGCCAAGCGCATTGAGGATGGTATTAACCAAGTTCAAAATGCCGTAGCAGAGTATCCAGGAACAATTCCTTATATTCTTGAGCAATTCGATAAAGTTCAAGCTGAAGAGTTGCGCCTTACTGATCTGATTACTGGATTCGTCGACCCTGATGCTGATGAAACAACAGCACCAACTGCAACACACATAGGTTCAGAACTCGCTGAGTCGGACTTAGAAGACGAAGATGACGAAGATGCAGAAAAAGACAGTGACGAAGAGGAAGAGGAAGAAGAAACAGGTATTGACCCTGAACTCGCACTCGAAAAATTCACCTCGCTTCGCAATACGTTCCAAAACTATCAATTAGCTTGCAATGAATACGGCAATGAAAGCCCTAAAGCTCAAATCGCTCATGAGCTCGTTATAGATGTATTTAAAGAATTCCGTCTGACACCAAAGCAGTTTGACTACTTAGTTAACGAATTACGAACTTCTATGGAGCGTGTACGCACCCAAGAGCGCTTAATTATGAAAGCGTCTGTTGAATACGGAAAAATGCCGAAGAAGTCTTTTATCACACTCTTTACGGGCAATGAGTCCAGCGAAGCTTGGTTAGATGAAATTCTTTCTTCTGATAAACCTTACGCAGAAAAAATTCAGCGTAGTGAAGACGATATTCGCCGTTCAATCATGAAACTTAAGATGATTGAGGATGAAACGTCTTTAACGGTTCAAAACATAAAAGACATCAGTCGTCGGATGTCAATCGGTGAAGCAAAAGCACGCCGAGCGAAGAAAGAAATGGTTGAGGCTAACTTGCGCCTCGTTATTTCCATCGCTAAAAAATACACTAACCGTGGTTTACAATTCTTGGATCTTATCCAAGAAGGTAATATTGGTTTGATGAAAGCTGTCGATAAGTTTGAATACCGTCGTGGTTACAAGTTTTCAACTTACGCAACATGGTGGATTAGACAGGCAATCACACGCTCTATCGCAGATCAAGCTCGCACCATACGTATTCCAGTACACATGATTGAAACGATCAACAAGCTAAATCGTATCTCTCGCCAAATGTTACAGGAAATGGGTAGAGAGCCACTCCCAGAAGAGTTGGCAGAACGCATGCAAATGCCGGAAGATAAAATACGTAAGGTTCTAAAAATTGCGAAAGAGCCTATCTCAATGGAAACCCCTATTGGAGATGATGAAGATTCGCATTTAGGCGACTTTATCGAAGATACTACTTTAGAGCTCCCATTAGATTCAGCTACTTCTACGAGCTTGAAAGTTGCCACCAAAGACGTTTTGGCTGGCCTAACACCACGTGAAGCTAAAGTACTTCGTATGCGATTTGGTATCGATATGAATACTGACCACACTCTTGAAGAAGTTGGAAAACAATTCGATGTGACTCGTGAGCGTATTCGTCAAATTGAAGCTAAAGCATTGCGTAAACTTCGTCATCCTAGCCGTTCAGAAACTCTGCGCAGCTTCTTAGATGAATAGTTAAACAATTAGGTCAAAAGGCGAGCAACGGCTCGCCTTTTTTATGACCAAACAGTTTAAGTGGCTAAAATATAGACTGGTTTACCCTATTTAGTGTCTAGACAGCACTATCATCATCCCCTATAATCGTTGACCTACAAAGGCCCCTTAGCTCAGTGGTTAGAGCAGTCGACTCATAATCGATTGGTCCGCAGTTCAAATCTGCGAGGGGCCACCAAATACAAAAAGCCTGATGAATATTTTCATCAGGCTTTTTTAATACACTCGTTTTTTACTGATCGCTTTTCGATTAAAAGCCTTTTGCTTTTTTTATCAAATCATAAGCACTTTGAATTTCTTGCGCCTTCTCTTTAGCCACATTCATCATCTCAGGCGGAAGTCCTTTGGCCATCAACTTATCTGGATGGTGCTCATTCATTAATTTTCGATGAGCACGTTTGACTTTTTTTGCATCTGAATTGCTATCTATACCTAAAAGCTTGTATGCGTCGCTAAGTTGACTGGCTGAAGAAGCCTGTTGCCAACCATCACTTGAACGATGAGACTGCCCACCTTTCGAATGGCCACCAAATGCCCCTCCATGCTGAAACCTAAAAGCAGCCTCCTGCATCTTTAAGCGCTGCTCAAGCTGTTCGGAAGAAAAGCCTAGTCCGCGGGCAACTTTATGTAGGACATCACGCTCGCTTGGGTGCAGCTCTCCATCAGCAAATGCGGCTGATATCTGCAATTCTAAAAAGAACTGCATTAAATCAAATCGTTCTCCTGCAGAGATCCGCACGCGTTCTAAAACCGTTTCTAAAGGAAAATCACGCTCTTTACCTTCTCGGAATGCCTCTTGTGCAGCTCTGCGCAACTCACCATGAAGATTCATACGCTCCATCATAGTCGTTGCTAACTGAATTTCTTCCGGTGTAACCTGTCCCTTAGCTTTAGCTACATGGCCCATTACGGCATATGCTGCTTTAAAAAATTCTGCCTGCCTTTCACTTTGACTAGGACCAGAGCCAAAACCTGAGTTAAAGCCTGCCAATTTCAAACGACGAGCCTTATCGAATTGGTGGCCTAAAAATAAACCAAAAATAGCTCCAAATGGCCCTCCGACAAGAAAACCAAAAAAAGTGCCCAGTATTTTTCCGAAAATATGCATTGTTTACTCTCAATCTCTGAATTTTTTCTTCATAAAGCAGTCTGATAGTGCCGTAAGCTGTAAATTCCTTTATCATAAGGACCGTTTTATTTTACATTCGGTCATCTATTCACCGGATATATCAAGTTCAACAGGATAGTCATACTCGATGTCACGTTTTTCTCGCACCTTGTTAGCCACTTCAATTAGCACCGCTCTTATTATGCCTCAGGCTAAGGCTGAAGACTCTACAGTGGACTCTCCACGAGAAATGCCATTTATTGGCCAATGTCAGACATTAGACCTCATTGACCAATGTTTGGTCAATGAGGTCGAACCTGAAAATGCGAAACAACAACCCGTCAATGTTGATGCTGACCATCTAGAAGCAATAAATGGTGATAAAGCGACATACTCGGGTAATGTTACCGTTACCCAAGGTAAAAAACGTATGAAAGCGGATAACGTGACTGTCCACCAAAAAGATAACATCGTTGTAGCAGAAGGTAATGTGATATTTAGTGATGGTCAACTAAAGACCATCTCAGATAAAGCCGTGCATGACCTTAATACTGAAGAAGTGACACTAGAGAACACTAACTATAAATTTTTATGTGAACCTGGTCGAGGAGAAGCGGTATACGTTGCCAAAACTGGCAAAGCAATATACGAAGTTGAAGATGGTACAATCACCTCATGCCCCGAAGGAGATAGCTCTTGGCGTATGAGGGCATCTAGTATAGACATAGATCAGAACGAAGAAGAAGCCACTTTTTACAACCCACGTTTTGAGATTCAAAATGTCCCCGTTTTTTATCTTCCGTTTCTGACAGTCCCAATAGGAGATACTCGTAAAACTGGCTTCCTCTATCCAACGGTTTCCTATGGGTCAAGCGATGGCTTCGAAATGGAAGTACCCATTTATTGGAACCTAGCACCGAACTACGACTTGGAAACTACAATTAAGTCCATGCAAAATCGTGGCACACAGCTCAATAGTGAATTCCGTTATTTGTCTGATTTTGGCTACAGCACAATTAAGTCAGAATATTTGCCAGATGATGATAAATATCCAGAGCAAGGAGATCGCTGGGGAGTGCAGTGGCAACACTCTGGTATTTTTCAAGAAAACTGGAAGTTTGGAATCGATTATTCAAAGGTCAGTGATATCAGATATTTCACCGACACTGGTTCAGGCCTTGGCAATCAGTCTGACGGACAATTGCTCCAAGAAGCCGTTGTGACATATCGTTCTTCAAACTGGGATGCCTCGCTTCTTACTCGAGATTTTCAACTTTTAACCGAAAGCAGCAATACACCATACCGCCTTTTACCACAGCTCGAGTTTAATTATTACGCACCAGAAGTAATGCGTTACCTTGATTTTGACTTAACAAGTCATATTTCTCAATTTGATACCGATGATCCAGAAAAGCCATCCGCTACACGAGTTCATGTAGAACCTGGATTGAAGATCCCCCTTGGTACATCATGGGGGACTTGGACAACGGAAGCACGATTGCTTAGCACTTATTATCAACAAGATCTAAATGGTTTGAATCTAACGGAACTATCCAGCGAGGGATACAATTTAAAAGAATCAACCTCTCGTGTGATTCCAGAGTTTCGTACTCATGCTGGGATTACCCTTGAGCGTGATACCGTTATTTTCGATAATTACACGCAAACACTAGAGCCCCAAGTTCAGTACCTCTATGTTCCGGAGAAAGATCAAAGCGACATCTACCTTTATGACACTACCTTGTTACAAACTGACTACTACGGCCTTTTTCGTAGCCGTAAATATAGCGGTGTAGATCGCATAGCTGCGGCTAATCAGTTTAGTTATGGTGCCTCCACCCGATTTTTTGACAACCAATACAAAGAAAGGTTAAATATTTCCTTTGGCCAGATTTTCTACCTTGATAAGGACACTAAAAACTCAACCTTAACTGACGAAGATAGCAAGTCTAACTACTCAGCTTGGGCGATTGAGATGGATTTTAACTATGATGATTATCTGTTTTACCATGGTGGTCTACAATATGATATCGACACCAGTGAACTCCAACTCGGCAACAGTACTCTTGAGTATAGCTTTGGCAATGGTTACATCCAAGGCAACTATCGCTACGTAACCCGCGAATATATAGAAAACACTCTTGATAATATTGATGATTTGGACTCGATTACAGAAAATGGCATATCCCAAGCTGGGGTACTTGCTAGCTATCAGCTAACCCGAAAATGGAGTGCTAGCGGTCAATATTTCTATGATCTTACCACTGAGAATTCACTTGAGTGGTTGGCAGGGATAAACTATCGATCAGATTGCTGGTATGTTGGTTTTAGTTATAGTAACCAGCTAAAAAGCTGGGATCCTGATTTCTCAAGCTATCCAAACTCTACACCAACTTATGAAAACAACTTTAGTATCAGCTTTGGTATTATAGGGTTTGGCACAAATATAGGTTCAGATTCAGGAGCTACAGGCACCACAGGAGCTAATAACTCTCTTGGCTACGGTCGACCGTTTTTCTTAAACAACTAATTATAAAGCCTACCGTCAGAGACGCAGGCGAGACTATTTACAGGTAATTCAATGAAACTTTGGAAAAAAATCTGGCTTGGGCTTTTAATTGTCAGTCAATGGTCAACAACCCAAGCAAAACCAACTGAATTAGATAAAGTGGCTGTCATTGTTAACAGTGGTGTTGTGTTACAAAGTGATATCGAAGCATCAATGAAAACTATTCGTGCCAATGCGAAAAAGAACCAACAAACACTGCCAGATGAAGATACTTTACATGAGCAGGTAACAGAAAAATTGATCGTTGACACAATACAGCAACAAGAAGCAGAAAGAATTGGCGTGCGCATTGATGATAACCGTCTAAACGAGGCTATCGAAGAAATTGCTAAAAACAACCAACAAACTGCCAAGCAGTTAAACGCATCAATAGCGAAAGAAGGCTTAAGCTACGCTCAATTTAGAGAACAGATTCGCAAAGAAATAGCGGCTAACGAAGCTCGCAATGCTTTAGTTCGTCGCCGTATTAATATTCTACCGGCAGAAGTAGACAACTTAGCCAATATTTTAGCCAAAGAGACTAATGCAACTGTGCAATATAAAGTGGGCCATATTCAACTTCGAGTCGAAGAAGGTCAAAATAAGGCTGAGATTGAAGCAAAAGCGAATCAAATTGTTAAAGAGCTTAACGAAGGCGCAAATTTCAGCACCATGGCCTACACCTATTCAAAAGGCCCTAAAGCACTACAGGGCGGAAGTTGGGACTGGATGCGTAAAGAAGAAATGCCGACTATATTTGCCGATCAAATCAAACTACAAAATAAAGGCAGTATCATTGGCCCATTTCGCAGCGGTATTGGCTTCCACATCTTGAAGATTGAAAATGTAAAAGGTTTAGAGACGGTAGCCGTTACTGAAATACAAGCGCGGCATATCCTTATCAAGCCAACTGTCATTCTCAGCGATGATGGTGTCAAGAAGGAATTGATTGATATAACTCGTCGAATTGAGTCTGGCGAAGCTACATTTGGAGAAATGGCACAGCAATACAGCCAAGACCCAGGTTCGGCTGCTCAGCAAGGGGAGTTAGGATATCAAACATCAGATATCTATGTACCTGAATTCAAACATCAAATAGACACTCTTCGCCTTGGCCAAATCAGTGAACCTTTTAAAACCGTTCACGGTTGGCACATTGTTGAGGTCATGGACAAAAGAGAAGTAGACCGCACAGACTCAGCTCTAAAAAACAAAGCCTATCGTATTATCTTTAACCGTAAGTTCAATGAAGAAGCTAGCGCCTGGTTACAGGAAATTAGAGCAAGTGCTTTCGTGGAAGTCATTAAGGATACTCAAGATGCCAATTAGGCGAATCATAGTCACTACCGGAGAGCCAGCAGGAATAGGGCCAGATCTCGCGGTATCTCTCGCTAAAAAGAACTGGCCACATCAGGTTGTCATATGTGCTGATAAAAACATGCTCAATCAACGTGCGAAACAGCTCAATATTGACATAGAGCTGATTGACTATGACTCTTCGGCTCAACCATTACCACAGCAAGCAGGAACGCTGGTTATCGAGCATGTGCCGCTAGACTCAACTGTAGCACCAGGCTGTTTAGATACCAATAATAGTCAATATGTTCTCAACACCTTAAAACGTGCAGCTTTAGGGTGCTTAAGTGGTGAATTTGATGCCTTAGTAACGGGGCCCGTACATAAAAGTATCCTTAATAAATCTGGCGTCACCTTTAGTGGGCATACGGAGTATTTTGCCGAGCTGTCAAACACGCCTTCAGTTGTTATGATGCTCGCAACAGAAGGGCTAAAAGTTGCACTAGCAACTACTCATATTGCCCTAGCCGATGTCTCGCAAGCAGTTACCGCTGATAGGCTGAAAAAGATCATCTGTATACTGCATGAAGATCTGATCAAAAAATTTGCGATCTCATCACCTAAAATATATGTCTGTGGATTAAATCCTCATGCTGGTGAAGATGGCTGCTTAGGTAAAGAAGAAATAGAAACAATCACCCCTACACTAGAGCAACTTCGTCTAGAAAAAGGCATTGATCTTATAGGACCACTCCCTGCCGATACTATATTTAACCCAAAATATCTCGCAGAAGCAGATGCAATCCTAGGAATGTATCATGATCAAGTACTTCCCGTGTTAAAATATAAAGGATTTGGTAACTCAGTGAATATCACATTAGGCTTACCTTTTATCAGGACATCCGTTGATCACGGCACAGCATTAGACTTGGCAGGTACAGGGCATGCTGATACAGGAAGTTTTACAGCGGCACTGGCTCAAGCAATAGAGCTCGTCGAAAATAAAATTAGTTAACTTGAGAAATATATGAGAAATGATGTCCATTTAGGGCACAAAGCCAGAAAACGCTTTGGTCAAAACTTCTTAAACGATCCGTACATCATTGATGGAATCGTATCTGCAATCAACCCTCAACCAGGCCAAAACCTCGTTGAAATAGGTCCCGGCTTAGGTGCTATTACTGAACCTGTTGGCCGGGAGGTCGATAGTTTCACCGTGATCGAACTTGATCGCGATCTTGCTGAACGATTAAGACATCACCCAGAACTCTCAAGCAAACTAACCATTTATGAAGGCGATGCTATGCGATTCGACTTCACACAACTAGTCAAATCAAATAATAGGCTGCGTATTTTTGGTAATTTGCCTTATAATATTTCCACACCACTGATGTTCCACCTATTTGAATACCATAAAGATATTCAAGATATGCATTTCATGCTACAAAAAGAAGTAGTTAACAGGTTAGCAGCAGGTCCAGGAACCAAGGCGTATGGTCGCCTAACTGTAATGGCTCAGTACTACTGTAAGATAGTCCCTGTACTCGAAGTTCCGCCAACAGCATTTATCCCACCACCAAAAGTTGATTCGGCAGTCGTTCGCCTTTCGCCTTACGAGACACTTCCCTTTCCCGCTACTAATCTAAATTGGTTAGACAGGGTGTGTAGAGAAGGCTTTAACCAAAGACGTAAAACGGTACGAAACTGTTATAAGTCACTAGTTAGTTCTGAAATTTTAGAACAACTTGGTATCAATCCAAGTATGCGACCAGAAAATTTAACTCTAGAGCAATTTGTCGATTTAGCTAACTGGCTGGACGCAAATCCCAAATAATCCACATATAATTAGAGTTGTAATCATATCGTCAGACAACTCTAATTTTTGACTTATACGCAGGAGTCCCTATGGATGCAACCCCTTGTATTAAAGTCCAAGTTCATACCAAATATATATCAGATCAGTCTCAGCCTGATGAAAAGCACTATGTCTTCGCTTACGTCATCACTATAAAAAATTTAAGTAACCAAACCGTACAACTCATCAGCCGTCGCTGGCTGATTACTGATGCTAACGGAAAACAAATGACGATTGAAGGTGACGGCGTGGTAGGCCAACAGCCTTTCATCTCCGGAACAGATGAATACACTTATAGCAGTGGAACAGCTATTGAGACACCGGTTGGTGTTATGCAAGGTCAATATATTTTACTCGACGAAAAGGGAAAGGAATTCATAACCGAAATCGAGCCATTTCGCCTTGCATTACCAAATATTCTTAATTAACTACAGCGTAGGATTTGTTTGTGTCTAATTACATTGTCGGTGATATCCAAGGGTGTTTCGATGAACTGAAGCTATTGCTCAAACAAGTCAAGTTTAATCAGGGCTCTGATGTTCTCTGGGTAGCAGGAGATCTTGTTGCCCGTGGCCCTAAATCATTAGATACACTAATGTTTATTAAAAGCTTAGGCGATAGCGTAAAAGTCGTACTAGGAAACCATGACTTGCACCTTCTTGGTGTTTTTTTAGGTGTACACCCCCCTAAGAAAAAAGACAAAACAATTGCCATTCTCGAATCTTGTGAATGCAACCAACTCATGGAATGGCTTCGCCATCAGCCACTGCTGGCAGAGCATGATGAGTTTGTTGTCTGCCACGCAGGTATTACTCCTCAGTGGTCATTATCAAAAGCTAGAAGCTGCGCTAGTGAGGTTGAAGCCATCCTTAAGAGTAACCAGTGGCCTTGGTTGATTGAAAATATGTACGATAATCAACCAAGCAGATGGTGCGATGACCTTAAAGGTATCGAGCGCTATCGCTATATCATAAACGCTTTCACTAGAATGCGATTTTGTTTTCATGATGGCAGCTTAGATATGGAGTGTAAGCGGCCTCCAATAGAAATGGATCAAAGTACTTTAAAGCCTTGGTTTGAACTTAAAGACCGTAAAAAACTCAAAAAAACTATTTTATTTGGTCACTGGGCGGCACTTGAAGGCTACAAAGGTAAACGAGTTATTGGCCTTGACACTGGCTGTGTATGGGGGGGCAACTTAACCATGATTCGCTGGGAAGATAGGAAGTTCTTTACTCAACCAAATATATTACTTAAAGCCTGATAGACTTATGTTCATTTAAGTTTGAATAAATAGAAAAACCCCAGCATTGCTGCTGGGGTTTAGAAGAAATGGCGGAGCGGACGGGACTCGAACCCGCGACCCCCGGCGTGACAGGCCGGTATTCTAACCAACTGAACTACCGCTCCGCACTGGTTAGACTTACGTCTAAATTTGAAGCCTGGCGATGTCCTACTCTCACATGGGGAGACCCCACACTACCATCGGCGCTATTGTGTTTCACTTCTGAGTTCGGCATGGGTTCAGGTGGGTCCACAACGCTATGGTCGCCACACATAAGTTCTTAGGTTCTGATAACCGGACTCGAACTGGGGACCTCATCCTTACCAAGTCTCCGCTCTACCACC
>NZ_JAHKPM010000069.1 GCF_018860525.1 Vibrio hepatarius
CGGCCCAGTGAATCGGTTACCTTTATGATTAAGCTTGACTCACCTTGGCGGTCAGAGTTAATTCCAATCTCCAGCGGCCAGCTCGTATCGCTAAACTCACCTTCCAGTTCACTTCCGGCAACCATGACGCTGTAACTTTTCGCTGTAATTACACTACCTTCATTTTCGCTGTTAAGAGTAACAGAGAGTTTTTCGTCCTTCACAGCAAGTCTCTCTCCAACAAAATTGGTTTCTGGTGATAAGGTTAAGCTGATCTGAGGCAAAGTGAGATTGATCTTTTTACCCCAATTTAAACTGCTTCTGCCAACCTTATCCTTCGCTATTATATCTACAGTTAATGGTTCAAGACCTAGGTCTGAGGCTTTCAATTCAAAATAAAGTGCTTCTCCTTTACCTTGTTCTTGCTTGATGATGGGTGTTTCTATCCCCTTTACCTTGTAGGTAACTTCACTTAGTCCACTGGTTTGATCTGAAATATCGAATGTAAACCTGATATTCTCACCACGCCTTTCGATGCTTTGTATACTGCCTATTGTTGGATCGTATTTATCGACCCTCAGGTTGTCTACTGAACCTTCTCCTTTTAAGCCAAAGACATCTTTCACCGTGACTGTTAGATTAAATTGCTCGATCTCTCCAGGCACATTAAACGTAAATCCTTTACACGTAGCATTATCGCATTCTACATTGTTAAACGCGTCTCTATCTTGTTGATTAGACGATGAATAAACTCTATCTCCAACTTTAACCTCGATTTCATCTATGCTTGAGTTCTCATCCAAGATTGTCTTCAAAATAACCGTATATTCCTCACCACCTTTAACTATTGTATATTCAGGTAGTTTACTGGAGTTATCAGCGATATTAATAGAAACTTCAGGAGCTTTATTGGGAAGAACCAGTTCGAGCGGGTAAGGCTTTGCTATGTTACCCGCATTATCCCTCAAGCCGTTAATATCGAACGTTAATTTAGGTTGTATCCAGTCAGTAAACCTTGAGTAATCCCATGTATAGGTGCATCTAAACTGGCGATTTTGACGACTTTCACATCCTGTCGGCTCAAATGTGTTGAACCCCTTTTCTAATATCGGCCATGTCCCATTATTGATATTGACACCAGACATATCGTCTGTAAATACTAACGCCATAGAGAACTGCTTTGGTTTACCTCCCGATGCACGAATAATATTCTCGGCTGTAACGGAATACGGTTGAGTGAAATCCGGAGTTGGCGGCTGCGAATCCAATTGTTTAAAGCTAAACAACTGCACGTTGGTCGCATCGTTTTGACCTAGTGTTTCTACAATGAGTACAGGGTTTTGGTTAAAATCTTCGTTAGACGTGATGCTACAGCGAGGAGCTTCATCCAGATTTAATTTTATTTCTCCAGAGGTGTACATATCACGATCTTGAGGGGCCTCAGTCGATGTATAGTTTTCTCGGATCCAGCACTGAATTTGTTTGGGTTGCACATGATTTTGCACAGCAAACTCAGCGGAGAGCGTTTTTCCTGAAACATGGCTTGAAAACGGTTTCGGTTTAGTAATCGAAAGCTCAACGCCTTGTCTTTGAACATGTAAGGGGCGGGAAACCTCAAGTGGTTGCCGATCTCCTTCTTCCAGATACTTGACATTGTTAAATACTTTGATGCTGAGACTATAACGCCCATCTTTTTTCAAGTTGTTAGCTGGAAGGCTAGCTTGCCATTTGCCCTCATCCAAGCTGAATTGAATCTGAGTAGGATTATTGTCTTTATAGCTGTATGAGGCTAAAACAGCATCTATCCCACTAATGTCTGACACTTCCAATATTAATTTGAGATCTTCTGATTTCGTCACCAGTCCGTCACTGCCGATAGCAATGCCACTATCTGCATAAACGATATCAAACTTTTTCTTCTCCGGCGGTTGATTTCTTATCTTTAGCTCAAACTCTTTCGTTGCTTTGTTACCTCTTATATCGAGCGCCTCGAGCTTCAAAACAATATTGTCTTTACCAGTGGTGTCCAATAACGACGATTGCAGTGGAATTTTGTAGCCACCGCCATCATTGTCTTCCAATGGCTCTGTTCCTTGGCCAAGTGGCTGAGAACCTTTTTTGTAGAGCCAATATTTAAACGTTTCTGTATTAACACCGTTACGATTTATGTCCCCACGACTATCATAGTCTTTAGCAGTAATTGTAAATTGGTAGTTAGATAGATAAAACTCATTGCCATTATTATTGTGACCATTCAGATCAAGCTGTGGGCCTTCTCTATCAATAATGAAGCTCTCAACGTTGGTGCTCGACACAAATCCATGCTTATCTGTAGCCTTAATGAAAAGCTGTGCGCGTTTGTCTTCACTAACCTTGATTTTTGGGGGATCTATTTCGATATAATCAACGGAAAACTTATTATTCCAATCATTGACTCGCCAATCAGTAATCAGAACTTCTTCGGTATCAATTCTCTGAAATAATTCGACTTTTTTTACACCCGAATCATCCTCTACTTTCTCAAATTTTGCTGTTAGCGAAGTACCTAACACCTTACTTTGTTTTGAAACAGAGTCCACCAACCAAGGTGTTTGAAAACTCACTTGAGGGCCTTGTTTATCGACTCTAAATTTCACAGTACCGCTTTCACTTCTATTAGCCGGATATGCTTTATCCGTAGCGATATAAGAAAGTGTATTTAACTCACCGTGTGTAAATGCATTTGCAGATAATCTCACTCGTACATTAGGCTGGTCACCAACAAGGTGAGGAGTGTCTGGACATCTTGCCTCGTTTTCATCACATTCAGATAGCTTAATAGAACTCTCGTTGCCAATTTTTAACTCCACTTCTAGATTCTGACCATCGCTACCTTCCTCCCCCCAGTCTAGACTTGGCTTGAAAAGCGTATTGCCGCCGAGCATATCCTCTAGCTCTTTATTGGTAACCTCTGGAGGAGTCGAGTCAATCAAGACACTAAATTTCTGCTGATTTGATGAAGTCTCTGTCACAGAGTTACCCAAATTATCGACCGCGTTTACATATACTTCCCATTCACCGTCTCCAGGGTAAATCACCTTGTCGTTTTTACACTTACTTTCTTTACATACTTTAACAGAGAAGCGGCCCTGAGCATTTAAGCTAAAACTGTCATAGTTGTAGCGATGCTCTACCCCTTGATTGTCTTTGTGCTTAAACACCAACACACGCTTGTCCTGTTGATCGTTTACATCATCGGTAAGGGTAAACAATAGTGTGTGGGCGAAGTTGGCATTCAGGTACGTATCCTCATCAAGTGGCTCGTTTGACTCTAGGTTCTTAGGACGAACTAACGACACACTAGGCGGCTCATTATCTATGAAAAGCCGTTTTGGGTATTTATCAAGATTCTTACCATTTTTATCTACCACACTGGTAAGAATCGCAAACTCCATTTTGTCTTGATGGTCCGGCCGCAGAGTATCGAGAGAGAAATTAAACCATTGCTGATAGTTATTGTTTTTTTCATCTGCTTCAAATCTTACGTCTTTAGCTTCTTCACCACGGTTTGGTTCGAGTCGGGTATACCAGAATGGCTCTAGTGTTAATGAATCAAGGGAAATTCCAGCGGCATCTGATACTGATAATTGCCCCTGTACCTTACCAGCTACGTACTGTTTTTTATTCTCATTATTGAAGTAATAACTACCCTGGGTGATATCTAACTCAACCTTTGGTGGGTCGATATCAATACTACTGCCTTCGTTCAGAAAAACTTTTTGCCCATCAAGTTTTGGGGATGCTTTCGCTATTTTATCGGCATATAACAGTGCGCTCGGCGCATCAACACGACCGCTTAGCACTTCGTGGTATTTAGAGGCTATGTCTAAGCGGTAGGTCTTTTCAGATATTTCGTACACCTCATCAAGTATGGTGGGATTCCCTTTTTTGCCCTTACCATCGGCTTTCCCATCTGTGCTTAGGTCCCTATATATAGCCGCTGCTAATGTCGTAGAGTTAGAAGTTAGTAAAAGTTCAGTGAGGCCTGCCATAGCTTCAGCAATAAATCGATGCTGATACTCTGAGGGAATAATATTATCGCTAAATCTTCCATCGAATAAACGGTCAAGCATCTTATTAGTAGCGTAAGGAGTAGTAGTAGGATCAAAACCAAAAAAGCTTTTATCACCAGCTAAAGCTTCAGAGACGTGGTCGAGTATATTGGTAAACGCTTGATCATTCTTTTCTGAATTTTCCCAAAGATAATCGAACATACCTGTGTGGTAGGTCGACAGCTCTGTTATATAGTAGCTCTTTGAACCATTAGGTTGGAAATAGACGCCGAAATTTGCATCTTTAAATGTATCAAGGTTTACCGTCTTCTTAGCAGCATCAGTATCTTGCCAGTTGTAATAATATGCTCCAGCCAAACTGGTCAGTTTAATACTCAGAGCACGATAACTACTCGCTTTATAAGATTGTAAAGTGCAAGACGCGACATCTCTAGCATTGCCTAGTCTTGATGTTGTACATACTGTAGTACCTAAGTTTTCAAATTTTCCATTTTCTAGCCCCATTAATGATGCTTGTGCACCAATAAAAGGGGTAACTACAGTAAAAGTAGGTATATCAAAGGTTGTTTTAAAATAAATGGTTTTCTCAGCGGATGTTATTCCAGCATTATCTATAGTCCTAATCACCAATTTTTGGCTATCAAGCTTGGTGACGTTTTTAAATCCTTCCCCTAATATGTCCTTAGTTAAAGGGATATAGTAATCCATGTTTTCCAGCCAATTACCATCTGATGACCGTTCTTTAAAGGGTATTTTCAAATCTTCCGCTTTGGTTGTAACGGTTTTTTTGCAGTCGTACTCACCTTTACCCTCTTTTTTAACGCAATATTCAACTTCTAAAGTCAAGTCATTGGCTGGTGTACCTAGATTAAATGGTTCACTATCGTTGTCACCCGCAATTGATTGCTTATCATCATGGATAGTTGCTGTTACATAAGGTATTTTTCTTTTTATAAAATAGCTCGGATTGAAATTGTCAAACGCAGGAACATCTTCAGCGCCTTTAATTACTTGGTTGGCATATTTATAATCAATTTTTAAATATTTTTTGGCTGATTCAAATGAACCACTTGGAAAGCTTTCATCGTTAAATGGTAAGTTGGGATCGCTGCGTTCGCCTGCTTCACCTTCTAAAACATAGTTAAACTCTATATCTTCATTAGACTGTGGGGAACTTTCAGGATAGGCGATTTCTACTGTGGGGGGTTGGCTATCTTGCCCCACAAGGTGTACTTTTGTACCTGTATTTCCTTGAGCATCTGTCGCGCTAAGAATGAATTTAGCAACGTTACCCAGGTCATTGGCAAGATAACGTTTTTCAAACTCACATTTGTTCTTATCACGCGACTCAACTTTTGTGCATTCTAATTCAACAACTTCGCCTTTAAGCTTAACCTTCACCGACTCAACACTTTGTGTCGATTCAATCACATTGCCCATTAGAACATAGTTGTCTTCGTCTGCTTTTACACTTCTTCCTGAGGTCACATTAATGACGGGTTTTTGGTTATCCCAGTCAAATGAAATAGCATAGGGAAGGTTTTCAGATTGACTATCTTTCGACGTGTTACCGAGGACATCACTTGTATAAACCAGCAATCGCGCTTTAATGGCACCTTGATCATCTAAATACTGGGTGTTTACTCTTACATCAACTTTAGTTTCAAGTGCTCCTTGTCTAAAGCTTTCCAATTCAAGCGAGCAAGCATTAGGTTGAGACTCATCCGTGCATAAACCTATATCAAACCAGTCACTGTGTTGAGGATCATCGGTCTGGGCATATTGCAGTACAATATTAGCCGGTTCATCTACACCAACATTATCTGTCATTTTTAGCGAAATTGTACTTGTGCCAGCCAATATGCCTTCACTATTTCGCTCAGCTTTGGGTGGCGTCGAGTCAATGTCATTTTTCTTACGACCACAAATTGCAAGTTCGTTACCTTTACACTCCTCCGTACCCAATAAATTTATTTTATCTGCAAATTCCCGAACTTTATCTGTGGTTAGATTTTCGGCGAGGTTTGCCACAATGATAATGTGTTTTGCTAAATCTTTAGTATAAATATCGCTATTGACTTTTGTGTTACCAAAATCTAGGTTTGGTGGCAATCCGGGAATTGAAGCACCATTTAATTTACCATCTGCCCGAATATCATCGTACTGAATGCTGGATAAGTTTATTGTGGTATATTGTGTATTTGGGCCAGTGGTATCTATAGTATCTCTAATTTCCTTAGCGTAAGAAGAATAAGCGGTCAATAGTAATCCATATTTATGGCCGTCAGTAACATAGGAAAAATCATCTGGCTGCTGAAAAGAGTTTTGGTAATTGCTAATATTTAGAGTAATAGGCTCGGTAGAGTTAACATTAAACCCATACATAGTACTAACTGTATCCAGAGCAGAAGTAATGGCAGAGGAAGCACTAATGTTTTGGCTAATCTTATATTCGGCTAAACCGGCCGCCATATGAGTCAGTGGAGTAACCATGACTTTCAAGTTCTGGCCTTCAACGTAGTTAAGCAAACTGGATAACGACTTTGATGATCCTGCAGAACTAAGCTTGACGAATTCAAGACTAATGGGATCAAAATACTGACCATTGCCAACTTGTATCAATACGGGCATCGATGCGCTTGAGAACGGTATATTGTACTTACCGTAGGGATCAGTGGTGGACTCACCCAATAACCGCCCTACTTTGCCGTTTTTATATTCCCATACCTTAACCAATGCGCCCGAGACAGGAGCATCAAACACTGTACCTGAGATTGAGCCTGTTGCTCTAGATGGAGGAGATGAATCTCCTTCCCCTCCCCCACCACCACCACATGCAGTAAGAATAAGAGATACGATTAAAGCCAGATAAGTGCAGTATTTCATTGTTTAAGCCGATACCAGTGACGAATTAAATTTTCACCGATTATATTTGGGAATTAAATTTTCTCAACGTGGTATATTGACTGGCAAAAAATACAATTTAACTAGTTATTTAGCCTTTATGTATATGAGTGCAACATCAATAGCGACATATTGTATTTCATTCTATTAAAATAAACTTATTTACGCAGGTTATAACAAATTATTTATATAAAATTTATCTAGATTTTCATATTCAAAGCTCTATTATTGCAAAAAAATAAAAAAGCATCCCCATGCATTCAACGTCTATTCAACAAAAAAGCTATAAAGATTTTTTATCTTTATGGCATTTGGCGATTATTCCTTTGGTATTGTGCGCCATGATTGAGTTAATTCCTTTCAATAGTAGTAAAACAGATCATGTTGAACGCGAGAAAACAGAATTAGTACCGCCGATTCAAACTAGTATCACGCAAGATATTTCTATTCCCATCAACATAGTAAAGCCAACTGTTTTTAATGGTTCAGTAGGGTATTCTTTTTATGGTTCTGCACTCACTTCCGGTGCATCCCCCGACACCATAGGTTATTTGACTTCTTTGGCAGCAGGAAAGTTTGATTTTCTTCACTCTGTTTCTCGCTCAGGTCAATTCGTCTTTAAAATTGATGATAAAAATCAGCTTGAAGCGTTTTTGTATCGCGATAAAATGCATATGTTTTATGTTTACAGTGATAACAAAGGCGTCCTTTTTAGCTCAGACGGAGAGCACTTTTATAAAGATAAACTGCTTCTTTCTCCTGTTTCACGGCAGTTTCGAGTAAGCTCTCAATTCAACCTTTCCAGAATGCACCCTATTACCCATAAAGTAACGCCCCATATGGGCACTGACTATGCCGTCCCTGTTGGCACAACTGTGGTCAGCATTTCCTCTGGCCGAGTGATTGCCTCGCGTTATCATCCATTAGCCGGAAACTATATCGTGATTCTCCACCCTGATGGTTTGAAAACTCGCTATTTGCATTTATCAAAACGTTTTGTTAATCGAGGTGATAATGTGATCCAAGGGCAAAAAGTCGGTGCCAGCGGTAATACAGGCCGTACTACTGGTGCACATCTGCATTTTGAGCTATGGAAAGATGGTCGGCCGATAGATTTTGAGAAAAAAAGGACCTTCGCAGAAAAAGTAGCCGTAGAACAGATATCTGCTCAAACTGCTGATGCAAAAACAGCATTAAAACGGCTTGCACGCCAGATCGCTGAATAACCGCCCCATCTCATAAATTCATATCTTAGTGGCAAGACTGAACTTTTTGAACATTCTTGCCTCTTTAATATGTAGACAGAAAATATAAACATTCACAGAATGCCTAATTAAAAGCCTTTAAATCGAATAAAACTATATATTTAATCATATAGTTTGCATTTTTATCAAATTGCTTGGAGCAGTACCAAGTATTCTGTCATCCAATTTTACTCCCCTCTCAAGATTATGTAGCGTCAACTTGAGCACTTAATTAGCTTTGAAAAATAAGCATATTGGAGATTAACGGAATGAACAGAAAAACAGCTTTAGCGTTAAGTATTCTCTCTGCACTTTCATTAGGCAGTGGTCAAGCCGTCGCTAATGATGGTCAACAGCTAGTCGATCAAGATGGCAATGTGTTGGTTGGATATTGGCATAACTGGTGTGAAGGTGATGGTTATAAAGGTGGCAACGCTCCTTGCGTAGACCTTGCCGACGTAGACCCGCAATATAATGTGGTTAATGTGTCTTTCATGAAAGTCTATGATGCTGCGACAGGTCATATTCCTACTTTTCAATTAGATCCCGACATAGGTTTGTCTGAGGAAGAGTTCAAGGCTCAGATTGCCAAACTTAATGATCAAGATAGAAGTGTGCTCATTGCTCTCGGCGGCGCTGATGCACATATCGAGCTTCACACTGGGGATGAGCAAGCGCTTGCCAGTGAAATTATTCGTCTGGTCGACACCTACGGATTTGATGGTCTGGACATTGACTTAGAGCAAGCTGCAATTAGCGCAGCGGACAATCAAACCGTAATACCAGCAGCCCTTCGTCAGGTGAAAGATCACTACAGGGCTCAGGGGCATAACTTTATGATCACCATGGCGCCTGAGTTCCCATATTTACAACTAGCAAGGGGAGATTACATCCCTTACTTGAACGGTTTGGATGGTTATTACGACTTTATCAATCCACAGTTTTATAACCAAGCTGGTGATGGTGTTTGGGTCCCAGAAGTCGGCGATTCAGGCACTTGGGTTCCACAAAATTATAAAGATCAAGATGTATTCATCTACTACATTGCCGATAGTATAATCAATGGCACTCGTGGCTATACCAAGATCCCACATGAAAAGCTGGTATTTGGCATTCCAGCCAATCCAGATGCGGCAGGAAGTGGCTTCGTTAGTAACCCTAATGATATATACAAGTCCTTAGACAGTTTAAGAGAGCAAGGGCAAGCATTGCGCGGCATTATGACTTGGTCAATCAACTGGGATATGGGAACCAATAGCGGTCAGCAAGCTTACAATGAGCAATTTGTCAAAGACTATGGTCCTTATGTTCATGGTCAAACCCCTCCTCCAACGGATGGAAAACCTTCTATTAGTGGTATTGGTGATGATCGTACTCCATTTGGTAGTAGCTACGACAAAATGGCAGGCGTGAGCGCAACAGATGCAGAAGATGGTGATTTAACCGGAGATATTGTCGTCAGTGGCGAGGTGAATACTAACAAAGTCGGTGCGTATCCTCTCACTTACTCGGTGACTGATTCCGATAGCAACACCACGGAAGAAATCAGACAAGTTACGGTATACAATACTGCTCCAGTGATAAACGGCGTAAACAATGAAACCATCTTGGTCAACTCAGACTTTGACCCAATGGAAGGCGTGAGTGCGACAGATGCAGAAGATGGCGACATCAGTAATTCTGCCATTCAGGTATCAGGACAGGTTAACACTGAGATTGTTGGGCAATACACCCTCACTTACCAGGTCACCGATGCGGCAGGAGAAACGACAACCAATGAGCGCATCATCACCGTCACTGATGAAGAAACAGGAAGTGGAACTTGGGATCCAGAAGCGATTTATAATACTGGGGATCAAGTGTTATACAATGGCGTAAATTACACAGCCCAATGGTGGACACAAGGTGATGAACCGGGCACTAACGCTGTATGGCAAGGTGAAGATGACGGACAAATTCACGAATGGAGCTCAACACAGACCTACAATACCGATGATCTTGTGACTTATCATGGACAAACCTATCGTGCCAAATGGTGGTCAAAAGGGAATGTGCCTACTGATGGTGATCCTTGGACACTAAACTAATTAGGGTTGGACGCTAAACCAGTCTGATAACTGAAATAAAGAAGCGAGATTTTACGGGGAATAAAATCCTCGCTTCTTTTGATGAATACATTATATAAGTTAGAAAACAGCTTCAGAGCCGAGGATTAAATTACTCTGGTAACTCAAACGAAATCTTGTTGACTATAGTGACTTCACTTTGATGGTAACCGTATTGTTGCAGATGAGGTTTAAGATCAATACTAAATTCCTGAACCCAAGGGATCATCAAACAGTCAATGAGCCTATCTTTAATAGCAACTTTAACGCTATTATCTGAGCTCGTCTCTAGCTCTACTTCCATTGGAGACGCACAAGCAAAGTTGGCTTGAGAAGTTAGTATCCCGTCACTACTAATACTAAAACCACCATAGAGAAGCTCATTTGGGCTGTATCTACCCTCTGCCAGTGCGCTATTAGACGCAAATAAAGTCAGAGCTAACGTTGATAAAATTATTTTTTTCATTTTATTTTACTACCTATAATTATGTTGTTTAAAAAGCCATCAGGCACATTCAAACTATTTTACTAGGCAATCGATTACAACCGTAAATCATTAAGGAGTTGATATTTCCTCCAAAAATAAACATCACTAAAAATGGATATGACATTAAATATGTTAATCATTGAAAAATCTTATAAATTCAATATAATAAAAATCTTGGTTTATTTTAATGTGTGACATTTATAATAAAACAATATCTAAGCTTTCAATAAAAAATATAACCACAGAATAATAAATAATTTTAATAATTAGTTTTATAATGTATTTATAGTAATTTTTGACTTATTATGGAAGGACCTATCGTGCTCAGTGGTGGTCACAGGCAATGTGCCTACTGATGGCGACCGGGCACTCTACTAATCACGGTTTGACGCTACACTAGCCTGACAACCTAAATAAAAGAAGCGAGATTTTACGGGGAATAAAATCATCGCTTCTTTGATTAATTATTTCTCATTAAGATGGGAGATAATGGCTCAAAAATAGACCACTATTCTTGTTCAAAGGTAATTTTATTTGCAACGCTTAGCTCGCTTTGATGATAGCCATACTGTTGAAGTAGTGGTTTAAGATCAATGCTAAAGTCTTGAACCCACGGGATCATGCGGCAGTCAATAAGACTATCTTTAATCTCTAATTGCACACTATTATCAGCGCTCATAGTAAACTCAACTTCCGTTGGCGCGGAACAGGCAAAGCTAGCTTTAGATGTCAGTACACCGTCAGCACTAATACTAACTCCACTGTAGAGAAGTTCATTTGGGCTATATCTATCTTCTGCAAGAGCATTGTTTGAAGCAAATAATGTAAGAGCTAACGTCGATAAAATTAATTTCTTCATTTTATTACCTATAGTTATGTTGTTTAAAAAGCCATCAAGAAGGTTCAAAGTATTTAATTAAGTAATCGATTACAATAGTGAATATTTTAAGCGGTGACATTTACTCCAAAAATAATCAACACAAAATACAAATATAACAACAATCAGATTAATCATTTAAAAACAACAACTTACATTATAACAATATATTATTAATTTTGATTCATTAAAATAATTCAGGTAGAGGTGAACCAATGTCAAAATTTCAATAATAAATAACACAATACAATAGCAATTACTTTTAAAATTAACGATTTTAATTTAATTATATTCGACCAACACAAATTTAAATAAACCCTAGCTCATCTAATGACTTAAATATCAACAACTGGCATGTATTCGACTATGCTTAATAAAAAGTTGTACTGTAGTTGTTGTTTTTCCTGTTGCTGTAAGCTCAGGTCAGCTTAAGAGCTGTTAGTAATCATTCGAGGCCTTTACTATGATAACAAACCAATATTTTGCATTAGTCACCAACTCAAAACGCCCCCAAAAATCAAGCAATCAAGGTTCAGACTCTCCCAAAGAACAGGAGCGCAAAGCTTTGGTTAAGGAAGCTCAGAAACAAGGTGGCTTTTAAACACTAATTATTGTCTTAGGCCTAAAATACCGTCTTTATCAGCTTTAAATTAATAGCCCAGAGCTCTGAGCTTGCGATAAACCGTATTGCGACTCACTCCTAATTCTCGTGCCACTTTACTGATGTTACCTTGGTTTGACTTATACACATCAAGTACAGTTTCATTTAGGGTTGTGTTTAGATCTGTGCTTGGAGATTCTCTAACAAGAGAAACACTTTGCAATGATTGTTGCCACTGTTGGGGTAAATGTTTAAATTCAATTTCAGCGCTGTCATCAGCCATTAATGCGGCAACTTTTATAAAATTATCGAGTTCACGTATATTTCCCGGCCACAGATAAGCCATAAGCCTTTCCATCACAGGCTTTGAGATCTTCTGTGCCTGCTTGCGATACTGGGCATGGATACTTTCAATTAGCTGGGCCTTATCTATACGCTGCTTAAGCGTGGGAAGTCTTACAGTCAAACCATTGAGGCGATAATATAAGTCTTGGCGAAAACGACCTTCAGCGATCAATTGCTTTAAGTTCTGATGCGTAGCCGAAATCACTTCTATATCAACATTATAAGAACGTGTAGAACCCAATGGCATGACAATCTTATCTTGTAAGAGCGATAACAAACGGCATTGGGCCTGCAGTGACATGTCTCCAATTTCATCAAGAAACAAAATTCCTTTGTCAGCTTGTCTAATTCGGCCACTGTAGCCTTTGGGATTTGCCCCTGTAAATGAACCTGGCGCATAGCCAAATAGCTCAGATTCAATAAGATCATTGGGTAAAGCCGCACAATTGACCATCACTAAAGGCTTATGAGAAAGACGGCTGTAGTTATGGAGAGCTTTTACAAACTCGCCTTTTCCCACACCCGTTTCTCCTAGGATAAGTAAATGAATACCTGAGCCAACTACCTTTCTCGCATCCTGCCATGCCTGATCAACTTCTGGGTCCCCATAGTGAAGACCGAGTAAAGGCTTGAGAATATGTTTCGCTTTGGCAGTTGATGAGGCTAGCCAAGAATCCATCTGCAAAATGTGTTGCTCCATATCTGTTCCATAGTTGAACATACTAACCGTACCAAAATAATACAGTTAACAATGAGATCATCCCTTTTACTTCTCTGGTGTCTCTTTATCTCCGTTTCTGAAAGCACGGGTACTCTAGCTTTACTCGACTTTTACAACAAGCTTGCAACATTTGGCCTGTGATTTGCGTTAAGTTGCGTCGCAAATAATGAGTTCAAACATCACTTGCACAAAAAATTGAATAAAAATAAGGACATTTTATGATTTACGCACAACCTGGCAGCCCAGATTCGCTTATTGAATTTAAAACCCACTATAACAACTACATAGGCGGAGAATGGGTCAAACCTCAATCTGGCGAATACTTCGAAAATATCTCCCCTGTAAACGGACAAGCATACTGTCAAGTAGCTCGCTCAAACGAGGCTGATGTTGAACTTGCACTCGATGCTGCACATAAAGCCAAAATATCTTGGGCAACGACCAGTGTTAGCGAACGTGCCAACTTGCTGCTTAAGATTGCCGATAGAATTGAGGAAAACCTTGAAGTTCTCGCCATTGCTGAAACATGGGAAAATGGCAAACCAATTCGCGAAACGCTAGTCGCTGACCTTCCTTTGGTCGTTGACCATTTCCGCTACTTTGCTGGATGTATTCGCGCTCAAGAAGGCAGCGCAGCCGAGCTTGACGTCAATACAGCAAGCTATCACTTCCCAGAGCCCGTTGGAGTAGTAGGACAAATTATCCCATGGAATTTTCCAATGTTAATGGCAGCATGGAAATTAGCACCGGCTCTTGCTGCTGGCTGCTGCGTTGTTCTTAAACCTGCTGAACAAACGCCAACGTCGATTCTAATATTGATGGAGACCATCGGCGAACTTCTCCCGCCTGGGGTAATCAATATAGTCAATGGTTATGGTAAAGAAGCGGGTCAAGCGCTGGCAACAAGTCAGCGTATTGCAAAGCTTGCCTTTACTGGTTCGACCGATGTCGGTCAACATATCCTAAAATGTGCAGCAGACAACCTCATTCCCTCAACGGTTGAGCTTGGTGGCAAGTCACCTAATATCTACTTCGCTGATATTTTTGATCACGAAGACGAATATTTAGAAAAATGTGTGGAAGGCACACTACTGGCTTTTTTCAATCAGGGAGAAGTGTGTACTTGTCCTTCAAGAGTCTTAGTCCATGAGTCGATTTATGATCGTTTCGTCGAAAGAGTAGCGGAACGTGCAAAACATATTCTACAAGGAAACCCTCTTGATACAAATACTCAAGTCGGTGCCCAAGCTTCTCAAGAGCAGTTTGATAAGATTTTAAGTTATTTGGAAATAGGCCGCCAAGAAGGGGCAAAAGTTGTGTTTGGAGGTGAAATCGCTCAACAAGCAGGAGAGATTGAATCAGGCTATTACATTCAACCTACTCTATTGGAGGGACACAACAAAATGCGTGTGTTCCAAGAAGAGATTTTTGGTCCAGTTATCGCCATCACCAAATTCAAAGATGAGCAAGATGCCCTAGCTATTGCTAACGATACAGAGTATGGGCTTGGTGCGGGTGTTTGGACTCGTGATACCAACCTTGCCTACCGTATGGGCAGAAAGATTGAAGCAGGTCGCATCTGGATTAACTGCTACCATGCATACCCTGCGCACGCGGCATTTGGTGGGTATAAAAAGTCAGGTATTGGCCGAGAAACTCACAAGATGATGCTCGATCATTATCAAAATACTAAAAATCTATTAGTCAGCTATGATGTCAATCCAATGGGTTTCTTCTAGATTTTTATTTTTCTTAGCTATCTAAGCGCCTGATGGCGCTTTTTTCACCAATTTTAAACTACTGAATTTCAACTGCAATATCTCGCCAATCCTCTAACTCTTGGCGATAATGAAGTGTTTGTTTCTGTGATACAGAATTGACAATTTTCACCAAATAGTAATGAGCTGTCGATCTATTATGCTCAATCTTTTGCTGCAATTTCTCAGTGTAAAAACTGGTCGGGTTAAACATCAATTGTTCAAAATGGGGGGTAAAATAGTCATCATCTAAACGACGGTTGAGCAATGTATTTATCTCAACTCTCATTTTAGTTTGGTGTTCAATCCAATCATAGGAAGTAATATCAAGCTGTGAGACCCAGTCAGCGATCCATAGTTGCTGATCTGAACTTAGTGGTCCCAGCCAGTCTTCAATGTTATTGGTCATCTTTTTTCGGTAGTTATCTCTAATCTCTTGCTCAGATAACTTCTGGTATTTCTTTTTATAGCGGGTATGACGGACACGAATGCTATCCATCAGCTCTTCAACTTGCTGATCTGAAAGCTGCTTAGCCAATATATAAACGTCGGGCGCAATATGACGCAGTAGCCTTTGTGTATGTGCCTGAAGTTTCTTTTCCTGCTGCTGCACATTAGCTATAGTCAGAGTTTGGGGATCAAGAACAATCAAGTCATTTAAATGTTGAATATAATGAGGTAACTCTTGCTGCTTATGCCACTTGGTGAAGCTTTCAAGCTTATCACCTAACAAAGTTTCTTGCTCGTCCGTCAGCTCAACGAAGTCATCAAGATATTCAATCAATAGCCAATCGATATTGTTATAAACAAACTTTGTACCGCAACCTGTCAAAAACAAGCTCAGCAACAGTAATCCCCATTTTCTCATCACCAGTCCCTCGCCCTACACCAACGCTATTATAGCTGCCAAATTGCCGCATAACCTTACTCATGCAAATACGAGCAAATTAGGTGCCAGGCGCAAATTTTTCGGCAACTTTTTCACATATGTACGCACCAATTGGTATAGCTGCTGTCGCTGCTGGGCTGGGGGCATTGCAAACATGTAAGCTGCGAGTACTTTCTGCAAATAAAAAATCGTGAACTAATGTCCCATCCTCTAATACTGCTTGGGCCCGAATTCCCGCTGGATAAGGTTTTAAGTCTTTGAGAACCAAGTTAGGGCAGTATTTTTGAACTTGTTTAAGATAAGCCGGTTTCCACCAAGAATTGAACAACTCGATCAAGCCAGTTTTACAATGCATACGCGTTACACGCCAAAATCCTTTGAATTTAAGCATTTGCAGTGTATCCCGAACGCTGAAATTAAGCTTAGAATACCCCTCACGTTTCCAACCTTGAACTGCATTGGGGCCTACGGTTACACTCCCATCAACCATTTTAGTCAAATGTACCCCTAAGAAGGGTAAATCAGGATCAGGAACTGGATATATGAGGTGATTTACTATCTTGTTATGCTTTGAGTCAAGTTGATAATATTCACCTCGATAAGGAACAATTTGAAAGTGTGTTTCAATCCCCAGAATCGACGTTAACCGATCAGCCATTAGGCCACCGCATGTAATTAAATATCGGGTATTTAGCTGCATTGTCTGGCCAGCTCTTATACTAGTCAGTTGAATCTCAGACTCAAATTCATGCCCAGCCATCACTTCTGTTGATAAACTCACTTCGCCACCAAGATCGGTAAACTCTTTTATCATGGCGCGAGTGACTGCTTTGTAATCAACAATACTTGACTGCTTTATATGCAGGGCTCCGAGTCCTGTGACGTTCGGTTCTATTTGTTTAAGCTGATATGGATTAAGCTGCTCTACATCAATCTCGTTCTGCTTACAGCGCTCAAACAGTGCCTGCATCCTTTCAAGTTCAATACTTGATGTAGCGACAATCAACTTGCCGCAATTCTTGACTTGGATATTATGATAACCACAAAAAGCTATTGTCTCTATCGCTCCTTGCTTACAAAACTTAGCTTTGAGACTATTCGGTGGATAATACACCCCTGCATGGATAACGCCGCTGTTATGCCCAGTTTGGTGTTGAGCAAAATCTGGTTCTTTTTCTAACAGCAAAATTCTTTTGCTCGGATATTTTTTCTTAAGCTGCCATGCCGTTGAAGCACCTATGATACCACCACCAATGATAATATAGTCATGCATGATGTCCGTTTCCTACTACCACTGTCAGAGTGATAATTGTATGTGCAAACCAGTATCAATACGTGTATCGAGAGCACAGTCACCGCAAGGTGTTGCTTTGAGTTTAATTTAAATGATGGAAGTGTGATTTAAAACGTTACAAACAATAAACGTTACAAATAATAACAGCAACAAAAAAGGGAGCCTAAGCTCCCCTTTTTTAATCCTAATCACTGACTCTAATTAAAGAGCAGCTTTCGCTTTTTCAACAAGTACTGTGAAAGCAGATTTGTCGAATACCGCGATGTCCGCAAGGATCTTACGGTCGATCTCGATAGAAGCTTTCTTAAGACCGTTGATTAAACGGCTGTAAGATAGACCATTCTGGCGAGATGCCGCATTGATACGTGCAATCCATAGTTGACGGAATTGACGCTTCTTATTGCGACGGTCACGGTAAGCGTATTGACCAGCTTTGGTGACTGCTTGGAAAGCTACGCGGTAAACACGTGAACGTGCTCCGTAGTAACCTTTAGCTTGTTTTAGAACTTTCTTATGACGTGCACGAGCTTGTACACCACGTTTTACGCGAGGCATTATGCTTCTCCTAAACTAAACGATAAATAAACTAAAAAGAATTAAGCGTATGGCATCATACGAACAACAGCAGCCACTTCACATTTAGGAAGGATTGCGTTTGGACGTAGTTGACGCTTGTTCTTAGTAGTACGCTTAGTCAAGATGTGACGTTTTGTAGCGTGCTTGAACTTAATACCACCAGCAGTTTTCTTGAAACGCTTAGCAGCACCTTTGTTGGTTTTCATCTTAGGCATGATGAATAACTCCGCATTGTAGTAGTTTAATAAACATGTAATCAGGGCGAATAAAACCCCACTACGTTCTTTCCTAAAAGAAAAGAACGGCGAGGTCAAATTACTTGCAAGCCACTAATTACTTCTTTTTAGGGGCTAACACCATTATCATCTGGCGACCTTCAATACGACTTGGGAAAGATTCAACAACAGCTAGTTCTAGCGTGTCTTCTTTCAAGCGTTTAAGAACGTCGACACCGATGTCTTGGTGTGCCATTTCTCGGCCACGGAAGCGAATAGTTACTTTCACTTTGTTGCCTTCTTCAAGGAAACGCGTCAGGTTGCGTAGTTTTACCTGATAGTCTCCAATATCAGTTCCAGGGCGGAATTTAACTTCCTTAATCTGGATCTGCTTTTGCTTCTTCTTCTGCTCTTTAGCAGCTTTGCTCTTCTCAAAGAGGAATTTACCGTAGTCCATTACGCGACATACAGGTGGCTCGGCATTTGGACTAATTTCTACAAGGTCCATACCAGCATCTTCAGCTGCTGTTACTGCTTCTTGGATTGATACAACACCAACTGATTCACCGTCTGCGCCTGTTAAACGAACTTCACGAACGCCACGAATTTCACCGTTTAAACGATGAGGATTTTGTTTGGCCGGTTGTTGGCCGCGTCTTCCGCCTTTAATAGCTTATTCCTCCAGATTGAGCTTACGGCTTGAGATCTCGTCTTGGATGTAGGAAACAAAATCATCCACTTTAAATTTACCGAGATCCTTACCTTTACGAGTACGTACTGCTATTTCTCCGGCTTCCATTTCTTGGTCACCACAAACCAGCATATACGGCACACGCTTCAAAGTATGTTCGCGGATTTTAAAGCCAATCTTCTCATTTCTCAAGTCTGCTTTAGCTCTAATTCCACATTTTTGTAGTTTTTGGGCCACTTCCTGAGCATAATTTGACTGTTTATCAGTAATATTCATGATTACAGCTTGCTCTGGAGATAGCCATGTTGGGAAAAACCCAAAGTATTCTTCAATCAAAATACCGATGAATCGTTCCAGTGAACCCAAGATTGCGCGGTGAATCATCACCGGTACTTGACGTTCATTGTTTTCATCAACGTATGTCGCACCTAGACGGCTCGGTAGATTGAAATCGAGTTGAACCGTACCACACTGCCACGCACGATCAAGACAATCATGCAAGGTAAACTCGATCTTAGGTCCGTAAAACGCTCCTTCACCTTCTTGAATTTCATATGGGATCTCCATAGATTCAAGAGACTTCTGAAGCGCTTTCTCAGATTCATCCCAAATTTCATCTGAACCAACACGTTTTTCTGGTCGAGTAGACAGCTTGACAACGATATTGTCAAAACCGAATGTCTGGTATGTATCGTATACCATCTTGATGCAAGAAGTCACTTCTTCTTGTATCTGACTCTCAGTACAGAAAATATGAGCATCATCCTGAGTGAAGCCACGCACACGCATAATACCATGTAATGCACCTGATGGCTCATTACGGTGACATGAACCAAACTCAGCCATTCTTAATGGCAAATCACGGTATGATTTCAGACCTTGGTTGAAAATCTGTACATGCCCAGGACAGTTCATCGGTTTAAGGGCGTAATCTCGATTTTCTGAAGCCGTGGTAAACATGGCTTCAGCATATTTATCCCAGTGGCCAGAACGCTCCCAAAGTACACGGTCCATAATAAGTGGACCTTTTACTTCTTGATAACCGTATTCAGTCAGTTTCTCACGTACAAAAACTTCAAGATCACGGAAAATTGACCAGCCATTATGGTGCCAGAACACCATACCTGGTGCTTCTTGCTGCATGTGGAACAAATCTAGCTGCTTACCGATTTTACGGTGATCACGCTTAGCCGCTTCTTCAAGACGAGTTAAGTGTGCTTTTAGCGCTTTCTTATCGTGGAAAGCCGTACCGTAGATACGCTGCAACATTTTATTATCACTGTTACCACGCCAGTATGCGCCTGCTACATTGAGTAACGTAAAATGCTGACAAAAACCCATATGTGGTACGTGAGGGCCACGACACATATCAACGTATTCTTCATGATGGTAAAGCCCTGGACGGTCGTCACGTGCAACGTTTTCATCCAAAATTTCTATCTTGTAGGATTCACGACGCGTTTCGAACGTATCGCGTGCTTCCTGCCAGCTCACCTTTCTTTTGATAACTTGATACTTAGTTTTAGCCAGATCTTTCATGCGCTGTTCGATCTTTTCTAGATCTTCTTGCGTAAGAGAATGCTCTAAGTCGATATCATAATAAAAACCATTGTCTATAGTAGGACCGATCGCCATTTTAGCTTCAGGGTAAAGCTGCTTAATCGCGTGCCCCAAAAGGTGAGCACATGAGTGACGAACGATTTCTAGACCATCTACATCGTCTTTTATCGTAATGATTTCAAGGTTTGCATCTTGTTCAATGAGATCACATGCATCAACACGATTACCATCAATACGTCCAGCGATGGTTGCTTTCGCAAGACCCGGACCAATTGATTGAGCCACATCGAGAGTTGATACTGGATTGTCAAATTGACGTTGACTGCCGTCAGGAAGAGTAATAATTGGCATTTAATTGTCCTTACAGTGGTGTTGCACACCAAGCAACACTTGATTTATTTATATTTCTTTAAATAACAATATGTTAAATAAAGAAAACTAAGATTGATAAATGTTGGATCACTTTTAGGAACAAATACAGATGAACCTCTCAATGAGCCAAGCACGAATACTAATGTATTCTGTGTGAAAAAGACACTGATAAAAACGCTATCTCTCAAGTAAAATTAAAGGATTGTAGATATATAAAAGCTTATTAACCAACGCATAAAGCTTCAATCAATCCATATTTCTTCCTGCCATCAATTTTGACAATCTTAAATACAGAGGATCAAAATTTATTCTGGCTGGCAGCTTCGTTAATTTATCAAGTATTAGTATTCGACGTACTTCTTTTTCTCTAGCAGAGTGTGATGATGGTACATCATCAAACTTACCAACCGCTTCGACAAAATCAGTTTCAGTTGCTATCTCTTTTTCATACAGTCCACGACGTGAAGAAGCCTGACTAAAAAGGGATATATTGTCTTCTGATATTCCCATTTTTTCCAGACAGACTTTGGTTTCTATTTCGAGCATTTCAGGACTTCTTTGCATACTGGATACCGTTGTAGCTCCAGCAGCTACGCCATACAATAAAACTAACTTCAAAACCTGATAAAATTCATTATCCTTGATAGTGCCCGATATACACTCTTCAACTAAAACGATAATCTCACCAGTCAACGTTAATATCACAATTCCTTCTAAGGCTTCCATTACAGTTGTCGTTTTATCATGGCTGTTATAAAAATTTTTGAGTCTTTTAAACAAGTTTGTTTTACGTTCAACGCTGACTCCATAGCGATTTATAACACTTTGCATATCCACACTTTGACTGTTTATTCTCGGTAGACCGTCTCCCTTTTGGGCCAATAGTTTAGTAAGGGCTGACATTTCTGGGCGTTCTCTGGCAATTCGAGTCACCCCCTCTATCGCTTCATCAGGATAGTTTTCAATCGTTTGCTTCGCCTGCGCTAATTCACGACCTTTTAGTTGCATTGATGCCCTTTTCAATAAAAGTCGTTTCATCGCTTTCGCCGTTAACTGCGCGCCGCCTCCGCCGAGTGCTTCCCCTCCAATTGACACTAAAGTTTTTACTATTATGCCTTTCATTAATTTTTCTTTTTCTGCTGGCTCATCCTCAACCCCTAATAATCCAATATCTAGGGCAGTATCAGTGATAAAAGTTGTCGCTATGCCTGCAATGATCCCTGCCGATAGTCCAGGAAACATGATCGCTAAAACAGAGGCAATGGTGTAACCAGCAATCCTTAAAGGGGTTCGCCACCACTCAATCGTATCTTTCCACCATTCTTCATTATATGAGACCACTTCGTCGTCCCATTCCGTTAGATAACTATCTTTAATGTCTTCAAAGATTTTATTGGCAAATGCACTCCCAGCGTTAGGGTTGAAGACCCTTTCCTCGGATGCTTCATTGGACCTTCTCCATGTAAAACTTTTGTGTAGTCTAAGGAGAGAAACAAAGTCGTTCATTCCAGCTTTGAAGTTTACAGCGCCTATGTATTGGTTCACCTTAGAGTCATCAGAGAGATGGTCTTTGAAAAATTGGTTATAGGGCTTATGTCGATTTCTCAGTTGAAATATCTCACTAAGCTTTAATATTTCCATCTCCGTCGGGCTTTCAAAACCAAATGCCGTTCTCATGCAATATTGAGATACTCGTCTTAGTGCTTCATCCAGATCTGGCATGGTAATATTTCCACCCTGAGATGATAACCATTGCGCGTAACGATCAATGTCTCTCATAGCACCCATCCACCCTGAATCGGTGATGGGGATATTTCTTATTTCCTCGCTATTTTTCGAATAAAAACCCAGAGAAAACGACACCCTAAAATCTTGGGAACGGTATAGCCTAAGTTTGTCAATAAAGTTTCTAGGGATAGGGATGACTATGGATAATCTCAAATTAACTAATAGCCCCTCTGTCGTTGTCGATTGCTGTTGAGTTAGAGGAACAAATATCAAGTCAGGATTTGATACTCCTTCTTCTCCAATATAATCAGCGGTTCCAAAACTGGCTTTTCTTTCACCACGAGAAAACTCATCCAACCAACCTCTGATCTCGCTCTTTTGGTTCTCATCAACCTCCCCTCCACCAATCGATATATCCATTAGTGCTAAAAGCTTCAGGTGGGTATCAATCTTATCAACAATGAAAGACCGATTGTCAGTCAGCGTGTTGTCAACCTTTTCGGCGTACTTTTCATCAAGGCCTAAGTTCAAAATACGGTCAATCGTAGCCTGTTGCTCGTGCCTATATGGAAAAAAAACAGCATTATAATGTCTTCGTGCCAAATCGCCTGCTGACAAACTTTTCTTTTTCGGCAAAATCACACCGGTTGTGGCGTGATCAGAAAACACTCTTACCGCTGCCTGCCCGTCAGGAAAAACAAATAGACTTTGCAGTAGAGCGTCAATTTCTGGAGAGTCACCTTTTTGCAGCGTGAACGTGTCTTCGGGGAATTGGTATATTCGGTTACTTTGTCTAACGTAAACGATGACTCGGCCTTCTATTCCACGGTAACAGTAGGCCCTCACGACTCTGGTTGTATCGTCTGTATTGACCGACTTTCCAACCATATACATAAATAACTCGTCAAAATGTCGCTCGGCATTTAAAGCCCCTGGATAGAGAGAGGTCAGCATAGATCTAAAATAACCTATGTCTTCTAACCAAGTGGGGCCCCGACTAAGTGATGATGCCATATCCGCTGTTCTATGGAAGTATGGGGCTATTTCTTCATACCCTTCAAGACTAAAATCGGGTTTTACTGGTGGGTTCAATTTCGATAAAGCGTCAGTGATAAAATGCGACCGACTTAGTACTTTGTCTAAGTACCTTGGACTTGAATGTTCAACAATTGTTGCGAGAGGTATTGTTGGATAATATTTTTGTGAGTAAAGCTTTTCAAAAGGCCCTTCATCGAATCCTCCAGCCTGGACAAGCACAGTATAGGCACTTTTTAAATCATGGGTCGCTTCTACCTGACTATTGTTCATTAACACTACATCTTGAGTCCATATATCGCCTCGAGTCAATCGGATCATTGTATCCGATATGTCGTCAAATACATGACCTACATTGATAAGCTTTCCTTTTTGTTCTGACCCTTGTTTTGTTTTTTCTTCATCCAGTTCGATAAAAAACTTAACCATCACATCCTCTTCTCCAAAATTGATACTGGGTAAAGAAACAGAGGACAAAAGCGATGTATGCACAATCGCATAGTCAACAAATGTGGCCCATTTGCTGTGTTGGATTTTTGCTTTTTCGCTGAAAATCCGATCGGATCCCCAAGATAGTTTGCGGTCAATAGACGTGATAACATTTTCTTCAAATGAAGTTATATCTTGTCTTGGGCTTATTTTATATAACTGCCTAAACCTCCCCTTGAAGGCCAACTCTTCTGCATTATCAAGCTTAAATTCTTCTCTTTCTGTCAGCATTAGAGCTTTTCGTTCTTCCAATTGAGCTAATGCTGTTTGGTATAAGTTCAGTTCACGCGAGGTAAGTGTTAGCAATCTATTCTGTATTGCGATTATTTTTTTGTTTGTTATCTCAATTTGAGAGTCGAGTAAATCTTCAATAGCATCAAGAAGTATTTTTTTCTTAAACTGCCCTTCTACTTCTATTTCTGGTGTATTGAGCGATAAATATAAAAGCTCTTCTTTGAGTTGGTTAACAGGCACAATCGAATTGAGCGAAGAATTAATAATGTCATTATTGATTTTTTCTTCCTGAAGTAAAATAAGCTCACTTCTTAATATATTTCGGGCTTGTATCGCCTCTTGTCTTTTTCTCCATTCATTATTTTCAGCTTCCGTGTGACCTAAACTCTCATAACGTTCAAAATCATCATCTTTATCCTCTATTCTTAGCTCTAAACGATTAATAAGTTCAATTTTTTCTGCGATTTTGCTATTCAAAGAAGAAATTTTGTTCGGTTCATTCAATGAAATGACAGACTCAGGAGAGGCAACACCATCAAGTTCCGACACCCTCGATAAGTCTTGCTTTTTACTTTCTTCAACTAATCCATGCCAAGAAGAAGTCAACGGTGTGGGGGTGTTTTCCACATCAGAGTCAGCAGTTAAAACCCCAGTATGTACCTCTGTAGATAAGTCTTGGCTCGATATTAGAGTGGGTATTACTTCCTTTGCCATAAATTAGCATTCTCAAAAGATCAAATTTGTTTACAGTCTATCTACATGAAAAGTAGTAATATTGTAAATAACAATCGAGTGGAAAACTCGATTTGATATCTTATTTATCATACAAATTGAATCCGCATAAATTCAGAGAGCACTGAATAAGAAAGAAGACTAAGAAAAAACTTCATAACAAAATTACGCACTCAAACAATATTGCTTGAGTGCGTATAAACAGGAGATTGTAAATAGAGTTACAGTTCGTAACTCAGGCCAACGAGCATTTTATAGTCGTCTTTTTCTGGTACTTTGCCGTCTGAATCAGCGGTTGGATCAGAAACATGGTCCCATACACCATCTATGCTAAGATCTAGATCACCCACTAAGTCAATATCGAAACCTATAGAATTAGTATGATGAACCCCGCCCGACTCTTCACTCTCCCAGACCATATTGTAGTCATAAGAAAAGTCGATATTTTTGGTAAGTTCATAGTCAAAATTTGAGTCCAGCTTGAATGCGCCACTATTTGCGGTCGATGAATTACCCTCTTCTACCGTAATAAATTTGGTGTAGGTATAGGCAGGACCAATAGTCACGTCCCATTCAGTGGTGTCATTAGCGATAAAGAAGTAACCGACACCCATTGAGGCTGTGATTTTATAATCTAAGTTCTGAAACTCATCGTTTTCAGCTTTAAGATCTAGGGGTCTGAAGAACAATTTGTTATCAACATAAATATCATAAGAACCACTCACTTTGGAGTTGTTGGCAGTTTTTTCATCATTCGATTCTTTGGTTTCATGACTGGCATTGAGCTGGGTTCTTGACTCGACAGTATTGCGCTCTGCATCAATATCTCCATGCAACGTAAACTCATCTGTGTTACCACTGCTCATGTCCATACCAAAAGTAAACTCTGCATCCCACTGCTCTGAATCCTTTTCATTACCACGGTATATAGATACAACTTCAGTAACAGGAAAAGACATCTCTTGATCAACGTTCGTCAGATAAAGCTTGTTGCTACGAATCGATAAGTAGCCGTCATAAATAGCCCCGTCAGCTGTACGAATAGTAAAGTAACCTGCAGTTTGGAGCTCTTGGATATCACCAAGTTCAATTTCCTGATCGCCAAGATCATCACTATCAAACTCAATTTCTTGCTTATAAGAATTTGAATCTTTTTTAATCGTACCGTTAAGCTCTCCCTTGATCACTTCTCCTGACTTGAGCTTTACCCAATCATCATTGTCTTCAAAGTATACCGTTTGGCTATTAGGCTCATCGATCACTTGTTCTGCTAATTGCTCTTTTGCAAAAGCACTAGACTGTACAGCACAAATAGCAATAAATAATGTTGTAGATTGTAATTTCATATCAATATATCTGTATAGTTTTACACCATTTAACCTAGCAACAATAAATAGATAGTCATTAATTATTGTCATAAGTAAGAAAAGCTCATGTCAATCTTGTCAGACCACATTCAGAAAATTTACCCACGAAGTACAAACTTAGGCCTGTATGCTTGCTCTTGATATCAAAGTATTAACCTTCTTAAGCAAGAAAAACGAAATATTTTCCATCACACACAATTAGCTCCTATGCTGAGAGAATAATGTATAAATAGTTTTATCTTTAATGTAGATATGAGGTCATAGAAAGCATTAGCCAGAATGGGGAATTTAGTAGCTTTTTTCAATAATTTAAGCTCTAAATCCCTAAAAACTCAGCCATATGGTAGAAGGGATTAATCATGCCGATTTATCCAGCAACACTTTTGTTCATTAGCTCATTTCTCTTGATGGGTAGTCATGGCTTGAGTGGTATTTTATTGCCTGTGTCTCTTGCAGAAAGCAATATTAGTGTCGAAATCATCGGCTTTATCCTTTCTATGTACTCGGTAGGTTTTTTACTCGGCGCAATTCTTGGTAAACGTATTTTACGCCGAATTGGCTTAGTCCGGACATTCGCGATGTGTGGAAGCTTAGGGGCCAGCGCTATCCTAACTATGGGATTAAATGCCGACATGTGGATTTGGGTGCTGATGCGGTCCTTAATGGGATTTTGTATCGCTTGTGCTACAGCAACATTGGATGTTTGGTTTAATAGCGTTTCAACCCAATCAAATCGAGGAAAACTTCTTGCTATTAATCAGATAGTTATTCTAAGCGCTATTACAATTGGCCAATTTGGTCTTGTGATAGCAGCACCAAGTGAAATTACTCTTTTTCTGATCTGCGGTGTGTTGTTTAGTATATCAGTGACTCCTGTCATCTTCGTGGCACAATTTGAGCCCAGTATCGAGTCAATACCAACCATTCCACTCAAAGCAATCTACACTATTTCTCCGTTGGGATTCATCACCTGTTTTGTATGTGGTGTTTTATACTCCACTTTAATCAATATGTTGCCTGTTTATGCCGGTGGTGTCGGACTAAATGGATTCGAACTCTCTATGTTTATGGGCGCTGCAACTGCAGGGGGGATTTTACTCCAAATCCCAATAGGCCATCTTTCTGACCGCTTTGAAAGACGTAAGGTGATTTTAGGCAGCAGTTTTGTGCTCGCAATCGTGTGCTTTGCTTTACCCGTTTCAATTGAGTGGCAATCCCCAATCGCACCTTTTTTTCTCGCTGCAATGACAATGGGTCTAATTGCCTGCCTTTACCCATTAAGCATTGCAGAAGCCTTCGATCACTCAATGAAAACTCAACTTGTACCTGTAGTCTCTGGTCTCCTTTGCATCTATGCTATAGGCGCAATTATTGGCCCTTACACAGCATCTTTATTAATGGGTAGTATTGACCAAAGTGCGTTATTTACTTTTGTCATTATGGTCGATTTGGCACTGATTACATTTATTATTTACCGAATGTCAGAGCGCGAAGCCCTCCCTGTTGAGGAACAGGAAACATTTGTTATGCACACTCCGGCTTCCGTTCACGGAGAGCTTGACCCTCGCACTGACTACCAAGACAGCTCAGTTAAGTGGGAAACAGCACTCTTGCAGATCGATCAACTTACGGCTTCAAGCCCTATTAATGCCATCACTTTCATTCGTAGCCTTGTGAATAAGCAGCCTCAGTGGGCAATTTCTCTAGTGGAACGGACAGGTAAAATTGACAATATTGATACGACACATATGTTTCGGTCGCTCGCTCTTACGCACCCCGAGTTATCACTTGATATAGCTAACCAACTTGCCAGTTCTGACGATAACCAAATAGAAGATCTCGTAATATGGCTGGCCGAAAAACAACCTGAAAATGTGTCAGCCATACTCACAGCCATGACGGAATCTATTGACTCCGACCAACGGGCCATAAGTGATACTACTGTGGCAAACCCACCTGAACAACCCGTTCAAACTTATCAAGAAATAGTGGCAAGCGAAGGCCAAGCAGAAGAGGTCGATATATCACAGCCCCCTGTTTATGAAACGATGAATGAGTGGAATATTCTAGCTGTATCAGAAAATCCTCTCCAAAATGCTCATGATATTAGCGACGTTGTGGAACACCAAGTGCATAAAAATGATTTTGGACCCGGCCCTTCTTAAGCTCTCGCTTATTTTACAGTAAGTTCTCAAAATAGTGAGATGCCAAACAAACTTTTACAAGACTTCACTAAAAACTGGGAACTGCCTATTTTTCATGGTTAAATCTCAGATTAAAGCTCAATAAACACAGTTAGTTAAAGGTATAACAAGGAAATTCTAATGGCACTAGATATCAAACCAGGTCAAGAGTTTATCAAATCTAAAGCCGCCGTCGCTTGGGCAGCAGGTGAACCCCTTAAGATGGAAGAAGTCGATGTTCAACTGCCCAAAAAGGGGGAGGTGTTGGTGCGTATCGTAGCAACCGGTGTCTGCCATACTGATGCCTTTACCCTTTCTGGTGAAGATCCAGAGGGTATTTTTCCTGCCATCCTTGGCCATGAAGGGGGTGGAATTGTTGAAATGGTTGGCGAAGGTGTAACCAGCGTTGTCGTAGGCGACCATGTGATCCCACTTTATACTGCTGAGTGTCGTGAGTGTAAATTTTGTACATCAGGCAAAACAAATCTTTGCCAAGCCGTGAGAGAAACGCAAGGTAAAGGACTAATGCCAGATGGAACAACACGCTTTTCTATCGATGGCAAACCAATTTTTCACTACATGGGTTGCTCAACCTTCTCTGAGTACACGGTACTACCTGATATATCATTGGCTAAGGTCAACCCACAAGCGCCTTTAGAAGAAGTATGCTTATTAGGGTGCGGCGTCACAACAGGTATGGGAGCGGTGCTAAACACCGCTCAAGTAGAAAAAGGTGACACTGTAGCAATATTTGGTCTTGGTGGTATCGGCCTATCTGCAATCATCGGGGCGAGAATGGCTGGAGCTAGTCGCATTATCGGCATCGATATTAATGAAAGTAAATTTGATCTTGCCAAACAACTTGGGGCAACAGATGCCATCAACCCGAAAACAATCGATATACCTATCCAAGACTTTATTGTTGATATGACAGATGGCGGTGTCGATTATTCGTTTGAATGTATTGGTAATGTTAACGTTATGCGCCAAGCTCTTGAGTGCTGTCATAAGGGATGGGGAGAGTCCGTTATTATTGGCGTTGCGGGGGCAGGCCAAGAAATTTCAACGAGACCTTTCCAATTAGTTACTGGTCGAGTATGGCGTGGTAGCGCCTTTGGTGGTGTTAAAGGCCGCTCTGAATTACCTGAGATTGTAGAGCGCTATATGGCAGGAGAATTTGGACTTGAGGAATTTATTACCCATACAATGAGTCTAGAAGAAGTCAACCACGCTTTCGATCTCATGCATGAAGGGAAAAGCATTCGCACTGTTATCCATATGGACAGATAAACCCTCCTTTTTGATACTCATAGTCACCATAAATCAAGCTATGGTGGCTATGCTAGAGATAACGATATGAACTTAATCAATATCAGCCAGAGCAAAGTGGCTGGTGGCTGGCACAAACAATACAGCCACGAGTCAAGCAGCCTTAACTGCACAATGCGTTTTGCCTTATTTCTTCCACCAAATGCAAGCATGGCCTCTCCTGTGCCTGTCGTGTATTGGCTTTCTGGATTAACCTGCACCGACGAAAACTTCATGCAAAAAGCTGGGGCATTTAACACCGCAACCAAGCTTGGTCTCGCGATTGTCGCCCCCGATACTAGCCCGCGCGGTTATGATGTAGCGGACGATGAAGCATACGATTTGGGCAAAGGCGCTGGATTCTACCTAAATGCGACCCAAGAGCCTTGGTCTAAGCATTACCATATGTACGACTACATAGTAAAAGAGCTACCCTCGTTAATAGAGGCTAACTTTCCTGTGTCAAATATCAAAGCGATCTCAGGGCACAGTATGGGAGGACACGGCGCGTTAACCATTGGGTTGAACAACCCCGATAGCTTTACATCTATCTCAGCCTTTAGCCCAATTTGTAATCCAACACAGTGCCCTTGGGGACAAAAAGCGTTTAGCGCTTACCTTGGACAAGATCAGGAAACCTGGAAGACTTACGATGCTACGGAGCTACTCAAACAAAATTCATCACCGCTACCTATTTTGGTCGATCAAGGTGATACAGATGGCTTTTTGCACGAGCAATTAAAACCAGAATTACTGATTAGCTCCGCAAAAGTTCATAGTGCAAATCTTGAACTGCGTATGCAAAAAGGTTACGATCATAGTTACTATTTTATCTCCAGCTTTATTGACGATCACCTGATGTTCCACGCGAAACATATGTCTAAATAAACAGAGGTAGAGTGCAAATGAAGCTAGTATCACCATCCTATGAATATCAGTCTGCGTTCTTGTCTTTCTATCAAGAATTTGAGAACAATGATAGTATCAATGCAGAATACTATCGTGAAGGCGTTGATGACTTTGATTCCTATGTTCAGCGATTAACTAGCGAAGCGAGCGGCATAAATCTACGCCATGGATATGTCCCTTGCAGTCACTTCTGGATGATGGACACAGAGGAAAATTTAATTGGCGTGATCAGAGTCCGCCATACCATTGATAACCTTTTTCTTTCTTTTGAAGGCGGTCATATCGGATACGATATCGCGCCTTCTTATCGTGCTCGCGGCTATGGAAAAACCATGCTAAAGCTCGCTCTACCGATTGCAAAATCGCTCGGTATATCGAAGGCTTTGATCACTGCCGATGAGAAGAACAACTCCTCCCGTGGGGTGATTGAAGCAAACGGGGGAGAGTTTATTGATATCGTGATGGGGAAAGTTTTCCCTTACCCAATTGCTCGCTATTGGGTTATTTGCAAGGCAGACACATGCAGTTAAGAAAAGCCAAAGCCAGTGAATTGGATAGTATTTATGCCATGGGATTTGATGTATGGGGGGATGATCTTCCTTTTCAAGATTACCTATCACACTGCCGTCAGAGTAAGAAGTACCAATCAGGTGCTTGGTATGTTTTGGTCGACAATAAAACTATAGTTTCCTCGGCTATTGTTTACCAAGGTGCTTTCGGGCTTGAAGAAGGCTGTTTTGGAATCGGCTCTTTAGCTACACCTCCCTACCAGAGGCAAAAAGGTTATGCATCAAAACTAGTTGCATTACTAAAAGATGAACTATTTGGCCGACAAAAGTGCCAAGCTTTGTATTTGCATAGTGATATTCACCATGAGTTCTACACAAAATTGGGATTTAAGCGCATTCAAGATACTCATTGCATGTTGTACTCAAAAGAGGCACGACCACTACCCACCGTTCACCCCTGTTATTTTTAGTAATACCTCGCTCTTAAGACTAGATGAGTAAGAAATCTTTGTTATTCATCCCAACATTGCGACATTATGCAATTGTTTTGTTATTTATTTACAATGTAGCTTGTCAAATAATAATAAAATGTTAGATTGGCTCATCACTTATTCACAACTAAGTGGTGGAATGCATTACCTTAAGGCATTATTCCTCTCTAGCCTTCAGCATTCCTCAAATAATAATATTTTTGGGCTTATACAGCACTATATGTGGCCGTAGCTCGCGTCATCTACAACATACTTCAGTTGGATTAATTATGTTTCCTATTTCTCATCAAGGAAAATGGTTTCGTTTTCTGCTGATGCTGATTTTTCTTGCAGCATCGATGGAGACCGATATTTATTTACCTACATTTCCAGACATACTAAAAGATTTAAATACTAACGCTGTCATGGTTCAGCGAATTATCAGCTACAACTTTATTGGCATCTGTCTTGGCTCACTCATCTATGGCCCTCTATCGGATCATTTTGGCCGTAGGCCTATTATGATGTTTGGCTTTTTCATATTCCTTGGTGCTAGTATTGGCTGCGTATTTGCACAAACGATTGATCAATTGCTCGCATTTCGTTTAATTCAAGGGTTTGGTAGTTCTGCCTGTATCATTGTGGGCACCACCATGATCTTCGATCTTTTTGAAGAAGAGTCCGCAGCAAAGTTAGTGTCAGACCTCAACACGCTGACAGTCAGCGTCATGGCTTTTGCCCCGCTTATTGGCGGTTGGATCAGTATTCATATGGGATACCATGCAAACTTTAAGTTTATCGCCGCCTTAGTCTTTATCTCAGCGATGACATGTTTCTTCTTTATACCTGAATCTCTGCCATCCAAAAAACGTAAAACGTTGATTCTCAGTCGAGTAACTACTGATTACAAGTGTGTACTTTCATCCTACTCATTCTGGTACAGCACACTGATAACCAGTTTAACTCTCGCAGGCTATATGGTGTTTGTCTCAAACATGTCACTTTTGTATGTTGATAACCTTGAAGTCAAGCCTGAGTATTTTCCATTTCACCAAATGGCCACACTAGGAACTTTTGCTCTAGTCAGCTTGAGTAACGGACGCCTTATCGACCGATTCGGTGTGGAAAAACTAAAGAGCTCTGGGCTCTGCCTGATTTTTCTTGCCGTCGCCACGTTCTGGCTGGTGCCAAATACGATATTAAGTTCACCAGGTTTTCTGACCTTTATAGTGTGTGTATTTTCAGTAGGTGCAGCACTTTCTATTGGGCTTTTCTTTGCAGACTCCATGCAAGTGTTTCCTGAGATGACAGGCATTGCGGCCTCCTTGGTGACATCCATCCGACTTGTCATTGTGGCTATTGCTATTGATACAGCAAGCAGCTTTTATGATGGTTCTTCTCAGTCTGTAGTCAATGCGATGACAGCGACCGTTATGGCTATTGCGTTCTTGGTATTGTTGCGCAGTGCTAAACGATTCAAACAACCAAAGTTGAGGAACAATCTCAGGGTATAAGCTTTCGGAAGCTTGCAGCCAAATACCAGCAGGAGCCATTGGAAATTCATCGATAAATGAGTAAAATCTGGCTCCTATTTGGTCACCTTGGCAAATCATATGCATCATAGCACTTATCCTTTTACCCTTTTCAATGCTTGTATTGATGAATATATCTTGCCTGAAAAATTCACTTTCCCGTTTTTCTATGAGCCTCATCCGCTATGTAAACTTGCTGCCAGCGAGCTTCAACACTACCTAATGACTCAGAAAGAGTGGGCTCATAACTTTGGGCTTGATCATAGCTATGACGGAGTGGGAAAAATGTTTGGGGTACTTATTGCTGAGTCTCAGCAAGGTGACATTGGTTATCTATCCGCTTTTTCGGGGAAAGTCGCTGGGCAGAGTGAGCTGACACGCTTTGTTCCTCCCGTCTTTGATATGTTTGCTAAACAAAGCTTTTTCCATGCTGATAATAAAGAGATCATATCGATCAATGACCAGATCGATATTCTAAATAACAGTGCTCAACTGACAGAGCTTGCCATTCAGTTAGAGAAATTCGAATCAAGATATCAACAAGAAGAAAGCGCTCATCGAGAAAAAATGATCGCCAATCGATCTGCAAGAAAATCGCAGCGTCAATATGCTCAGTCTCACCTCAACGATATAGAACTTAAGCTTGCTCTGGAAGAGCTCGCAAAACAAAGTGTGGATGATAAAAACACGCTTAAATACCTAAAACTAGAGTGGCAAGGCAAGATTCATAAGGTTAAAAGCGAGTGGCAAAAACTTATCTTTGAGCTAAACCAGCTCAAAGATAAGCGAAAAACATTATCAAATGCTCTTCAACATAAATTGTTTGAGCAATATCGTTTTTTTAATATTCACTCGGAAGAAAAATCGCTAAACTCAATATTTGAGGGCACGACACCTCCAGCGGGTGCTGGGGAATGTGCAGCACCAAAGCTTCTCCACTACGCGTTTAAACATGGCTTTAAACCGCTTGCTATGGCTGAGTTTTGGTGGGGAAATTCACCTGCATCAGAGATCCGCCAGCATAAGACGTTCTACCCTTCATGTCACAGTAAATGCCAGCCTATTTTAGGCCACATGCTGCAAGGTATGGAAGTGGACGACAACCCTCTTGAGAAAGCATGGGCAGAGCATGATCCGATGGACATTGTATTTGAAGACGAAGCGATAGTTGTCATCAATAAACCTGCCGGCCTACTCTCTATTCCTGGTAAAACCATACAAGATTCTGCCATTACTCGGCTTCAAAAGCGCTATCCAGATGCTGAAGGCCCATTTGTAGTACATAGGCTAGATATGGCAACATCAGGACTACTCGTGTTCGCCCTGACCAAACGTGCCAACAAAAGTTTACAAAAGCAGTTTATTACTCGAACAGTGAACAAGCGCTACGCAGCAATTGTGGAAGGAGAAGTCCAGCACCAAAGCGGGCAAATTAACTTGCCAATGCGAGGCGATCCTGACGATAGGCCACGCCAGCTAGTATGCTTTGAACATGGTAAATCTGCTGAGACTCATTGGCAATGTATTGAGACCAAAGATGGTCAGAGTAAGTTATATCTCTATCCTAAAACGGGAAGAACTCATCAACTAAGAGTCCACTGTGCTCATCGACTCGGGCTCAACATGCCCATGTATGGGGATGGCCTCTATGGACAAAGAGCGAAGCGATTGCACCTCCACGCACAACGGCTAATCATCGATCATCCTTACACTAAAGAACGAATGATCTTTGAGGCCGAAAGTCCGTTTTAGTACCCTATTTTACAGAGTGAAAACCAGCGGGTTATTTAGGCTCACTGTGAGTTGTATTTCTTAGTTTTACATAAACCTATGACTTTAATAATTTTATTTTCGGCTTTCTAGCTAGAGAACGGTTTTCATAGAGAGTATAAATTTTGTAGATTATGGCTTTTTCATTCAGCTTTTTGGCCTTATTCACTGTGATCCAATTTATCCACTTTACGTAACAAGTACTTTAATTTTGGGGATACTGATGAGAAATATACTGATAACTTGTGTTCTATTCGCCCTGTCTGGCTGCTTGGGTATGCCCAACAACGTCGAACCCGTAAATAATTTTGAAATTAATAAATATCTTGGTACATGGTACGAGATTGCTCGGCTAGACCATTCCTTTGAACGTGGGTTATCCGACGTCACTGCGCAATACTCACTAAGAGATGATGGCGGAGTGTCCGTTCTCAATCGAGGATACGATGCAAAGAACGATGAATGGAGCGAGGCCCAAGGCAAAGCCTTTTTTGTTAACAGTGCCGATGAGGGGTATTTGAAAGTGTCATTTTTCGGGCCTTTCTATGGTTCTTACGTCGTGTTTGAACTTGATAAAGATAACTATAGCTATGCATTTATTTCAGGGCCTAACCATGACTATCTTTGGCTTCTATCTCGAACTCCCACAGTTGACCAAGAAATTATCGACAAGTTTAAACAAATGTCCGAGCAGCGTGGTTTTGATACCAGCGAAGTGATTTATGTTGAGCAAAAAAAGGGGGGAGCTTCGAACGCTCACACACTCGACAGCATGTAACCTACATTAAGTGATTCAGCCAGACCTTGTATATTTTACACTAACAACTAGCATTAATATCACTTATATCACTTATATCACTTATATCACTAGGGTCGAGATACAATGTCTGTGTATAAAAATAGCGTCTTATTAATTCTCTCGGCTGTACTTACTTTATACGGATGCGGAGATAGCGGTGGTGGTGGTGGTGGTGCTACTACATATCCAGGGGCTAAAGGTTTAATACCACAAGAATTTAACCTTCAAGATATTCTTGTCACAAAAGAGAACATTACTTTCAAATGGAGTAAGTCTAACGGTGCGACTAATTACATTCTATGCCGAAAGGATGCCGAAAAAGAAAATAATTGTGACGAACAAAGCACAACATCTTCTCTACAAATGGCATTACCAAGTTCAGGCGTATTAGAGATATTGAAAGAACAATTTTTTGTGATTGCCCTAAATGAAAATGGTCAACGATTCTCAAATGAGAAAGCTGCTGCCCCACAAGAACTTTCGGTTTTAATTCAGTATATAAAAGCTTTTAACACGGATTCACATGATGAGTTTGGTTTTAGTGTTTCTCTATCCAGGGATGGAACAACACTCGTTATAGGTTCGCCTTTTGAGCAATCAAACACAACGGGCATTAATAGCTCTGGTTCAAATAACAATTCACTAATACAAGCTGGAGCCGCATATATTTTTCGCTTTGATAATAACAGGTGGAATCAAGAAGCGTATGTTAAGGCCTCTAACACCGGTGAGGCCAATTTTTTTGGAATGAACGTTTCTTTATCATCTGACGGTAATACTCTTGCTGTAGCAGCACCAGGTGAACGCACTAATGGAATTAACGCAGGTGCTGTATATGTTTATCGTTTTAATGCTGGCTCGTGGAGCGAAGAAGCTATCTTGAGAGGATCGAATACAGAGACTAGTGACTTTTTTGGTAATTCTTTAGATCTGTCAGGTGATGGAAAAACCTTAGTGGTCGGTGCTACTGAGGAAGCTTCACTCTCAACAGGTATTAATGGTGACCAAGGCAATGACCCTTTAGGTACGCAAGATGCTGGTGCCGTTTATCTATTTCGTTACCAAGGCGGCAGTTGGCCACAAGAATCCTATATAAAAGCCTCTAATACTGATGCAGATGACCGATTTGGATCCTCGGTAGCCTTATCAGACAATGGCAACGTCTTAGCAGTAGGTGCGACTAATGAACAGTCCAATTCAATTGAGATTAACGTTGGGCAGTCCAACAACAATCTGACAAAAGCTGGTGCTGTTTATATCTATAAGTACAAGACTAGTTGGGCTCAAGAAGCGTATATTAAGCCACTTAATACTGGCTCTGGTGATTTATTTGGTAGTTCTGTCTCTTTATCATCAGATGGTAACATCTTGGCAATAGGAGCAAGTGAAGAAAGTTCGAATTCCAATGAAATTAATATTGGTTCAGGCGATAACAGTGCCTTAGAATCTGGCGCGGCGTATATCTTTCGTTTTAATGGTATAGAGTGGTCTCAGCAGACTTATATTAAGGCTTCTAACAGTGGAGCAGGAGATTATTTCGGTGTATCAGTATCCTTGTCTGAGGATGGCAATACCCTCGCAGTGGGAGCCTCATCTGAGGACTCTAATTCACAAAGCGTAAACGGTGAAGATAATAACAACACCGCCAACTCCGGATCAGCTTATACATTCTTCTTCAATGGTTCAAATTGGATCGAACAAGCATACATAAAAGCATCCAACACGGGTATGAATGACTTGTTTGGTATCAGTCTTTCCCTATCTGGCGATGGGAAAAAATTAGCGATTACAGCCAGAGAAGAAGATTCCAATTCAACAGGTGTTAATAGCCCAGAAAACGATAATAATGAAGACTCTGGAGCCGCATACATTTTCTAGCACAAACACTCCTACCCTAAGGCATTATGATGCTCGTATCAGCAAGCTTTAGGTGGGAGTCCTAGATATATTCGGATGAGTAACTCACTCTCTACAACAAACTAATATTTTTTGTCTGCAAGCTCTAATTTGTTATCCATATCAGTTGAGCTATGTCACAAACAAGCTACTGTATAATCAAATCTTAATTGGGAGACAAAATCATGGTAGCAAAGGTAACAATAGCTCCACAGGGACCTGAATTTTCGGAGCTAATACAAGGCTACTGGCGACTAGCTGAATGGAAAATGTCCCCGAAGAAAAGGCTGTCTTTTTTAAAACAACATATCGATTTGGGTATTACAACAGTTGACCATGCCGATATATATGGGAATTATCAGTGCGAATCTTTGTTTGGAGAAGCTTTAAAACTTGAGCCTTCGATCAGAGATCAAATAGAGATTGTCACCAAGTGCAACATCATGTTGTGCGATAAACAATTTCCAAAGCGTAGAATTAACCACTATGATTCCAGCGCCAAACATATTTACACTTCAGTCGATAATTCTCTAGAACGTTTAAACATAGAACAAATCGACGTACTTCTTATCCATAGACCAGATTTATTAATGGATGCAGATGAAGTTGCTAATGCCTTTAATGAGTTATATAAAGTAGGAAAAGTGAAACACTTTGGCGTTTCAAACTTTACTCCCAATCAATCTCACTTACTACAATCTAGGCTATCCAAACCACTAGTAACCAACCAAGTTGAAATAAACCCTCTTAACTTTGACGTTGCCCATGACGGAACGCTAGATATATTACAAATGAATCGAACTCGCCCTATGGCTTGGTCTTGCCTCGGTGGCGGTCATATTTTCACTGGTTCTACAGAACAAGCTAAGCGAGTTAGAAAGGAACTAGAGAGTATCCGGCTCGAGCTTGGCGCCAAAAGTATTGACCAAGTTATATTTGCTTGGGTTAAAGCCCTGCCCTCTATGCCTATACCCATTATTGGTTCAGGCAAAATAGACAGAGTGAAAGCCGCTGTTGAATCTCTAAAACTTGAGCTGACCCGCGAACAATGGTATCGAGTCTGGGTAGCATCAAAAGGTCATGGGGTGCCATAAATTGACTTTTCAACACTAATCTTCGATAAGCGCTCAATTAGAGCGCTTTTTCAATAACTCAAATCTTATGTAAACAAGCCCCTATACACTTCTATTTCCCCTGCCTGAAACAGTAAGCTCAGATAAAAAGCCAAGGCATTATAAATCCCTCAATAAAGTAGAAAAAGAATAACCGCGAGTAACTTGAAGATATAGGATTATGCATATAACTTTTATGGTATAAATTCAGAATCGGCTCGTGAAAAGTTAAGGGACATTGATGACCAGTAACCGACAGTTTTTGCTTAGTTTTGCCAATTTAAGCCTAAAGACAAAACTTAGACTCCTGACACTCCTCTTTGCACTCATCTTATCCTCTATAGTCGGATATACGATTACCTCTCTCGATAAACAAAAAAACGATGGGATGATTATCAATATGGCCGGTAGGCAACGTATGCTTACCCAGAAGTTTACCAAAGAATTTTTGCTTGCCATGGACATCGCTCATCAGAAAAATAGCAAGCCTGACATATCTGCTAGCCGCAAAACGCAGCAATTATTTGATATCACTTTAAAAGCGCTCACTTTTGGCGGAACCACATATACGGACCTTGGGATGACCAAACCAGTCGACATCCCCCCCGCAGCTCCTCACATCCAAAAACAACTTAAGATAGTGAAACAAATGTGGGAGCAACAAAAGAAAAATGTTTCCAGTATTTTGCAAGATGGAGACTCTCCGGAAAATCTCGAATCACTGAGTAAATATAGCGTTAAAGTTTTAAAGAATATGAACGAAGCCGTTACAATGTTTAATGATGAGTCTTTTGAAAAAATATTAAAAATGGAGCGCAACCAAATCATAATCGCTATTTTCTCGCTTATTTTAACTATTCTAATAGCCGAGTTAACGTTAAGAAATGTTTTGGGCCCAATCGGGCAGGCGGTCAAAACGACTCGCCGAATAACTACTGGCGATCTCAAAGACTACGACGAGACAGAACATTTTGATAATGAGATGGGCAGTTTAACTCGCAACATCGAGCAAATGCGTGTATCTCTGCATGATGTGATCAATGTCGTTCAACAAAATAGTCGCCAGATGGCCCACTCTGCTCACCAAGTTTCTGCGGTTTCCTCCGAAATTTCATCGAGCAGTCAACTAGAACAAGAAAACTCTTCGCAAGTCCTTGAAGCCATCACTTCGTTATTGGAAATATCAGATGTTGTAAGTCAACACATCAAGAGCACCGAAACAACCTCAAAAAGTACGATGGAAACAGCGCAATCTGGAATTCTAGTGGTCAATAATAGTATCCAAGAACTCAACACTGCGGTAGATTCGGTCAACCACACTGCTGAACAAATAGAAGAGCTTAAGAACTTTACACATCAAATTAATGAAATTACCGAGTCCATTCATAATATCGCCGAACAAACCAATCTACTTGCCCTCAATGCCGCTATAGAGGCTGCTCGGGCTGGCGATCAAGGTAGGGGCTTCGCAGTCGTGGCAGATGAAGTTCGTAACCTTGCGGCAAGGACATCAAGCTCAAGCCAAGAGATCTCAGACCTGATTACCCAGTTAATGGAAAAAGTCGAAAACTCAGTTAACTCTATGCAAGCCGTAGTAGGTGCTGTGCATCAAACGAAGAAAACTTCTGCTAACACAGTAGAATCGTTTACCACCATGTCAGATGGCATAAGCAAAACTACCGAGAGTACTGAGGTTATTGCCAATTTCAATCGGGAACAGGCTGACAATCTGCAATATTTGGATACCAAGCTTAAAGAACTATTTAAAGTATTAGCTGAGAGTAGTAGCAAAGCCAAAACAACCTCCCTCGTCGCGAGTGATTTACATGAAATCTCAGAAGCTCTAGATAGTCAACTCAGAGGGTTTGAAACCACGCTCAACGAATCAATGGCTATGCCCGAAGACGAGCAACGAATCGAACCAAGAGCTGACAACAAAATTCGCGTTAAAATGTCCCAAGGCGGAAAAAATGCGGAAGGTCTTACCAGCGACATTAGCATGGAAGGAGCGAAAGTACGTTCCAATACAGAATTTAAAGGCAACACTAGCATCACGTTGGAAGTTAAATTACCACAAGGAGTCACTAAAGACAGTAGAAGTAGTATATCCATCAATGCAAATATTATGCATGTCGTACCTGTAGAAGACTACTTTAGTTATGGCTTAAAATTTGACGGTGCGTCTGTTACAGATAAGACCGTCTTAAAGGCGCTGTTTAACTACTTTAAGAAGTCACATCGCTATGATGCATAAAATAAACAAATATATAGCGACTTGATTAGGTAAAAGAAAAAGCTAATATATCTCTAATGAACGGAGTTGCCTCCTCTTGAATAGAACCGACCAAAGTATTTCTTTAGGATTTCAGGAGTTAACTCCCCTGCTTCTTCGAGTTTTTTCAGCTCCGCCACAACTGATTGTTGCTCTTCAAGGGAAGGTAATGGAACTTCAGGTTCATCGGCCATGTCATGCGTAATCTGTTCTAAATCTTTTTCTAATTCACTCATAATGCTTGTTTCTCAGTTCCGTAATACAGACAAGCTATTTTACCTCAACATTTACAAATTACGATAACATTAGTTTGATCTGCAACGACCTAGTCTACCTTAAAAAAGACATCTTTTTACTTGCACAAATTAGTAAAACCTATTTTTCAACATTGACTACTTGCAACATGAGTAAAAAACCCCATATTGTAACTAACTGAAATAACGGTATTTATATATTACCTTTTGTTTGACTAATAATTAGCCAAACAAAAGGTAAAAAAGTAAAAAGGGTGAACTTTTTTGCAGATGAAACCACTAAGTGAAAAAGTTAGGAGATAAACATTGATGAGCTCTCAGTCATTTAACACGCTACAACAATATCTAGAAAGTCAGATTATTGGTCAGGCTGAATTAGTCAAACAGCTTCTGGTCGCGCTACTCGCAGATGGTCATATCTTAGTCGAAGGACCTCCAGGCCTCGCAAAAACTCGGGCAGTAAAGTCACTTGCTGATTGCATCGAAGGTGACTTTCATCGTGTTCAATTTACTCCAGATTTATTACCTGCTGACTTAACGGGGACCGACATTTTTCGCCCAGAGACAGGTGAGTTCACCTTTCAAGCTGGTCCTATATTTAATTCCCTGATCTTGGCAGACGAAATCAACCGTGCCCCAGCTAAAGTTCAAGCTGCAATGTTAGAAGCCATGGCGGAAAAACAAATTACCGCGGGCAGAAAGACTTACCCACTACCTGAACTGTTCCTTGTCATGGCAACACAGAATCCTATTGAGCAAGAAGGCACCTATCCACTACCTGAAGCTCAGTTAGACCGCTTTCTTCTTCACCTCAACGTTGATTATCCGAATGCCGAAAGTGAGCTCGACATCTTGCGTCTAAACCGTGGTGAGGCTAAAGGTGAACAGAATATTCCGGCTCCAACAATCAGCCAGAGAGACATCTTCTCAGCACGTCAAGATGTATTGAATATCCATATGGCTGACACTGTTGAAAATTATATTATTCGACTCATAATGGCAACACGCCAACCAGCACAATATGACAATACGTTAGAGAATTGGATAGAAATGGGAGTCAGCCCTCGAGCAACTATTGCTCTAGATAGATGTGCTCGCGCTCATGCTTGGTTATCCGGACGTGATTATGTTACCGCCGAAGACGTGCAGGTTATGGCATTCCCTGTACTAAGGCATCGTATCCTCCTCACCTATCAGGCTCAAGCTGAAGGCATCTGTACTAACAAAGTCGTTAATAGATTGTTATCTCTTGTAGGCAGCGCATAAGGTTTGCAGATGGATAAAGAATTATCCCCTTACTCAGATGGTGTAAATCTTTGCCTTGATGAACTGCTGTACTTCAAACAGCACGCAATCCACTGGCTGCCACCTGCCCGTAGTTTATGGTCACAAGTACTTGGTCAACATCAAAGTAAGCAATTTGGCCGAGGTATGGATTTTACTGAAGTTCGACAATATCAAGCTGGGGATGATGTACGCAGTATCGACTGGCGAGTGACTGCGCGCACTGGTAAGCCTCATACCAAACTATTTACTGAAGAGCGCGAAAAGCCAATTATCATTTATATTGATTTAAGTGCTAGTATGCGGTTTGGTTCAAGGCTAATGTTTAAGTCCGTCCTCGCTTCTCAAATGGCAAGTCTGATTGCATGGATTTCTATTGCACAAAAAGATCGTGTGGGTGCGATTGTCGATACTGGGACTCAACTGACTGAACTAAAGCCAAGTAGCCGTAACCAAGGGCCATTAGCTTTAATCCAAAACCTAGTAAAACTTCACCAAAATGTGCTGCATACAACTCAAAAAGCAACCCAAATGGATATGTCCGAAGGCCTTAACGCACTAAATCGTCTTTGCCCCAAAGGCAGTGAAGTTGTGATAGTCAGCGACTTTTTACGCTTTTCCGAACAAAATCAGTTGTTAATTTCACGTCTGCGATCCCACAATCAAGTAAGATTAGTCCAAATATCTGACCCATTGGAAGCTGGTATTACGGACTATCGGGGAGTTGAGCAGGTATCCGATAAGCGCAACACAATGTGGGTAGACTTTTCTTCTCACAATGTGCGTCATCAAATTTCTGCTGCTTTTGAAAGCAAACAGCAGGAGCTGAAGAGCTTATCTCATAGTCATGGTTTGAGTTTTACTTGCCTCTCGACTCAAAAATCGTTGCTACAACAACTATCGGGGCGTGATCAATGAGCACTATTAATAAGGATTCTCTATTACCACTCAATCCGATGCATCTACCAGACTTACCCTCTTGGTTTCCAGTCGCATGGGGTTGGTGGGCCAGCGCAGGAGCATCTCTATTATGTTTACTGACTTTATGGCTCGCCTATCGCTGGAATAAAAAACGATTAGCTCCCAAAAAAACAGCCTTAAGATTAATTCACGCTGGTGAAAAGCCCGCTGAAGCATTCGAGCTTCTTCGCCAAGCAGCTCTGTGCTACTACCCAAGAGAAGAAGTTGCAAAGCTGACGGGAAAAGAGTGGTATGCCTTTTTGGACACTCAAGTAAAAGCCCCAGTATTTCTCGATAACTATGAGCTCTGGCAAGAAGCTCTGTATTCAAAAAATAGCCTAGGTAACGAATCTGAACTCGTTGCTCATTGCTCACAGTGGGTCGATGAAGCGCTACCACCTAAAAGAAGGAGAACCAAAGTTGGCTAACATTGAGTTTGTATGGTGGTGGAATTTTCTGTTTCTGCCTTTGCCAATACTAATGTATTTTTTACTTCCCCCAGTTCAAACTTCATCTCCTGTTTATATGCCCTACCTTCCTCTTTCGCCGGCAGGGAGTTCGGCATGGAATTCGATGGCTAAAGGCCTAGTAGCCATGATTTGGATTACTTTAATCACAGCTGTTGCAAGACCAGTTTGGTATGGCGACCCCGTTACGACACAACCAAAACACCGAGATATGATGTTAGTGGTCGATCTTTCATACTCAATGAGTCAAGAGGACATGCAACTAAACGGAAGTTTTATTGACCGCCTAGCCGCAGTAAAACAAGTGTTAACTGATTTTATTAGTCAACGGCAAGGAGACCGTCTTGGTTTAGTCCTATTTGCTGATCATGCCTATTTGCAAACGCCATTGACTCTAGACAGACACACTATCAGCCAACAACTAAACCAAACCGTTTTGCGCCTAATTGGAGATAAAACAGCAATTGGTGAAGGTATTGGCTTAGCGACCAAAACTTTTGTCGATGGGGATGCACCACAACGAATAATGATATTACTCAGTGACGGCACCAATACAGCTGGAGTCCTTGACCCTATAGAAGCAGCAAAAATTGCTCAAAAATACAAGGTCACTATTTACACCGTAGGAATAGGAGCTGGTGAGATGATGGTCAAAGAGTTTTTTATGAGTCGTAAAGTCAACACAGCAAAAGACTTGGATGAAAAATCTCTCAAAGAAATAGCATCCATTACCGGAGGCCAATATTTTAGAGCTCGTGATAGTCAAGAGCTTTCTGAAATTTACAATACCATCAACAAATTAGAGCCTATAAGTCAAACCACCCAGACTTGGCGTCCTCAGCAAGATTGGTTTGCAGTACCTTTAGCAATCGCTCTTGCTGGATTCTTCATTTTGATGATTATCAGGAGAAATCATGTCTGATTTTCGTTTCCTCTACCCAGAGTGGCTTTTTATGCTTTTACCGCTCGTAACCTTGGTTGTCTGGCTGTTAAAGCGCAGTCATACCAAAACGCTGATAGCTCCTCACCTAGCTAAAGCGATGGGGCTTGATAATAGCTCTTCTCGAAGCACTATGATTACCATCATTACCATTAGTGGTTTTTTGGCAGTAATCGCGTTAGCTGGACCCAGTTTCACAGCCTCAGAAAGACCAAGTTTTACTAACGATAGTGGTCGGGTTCTGGTCATGGATTTGTCGATGTCAATGTATGCCAACGACATTAAGCCTAATCGGCTAACTCAAGCAAAATATAAGGCCAGCGACTTATTAAAACAATGGGATGAAGGTAGTACAGGGCTCATCGCTTACGCTGGAGATGCCTATACCATCAGCCCTATGACATCTGATACGCATACTATCCTAAGCCAAATCCCCAACCTCAGCCCAGAACTAATGCCATTCCAAGGCGCTAATGCAGCCAAAGCCGTTGAACACGCGATCAATATGATGAAAAATACTGGTTTGTCTCATGGTGACTTGGTATTAATTACTGATGATATCGATGATAAAGAAGCGGCTAGCATTGAACAACTCCTAGATAACACAAAATGGCGATTAACCATTCTAGGGGTTGGCACTCGATCTGGAGCACCTATTCAACTCTCGGATGGTACCTTACTTAAGTCCGACTCAGGTCAAACTGTGGTAGCCAAATCAAATTTTTCCAATATGAGCAAAATTGCTCGCGCCACCCAAGGTTTATTCATACCGATTCAACTTAACAACAGTGATATTGATGCAATCAGCGATTTAACAAATGAAGTGGAAACAACAAGTAAACTTAATCAAGCTAACCAAATCACGGACCGAGTAAATAATGGTATTTGGCTAGTCCCATTGTTATTAATCCCTGCATTGATGATGTTTCGACGTGGTGCTGTATTTGCGCTTTTAGTTATTGTCACTCCAATCCTTACAACCAATAATGCAGAAGCATCCCCTTGGCTAAACGACAATCAACAAGCGAAAAAACTGTTTGATTCTCAAAAATACACACAAGCCGCGCAGTTGTTTGAAAACAAAGAATGGCAAGGTATTGCAGAATATGAAGCAGGTGACTATGTTGCAGCGATTGAGTCACTCAAAGGTGCTCAATCCACTAAGGGTAAATACAATCTCGCAAACGCTTACGCTCAAAATAGAGATTTTGACCAAGCCATCGAACTTTATGAGAAGGTACTAGCGGATCAACCTGATAATGAAGATGCTAAACACAATCTAGACATTGTTAAACAGCAACAGCAACAGCAACAGCAACAGCAACAGCAACAGCAACAGCAACAGCAACAGCAACAGCAACAAAATTCTGCTGATAATTCATCATCAGAGCAACAAAAAACTTCCCAATCCGAGCAAAATTCGACTCCAAAAGCAGAACCATCAGAAAAAGAATCTGAGGCAGCACAAACAGACGAACAGAAAGTGGCAAGGGATGAGCAAACTTCTCAGTCAAAAGGTCAAACTGACCAAAGCTCTCCACAGCAACAAGCAAATCAAAATGAACAGCCTAAGCCCAATGAAGTTTCTAAACAGCAGCCACAAGAAGTCAGACAACAGCAAGGAACTGAAAACATTGATCCAGCATTACGCAAACTTGAACAAGTGGAGAATGCCCGAGACCCTAGTCGCTTGCTCAAAGCACAACTGATATTACAAGCAAAAGCTAAACAACCACCAGAGAATACAGGTAAGAAGTGGTAATCATGAATCAAAAAACATTTAAGTTAATGGGTTTGTTGGCTCTAGCCGTTGCCTTTTTTAGCCCTATTTCTATGGCTGCAGCTATATGGGCAACAGTAAGCAAAAATAAAGTCGTAAAGAATGAAGTTTTCCAGTTACGTGTCGTTGTCGATGAAAAAATGTCCTCTGACGACATTGATTTCAGCTCGTTAGAACAAGATTTTTACGTCAGTCGGCCCAGCTTTGGCTCATCTATAAATATCGTTAATGGCAGAAGAAGCGTCAGAAGTGAATGGAATATCACCCTAGCAGCGCAAAAATTGGGACTGGCAAATATTCCTGCATTCACCATCAATGGCCAAAGTTCAAAGCCCATTGCCATTCAGGTCACACAAGATCTAGATGAACCCAAAGTGTCTGAACTAGTGGAACTGCGTACTACTTTAGACAAAACTCAGTTATACCCAAATGAAAGTGCTTCATTACAAATCCGACTGATTATCAAAGCGGACCCAAGGCGCTTACAGAACCCCAAAGTTTTGCCACCTGAAGTTAATGGACTCACACTTAGCCAAATAGGTGAACCTAATCAATATCAGAGTGTTCTCGATGGAGTTGAAGTCACTGTGCTTGACCAAAATTATCGAGTTACTGCTGACAACCCTGGAAGCTACACTCTGCGCAGCGCAGCCTTTAAAGGGACTATCATTTATGGTAATGACAGAATTGGTACTACAAAACTGATCTCTGTCGATACTCCTGCAGAAACGTTTGACATCCAAGTCGAGTCCAAACCAGAGGGCTACACGGGTGCATGGCTGCCTACTTCAATGTTATCGCTGAAACAAACCTGGACAGCTGCCAATGGAGCGAAAATAGCACCTAGCACTGAACACCAAGCTAATGTTGGTGATTCAATCACTCGAGAAATCTCACTAGATGTCGAAGGACTAACTCAGGAGCGTGTCCCTAAGCTCAACATCAACTATCCAGAAAATATTCGTGTTTATTCTGAGAAGCCGCAGTTTTCACAACTTGATAATGGCATAACACGTATGACCGTCAAACAAGTGTTGATCCCAAAAGAAGCTGGTAATGTCCAGCTAACAAGTGTTGATCTTAGCTGGTGGGATAGCCAAAACAAAAAACCAAATACCGCTCATTTAGATGGCTTAACTTTAACGGTTGAACCTGGTGAAAACTTGAACACATCCATACCAATACCTCAATACTCATCGCCAACAGAAACAAAAACCGTCACGGTTACTAACTCAGGTTTCTGGCCTTATCTAACGGCTCTATTTGCAATGCTCTGGATCATCACCAGCGGATTGCTGTTTCGCAACAAAGCTTTAAAAATAGAACCCGAAGACAATCAAAAACTCGACTCAGATTTAAGCACACTCTTGGTGACTGCACTTAAATCTGGAGACCACTTTAAAGCTCAGCATTGTGCTTCCCAATGGCTAAAACAAATAATTATTGATGATCAAAACCTACTAAAAGACATCAAATATGAACTAGAGCAAATGCAGAAATCGTATTTTTCTTCACAAGAAACTGGCTGGAATGCTGTAAACCTGCTTAAACTTATTAAAAAGGTGGACAAGATGCCTCGTTCAAATAATAAGCCTGAGGAGGAATTGGCTAAGCTTTAACGAGACGAAGGCAAGATTGACAGAGGCATTATTCAAGTCCTATTTCATTGAAAAATGATAGCTGGAGGAATGATGTCGGCAATCGAAAAGCCAGATCCCAGTACTCATTATGTCATCGTTTATTTCGATGGGTCCCAAATGGCTTCGCTTGAAGTCGATGCGGAGAGTCGTACTGAAGCAATCGAAGCATTGAAGCATCTGGGATTTACCCTGCGTGATATATTTTCTATTGCGCCTTAGCGAAACATTTTACCCAGAAAGGTAGTATTTAGGCTGCCTTTTCTATTTTAAGTGAAGGAAATGAAGCTTAAGTTCGCACGCATCTCTATCACATTATGCACATTCTTGTTTGCTTATATGGCAATTGCACAAGTTGATTTGGTCCAAGTAGATAAATCCAAACGACGAATGTATTTAATTGATGACCATCAAATCGTGCATGAGTTTCGAATTGCTTTAGGGAAATCCCCGAAAGGGCATAAAAGACAAGAAGGAGATCAGCGCACACCAGAAGGGCGTTATTATTTAGATTTTGTTATTGATGACTCCGAGTTTTATCGCTCAATTCATATCAGCTACCCTAATCAGCGTGATCTTGAAACTGCATACACACTTCAAGTCGAGCCAGGAGGAAACATTAAAATCCATGGTTTAAGAAATGGAGAAACCCGACCAGCCAACTTTATTCAAAGTTTTGATTGGACTAATGGCTGTATCGCAATCACGAATCAAGAGATGGATGAGTTTTTATCCCTAGTAAAACCAGGCACCCCCATCGACATCCGCTGGTAAGTTAGCTGTTAACTATCAGATACTTTCATCTCTTCAAGTACTATTTTTCTTGGTTCGCGTGTTACCCACCAACAAAGTAATGATCCTACAGTAACCAAAGCAACACCTTGTAAAAAGCTATCAGTAATCACCAAACCTAGAATAAAAGATGAGATCACCGTTGACAAAACAGGCGTAAAATATGACAGCGTCGCTAAAAGCACCATATTACCGCCAATAATTGCGTAATTCCATAAAGCGTAACCGCTTCCCATTGCAACTCCAGTCAAAATAAGCCAACTGCCGGATTTCAGGTCCAAGCTCATAGCTTGCTCAGCACTGAACGCATATTTAACCCATAAGGTTATTGCCGTCATGATGAAAAATAATGTGATTGCGTTTTGACCTGCTGCCAAACGCTTAGTCAGATTACAATATATCGCCCATAAAAAGGCACCAACAAAAGCCATCGTATACGTTAAAGGGTTAGTCGCCACATTAGCTATGATCTGCTGAACGGATAGCCCTTGATCACCTGAGATACTCCAAGCAACACCGAAAAAGGCCAATATTATCGCCGGATAGACGAGAACATTGGTTTTCTTTGGACTAACAAGTACGGCTAATAAGACGGTAAGTGCGGGCCAAAGGTAATTAATAACCAACATTTCAATTGCTTGTTGACGTGAGTGAGCCATCCCAAGCGAGAGCACTAAACAAATCTCATAAGCAACAAACAGCCCACCACCGATAAGAACATAATTTAGTGAATAACTTCGTAACTTCGGACGCCCCATGACTAATAACAAAAAAATCGAAGCAACCGTATAAATAGACGCAGCACCACCCACAGGACCAAGAAATTCTGTCACCGTCCTTGCCATTCCAGTTACACCACTCCACAGTAGAATGGCTAGGACTCCACACCATGTAAATTTATGCTGACTCATTTTGTATCCTCAGTAGAGATAAAGGCTTAAATATTGTTATTTAATGCTTTTTTTAGATTAAATGAGTGCTACATCACTTCCCAACTGTGTGACATTTCAATCCCAGAACCGAGCATTAAGCACACTGAACAATATTTTTTCAAAGAATCAGCAGTGACTTTCTCGATAATATCTTTGTCTAAGTTATCTCCTGAGATTACAAAATGGATGTTGATCTTGGTAAAAATTCGCGGCGCACTTTCACGCCGTTCAGTTGATAGTTTTGTCGTACACATTGAAACAGGCTGTCCAGCCTGTTTCAAACCATCAACAACGTCGACAGAACTGCATCCACCGGCGGCCATCAGTACCATTTCCATAGGGCTGGGTGCTGATTGCCCTCCATTGCCATCCATTACTATCGAGTGTCCAGATGGAGAAAGACCTAAAAACGTCAAATCTTCTATCCATTTCACTTCGGCTTGCATCATTTTACTCTTTATTGGTCAGTTGGATATTTCACACTCGTTTGCCGACGAATTTCTGTCAGCAACTTAGCTACAATCAGTGAACGATTCATACAGTTTTCATCAATCTGCTTCTCAGTATACTGCTTGGCAAAAGCCAATGCTTCGTAATACATTGGGTTAGGATCCTGTTTAACACTTAAATCAATAACTGAGCTACCTTTAGTAATCTTGGTCAATTTCTTACCTGTAGATATCATCTCCATTAGCAAAGCACCCTTTTCACCCTGAATCTCACTTGGTAAATAAGAGTCGCTTGTCTTGGAGTGCTGCAGAACAACCTCAAACCCTTCGTAACCTAGAATAATACTACCACTACCGTCAACGCCACTATCCAAAAGCTGAGCATGTGCTTTAACCGATAGCGGCTCACCAAACAACTCAACCGCAGAACCAACACAGTAGTAACCAATATCCATGACTGAACCATTGGCAAATTGTGGATTAAATGTATTAGGGTTTTCACCCTCAAGGAATTTAGGGTAGCGAGATGAGTACTGACAATAAGTGATCAGAGCCTTGCGAATCTTGCCGATACTATTACAGTGCTGCTTAAGTAACTGGAAGTTCGGCGTATAAGGTGACATGAACGCTTCAAACAGTATCACATTATTGTTTAGAGCAGTTTGATACATTTTCTTGGCCAACACATCATTGGCAGCAAGTGGCTTTTCGCAGATAACGTGCTTGCCCGATTCAAGTAATGTTATAGCTTGAGGTGCATGCAACGAATTTGGACTCGCAATATACACAGCATCAATTGACGGGCAGGTAGCCAGACTATCAAAGTCGTCATATAAAGCAAGAGACTCATATTTCTCGGCAAAACCCCTCGCCTTATCGAGAGAACGGGAGTATATGGCTACTAGCTGATATTTCTCTGTTTTTAGCGCAGCTTCAATAAACTGGTCGGTAATCCAGTTTGTCCCCACTATCGCAAGTCTTATCATCACTTCTTCTCCAGTTACAGCAAAAGGAGCCAATAGCTCCTCAATGATTTTACCTGTGCTTAACGTTTCACACCGTCATAACGACCCTTAATGCTAAAAATATCAAAACCATACCTGATAAGCGATCAATTAATTGTGCTTTAGAACGAATCTTATCTAGTAAACGGCGACTTGATAGCAAAAAGGTAATTAGGCTGTACCATAAACCATCAACCACTAATGGGGTCAAGACAATCAGAATTTTGGCCGATAGAGTATCGCCGACCGCCACAAACTGACTAAACAAAGCGATAAAAAATAACGCGATTTTAGGGCTAAGAATGGAAATTAGAAACCCTTCCTTTGCTGACTGCCATAGTGAAGTATCTTCACCAGACTCAAGTTTTGCAGCCACTCCACCTTTGGATCGCAATGCATTATAACCAAGATAAGCTAGGTAAGCCGCTCCACAATAACTGATTGCTTTGAAGATCAAAGGCGACTGCTGCAAGACTACCGCAAGGCCGACCAAAGTGACAAATGCATAAATTCCTATACCCAATGCATGAGACCAAGCGGTCGCTAAACCATTCCTTCTTCCACCTGCAAGGCTATGCTTAGCAACCATTGCTAAGCTCGGCCCCGGTGACATAGCGCCTAAAATACAGATTGTAAAAAGTGATAGCCAAATTGTTAGTGTCATACTATTTCTCTAAGAAAGTCCATACCGCTAAACTACAGATATAGGGGAACGATTTGAAATCAAAACTTGTGATAGTGGTTATGATTTAAACTCATAGCGATGGAATAGCTGGACGTGCTAATACTATTAAGTATCAAACCACGTATCCATTGGTGTGCTTTGTCTTTATCGTATTTCGGGTGCCACATTAACCAATAGAGGTGAGGTTCTAAATCAAAAGGTAGAGGAAAATATACCAGATCATGGACACGTGTTAGGTTTAACGCAATATGTTCAGGTACTATCATGAGATAATCGCTCACTACCAAAGCATTGACTGCTGCGGAAAAAAAAGGAATCCTTAGAGCTATACGCCTATTGACACCAAAAACTTCAAGTGCGTCATCTGTCATGGAGTCCTTATCGCCCCCACCTGTCACTTTCACATGTGAGTAACGAATCAAATCATCAACGCTAAGCTTTTTTTGTTTCGACATGGGATGTTCACAGTGCATTAGACAGACGGATTTATCTTCACCAATCTTAATACTCGTTATGTTAGAAGGTTGGTGAGGCTGCACCGTCGATGCCAAGTGAATCCCTGTTTCACTAAAACGTTGCATATAGTCAGGCTGCCAAAGCCGATAGGACAAGTTGACATTTGGAGCCTGCTTTGCAACTTTAGATACCACACTAGGCATTATATACTGCGCAACATAATCACTGGATGAGAATACAAAATCTTGTTGCCACATTTTGGGATCAAATGGCTTGTCACGTAATAGCTGCTCACACTCGTCCAATACACATGAAAGCTGCTTTTGCATACCTAATGCTCTTGGTGTCGGTACTAAAGCATTCCCCTCTCGTACAAGCAAAGGATCACCACTCAACTCCCGTAATTGCGCGAGTTGACGGCTTACCGCAGATTGAGTGATGTTAAGCCTAAGCGCCGCTCTACTCACATGGCATTCTTGCAATAAAACTTGTAAAGAACGCAGCAAGTTAAGGTTAATGTGGTTCAAAGACATAGAGTTTTCATACTAATTATCTATATTGCATGTGACGTTACAGTATCACCTTCAATCACTAAAATACTCTGCTTTTTAACTTTCTTCCAATCACGGTGACGCTCTAAAGGCTCAGAAGCCACTGTAATATTCGCCCCCTTCTTGCGTATAAACACCGTTGGTGCATCACTATCTGAGCTATATCGAATTGCCCAAAGCCTTTCGCCATCAGAGATACAAATTGAAGCTTTTAGTGGCTCTTCAATACCACGATTTACCATCATTTGGCTAATGTCACTTAAAGTTTTACTTATCGCATCAATGGGTTGTTCAGACAAACCATTTTGCAGCATTAGCAGAAAAATCAGTTCACTATCTGTTGTCCCCAGTCTTTTAAGGAAAAGAGGTTCAGATAACTGCTGATGTAAGTCATATTTTACCTGTTCAAAACCGCCAATCTGCCCATTATGAAGAAACATCCAATTATCAATAATAAATGGATGGCAGTTTGAACGAGAAACTTGAGTCCCTGTTGATGAACGAACATGTGCCATAAAGCAGTGAGAACGAATATGATGAGTTAGCGAACGAAGGTTTTCATCTCCCCACGCAGGTAATACTTCATGAAACCTCCCAGGAGTATCTCGCTCTGTATACCAACCAAGGCCAAAACCATCAGCATTTACACGAGTGACAGCTTTTCTGGCATCAATACTTTGATGCACTAGTGAGTGCTCTGGTTCATACACTAACTCATCGAGATAAATCGACTCTCCCTGATAAGCTAACCAACGACACATATATACTCCTTAAACATTACTGACACTTTTGGGCATAACATCATGATTTAAACAACCTAGCAAGTAATTCTATGCTGGGTACTATTTCCCCCATAGAAGCATTACTGGACCCAAGTACAGCAGCATGCCACGAGCGGTTACACCACCACTATGTTCATAGTAGCTCAATGGCTGTAACTGGATGCCGTGATTAGTTGTCCTTTTTACCCATTCTCAGTCACTAACATCAGATTCCATGCAAAACCATTATCAGGCTATTGCCATCGTTCCAGCTTCCGGAGATATAGGGAAGCCCAACTGCCGTCGCGAATAGGAAGAGCACTGGTTCAATCAAACACTTTAACCAGCGAGAATCGGCCGTGTTAAATAAAGTCATGCTATCTATATTCAAGTCGCATACGGTATGCCTAATAATGCATTTAGTCGCTGCTTAAGACCTAACTTGTCCCTTTGTCTACTATGTACAAGCGAAAGTGGACATGAAACCACAGCTTTATTCTTTTTATTCAATACGCTCAAACTAAAAATTTAGTTTTTAAAAGTAGATTAATATTAAAGAATTGAAACACGTACCAAGCAAAATTGCATTGGTGCATATAGCTTAATATTCAAGTATTAAACAAATACAATGATATTTATAAGTATCATTAGCAATATAAACAAGATTGCAAATTGCAAATGCATTTTGCAACGACACGCTAGAAATACAGTATTTTTCGCTCGCAAATTAAGCAATCTGGTGCTATAAAAATTGGCACATATAATGCTTTACTAAATATGACTCTCTTTAAGTCGAGAGTCACCTAGCCAACTGACGTTGTTAGTGAATAGATATTTGTTCACAGTTTTACAAGCCAATCTCGAATATTGAGATTGGCTTTTTTTATGTCTCGAAGAATTGGCACTTAGACTAGAAAAGCCAGCAGTCGATGGTATAAAAAGAAAACCCCACTAGACTTTTGCCTAGTGGGGTTTATTCTTACTCGCAGCATTCCGGCTACTGTTAGTGCTCCATGCATCAAATCCATGATAGTATGCTGAGTCCTTCAGCCGTTTCCTTTACTTCGCCATCCTAGCGGTGTCCATAGCATTCCAGCTCGTTGACCATCCCAGTCAACTCTCATCGCTTCATCCAAGAGCGGTGTCCTTGATACTATCTTCCTGATAGCAAATCTCATTCCATTAAGCGTACATTAACTTTCCTTGTTGCAACCATCCTAGTTACAAGCGTCCAGCGAATGTCCTTTGCTTTCCGTGCCGATTATTCTTCCTGAAAAATCGAATCTTCTTCCTGAAGATGACCAATCCATGGGTCTTTCCTGTTCCATGCCTGCTTCCTGCTGACACTTTAAGATTATGATAATGGTGTATTTTAGCAATAATGATTTTTACATCACTACTTTATCAAAATAACTCATCATTATATTTAACTTTAATATACAATAACTTAAAATGATCACAGCCCAAAATCGCACCAAAAACCATCACTAGGCTCACGACTTTGTGAGAAATATCTTACAATATGGTGAGTTAATTTCCTCATCCCATTTTATGCATACCTGATATCTTTTAAGATAAAAGTCACAAAAACTAGGATTGAATGAGATAAAAATAAGTAAGTGAATTTCTCTGGACTATTTCAAAGTAAAACAGGATATTATATCTATAATTTACTATTTCATTGTCCCATATAGGGATTTCTTTCACATAGGAATAATGACATGATTTCTAAATGGGCACAGCGATTTTATCAAATGGCCGTCCTCGTAGGTTCTTGGAGTAAAGACCCATCGACTCAAGTCGGTGCTGTTATTACTAAACAAAACCGTATTGTCTCTGTTGGTTTTAACGGTTATCCACATGGTATATCGGATAGCGCAATAACAGACGATCGAGAAATGAAATACCTCAAAACACTTCATGCCGAAGAAAATGCGATCTTATTTGCCAAACGCGATCTAGACGGATGCGAGATATGGGTCACGCATTTCCCTTGTCCGAATTGCGCTGCAAAGATTATTCAAACAGGTATTTCCACTGTACATTGTCCTGAGCAAAGTCAAGATTTTCTATCACGCTGGGGTGACAAGATCAAAGTCAGTCAAGAAATGTTTCTACAAGCTGGTGTAAAAGTGAACTGGCTGCCTCTCACCGACCTAAACAACGACACTTAGTTGCTCAAAGATCTCAAAAAGCTGCTGAGATTTGTATGGCTTGGGTAAATAAGCATCCATACCTGCTTCAAAGCAGCGATCTATTTCTTCGGGTAATACACTAGCTGTCAATGCTATGATAGGGATATAGAGTTTCCCTTCCTCCTCCTCCCAAGATCTAATGTTTCTCGTGGCTGTTATTCCATCCATTACAGGCATCATACAATCCATTAATATCGCCATATAGGATTGACCTGATTGAACCATAGCCACAGCCTCAGCACCATTACTCGCTATCTGGTAATCAACCCCTATTTTTTCGAGAAAGAAACTCGCAATTTTCTGATTCATTAGGTTATCTTCGACGATTAAGACACACCTTGATTCACCAGATTGGGAAATGGGAAGCCTGTCTTGTTGTATATCCTCCAGATTAAGCTCAATTGAGCTTAGCACTTTTGAAATTGCAGATTCAAGACGACGCCCTAAAAATGGCAAAGTCAGATTCGAAGAGACTAGAGCACCATAGTCAGGCGATATATACAAATGATGCTGCAAGCCGATTATTTCAGAGAAATTAAAGTGAGCTTGTAAAGAAGCGAGGTCTTTTCTTGAGCTCTGCTGAGAGTGATAGCTATAAAAAATCACGTTGAACTCGTCAGTTATTTTTATTGCCTCATCAACGTCCGGAACTTTAGTTAACAAAAGGCCAGTGCGTTCTATTTCATTTTGTACCAAAGCGCTGTAGCGGCTTTCATTGACTACATAAAGGGCGTTTCCTTTCGTGTAGTTTGTGTGTTTACATGCCGAAGGTTCCACTTCTACTGGAATTTTAAAGCTAAAACAGCTCCCAGCCCCTTCCGTTGAATTCACAGTGACTTTTCCGCCCATAAGTTCTGCGATCTGGCGACAAATGGTCAAGCCTAAACCTGTACCACCGAAACGGCGCGTTATGCCACTATCTTGCTGGGTAATTGGCCGAAAAATTTCTTCTAGTTTAGTACCCGCGATCCCTACTCCAGTATCTAATACACGACAATACAAAAATGAGTTTTCATTCTCTTTATTCAATTCAATAACAACGGATACCGTGCCATCTTGAGTAAATTTAACTCCATTACTGAGCAAATTCATCAAAATTTGTTTAAAGCGATATTCATCCAAATACAAGTCATTAGGGATGTTTGGTGAAAAGCTTACATTTAACTCTACCTGCTGCTTTAACGCTTTGGTGCTTAACATATTCATAGCTTCAAAGGTAGCTTCGCGTATATCAGTGTGACTCAGAGACAACTTAAAACTGCCTGATTCTATTTTCGACAAATCGAGAATATCGTTAATCAGAACAAGTAACGCTTGGGAAGAGATATCGATATCGGACAAAAGCTCTTTTTGAGATGAATTAAGATGACTATCAGACAAGATCTCTGTCATCCCAATTATGCCATTTAATGGCGTTCTAATTTCATGAGACATATTAGCTAAAAAAATGCTCTTAGCTTTATTTGCCGCTTCAGCACCTTCTTTGGCTGACACCAAGGCCTGTTCATGATCCCTTTGTACTTGAATAAGATAATTAATATCTTGTGCAAATTTGGTAAACTCATCTTCTCCATCTACCGTTACTAAGCTAGTACTTCTTTGGCTCCTTAAACTCCCCAACGCCAAAAGAATCTCTGTAAGTTTTGAATTAATGCGATATAAAGTGCTAGTACTCCAAAAAAACATAGCAGATAAAGCGAATAAACCAGCAATAGCAAAGAAATAAAGTAACCGCTCATTCGCTCCGATGTTAGTTAATATCTCTCTACGAAGCTTGTCAGATAACTCTCCAAGGTGTCTCTCAACTAGACTATTTCTGTTTTCAACCCATGAAGAAAACCCTTCTAATCCACCGGTATAATTTTCGTTCAATGACGTATATTGCTTAACGTCGCCATAACGTTGTAGGTCGATATCTGAAAAGAGATTAAATAGGCCTTCCGTCTGCTCTATGTGAGGACTAAGAGTAACAATTCGATTTAGGTAAAATTGTTGTCGTTCACTGAACTTAAAATAGTCTTCAGCATAATGTCTATATGGTAGCTGTTTGGCCTCGATCACCTGAGCAAGCCAAGCCTCACGCTCCATCCAAAAGTACAACCAGTTTAGATCACTCATTGCCATGTCTAGTTGGTAAATAGGCAAATCTACATCATGCCTTTCTGTTGACTGTACCGCTAAATATAAGGCTAGCAACTCACTATAAGCTTTGTTTCCTATAACTAAGCGCTCTTGTCCTTCTGTATCTGCAATATGCGGTACCAATGCCAAAAGGGCGTTGATATGAGCTAGCACATCATTGGATTCAGTGATTCCAATGTGTATATGCTCTTCTGTATGAGCGACCTGAGCAAGCAAACGTATTGAGCGCAGAGCCAATAACTGCTCGTCAACCCTTGTACTTTTATCATTCTTTACACTAAGTGTCCGATATAAATGTCCAGTAAACTCTGACAAATATCTAAGTGTTTCAACTTTCTCATTGATTACTAGATAGCTATGGAGCCTACCTTGGATATCCTTGACAAGATTAACGGATAGAAAACCGATCAATAAAGTAGGGATTAGGCACAGGATCAATAGTCGACTTTTAATGGAAATATTGGTGAGTAGCATTGAGACCCGTTCCTTCGAATCATTTTACAATCACTAGAGATTCAATATTAGACGATGTCTGTTCAAAATCTTACCTAAATTACGGAAATTATTTGATTTTTGAGCGATCGTAGGTGGTTTTTCTGTATTAAAATTTACTACCTCCAAAGAAAAATATTGTGCTCAAGCTTTTTCAGTTTTGATTGGCCTAAACAAAAGCCACCTCTGTCACATCAGTTTAACTCCCGCATTAAAACTCATAGTGTTTAAAATATGTGCTCCATCACATTTAATCATCAAATTGGCATAAAATAATAAGTTAAAATGTGATCTGTAAATTTTTCGATGAAAAAAAAGAGCTCTGATATTTATAAAAAAACACAGAAATTGATATTAATTTATCAACTTCCAATAGATTAATGTCTTTTGGTAGCTTATTTATTTTTTCTAGCAGAATAAGCAGCTAGGCATTACAATCTGGCGCATAAAAATAAAATCAAAATATTGTATTCTCTACATCACTAACCCTACACCCTAGTGAAATAGAGTCACTTCTAAAAACGTGAAAGGTCCCAAAAAACATGAGTCCAGAGAAACATCTTCTAGACTGGCAAATAAGCCAAACGATTGCGGAAACAATTTCCCCCCTACTCGGTCAACTCTATCGCGAAAAAGGCGTTGAAGTCCTCTTATTCGGTAAGACTCTAGTCAATGCCGCAACTATTGATATAATTAAGACGCACCGCCTTGCTCGTCGATACACAGGGACCCCACTATCTACAGAGCAAACTTTTCCTTTAATAAAAGCGCTGTCCGAAATGGAACTCTCACCATGTAGAGTTGATATCGGTCAGCTTGCTCATCAGTTCTGGAAGGGCCGAGACGACGACTATGGCATAAAAGATTTCCTCCATACGGCTCTACTAGGTGCTATGAATGGTGAAACTGTCAGTGAGCCACGTGATGTAGTTTTATACGGGTTTGGCCGTATCGGGCGACTCCTTACTCGCCTTCTAATTGAGAAAAATGGCCCCGGCTACCCCTTACGTTTACGGGCTGTCGTAGTACGCGGCGGTAAAAAGGGAGATTTAGAAAAGCGTGCTAGTTTGCTTCGAAGAGATTCTGTTCATGGTCAGTTTAATGGCAGTATTATTGTCGACGAAGAACGCAAAGCTATCATTGCAAATGGTAACTACATTCAATTTATTTATGCTAACAAACCCGAAGATGTAGATTATACCAAATATGGTATTAATGGTGCTTTGATAGTCGATAACACTGGTGTATGGAGAGACAGTCAAGAACTAGGCCAACACCTTGAATGTAACGGTGCCGAAAAAGTACTTCTAACGGCTCCTGGAAAAGGTGACATCAAAAACATAGTATTTGGCGTTAATGAGAACACAATCCAACCACAAGACACGATTATCTCAGCTGCAAGTTGCACCACAAATGCAATCACACCGGTACTTAAAGCAGTTAATGATAAATATGGCGTAGCATCCGGACACATTGAAACTGTTCATTCATTCACAAATGATCAAAACCTGATTGATAACTTTCATTCGGGAGAACGTCGCGGCCGCAGTGCTTCTCTCAATATGGTATTAACATCTACAGGAGCAGCTAAGGCTGTTGCTAAAGCTCTCCCTGAACTAGCTGGAAAACTAACCGGTAATGCCATCAGAGTACCGACACCAAATGTATCAATGGCTGTTGCCAACCTAAACCTCGAAAAAATAACTGACAAGGACGAGCTAAACGCATATCTACGTGAGATTGCTCTAAAGTCTGAACTATCAGCACAGATTGATTACACAGAATCTACCGAAGTCGTTTCAACTGACTTAGTTGGCTCTCGATTCGCAGGCGTTGTTGACGGTGCCGCGACTATTGCTCAAGACAAACGATGTGTTCTTTATATCTGGTATGACAATGAGTTCGGATATAGCTGCCAAGTCATACATTGCATGGAGCAAATGATGGGCGTCCGTTACAAAACATACCCTAACGTATAATTAAATACACTCCTGACTGAGGTTAGGAACACGTCTCCACAACAATAATAACGATATACTCCATGATTGCCGCTTTTTCTAAAAGCGGCTTTTTTACTTTCCCATTTTTCATTCATGTTTGGTTCATTTAAATCGTTTACTATAGAAGTATCAAAAACGAGGTGTAAATACATGAATAAAATGATTGCCAGCGTGTTGGCGCTCTTTATAGGCTTATTAACTCTTACTTTTAGTATCATAATGATGGTCCCACTCACAATTTTTGCACTACTAACAGGCAGAAAAATTGAAAAATCATTACGCCAAAGTAAACAGGAGCGAACATCTGTATTGGAGGGGGAATATGAAGATATTTCAAAATAGTACTGATAACGTCGAGTACACAATCCGCAAAACAATAGCACTAACCTTCTATTCGGCCGCTGTCGTCACAACGGCCATCATTAGCTCTATTCCATACTAATTAAATCGATTAACTCATCGACTCACATCAACAAAAAACTAAGTTTGGAAGTACAAACATCCCTCTTCAAAATCCTATAACACCTAAAAGCCCCCACGGAATGATTCTGGGGCATATTACGTTTTTCTACTAAGCTGGAATTAATGATTGCAATTAATTAACACCTTTGTTAGTTAAAGTAATATAAGTATTAAAATAAAGGACTGACAGATGAGTAATGGTCAACGGGATATCACACTGCGTTTTTTAGCTGAACCTGCCGATGTCAACTTTGGGGGAAAAGTTCATGGCGGCGCTGTCATGAAATGGATAGATTTAGCTGCATACGCAAATGCCGCAGCATGGAGTGGACAATATTGTATTACAGCCTACGCTGGAGGTATTCGCTTTGTTGCACCAATTCATGTTGGTAATCTTGTAGAAGTCAGCGCTAAAGTTATTTATACAGGTAAAACATCGATGCATATTGCAATTGATGTTCAAGCTAGCGACCCTAAAGTGCTGAAAAACCGTCTTACTACACATTGTATAGTCATTATGGTCGCTGTAGATGAACATGGAAAACCGTCTTCGGTCCCAGAGTGGATTCCAGAAACACAAGATGATATTCAATTGAGGGACTCTGCGATAAAGCTGATGAACATGCGAACTAAAATAGGCGAAGAAATGGAAGCTCACGTGAAATATCTCAAATAACGTTGGGTTTAACCATCCTCGTTCGGGCATTTCACGAAGGTTTGTCATGTTTCCTTCATCTTAATTTGATTAAATTACCTTAGAGCCGTTTATGTTAAGGTCATGGGGTGAATTTAAACCACATCACACTCAGTGAAGCAACACTTATCAATAGTAAAGCAGTCGAATATCAGTGGGTCAGAAGCTTGTACGTCGAAGGGTATACCAGTGAAGAAATTAATCACTATATCCAAATTTGCTTTGGTGGCGATGATACCTTTGCTGATTTATTTCGCCGAGTTGCCCTTTCACAAGAGAGCCTCTACGTATTACTCAAATATTTAGGGTGTGCGCCTTCGAGTCGAGAGTTCTAAAGCTTTTTTCATATTTACACACTACGTAACTCAGGATACAAGCCCACTTATTTCACTATAAATAAAAACCCGAGTCGAATCGGGTTTTGGTTACAAAAACTGTTAGTAGTGACGAAGTAAGGAATCTAAGCTAACAGCCAGCTATGCGTAACGCCAGATGTACTCTCCTTAACTGATCGGCGGCCAAACCAAAGTAGGTTAAGTCGAGAAACAATTGGGTAGCTTTTCTGCCACACATGTTATTATAGTTAGCCTTTAACACCACCAGCGGTCAAACCTCCAACCAACCAGCGCTGCGCAAACAAAAATACAATCGTTATTGGTAACGCAGACAACACAGCTGCTGCCGCAAAATCACCCCACAAATAGTTTTGTGGATATAAATACTGCTGCATTCCAACAGCTAACGTATAGGAGTCTACATCAGAAAGTAGCACTGATGCCACTGGGACCTCGCCAATAACCATAATAAATGACAAAATAAACACAACAGCTAAAATGGGCACCGAAAGGGGTAAAAGAACCAACCTAAATGCTTGCCATGGTGTTGCACCGTCAAGTGCTGCCGCTTCTTCAAGAGAGTTATCTATAGTTTCAAAATAACCTTTAATCGTCCAGACATGTAAGGCAATTCCACCAAGATACGCAAAGATTAAACCACCATGAGTATTTAAACCCAAAAAGGGAATGTATTGGCCCAGTTTATCAAACAATGCATAAATTGCGACTAGAGCCAATACTGGTGGAAACATTTGAAAGATCATCATCGCTTTGAGAATAGTGTTCTTACCTTTAAACTTCATCCGTGCAAAGGCATACGCTGACGTTGTCGAAAGAACAACAATCATAATCGATGAAACCCCTGCCACTTTAACTGAATTCCACAACCAAGTCAGAACAGGGAATGGGGGAGATGTAACAGAACCATCGTTATTCGTCACTGAAAAACCCAACGCTAACTTCCAATGTTCCAACGATGGGTTATCGGGAATAATACTCCCTATTGCAAAGTTTCCTTCTCGCAAGGAAATTGCGACAACCATCAATAAGGGAAACAGGATCAAACTAAGAAAACACCACAGTAAAATATGTGTGGCCAAAACTCGATATTTCAATGACTGACCTTGTACCATTGCCATTACAATTCTCCTTAGTCTTTAGCCACTTTTATTACACGAAGATTTAGCAAAGCCAAAGCCCCAACGAGAAGAAAGATCAATGTTGCGATTGCACTCGCCAAGCCAAAGTTTTGCCCTCCAGCACCTTCAAAAGCAATTCGATAGGTGTAATTCACCAATAAATCCGTATGGCCGGCACGCTCAGTAGTCTCTAGCATATTGGGGCCTCCTTGAGTGAGAAGCTGAATCAATACGAAATTATTGAAGTTAAATGAAAAACTGGCTATCAGAAGGGGGGTTAACGGTTTAATCATCAACGGTAAAGTAATACAGCGGAAGTTATCAATAAAATTTGCCCCATCAATAGCTGATGCCTCATATAGATCCTCCGGAATTGCCTTTAGTAGCCCCATGCATAAAATCATAATGTACGGAAAACCAAGCCATGTATTAACTATTATTATCATCAATTTGGCCATTAAAGGATCAGAAAACCAGCTTGGACTGAGGCCAAACAGTGCTTCTAGAACCATATTAATCTCGCCAAAACTTTGATTAAACAGTCCTTTAAAAATCAAGATTGAAATAAATGCTGGTACAGCATAGGGCAAAATCAAGAGCACACGATAAATAGAGCGACCTTTTAACGCTTCCCACTGGACAATATTTGCCAAAACTAAGCCAATGATAAGAGTTAACCCTACACTGAGAGCAGAAAAAGTCACGGTCCAAACAAAAATACTAACAAAAGGCTGCTTTATACCCTCTTCTTTCCAAACACGTTCAAAGTTGTACGTTCCGACCGTAACAATATATCCAGGTGATATCGTAGGGCCAGTAAACTGCCCATTTTCATCTATTGCTTGATAAAAACCAACTTGGTCATTAGGTCTTAAGTATTGGTGGGTTTCATTGTTATAGAGTGTTTCACTATCGGCTTGTAATGTATAAAGAGCCTCTATAGCCGCAAATTTGCGTAAGCCGCTCATCCGAATTACTTCACCAGAAGGTAAATAAAAATCAACGGCACTCAATATTGACTTGTTTTTAATAATGGTTTTTATTTTTTCTTTTTCACCTTCTACCTCTGTAACGGGTTCTAAGTGAAGCTGACGACCCAACTTATCAAAATCCAAGTTACCTGTTGCTAACAGTTGATCTACTGTTGTCACTACAATGCGATAACCATTATCTGTCCGAATTAATGAAAACGGATAATTTTCACCACTTTGATAAGTACGTTCCAGCAATACCGATTGTGCCCGCTCAAAGGAAAGTTGATTTTTAGCACTGTAGTTAGTAAAAGCCAAGCTTACCGTATAGGCTAAAGGAAAAAGAATAAACAGGATCATTCCTGCAATTCCGGGATAGATATATCGATGTGCATATGTTTTTGCACTACCAAAAATAAATAACGCCAATGTGGTGATAATAAGAGTAAGAAGTGCAAATGCCACCTCTCCTCTAGAATACATTAATATGATAGCGTAGCCATTAATAATGCCAATCGACGTCAAAATTGCCCATTTCATCAATATGTTTTTGTTGTAAGGCAAGCTAACTTTTGGCGACGACATAGTGCCTATACCTTGAACTGACTGCATGTGATACCCTGCTCACGATAATATAGAAGCGAAAGAGGACAACGTTCTCCCTCTAAAAATCAGATACACTACTGTGTCATTCGCGTTTCAGCGGCTTTCAATGCATCAGGTACACTCTGTCGACCATCAACGACATTATCTAACGCATCTTTCATGCTATACCAAAAAGTAGTAAGTTGAGGTATATTTGGCATGACTTCACCATTCATGGCATTATTCATAGTTGCAGCAATGCGTGTATCCATTTCAATTTGTTTCTGGAACGACTTTAAAGCCACAGCACCCAGTGGTTTATCATCATTGAGACTTTTTAGACCCTGATCTGTTAGTAAGTGATTTTCCAAAAACTCAACAGCCAATTCTTTATTAGGAGATACCGCACTAATCCCTCCTACCCAGACACCTACAAACGGCTTTGATGCATGTCCATTAAATTTTGGTAAAGTAGTGACACCATAATCGATTCCTGCTTTATCAATATTTGTCCACCCCCATGGGCCATTGATCGTCATTGCGACATTACCAGCAGCAAACTCAGATTCGGAGACGGAATAGTTCATATCAGCGGAAATAACCTTATTTTTAATCATCTCATTGATGAAGGTTAAAGATGCTTGAACCCCATCTTTTGCCACACCAACATCGCGGATATCGTAGCCATCTTTAACTTGTTTAAAAGCATATCCTCCATCTGCGGATAAAAGAGGCCAAGTGAAGTAAGCGCCATCTCGCAGTGGCCACATAATCGCTTTCTTACCAGATTTCTGTAAATTAGCATTCAAGGCTGGAATTTCTTCCCACGTTTTGGGAGGTGTTGATAATAGCGACTTGTTGTAGATTAAAGAGACCGATTCAATGGCCACAGGGTAAGCTATTTTTTTGCCTTTATAGGTCGCAGCATCCCAAGCAAAACTTACTATCCCTTGCTCAATATCTTTCGATGGTTTTATTTCAGCAAGCAACCCAGCTTCTGCATAGCCACCAAAACGATCATGCGCAAAAAATATGACATCAGGACCTTCCCCAGAGGCAGCAACCTTGGGGAATTTTTCTTCCAGCTTTTCAGGAAAAGCCACCGTAACTTCAATACCAGTTTCTGCCTCAAACCGTTTACCAATTTCAGCCATCCCTTGATAAGCTTTGTCACCACCAACCCAGATGGTCAGTTGTCCTTCTTCGATAGCAGCATTAGTACTCATTGAGCATAGAGCCACGGTAGTGCTCAAGGTTATTGTACTTAGGCCATTTCTCATATGAACATCCTTTTTAAATATATTACGGGCACAGGCTAGTCAGGGGAATTACCTAGCGTCACAACTTATTGTCGCCAAATTATCAATTAGCTCATCATCCCGTCTTCTACGCCTTGTCTATTATGGCGTGTTTTCGTGATCAGAATCGGTGATCAACAACAACATAAATCACAAAACATCCCCTGTTGGTGATCAAGTTCACTGATCTATACTGCAGTTCTTTGAACTTGATCTAACAAACCAAAGTGCTTTCTGACTCATCTACTCCCTCACTACCAACCCAAAATAAAACGTTATCAGGAGGATGCGAAATCCACATGAAAAAAACATACTAGTTTGGCCTAGTGTAGGGTAGTCGGTATCTTTTCCAGAATATATTAGTTAGGTCGATAACTTTCTGCATCTACAATAAAGCTGGGTTACATGGCCAAGAATCACTGTGAAGAAAAATAGCATTGTGTCATTAGCTAAAAATAATTAATCTTAAGTTCAATGATACAAAATACCTATACATTGTATCGGGAAGAACAAACTCTAAATTGGCTCTGACGGGTGGTGCTTTAGTTCACCACCCATATTTCTTCCCCCAGCATTTCCTCAAGAAGTATCCAAGGGCTGGTCGTCTTCAAGTTTACTGTGGTCGACACTACTATATTGTTAAAATAAAAGGGTATGCTTTGCTTGCGATGATTTTGTATGAATTAGTGCATTAAATAAACATCAAACACTGCTATTTTAGGCAAACTAACCGTAAAAACGGTACGAGATATTACTACACATTAGTGAATTTATTATATCAAGCGGAAAAATAAATATTGATCGAGGACAAGATGGCAAGTGTCACGTTAAAGAATGTATCTAAAGCTTATGGCGACGTTTTAATTTCAAAAAATATTAATCTGGAGATTAATGAAGGCGAGTTTGTTGTATTTGTTGGTCCATCAGGCTGTGGAAAATCAACCTTATTACGTTGTATCGCTGGCCTTGAAGATATCACGTCAGGCGACCTATATATTGGTTCTCAGCACATGAATGAGGTAGAGCCATCAAAACGTGGTGTCGGTATGGTATTTCAATCATACGCCTTGTATCCTCATTTAAACCTATATGACAACATGTCATTTGGTCTCAAGCTCAGCAAAGCAAATAAAAGTGAGATAGATAAACGTGTAGAGCATGCCGCAGATGTTCTCCAACTCAGTCATTTGCTTGAACGCCTGCCTAAAGCCTTGTCTGGAGGACAAAGACAACGAGTAGCCATAGGTAGAACCTTGGTCTCACAACCAAAAGTATTTTTGCTGGATGAACCTTTATCAAACCTAGATGCAGCCCTACGCGTACAAATGCGCTCTGAGATTACCAAGCTTCAAAGAAAGTTGGGTTGTACAATGATATATGTCACTCACGATCAGGTTGAAGCGATGACAATGGCAGATAAGATCGTTGTACTTGATGCTGGCTATGTCGCACAAGTAGGCAGACCATTGGAGCTATATCATTACCCTAAAAATCGTTTTGTTGCTGGATTTATTGGTTCACCTAAAATGAATTTTATTAGCGTTTTCATCGAAGCGGTAGAAGATGAACGAGTGATGGTTCAGCTCGCAAACGGCAACGCATTCTGGGTGCCTGTAGATGGCAGAACTATCACACGGGGAACGCGCATGTCATTAGGTATTCGGCCAGAGCACCTGCTCCCTAAATCACAAGGCAGTGCTTCGATTGAAGGTCAAATAAACATTGTAGAAAAACTAGGTAATGAAACCCAAGTTTACATGCATATTGAGTCAGCAGACGCTGATATCATTTATCGACAACCAGATACTTTAGCTGTTGAGGTGGGTAATAAGTGTATTGTTGATATTCCAGCGCACCGTTGCCATCTCTTCCACAGTGATGGAACAGCTTGCCAGCGATTGTACCTTGAAGCTGGTGTCAGTTTTGTAGAGTAAATCTTAACTAATGAATCAAAGCAGGTTACTCAATATTGATTTTTTAAACAGCGTTTTAATATCACTTAATGGAGGATAAATATCGATTTCCCTTACATACCCTATTGGGGTATGTCAGTTTTCAAGACCCACGCTTTCAACCACTCAGCCATCTCGCCTTGAAAATGGAGTATTAGGTATTGGCAGGATTGTTGCTAACGTTTTATTTCGTTGCCCATAATTGCACAGCGATTAGACAAGCACTCTAAAAGAGTACTTTTTATTAAAATTGTAATAATATCTTCACAATCATGTAGTGTTAATACTCTAAATAGAATTATCTAATAAAATAATGTTTTTTTGATAAGATCTTGATTTAAAACATAAATGCAGCAATAGGGCAACATGTGTACGCCCAAAAGTCATTGCGAACAATTGTGAAGTGGTTCAAAATTAGTATGTTGACATGTATTAATATCAGATATCTGAGGTTTTATGAAAGTCGCAGACCTATTCAAACATCGTGGTGAAAAATCGCAATCCGAATTTATGCAGTGGATGTCTCCTACTGTACGTGAATATTGGGACGAGTTTTTACAAAAGACAAATAATGGCCACTTATTTGCGCGTTTTTGGGATATGCAAAGACCAGCGGTTAACGATGAAGTTCAGGTAACTGCGACGACAAGTGATATTCGGACAAGAAGCATTGAGTTAAAACCTGAAGCAAAAGAACTGTACGCTCAACTAGAAACAAAACTCGGACAAGTGATACACACAGGTGAGTGGCTAGAGATTTCTCAGCAGCGTATTGATCAATTCGGTCAAATCACAGAAGATATGCAATGGATACATACCAACCCCGAGCGCGCAGAAGCCGAGTCACCTTTTAAAACCACCATTGCACATGGCTTTTTAACTCTGGCTATGTTACCAAAACTGACAGATAGTATCGATCCAGACCATACCCTTTTCCCGACTGCAAAATTGGTAGTCAACATTGGTCTCAATCAAGTACGTTTCCCTTACCCTGTTAAAGCAAATAGTCGCATTCGTGCAGTAAGCACCCTCTCTAAAATCACTCCAGTTAAGAAAGGACTTGAAATTGAGCGAGAAATCAAAGTTGAGATAGAAGGTATTCGACGTCCAGGCGCTATTGTTGTTTCTGTCATTCAGCTTCATTTCTAAGGAGGGACCAGCCCTCCTAGTAGATCATTGGCTGATCGGTATATACCCATATTCTCGAATCAAGTTACTCGCTTTAGTCCCCCGCAAATACCTAATAAATAGCTGAGCTTGCTTATCTAACATAGAGTCTTTGTAAACAACAAGAAAAGGCCGAGACAAGGAATATTTATTGTTTGCGATGGTTTGACTGTTAGCCTCAACCCCTTCAAGTTTGACCGCTTTAATTGAGCTGTCTACTGAACCTGTAGATATAAACCCGATTGCTTGTTTGTTGTGGCTAACTAAAGTTTTGACCATACTATTACTATTAACCACTAAGTTATCTGGGCTAATTGATGACACTTGGCGCCCATTTACAATTTTAGTTAATCCAAGAAGGCTTTCAAAACTATATCTCGACCCAGATGACGCTTCTCGAGTTACCACAGCAATTTTTTGATCTGGACCACCCACCACCTTCCAATTATTAATAACACCTTTATAAATATCAAACAGATTTTTGCGACTCACATTATCTATCGGATTTGATTTATTCACGACCACAGCTAAGCCGTCAAAAGCTAATGGGATTACAATAAGCGATTCATCTTGCTCACTTTCAGTCAAATAGCGTGAGCTCATCCCAATATCTGTCACACCCTTACTGAGTAGTGTAATACCAGCGGTTGAGCCAACACCCTGTACAGCAATATAAGTTTCTGGGTGGTTTTTATGAAAATCTTCAGCCAATATATCCATCACACGTGCAACAGATGTCGAACCCGATATATTAACCTCATTTGCTGCTGCAGGGTTAAAAAATAAAAATGACATAAGCAAAGGTATTAAAAATTGACGAATCATAACAATCTCCGATTCAAATTTGAAAAGTGCATTGACGTTATGATATTTCGATAAGATTACATTTTTGTGAAAATGATACAGACTCAGGGATATCTTATACCTATTCTTTAAAGCAGAATTCGACGCTGGGAGCTAGAATGGGACTCATAAGTTTACTACAAAAACAAGTAGAAAGCCGAGCACAGATAATCTGTTCTCAGCGAAACAAAAGTTTACCGGCTGAACTTGGTAAAGCAAGTTATGAGGTTACTGAAAATGGAGTCGTGTTCATTAAACAGCATTTTCTTCTTGATTCTGCTCATTGCCACTACATGTTACCAGTGGCAAAGGTTATATGGAACCTAGAAGAAAAAGCTTGGTTACTATTGGTCCCTGATGAAATCAACCACACACAATGGCTTCCCTATCCTTACCTTCCAAAAAGTCAAGATCTTACGGCAATAATGCGCGAAGTAGACAAGGATCCAAAGTCAATATTTTGGGAAACATAAGGCTTTGAACTTTTAATGATACATGGGCAGTAAAGAATATTTCCTGCCCATCAGCTTATAACTAATAGCGCTTATTCATTTAAGCAAATACCTCGACAGGTTTAGCCACTATACTCCGTGTTTCCTGATTTACCTCATTGAGAATCACTTCTATCAAGTCACCCACTCGGTAAATTACATTATCATCAATAGTTACAATGCCTGCTTCAGTATTGCATTTTAAACGCTCTTTATTAGCCAAAATTAAAGATCCAGGAACAAATGCTGCCGCACCATTTTCGATTAAACGAACACGTAATCCAGCTCGAGATACATCAAAAATTTCACCGTTAAATATCGTACCTTTGGTAGATTCATTAGCTAAAGTGCGCACATATAGCCACTCTGCCACATGACGCTCAGCAATTTTATGATGTTTACGGTGAAGCGCTAATTCATCTCCAAGATTATCATCCACAATTTGAGTAGGTGCTTTACCTAAGATATGAGCTTTTAGCATGCGATGATTAACCATATCACCATACTTTCGAATCGGCGAAGTCCATGTAGCATATAGCTCAAGCCCCATAGCGTAATGAGGTAATGGCTGATTGCCGATTTCACTGTATGCTTGATACTTACGAATACGATGGTCAAGGTAATTGGTATCTTGCTTAACTAGCCAGCGACGAAGCTCTGAAAATCCTTCCAATGTTGTAATACAATCGGCATTAAATATTGAACTCTTGGCTTCAGAGTTGACGAGCTCAATAACATCACTGATTTTCTCTGGTTTGAAGCCCGAATGAGTATTAAACACTCCGGAATCAAAGCTTACTTGAAGTACTTTCCCAGCGCAGATGTTCGCGGTAATCATACATTCTTCAACTAAACGGTTTGCGCTTCGGCGAATATCTGCATGAATAGCAATAACATCATTATCTTCACTGAGTTCAAATCGATAATCTGGTCGGTCTGGAAAAATAACGGCATTGCTCTCACGCCACTGAAGGCGGACCTGTGAACATTCATGAAGGGCGCGAATCACTTGGGCAATAGCTTCATTAGGCTGCCACTGCTCTGATTGCCCATGCTCCAACCAATCGGATACATGGTCGTAGGCTAGACGAGCATGAGACTTGATATTAGCCGAAAAAAACAGCGCATCATTTCCAAGAGTACCATCACGGCCTACCGTAACTTTGCAGCAAAGTGTCGGCCGTAATTCGCCTTCAACCAAAGAGCATAACCCATCAGCTAATTCACGTGGCAGCATTGGAATATTTCGACCTGGTAGATAGATGGTGAAGCCTCGTTGGCGAGCGACTTTATCCATTTCAGATTCTTGAGCAATATAAGCTGTAGGATCGGCAATGGCGATCGTCAGTTCATACGACCCATCGTCTTTCTTTTCAGCATATAAAGCGTCATCCATATCTTGGGTAGATGAACCGTCGATAGTCACAAAGGGTACATGTGTCATATCCAAACGTTTAAGATCAGCATCATCCTCTACTTTCCAATCCTCAACCCCCGATGGCTCTGTATTGGGTAAGTCATTTTGGGCCAATGTCACCCACCATGGGACGATTTTATCCTCAGCATCAGCAATTTTGCTCGAAATTTCAGCTAAAAAAGAACTGTCGCCGCTAAGTGGGTGCTGAACCACATGGGCAACAACCCAGTCACCTTCTTGCAACTCGTCACGCTTTAAGCCTTTAACCAGCTTAGATTTCAGCGACAGCCTCTTAAGTTGCGGGCTATCTGGAACAACGTTTAGCTTTCCTTTAAACAATTTCACCCGTCCAATGAATCGATCCACACCTTGCTCCAGCAGTGCTTCAGGCTCAGCGACTTCTCGCTCTTTTTCGGTACGAATAATGGCCCTTACTTTATCTCCATGCATACACCTTTTCATATAAGGTGGCGGAATGAAGATGCTAGTTTTACTGTCGACTTCCAAAAAGCCAAAGCCTTTTTCCGTCGCTTTAATGACACCTTCTTTCTTGGGAAGGTTTTCTTGAATTTGCTGCTTTAATTGAGCCAGTAGAGGGTTATCTTGGAACATGTTAACTTCTAAATAATTCGTTTTATGTTCTGGATGCATTCACATCCAACGCTATATGATTATCAGCCAATCAGCCATCAGCCTCATGCTATGATAATGACATTTGTAGAACTAATTTCTTTGTTCACATGTTACTAGGTAATACCATCAATGTATATCGCAGAAGTTTGAGAGCTAGATGCCGGTATCGTTTTCTATATTATCAACCAGATCAATAACAAAAGCTCATTTTCTAGCACGAAATTAATATATTCAGATACACCTGAAAAACAGTCTATCCAATCAAAGCTAGGAAAAATTTGTGATGTATTTCAATTTTTTCTGGCTTTTTTTGTGTATTTAAGGAATAATTCGCACCCCTTAGATATGTCCCTAGCGGCTTGATGCGATTTACGACTTATCCGCATCTGAACGGATTCAGCACTCACTGGATTGGTAATGGAATTGGTAGAGCTCGTGGGACCTTTTGTTTACATTTATATAGTAGGATCCCAATGACTGATTCTGTAATTCAGTTTAGCGACTTAGCGCTGAACGACTCTATCCTTTCATCATTAAATGAGATGGGCTTTGTTTCACCAACGCCTATCCAGGCTGCAGCTATACCGCACCTAATGAAAGGTACAGATGTACTCGGTAAAGCTCAAACAGGTACTGGTAAAACAGCGGCTTTTTCTTTACCCCTTTTAAACAAACTAGACCTTTCTCAACGCAAGCCTCAATCCATTGTACTAGCTCCAACACGTGAGTTAGCCATTCAGGTTGCAGCGGAAATTAAAAACCTAGGGAAAAATATTACTGGCCTGAAAGTTCTAGAAATTTACGGTGGTGCATCAATCGTTGATCAAATGCGAGCTCTTAAAAACGGGGCACATATTGTGGTCGGCACACCTGGCCGAGTTCAAGACCTCATCAACCGTGAACGCCTTCACCTAGACGAAGTGCACACATTTATTCTTGATGAAGCTGATGAAATGCTAAATATGGGTTTCGTTGATGATGTAACAGAAATCATGGAACATGCTCCTGAATCTGCTCAACGCGTTTTATTCTCTGCAACAATGCCACCAATGCTAAAAAAAATTGTGGAACGCTTTCTGCGTGAGCCTGCCACGATTGATGTAGCCGGAAAAAACCATACTGTTGACAAAGTTGAACAACAGTTCTGGGTAGTAAAAGGGATTGAGAAAGATGAAGCAATGTCTCGCATGCTGGAAACAGAAGAAACTGATGCATCCATTGTTTTCGTTCGTACACGTCAAGACACAGAACGACTAGCAGATTGGCTATGTGCGCGTGGCTTTAAGGCTTCTGCACTTCATGGCGATATTCCTCAATCTCAGCGTGAGCGTACTGTTGACCACATTAAGCAAGGTGTTATCGATATTCTGGTTGCAACTGATGTAGTTGCACGCGGCCTTGACGTACCAAGAATTACACACGTCTTCAACTATGATATTCCTTTTGATGTAGAGTCTTATATCCACAGGATTGGCCGTACAGGTCGTGCTGGTCGTAAAGGTAAAGCCATACTTTTGGTACGCACCAATCAAATTCGCATGCTTCGTACCATAGAGCGTGTAACCAAATCTCTAATGGAAGAAATCCAACTTCCCTTACGTGATAAAGTTGCAGAAGCTCGCTTAGTTAAGCTTGGGGCAGAACTTGAGCAAGAAAAAGAACATAAATCTTTAGAGAGATTTACCGAATTAGTAGAAAAGCTGCAAGAAACTTTAGATGTTGATGCAGTGACTCTTGCTTCAATATTACTTAAACGTCAACAAGGTAAGCGCCCATTATTTTATATTGGCGAAGACCCAATGATCCAAGCCATTGAGCGAGACAAGCAACGCCGTAAAGAACGTCGTGATGGTGGACGTGATGGTGGACGCGACAACCGCGGCCGAGATCGTAGTGTTAACAACCAAGACTGGGATACCTACCAGCTTCAAGTGGGTCGCGAACAAGGTGTACAAGTTAAGGATATCGTTGGCGCATTAGCAAATGAACTTGGCCTTACAAAGGGCTCGATTGGTGCGATTAAGTTAGCTCAAGGTGAAACCTACGTTCAGCTTCCAAAGGCGATGCCTTCTGAAACAGCAGGAAAGCTGCGTAAACTTCGCATCCGCCAAAAACAAGTAGATGCTGTTGTTTGTGACTTCGACGACTTCCGTGAGCCTCGTGGTCGCCGTGATGGTGGCCGTGGAAGAGATGGCGGCGGACGACGTGATGGTAGTGGCTTCCGTGGTAACCGCGAAGGTAGCCGTCGTGATGGTGGTGGCTTCCGTGGAAACCGCGAAAGTGGTAACCGCGAAGGTGGTAACCGCGAAGGTGCTCGCCGCGAAAGTGGAAACCGAGATGGCGAACGTCGATTTGATCGCAACCGAGGTGGTGATAATCGTGGTAACTTTCGGGGTGAACGTGGCCACGGTCGTGACCGTCAAGTCGAAGCATAACTAGCTTACTAAATTGAAAGCCCACTGTCAGTGGGCTTTTTTATCAATTCATAACATTCCAATGAACCGGTGGTGTAAGCCCCCAACGTTGCAACTCTTTTTCGGAATAAATGGCTCGACCTTGCTCTCCAATAGCGATAGGAAGATTATTAGCATCTTTTCCAGCCAATATTTCATTCACTAGACCTGCCGCTTGTTTACCTTGGCTTTCGCCAAACAAAACAACACCACCACTGGCTTTACCTTCTCCAACTGCGAAATCCCAAAAAGCAAATAATGGTATTTTAGAGTTTTCATTCGTCCACCTCAGTACCTCTGAAGCTGGCATACTATTCCCCCCTTCATCTACAAGCGTGTGATAAAGGCCAACAATAATGACTGATACGCCATCATCTTCAGCGTTGATTACATTCTCCTGCCAGTCTTCTTGTGTTCCAATAAGAAGAATCTCTGCTTCAACCCTAAGGCTTTTTTCAATCAATATATATTGCTTTTTAATATGCTTGGCTGCTTCTTGGGAGGTTACTCCAGAATCAAACATCACTCTGAATTTATGCTTCTTCTCGGGCAACATTTGGCTCAAGTCTCTAATGTTTTTGACAAATAAAGGTAACTCGAGTACCCCTGTCACTTTTGCTTGGCCTTTATATTTCCTCAAAAGCGAACGTGGATTTGAATTTATGCCTAAAAAAACAATCGATATAGGCTCTTGATACAATTTAGGTAACATATATTTCAGCGCATTATCATCTCCCAAAACCACAATACTTGGCTTTATTTGCTGGTAATATTCAAATGCTTCGTTAGCCTTGGATTCAAACTGTTCAACAGGCACCCGCTTGGTGTCCATCTGAAAGCTGAGCAGCTCAGCTGATGATGACATCGTATCTGTGATACCTTTTATATAACTAACATCCCATGGATATTCAGCATGGTAGCTCTCTATTAAGAGTACCTTTTCCGCTTGAGCACTGCTCACTCCTAGAAGCAAGAAAAACATGAGTAATCTCAAAATTACAACCTATAAATATTAATTACCTAAGTTAGTCTAGATTGAAAAATAAGATCTGGAGGCTCTTATTCTTGATAAAAACTGAAAAGCGCAAGCTATACTCAATTGAAAACACCATCTTAGAGTACTATGAGTCGAAATAAGAAAGTAGAAGAGAGCATTAATAATCCTTTACAAAGTCGGATCGGGCGTCGAATCATCCTATTGATGGTAACGTTAAGCAGCTTCGTGACTTTGTTTACCACCATACTTCAATTGTCTTGGGACTATAAAAAGGAGTTTAACGATGTAGAACAGCGCCATATAGAAATACGTGATGTTCATGCAGGCTTGCTAGCTTCATCTTTATGGTCATTCGATCTAGCCGTGCTTCAAGAAAGGCTTGATGGATTAGTGAATCTTCCCAAAATTGATTTTCTCGAAGTCAAATCAGGTAACTACACATTTAATGCAGGGAAAGCAGAAACAGGCAAAGTAGTCCACGAGACTTTCCCACTTACTTATCGCGACCCAGAGGATGGGCACTCTGAGCAAATAGGCACCGTTTATGTAGAATCAAACGCACAAGAGATTTACGATTATTTACTCCATCAATTTATTTCCACTCTAATTCTAAATGCGCTCAAAACCACTCTGGTTTGCTCAATTATGCTATTAATATTTCATGCTAGTGTAAACCGAAGGATATTCCAGATTGCTCAATATTTGCGAAATTTTAATCCACGCCACCCAAGTAAACCTCTAGTATTAGCAAAAAAGCGCTGGATTTCAGAAAAAGATGACGAGTTAGATTGGCTAGGCGAAGGAGCAAACAAAATAAGTAGTAACATAACGCTGCTATACAATAACATTAAAGAAGAGCAGGATCGTTTGGCCGATTTTACTCATGTTTCGTCTGATTGGCTATGGGAGACCAATGAGCTTGGACAGTTAACCTATTGCTCAGAGGCGATGAAGGAGTCGTTGTCTCTTGATTCTGTCCACGGGATTAGTTTAACGGAAATTGAAGCTCTAAAAAGTTCAGTCAATTTACATCAAGCAATTACTCGACGTAATGATTTTACGAAGGTAGGAGAAAGCATCACAATAAATAGTATTACCTTACATTTACTTTTTCAGGCAAAAGCTCGATATCAAAAAAGCCAGTTCTTAGGCTTCAGAGGAACAGCCATCAACATTACTGAACTCAAATTGGCTCAAATTGAGCTTGAAGAACTTAACCAAAATTTGGAGCATATGGTGGCTTCTAGGACTCTTGATCTCAAGCAAAGTATGGAACAATTACAAGATGCCCAAGACAAGTTGGTGGAATCAGAAAAACTCGCAGCTTTAGGAGGTCTAGTCGCAGGGGTAGCTCATGAAGTTAACACCCCACTTGGTATAGCAGTTACTGCAACCTCAGTTATTCGGGATGTAACCAGTGAACTTAATAACGCCTTTGCATCACAGACATTAACAAGTACGCAGTTTGAGTCATTAATGAAGCGTACGTCAGATAGTAGTCAAATGCTTGAGCATAATTTAAACCGAGCAGCGCAATTGGTGAGAGATTTCAAGCAAACCGCAGTCGACCAAGTTTCAGAAGCGCGTTCTCAATTCAATGTTGCACAAGTCATTGAAGCACTTTTAGCAAGCCTACACCCTGAAACACGTAAAGTACCAGTCAAACCAACCTTGACAGGCGATCACTCTGTTGTGATGAATAGCCTACCAGGTGTGCTCACTCAAATCATTTCTAACCTGGTTATGAACAGCATTAATCATGCATTTGAAAGCCAGCCACAAGCTGAGATTTCGATCAACTTTTTCCAAGAAGACGATACTATCTTTTTTGAATATCGCGATAACGGTAGTGGCGTCGAAGACGCTTTACATCAAAAGATTTTTGAACCTTTCTATACCAGCAAACGCGGTTTAGGTGGTTCTGGGCTTGGCTTGAATCTAGTATTTAATTTAGTACATCAAAAACTAAAAGGAGAGCTGGAGTTCAGCTCTCAATTGGGTAGCGGTGTATTTTTTAAGTTGATTATCCCAGTAAACTTACCACTTGAGACAAATTCATAACTAAAATAGTCACTTTAGTCTGGAAGGGATTCTCTTATCGCTAAAAACTCATCCCAGTGTTTAATGAGTAGTTCAACCAGTTGAGGCTCGAATTGCTTACCTTTCTGGGCTACTAATTCAAGCATAATTTGCTCATCACTCCATGGTTGTTTATAACTGCGCTTGGAACCTAATGCATCAAATACATCAGCTAACGCAGTGATTCGCCCAGAAATAGGGATATCAAGTCCAGACAAGCCATTTGGGTAACCTGTACCATCCCATTTTTCATGGTGATAACCTGCAATTTCTTTTGCAACTGTCATCAAACGACGTTTAGATTTGCTTAAAATATCAACCCCATAATCTACATGCTTCTTCATGATTTCCCACTCTTCCGCATCCAGCTTACCCGGTTTATGAAGGATTGAATCTGGAACTGCCACTTTACCTACATCATGTAGTGGCGAGGCATATTTGATCATAGATGCATCATAATCACTTAAACCGTATAAAGATGCTAATTTTTCACTGAATAAGGAAACTCGTTGGACATGAGCACCAGTTTCTTTACTACGAGCCTCAACAGCATTTGCAAGGTTATAAACAAGTTCTTTAGACGTTTCTCGGATATCAAGCATTAAACTCAAATTCTCGAATGTCAGACCGATATTCTGCATGTAAATTTCAAGAAGCTGCATATCCAGTTCAGTTAGCTCACGGCTAACATTAACATATAAAATGCAGTCAACCCCTTGTTCATCGTGGGAAAATAAAACATATGAATCACCAAAATTTTCCGACTCGCGTGATTTAAATACTTGTTTGCACCGAGCTGCGACTTCCTCTGGGAGTTTTTCAAATGAACATTCACTATACGTATCTACAAAAGTGCCCGTTGCAGCTAAAGTCAATGCTCGGGACTCTTCACCATCTGGCCTCGGCTGGACAATGCAATAAAGAGCCGACTGCTCAAGCATTAGTAAAGATGTCAACTGCTCAAGGACTGATGTTGCATAAGCCTGCAATGTCGTCGTATTTTGAACACAGGCTGAGGCTTCAATAACTTTACTTAAACCTTTTTTTTGCTGCTCTATCAGGCACAAATCTCGATAAGAACGCAGCATGGAGTAAAGCAAGGTCTTTAACTTTTGAGTTGTGAGTTCGGTTTTTTCTTTATAATCATCTATTTCATATTCACGAATAACCGTATCTTCCGGAGCTTGTCCTGCTTGGCCTGTTCTTAATACAAGTCTAACTCGGCTATTTCCTAATGTACTGCGAATATACCTCACGAAATCTAAACCAGCATGTTCGGTTTCCATCACCACATCGACTAAAGCAAGTGATATATCATCATGTTGCTTAAATAATGTCTTAGCTTCATCTCCTGAATAAGCAGAAATCAAGTCAAGTTTACGACCCTCAAACTCAAAATCCGATAGTGCAAGTTTGGTCACTTGATGCATTTGTTCATCATCATCTATGAGAAGGACTTTCCATGGCAACATTGGAAACTCATCTGGTGTGCGTGCATCACCAGCTTCCGGCTGATCTGACTGTCGGTGGTCTGCAAACATTTCCATCTAACATTTAACCCCTTATCACACATCTATACTCTAAGTTTTAGCACAAATTGATAAAAAAGCCCGAAAAACACACATCTATCATTTACATTTAAAAATAAAAAATTAAGTTAGCAATTCATACAAATTAAATCTTAGATACAAAAGGTTACTGTTATATAAGGTAAGGTTAATATTTATAATAATTATCCCGTTTAATTTCTATTTTCTGTATAATTTAAGTTGTCACTCTACTGCCTTTCATTAACGGTAGATACAATGAGCAAACCATCTTTATAAGTAACAGCCGTATGAAACTTGTAGAGCTTGCGAGTTGCGCAATTACATGAACTATATTCACCCGTGTTGACACTGATTATTACGTCATATTTGAGTAAAAATCACATACGACGAGAATACATCTGTCTTGTTTTTTGATATGTTTTCCTCTTCACTGGCAGATATAAGACATAGCCTTTCTTATAAAATGCATTTTTCTGTAATGATTTGGTAGATAGTATGAATGACGACACTCTACAATATGCTGGTTTCTTGCCTCGCCTTGGTGCAACATTAATTGATACTGTACTGCTTTTGTTACTTACTATACCCATCATGTATTGGGCATATGGAGAACTTTACTGGAGCTCAGACGATTTTTTATTGGGAGGATGGGATTTAATACTTAACTGGGTATGCCCATTAATAGCTTCCATTATCTTTTGGGTATATCGATCTGCAACGCCCGGAAAAATGGTCTTTAACCTCGCCGTCCTCAATGCAAAAACGGGTCAACCACTCACTGTTTCAACTTCTATAATCCGCTATTTTTCATACTACATAAGTGCTATTCCACTCTGCTTAGGGTTTATTTGGATCATATTTAATCATAAGAAACAAGGCTGGCATGACTTAATTGCAGGCACAATTGTAGTGAAACAAGTTCAATCAAAAGAAATGTCTCAAGCTAGCTTAGGACAAAAATAGCAATGAGCTTTGTGAAGATGACGAATTTATTAGATATTTGCTTAAACACATTATAGGTGCGTATGTAGATTCTTATCCCTTATAAAAATGTACAACTAACCCACTAAGAATATTTGCTCTAAATTGACCGATAACTACTAGAAGTAAGGATTGGAATTCACTACAATGGGCCGCTAGGGTTTGCAGACTGCTACTCTATTCTTCTATGTCAAAGTGTTGACCTTTGAAATAGGCTATTCCTAACTCAAGTGATCTGTGTATTCATTTATGGACCAAGACAAGTTTACTCATATCTACCGCTTGCCGACCGCGACACAAATACGTATTGCTAAATGGCAGCAGACATTTAATGGAACGTCAGATTTGGTGATCCATAAAGCGATAGAAGCACGTAATAAGCAATACCGCCAGCCGAGCTTTTTTCTTACCGGCTGGAGTGTGAATTTGTTCGACAAGAATGACATCTCCATTACTAATCACGGTAAATACATTCAAACCGCTATGCGAACCATGGTCGATCGCAAAGTGTCATACAAACGCATTTACCTTACACGAGTACCTCTCGAACAAGCAGAGCCTGCATTGGCTAACTTCAAACTAGAATGGCTTTCAAAACACAACCATGTTGCGCGTAAATACAATCAAATAAAGAAGAAAGAGCTACTACGCTATGCCCGAGAGGAAGAAGAAACGCTGTATCCGTCAATACCAAAAGGTGAATTTGACAAAGCTTTGTGGAACCGCTTAGTTTTATCTGAACTAGGAAACCAGCGAAAATTTGATAACCCCTATTTCGTAAAAAAGTCCAAGGTTTAATCCCAAAGGCAGCCTAACACTGCCTTTGAGTTACTCATATTTGTCCATTATTTCTTGATATAGTGAAGCTCCAGACTCACCCTTAGTACTTTTGAGAAGATCTATGCCTCGCTGTAATTTGGCTTTAGCTTCAGGATTAACACTCGTATTTAAAGCAAAATACACATCCCCTTCTCTTACCGTATATACTGCCTCAAATAAGTCAGGGTCTACCTGTGCTTCTTTAGACCACCATATTGCGGCTCGATGAGCATAAACTAATAAATCAATACGCTTTTTCATTAATTGCTCAGACAGTGTTGTGACGTAATTAGACTCCTGCATTGCATTTCGAGGAATCCCCATATCTAATAGAGATTGCTCGCCAATATCGTCTCGAATTACTCCAATACGGTATTTAGCCATATCCATAGCTTTATTAATTTTTATATTGGCATCCTTACGAGCCATAACGACAATTTTTATATCAGTAATGGGACCAACCCAGTGGAATAACTTCTCACGGTGTTCAGACCGAGTGGTTGAAAATAACACCGCGTTATCCTCAGTGAGCGCTGTCCTGTAGGAGCGGGCCCATGGCTGGAGAGTGATTTGTGATATTTCAACCTCCTCTCCCACCAACTTGCTTGCTGCTTTCAAAATATCGACAGCGTAACCAGATATCTCACCATCTTTCAGATAATTTCCCGGAGGATAAGACTCCGTAAAATACGAAAGCTCACGCAAATCTGATGATTCTTCAGCCTTAATAACAGGAGTATTAATTAACATTAATAGAATCGATATGGACAGAAGACATTTTACTCGCTTCATTATCTTCTTTCCCCAAAAGTAATGACCATCGTATAAACTTAGTTCACCAAACAGCAGTTCTAAAGAAAAACCACGAATAAAATGAAGTATTTTTTACAACAGCAGGTTGCACATCTGCTTAAGATCAAAGTCTCTAGGCATTGAATAGACAGCTATTGCTGCGCATATAAATCCTACCGTTCTCCAGCTACCAATAAATTCTCCAGATATCAGCCAACATTTAGAGCTGTTATTGGAGTATAAGATTCAATGCTGAAGTCACAATTTCTGAACAAATTTTCTCTACAAAAAAGAATAAATAGTATGCGCCCAGTTGATTTACTCTGAACACAGATCATACTTACTGATGACAAAATAATCATTAAGGAATAGCGAACTATGTGGCCCTTCAGAAAACTTGCGGAAAACGATACCCAATACGACGAGTTTAATGGTTATAAACAAACCGTCAATTCTATGAATCAGTCATTAGTGACTATACAATTCACACCCAGTGGTGACATAAAGTCCGCAAGCCCTCTTTTTCTCGAAGCCATGGGTTACAAAATTAGTGAAGTACAAGGAAAGCACCACAGAATATTTTGTGCTCCAAGATATGTAGAAACCCAAGAGTACCGAAGTTTTTGGCAAGACTTAGCGAAAGGACAAGTAAAAGCCGGAACTTTTGAGCGGTATAATAAATCCGGAGGCCTCATTATTATCGAAGCAACCTACTTTCCCGTACTCAATGATAATGGCCAAGTTGAAAGTGTAATTAAAATCGCTAATGATGTTACTGAAAAAATGACAAAAGCCCGTTCACAACATGATCTGATTTCAGCATTACACCAAAACTTCGCGGTCATCGAATTCCAACCTGACGGAACGGTTATTGAAGCAAACAACAATTTCCTTGATGCGCTAGGATATAGTCTTGAGCAAATCCAAGGCAAGCATCATAAGATGTTCTGCTTTGATGAGTTTTACAATCATAACCCTAATTTTTGGAAAGACTTATCTAGTGGTCGCGCGTTTTCTGGTCGATTTTTGCGTAAAAATAATTACGGCGAGGAAATATGGATTCAAGCCTCTTACAGCCCTGTATGTGATGGACAAGGAAAAGTATATAAGGTGGTTAAGTTCGCTTCTAATATCACTGAAGATGTCAATCGAGAACTGGCCGTTTCCGATGCTGCCAATATTGCCTACAGTACAGCGGTAGAAACTTCTCAAGTGACCCAAGAGGGTAAAAAAGTTCTAGAAGATACGGTAAATATTTCGCAAACAATGATGAAAAACCTAAACCAGTCTATCAATCAAGTCCAAGAACTCGCGTCACTTTCAAATGATGTCTCGGAAATCGTAAAAACGATTGGTGGCATTGCTGACCAAACAAACTTACTGGCCCTAAATGCAGCCATTGAAGCAGCAAGAGCAGGAGAACAAGGCCGAGGATTTGCTGTCGTTGCGGATGAAGTTCGACAGTTAGCCTCTAGAACCTCTGAATCAACTGAAGAGATTACTCAGGTTGTCAACAAAAACATGACATTGACACAAGAAGTCACAAAAGCAATGAATGATGTAAACAACGTAGCAGAGCAAACCAGCTCTCGTATCGAAGAAGTCTCACACACTATGGATGAAATATATAGCGGAGCTGAGAGTGTTGCATCAGCAGTCAACAGCTTCAAAGCAAATAATGCTTGAGTACGAGAAAGACCACCAGTTAGTTGGACTTAGGAGAAAAAAGTCTAGCAAATATCCCAACGTGAGTGAGTTAATCTCCTAAGAAACAAGCTATAGTACCGCTGTATTCAGAGGCTAAACGATAAAAATATTCGATATTCAACAAAAAGAGTGCCAGTGTTACACTTCAAGATTATCGACACAAATGCTAAAGGTGGACTATGAACCCAATACTTGAGATGTTAAACCAATACAATATTAGCAATGAACAAATAAGTGATCTGTTTGAAACACTAACTCAAAACCCTCTTGCCGCCATGGAAAATATAGGTCAGCTTGGCCTACCACAAGACCAATTGCAACTGTTGATGGGACAAGTAATGCAAAATCCACAGTTGATTAAGGACGCTGTTGAAGAGCTCGGCCTCGACTTCTCAAAAGTAGAACAAGCAAAAAACACACTCCAGCAATAAATAAGGGCTCCTTAGTGGAGCCCTATCGTTTTATTCAATCATCGCTAATTTAAACTGAGTGTCACACCGGAATAACTACTGTAAGCTCTTAGCATAACATGGTAAGTAGTACCAGGTGTTGCTGTTACAGTACACTGCTCATTATTTCCGTAGTTATATGGACGGCAATCAAAGCTACTAGCTGTAGGCTTACTACCTGCTTTTACGTATAAATCTGCATCACCGCTTCCACCAGCCATAGAGACAACCGCATTAGATGCCGAATCAACAGTAAATGTGTAAAAGACTTCTGACGAACGAGCTCCGGAAAGGTTAGTTACTGGTGATCCCTTCACTAAAACGTTATCAGTTGGAGGAGGAGTCGTACCACAAGAAGCATTTACGCCGACAGTATTAAATGCATCTTCTACATCTGTAGCATTATAACCCATATCCGCAGCGGCTTTAGCAACACCACATCCGCCTTCATCAAAAGTACTATTTGCTGTCCAATACGTCTGGTTTGCCAAAGTAAATATTTCAAAGCCTTTACGAACATCCCATCCTGCTTTGTTTGCTAGTAAGTAAAAGGCACGATTAAAGACACCACTAGAGTAGTGCACATTCAAACCATTGTAGTACTGTGAGGCATTATCTATTGAGCGACCGTCTCGAGATGGCTGCTCAAAATAGCGTAGACCTCCGTCTGATTTGAAAATATCTGCCCCTACTATCCAGTCAACTGAGCCTTTCATGTAATACTCCGCCGCTTCACCTGCAATATCAGAGAACGCTTCATTCATGCCACCAGACATATTGGCATAGACTAGGCCAGAGTTTTGCTCAGTAAAACCATGACTTACTTCATGAGCACTCACGTTAATATCTACTAACGGATAAAACCTGCTTTTTCCATCACCAAAAGTCATAGAAGATCCATTCCAAAACGCATTTTCATAACTACTACCATAGTGAACACGCATTGTAAGCTGGAATGTTAATGGCGCGGTATTCATCCAGTCTTTGTACATATCAAACACAATTTTACCAAAGTAATGAGCATCGTTAAGAGGTGAATATGCCCCATTGACAAACTTGTGATCATTAAAGTTGGAGTCATCATTACAAGAATAGCTGTAGGCACTACTACCTGATGTTCTGCCATTTAAGTCAACTGTTTTAACTGCAGCATTATTCATTATACAAGTGTTACCAGACTTACTGATGACAAACCCTGGGTAGTCTGAACCAAAATTATACTGCCCTGTTTTCTCATTCCCGCCTGGTCCTGTACCCTGTGCTTCTGCATGGTTAAGCCCACTCCACTGCTTGAGTACTTCTCCCGTATTGGCATCAATAAAATAGAATGGGCGCTGAGGTACCTGAGCTGCAATGAAAAAATCAACCATATAAACAACTTTGGCAGTATTGGACTCATCCAGCCAAACCATAAGTTTAGATTGAGTATTTTCTATCGGAGCACCTGATTCGATTAACGTTCTTCTCTTAAAAGCATCTTTAGCCGCTAAAATCGCTTGTTTTTCATCTAAGGCTGGAGACGAAGTGGCGACATCACCACTAATTCCTTCCATCATGATGCCATACACTTCACTTTGGCTGGTTTTTGTTTCAGTTGCAACAACTGAGGTATTAAATACTGGAAGCCCCAAATAAGTTTGTTGATAGCGAACTTTTACCTTTCCATTTGGTAAAACTACCCGTTTAACTTCAGAAAAACCCGTTTCCATTGGTACAACGCTAGTAGATTGAGCTTTTAGAGTTGTGTGCAATAGTGTATCGCTTTCGACTTTAACCATCTGTGCGGCCGATACTGGGAGGCTGACTCCTAACCCAGCGGCAATAAGCCAAAGTGTTTGATGTTGTTTCATTTTACTTTCCTGTTATTGGTATAGAATCCTTCTCCCCAACGACTGAATAGGAAGTGTCTTTGCGACAACTCGCTCCAATAACATGGTTGAAAACAACTTAACCAAGCAAACTGAATATGAAATTACAATTAGCCACATGGAAAAAAAATAAGACATTAAACACTCATTAAATCTACAATTATTTAACTTTATGACATTAAGAAGCCTTAAAAACAACAATATAAAGACTAATGATACTTTTGAGTCACAAAAAATGAACAGACAGATATCATTAGTGACACTAGGTATGTTGTAACCGATTTCATTAATATTTCATTAATTTACAGAACATCATATACAATAAGAACCCTTTTAATTAGGGCTCTTATTAACAAAATAATCTTTACGGGATTCTATTTCTTCTTTAGTTTGTAGTAGCATTCTAAGTCATAATCTTCACCCGATTTTGCTGTATACTCTTTAACTTCAGAGTATGCTCGAGGCTTTCCTTTATCATCACCTTTAACCAAACTTATCCAATGACGCATTGCAGACATATCCTGACTTTTCTGTAAAAAATAAGTGCATGTTTCCAATTGAATATCATCAATCTCAACTAACTCGACACAACCAGTTCCTTTGTGATGACCAAAAGCTAGTTCAACATGGCTTCCTGTACCATCACGGAAGAGAATCGACTCAGGGTCTTCTTTATTACCAGAATAAGCCACAAAGTGTTTTGAATGTTCTAGACCGCTATGGCTACCATCTTTGAAATAAGCCATAACATGCCGATAATCTACTACATACGCAGTCACATCATTGTGAGAACCATTTTCAAGTGGAAATAGGCGATCAAGCAATTGTTTAGCTTTGCCTTGTTTTTCTGAAGCCTTATTTGCACTTACCTGCTCTACCTCAAAGACGGCTTCAGCGATAAAAGTCTCGTGCGCTTGATTATTTCTCGTTTTGTCGAAAGTAAGCATATTCATAATGTATTTCCCTCACGAATTTTCAATAGATTTTCTGCTCTTGAGCAAGTATTTAACATCTGTGTTTCACTATATGTTGATTAATAACTGTGCTTACTTTGTATACTAGTGAATTTATTACTACAATTTCACAACAAAAATTTTACAATGTGAATTTTACAAAAAATGCTATCAAAAAGCCTTATTCGTCAATCTCATTTTTTGGGAACAAAAATACGAAATCTCAGAAAACGAAATCACTTAACTATGGAAGACCTTTCAACACGCTGTATTCGAGTTAACCCTGAATCGGCACCGTCAGTGTCATACTTATCCATGATTGAACGAGGAAAACGCGTACCCAGTAGTGATATGCTAGAGGTTATCGCCAACGTTTTTCAAAAAGACCCCTCATGGTTTTTGGATGACGAACCTGAGAAAGCAGATATTACTCCGATGAAAGGTAATAGAGGTGGAATCCATGGAATGGCACTGGAACCAAGTTTCCTTTTTTCGAATGAAATATTGCAGATTGCCATACCAGAAATGTTATCTCAAACAGGTATTTCTGGGCGTCAGTTTGCACATCTACTCATTAGAGCTCACCAGGAAAGTCATCAGAACCATTTTCCGGATCTAGAACGAGCTGCAGAAGAAGTCGGTCAAAAGCAGCTTAACTTATCTTGGCAAGACCTTATGAGTATTGCTCGTAGTATGGGGTTATGTATCCGCTGGATATCGAGTCCGCCAAAAGATATCGTTGATGAGTTAGGTGTGAGTACTAAGCAAGTCATGACTTCTTTCTTTGAGCCTTCAGCTACGATTTACTTAAATGAGATACTAAAGAAACACCCAACACGCTTAAAATATGACCTCGCCGTTTATATAGGTCACTGTGTTTTACATAATAAGGCTGGGTTAAAAAGTGTACTTTCTGTAGGCCAAGCCAATAGCTGGGAAAACGAAGACCAAGCAAGTTCAACCTCAGAACTTAAGTCTAAAGATATCTTAAAGGCATGGCGCGATTTTGAATCAAGCTTTTTCGCTGGCGCCCTACTTTGCCCCAAAGTTCCTTTTCGCCAGTTACTCGATCGCAGCGGATACGAAATTGATGCGCATCTAAAAGCCGGCGTATCTCCCTCAGTTGCGATGCGACGCATGACCGTGGTGTCTCCATATCCGCACTGGCACTATTTTGATGCGTACGGCCAAAATAAACTTAAAGCCGTATATAGAGGGAACGGTATTCCACTACCTTGGGGAAATATGTGCCAAGTTAACGACCCTTGTCAGCATTGGGCTGTTTTTCGCCGACTTGCACAACCTCAAAGTAGCAGCTCTGCACAAATTTCTATCTTAAATGTTAACGAAGAACCTAGGATTTACTGCTGTGAGTCAATTAACATAACCGATCCAGCAGGTAATAATCGAGTACTATGTGCTGGTATTGATTTAAACCCAGCAATTGATGCACAAGGTGGCGATTCTAAAGCAATTGCTGAATCTCTGAAATTTTTATGTGTTAAAAATGGAGGGACGGCCCCTATTCCCAGTAATCTTCGAAAGGAATTCACAACTATTGCCAAGATTCTCAATATTAATTGGGTTGAACGTGGCATACAAACTGATGCGAGAGTAATCTGTTCCCGTGGTGCGGTTTGTCCAAGGCAACCAAGTTGCTACAACCTAAGCATGCCATTTATTCCAGAAACACCAAAATAAAAAAGCCAACCACAAAAAGTGTGGTTGGCTACATAATGTGTGAACAATCAATATTCACTAACAACGTCAGTTGGCTAGGTGACCCTCGGCTTAATAAGGGTCAATACTACTTAAGCACAAGTCGTGCCAATAATCACGAAGATGTAATTAACTGATAATTATGAATTTTTAAATTTGCGTATGAAGTTTATAGATACTTCATACGTATAGAATGCCATTTATTTGCAAAATGCAAGCATGGTATTATCGTTTTGCAAAGGATTAATGCTATCATTAATCAGTACACATTAAGCCTGAGGGGGCTATAACTCCTTGTGGCTTACTTATGTCGAAATACCCAGATTGGACCAATTAAGATAAACCAAAAATTATCCCAGCAAGAAGGCATTCTTCCTTCTATCTTATGGCCAATGAATTGCACAAACCACAACAAGGTAAATAGGCTTGATGAGATGAGAAGTACTGGTAATTGCAGAATATCTAAAGACCAAATTAAAGATATACAGGCTAAAGTAAATCCTAACATCATCAAAAACACACTTAAGGAAAGCCTGAAATAAAAAACCATTGCGGGGATTATAGCTAAGTAAACCCAATTCAGGGTAAAGCCCAAAAAAGAGACCGAAGGTATTGCCCACAACAAACCTATAACCGATAGAAAAATACCAGGTACAGACACTTTATGAATCTTCTGATTTATGGGATCTTGGTGACTTGCTCCATAATCATTTAACCATTGATCCAAGTCTCGCATTACTTTTACTCTCATTGATTGAATTTTCAAATAAAATGATTTTTGGCGCTGTATTGTAAAATCTAATTAATCTTGACGTCGCTTTTCATCATACATCCGATCATCAGCCACTTTGAGCATCTCATCCACTTCTGCAAATTCATCACCATATATAGCTTGGCCAACACTGACATAAATATTAATCTCATGTTCTTCGTAAATGACTGGAGTTTGGCAGATTGCTTTTTGTAATTCGATATTAATAATATCAACATTTTCTTTATCCTTAATTCGAGTCAGGAGTATCAAAAATTCATCCCCCCCTACTCGAGCAACCAAATCAGACGACCTTAATACGCTTTTGATTCTTTTTGCTACTGCAATAAGCACTTTATCACCAGCAGCATGGCCATAAGTATCGTTAATCCATTTGAATTTATCCAAATCTACATTGAGAATCGCAAATGACTCTTTTTTTCCTGAACCAGTAACAAGGCTAAAATGACGTTCTAGCGTGTACATAAAATAGCGTCTATTTGGCAGTGCCGTTAGTGCATCATGGAGGGAACGTTGATTAGCAGTATGATATAGATAAAAAATAGTGCCATAGGCCAACATTAGTAAAACAAGAAGTGGGTATCCCAACAGCCTAACAGCATGAATTCTATACCACTTACTAAATTCAAGGAGATCAGTCTTGGGCGCAGCCGCAATGCTCCATGTCCCATAGGGAAACTTGACAGATTCTATTGAGAAAGAGCGATCAAATGTACTTTGTGTACCATAAAATATGTCTCCCCCCTCACCAGAGCTATCAACTCCTCGCATCGCCAAATCGTACTTTTCACTATATCGTTTAATTCCTACATCATTAAATAAACTTTCTAGAGAAATAACTAAGCTGCAAACTCCCCAATAATTTCGATGGTATATTGGATCAGTAAAAATCGGCACTTGAGCAATAAGAACACGCCCACCTTGAACTGAATTAACTGGTCCAGCAATCAAAATTTCGTGTATATCTCTTGCCTTATTAACTGCCCTCCATTGCTCGGGAAGAGTTCGATAATCTAGATTTAATAACTGTTCATTTCCTTCAAACGGGTATATGTACCTCACAATATCATCAGGAGCTAACGTAATGAGCTCCACATGATGAGCTTTGCGCATTACACTAGATGCGAATAACCCCCAGCCTGAAAACTCTAAGCTTGGGTTTGAGGCGATAAGTGCAGATAGACTATTTGCGACGAAAATATCATTGAAAATAGCGATTTCTAACTCAGAGCGGACAATAGAAAGTTCTTCTTTTGCTCGAACTAGTATACTATCGTGCAAGAACGTTTTCTGGCTACGATCAATAAATTCAACAAGCCCAATGCCAGCAGTACATAAAAATAACGCCATCAGCGACACTACCCATTGACTGCCGAACCACTCTTTCATTCCACCCTCACAAACACTCATCGATAGATGATATTTTGGAAGCTGTGACCAAGTATCCGATGAGATATGTACGTCATTCTCCACCTTTGTTATCTGTCTATAAGGACCATCACCAACATTTAGTCCCCTACTTAAAAACTATATGAACTTGAGTAAGTTTCCATTAATAATGATAAAAATATTACTTTCAAGGCGAGATTCGTACTTCTACGTAAGTACATAATCACAGAAGTTCTAGTAAATTTAGAGTCTTAAATTTGAACTTGTATATGCATGAAATCTAGACTTCTCACATTAGGGCACTAGCTTTATCCTTGGGATCTAACTCGTGTCCTATTGCTCCTAATAGAAAAAACAACACAAAGAGTATTAGCGATAACCATCAATACAAGACCAAATGTTTGAAAATAATCATAGGTCTTTTGATAGAAAAGAAACTGCCACAAGGCAGTAAAAAGCAAATTAGTGTAGATTAGTGGTGCTAATTCAGAACCAGAACTGACAAGGTGATAGGCTTTTGAACGGAAAACATGAGTATTAATGATCATTACCCCTAACGCACCAAGCGCTAATACAATAGGTAATGAGCTACCCTCAAATGGCATATATAGACTTCGGTTATCTGCAAAACTGAACATAAGTAAGGGGGTAACCACTACAGCTGAATAGAGAAGGCTCCAAAGGTTGACTTCAAGCGCATTTAACCTGCTCTTACTCACTTTGTATAAACTCAGTTGAGAACCTGCATTGAATACCCCTGCACAAAGACCAACCAGAAACTCAAATCTAAAATTTACATTACCACCATCGCTAGACAGAAGAAAAACACCTATAAATGTCACTATTAAGCCAATAATATTCCTCACCTGGAGGCGGCTTGAAAATAGAAAACTCTCTAATATCGGAATAAATAATGGCCCCGTCCCAAATAAAACGACACTTTCCATTAGCGTCAAACTCTGCAGTGAATATATAAAACACACTTGGCCTGCACCAAGGCATAATGCCCTCAACCAAAGGGATAGCTGCTCACTTCGAGTTGGCCACCTAATTCCCTTACCTGCAAGCAAAATAATTAAAATCATAGCTGGAATAATAAATCTTAAAAAACTTAACAAACTCACTTCAAAATGCTCACTTAAAAATTTTGAAATTAGTCCAGTTAGTGACAAACTGAATGTAGATGCAAACATAAATATAATTGGACACCAGCGATTTAACATAACTCCCTCCTAAATCATGACTCAAGTCTATGGACTCATAAGTCAAATTAAAAGCGAGTTATCTTTACACCATTGGTAAGAAAAACTTACATATGAAAAGACCAATACCACTAAAGTCTATTTACTCTTTCGTTGCTGTAGCTGAAACAGGAAGCATGACAGCTGCTGCTAAAGCGCTGAATGTCAGTCATTCCGCTATTAGCCAAGCTATTAAGACTCTCGAATCTCAAATAGGTCAGACACTCTTTATACGTCAAGGAAGATCTGTCTTTCTTAATGCACTAGGACGCCATTACTATAAAAGAGTGGCACCAGCACTCGAGCAAATAATCGTCGCGACTGAAAAGCTTATTGAGCAACAGCAAAGTCAAAGATTGACCCTCAACATGGTGAACTCTTTAGCGATGCACTGGTGGATTCCTAGCGTTGACAGGTTTAACCGATATGCTCCTGAAGTTGATATTCGTATATCAAGTCTTACTGGTCATTTTAGAATGGAGGTTGAAGGCGTCGATGTGGCTATTATACATGGTAAAACAGATGACTGGTCGGACTATTACTGTGAACTTCTCGCAAAAGATGAGCTAGTGATGACTGCCAGCCCTGAATTGATTAATGCACAGACCACTCCCGAATCTTTACTTATGCAACACCCGGCTATTTTTGTTAGCAATGACCGAAGAAAATACGACTGGAAGGTATGGTGTGACATGTATCAACTCCCAGAGCCAAATTATACACATAACCTCCGTTTCAGTGCTTCTATTCAAGCGGTTCAAGCCACAATCCGAAAACTTGGCGTGTTTGTTTCCCATAAACAGTTCATTCGAGACGAAGTACTCCAAGGATCTCTTGTTGAAGTGGGTTCTCCTGTTCTCAACCCTTATCAAGATTTCTATTTCGCCTGCCAACCAGATAAACTTAAGAACGAAAACATTCTTGTTTTGCGTAACTGGCTACGTCAAGAGTTCAATCAATAGAACAAGGGGGTTGAGAGACTGAGTTGATAGACCTTTTTATTATATGTTAGTTAGTGCAATACTCACTTTGATTATTAACTTTAAATAATACATCATCCCCCTAGAATACGGCCCTAATTTTTTACTAGCAAATCCATATAGTTAACGTCTTTTATTCTTATTCTCTATGAATAGCAAACACATCACATATAAACATTGTTTCATATAAGCATTTGATATTAATTGATTTATTTTCTCAAACCTTCCTCCAGACTGATTTTTTTCTTCTAGACTTTAATAGCCGGATTGTAGATTTTATAGGCAAGGACCCATATGACAAATTTTGCAGGACAACATCTTGAAGAAATGGCGGACATGCGTTCTGCTCGTAAATGTAAAATAGTACTTTTATGCTCTGTAATTGCAGTACTTATTATGATTTATTATGGTACTACCCATGTTATCAATCAAGACTACCTGTTCGGTACTATTAACATATTCTGTGCCATTGTTTTGGCAGGAAACCTTTTCTATTTAAGGGTTAACCCATCTGTCAATATTTCTGACGTAGTTCTGTCAAGCGTGTTATTACTCCAAACTTTTTTGTTACTTTTCTATGGTGAACATATAGCCGACAGACTTCTCTGGCTCTACCCCATATGCGCCGCTATTATTTTCGCATGCGAATTTCGTACAGGTTTCATTCTAAGTACTAGCTTGTTCGTTTTAACTGCTGTAATTTGTTTGTTCACTAACATGGCTACTATCCCAGCTCATTTCGCCTTAGACCGTTTTTTAGTCAGCCTACTCGCAATATGCGTTCTCAGCAACTTCTCGGCATACTACTATGCTAAAGTTGTCAGTTACATACAATCTCTACACAAAGAGGGAATCGAGGATCTTGCTTATCGTGACAAATTGACAGGGTTAGCGAATCGTTGGAGTTTTGAAAGTTGGGCCTTAGGAAAACTTGAACAGGTCAAGGACAATGACACTTTAACTGCGATGGTATTTTTGGATATTGATAACTTTAAAAGTATCAATGATACCTATGGGCATGAAATTGGCGATCGTGTACTACAGCATTTTGCCAATCGCCTAAAAAATAACATTCGCACAAAAGATCGTAAAACCCAAAGAAATGATTATTCTATTGCTCGATTTGCAGGAGATGAATTTGTTCTCCTCCTTTACGGTGTAAATAGTGTCGAAGATCTTAATCGAATTTTGGGGCGTATTTGTCACTTGTTCGAAGATAGCTACCAAAGTACACAAAGAATAAACAAACTTACTGTCAGTGCTGGCGTAGCAATTTACCCTGATGATGCTGACTCTATGTTGGAACTCACTCGTTGTGCAGACAAAGCAATGTACTCAGCCAAGCACAGTGGTAAAAATCAATACCGATACTATAACCCAGATCTTGCCAAATCAGTCGATGGAGAAGATGAACTCGATTTAGCAAAAATAACCCCTTTGATAAAAGCGAAAACTAACGACTCATAAACATCAGCCATAGGCTAATTGACATGACTACTAGCATCCATGCCGCATACCTAGCTGAGTTAGGCTTATCTTTTTTTGACGTAACAACCGGTTTCATCGCTTTATCTTTCACGACCTTTGCTGCCGAAGCTAATGATCCGCGCTGTTCTCTCAGCTCACGCCTTTTTTGTGCTTCGTTAGCAACCTTGCCAAAACGATGCAACTGATCTGTCGTTAACTCCTTGTTAGGATCATAACGCGCGTGTGGGTCTTTGTGTTTTGGTACAATGGACATCTCTAACCTCCCCAAAAAACATACCTTCACAATGTAATTATAGTAAAGTTTTTTATCAATTGCAGATGATCAACTTGATTTCGCCGAAGTTCACGCTTTTTGAGCATTAATATTCCAGCTAAATTACACCTTAAAAAAACCAAGCATAATTCTTGCCACTTCTGCGGTAACGAGAAGTTAATACTAGTACTGATGACAACCGTCCCTTGTGAACAATTACCAGTAATAAGATCGCGGAATATATGGCTTCGATAGGTTGTAAATAAATGACTTAGCATGATCAAGATGAATATTTACGTAAAAAGAAATTAGCTCCTCTTTTTAAAATTTTCACTTTTGTCGGTGGTTTAAAGGTATACTTATCTTTTAATATTGATTAAATGAGCCGTTTAATGTGGCGTTAAAAAAAACAGATAAAGACACCGAGCCTGGAAAACGCTCTAATTTTACAAAAGGTACTTTCCTTAAGTTATCTGGGGCTACACTACTCGTAGCGCTAGCGGTTGCATTTTCTTCTATACTATATTTTAGTTATAAGGACTATATACACCCTAAAAATGTGTACGGCCGATGGATAGAAATAGGGACACCTGAGTACGATACCGAGATACTGACATTCAGCAAACGCGGTGTATTTCGTAACGAGCGGCTGATCACCACTGATTTTGAGTTTGATGGAACCTTAATCACAGTAACAACAGGGAGCGGCAAGTCCGTTTACCAAGTTTCAGGAACTTTCGAGTCCCCGCAACTAAAACGCTTAACTCCTAGTCACCCAAATCAGCGCTTCATAAAAGCAGGTTTTGAAGACTCCGTTAACAGTGGCGGTGGCGCAGCTCAAAAACGTCGTGCAGCCTTATCAGAACATTTTAGCAGCAAAAAATAATCTCATCCCTCTAAAACTAATACCATACTAAATAGACAGTGCTTGGGTTCCGATTTTTTCTTATTTGTAAATTAGCAAAAATTTTTACTATGAACATCACTAGTTTGATAGACAACATATCTTTATACTGGGACAAATGTTTGTAACCATAAGAGCCAATTAATGATGGAGTCATCATCTCCCTTAACACAATACTTAACTACATTTTTGCAAAGTTGGAATACCAATTTTTTATTTATTACCTTTGCCAGCTTCCTTGCTTGGGTTACATGGCGAGTGGTATACAATCGGCTAGAATTTCTGTCAAAAAAAACCAAATTTGATTGGGATGATCTGACTTTACATGCATTAAAAACTCCAATTAGTGTGTTAATATGGTGTTTGCCTGCAACAATATCACTCGACTTTTTTATTCAAGAGCACTTTGGGATTAAGCTCGGTTGGCTCAGTACGTTAAAATTACCCATTTTTATCGCTACCTTTGCCTGGATAACAATACGTTTTATTAACAACGTAGAAAGCTTTGTCCTTAAGAAAAAAACTCATGATGAAACAACAGTCCAGGCTATCGCTAAAGTCTCACGACTAATTTTCATTATCGTCGGCACACTCACTATCATGCAAGCTTTTGGGCTTAGTCTATCAGGTTTACTGACATTTGGTGGTGTTGGTGGTTTGATCGTCGGTTTAGCTGCTAAAGATTTACTCTCTAACTTCTTCGGCGGTATGATGATTTACTTTGATCGTCCATTCAAAGTAGGTGATTGGATACGTTCACCAGATCGTCAAATGGAAGGAACGGTGGAACGCATCGGATGGAGGATGACCATTATTCGAACTTTCGAAAAACGGCCTCTATATGTTCCAAATTCTGTTTTCAGCAACATTGTTGTGGAAAATCCTTCACGAATGCTAAACCGGCGAATCAAGGAAACTATCGGGGTTCGTTATAATGACAGCCAAAAAGTAGAGAACATCGTAAACGATATAAAATCAATGCTTCAAAATCACCCTGATATTGATACTAAACAGACGCTTATCGTAAATTTTAATGCCTTTGGTCCATCATCATTACAAATGCTAGTTTACACCTTTACCAAAACCGTCAATTGGGTACGCTACCATCAAGTGAAAGAAGATGTTTTGCTTAAAATCATGAACATTATTCACCAGCATGATGCTGATATTGCCTTCCCAACTCAAACACTTAAAATAGAAACACAAGTGATAGAAGAAGGCGGCCAGGAGGGGTAATTGTAGTCGTTATTTAATGCGCTGTTACTTGGAGTAAGCAATAAACAGGTCAGCGCTTTACCTAAGGCCTATGCTTTTATCACTTGAAAGCTCTTACTGCGCAATCCACTCAACTTCCAGCAAAATTTTGTTTTGACAGCTTAATCGCCCCAAAAAGACATCTCCTTGGTGGACTTCACCAACGCCTTTCGGTGTCCCCGTCATCACTATATCGCCATCAACTAAACTTGTATAAGTTGTCAATTCCTGCAAAATGGATTGAGGTGAATAAATCATTTCAGCTACTGTACCTTTTTGCACGCGCACACAATTAATAAATAGTTCAATTTCTAAAGATTCAACCAGAATACCTTCAATAGAAATAAAACGACTAAATACAGCAGAGCCATCAAATGCCTTCGCACGCTCCCATGGTAATCCTTTACTTTTAAGCTCAGACTGTAATTGACGTTTGGTTAAATCCAGCCCTAAACCCACAGCACAAAATTGCCCATCATTAACCATAAAGCAAATCTCACCTTCGTAGTGAATAGCTTCTCCATGGTAGGAACATAACTGGCTATGAATAGATGAAGGCGGTTTATTAAACACCACCATTTCATCAGGGATTGCATTATTTAACTCTTTTATATGGTTATGATAATTTCGCCCCACACAAAGAATCTTTGTCGGTTGGACGAATTTACTGCCGAGTTTAACCGAGCCCATACCTTCTCCTTACCATTAGTCACTATGCTAGATGGTAATAGAAATCGGCGTATGAGCGGCATAAAGCAAAACAAAAAATTGAACTTATGCACAAAGTTTTTCTTACAATAGAAAAGCGCCTATTCAATATTTGAATAGGCGCTAACACAAATGCGTGTTAAGGCAGTTGGATTACTGAATTATAGGTAGTAACGAGCACCGATTAGCCACTTGTCATCATCTTTAGTAGTATCGTCATCATCACCTAGATCTATCTCATAACCAGCAAAAGTGACAAAATTAGGTACTACTGTATATTCAAACTGTATTGCTGATGTGCTGTATAGAGTCTTATTGGTTTTGTCATTATCAACTGCTTCGTAGTTAACACTAACATTAAGGCCATTATCCATACCATAGGCTAGCAAACCTTCAAGTTGAACGCTTTCTTCAAGGTATGTACTGCTAAACTCATAGAAGTACTCATTCATACCATAAACTACAGCTGCGTATACACCTGAACCGTAAGAACCGTATTTCAGTGAGAAGATGTGCGACGTTGCGCCCTCATCTTTAGTACCGACTTTACGATCACCGCCTGAATAAGCATAGCCTAAACCAAAGTCCATCATTTTTACATGCAATGCTAACTGCATTCTTGCATCAAGATCTGACTCAGTTTCTTCTCCTTGCCAGCCTAGGCCAAAACCAACCATGCCATCATCTGAGAAAGAATAAGAATTTCTGTAGCTCACCATTCTCTCAGCACGGGCGCCGCCCATTTGGTAGTCATATAGAAAATCATTCGCAAAAGCAATCGGGTAATCAGCTGCTTCACCAACGTCGTAGTATGGTGACCACTGAGTGCCCGCGACCATACGGCCCATTTCTTCGTGTGTTGCACCGATATAGCCTAGACGAGTTTTAAAGGAAGTATCACCACCATCTAGGTAGTTCAATGCCCACTCACCTTTCATATCAACAACTACACCATTGCCAATATCTTGTGTTCCTGCGATGTTAATACGAGGAGATACGCTCTCTACTTGTACATCTTGTCTTTGTTCTTCGGTTGAGCTTGAACTCTTATCATACTCACCAACACCCACATCGACATAACCGCCAATAGAAAGAGTTGTGCCTTCACTGTTATAAACTTCTGCTGCAAAAGCGTTCGTACCACATGCTGTTGCCGCAACCAAAGCGGCTAATAATTTAATTTTCATAATTTAACGTCCATATAGGTTATAACTTTTGTTCATATAACACTCAGAAAACCAAGCTTTTTCATAAACATTTATAAAATAGTACGAAAAAAGCAAATGTGAAGTGCAATTTGTTTCTTATTGGGATGATAAATTAGAAATTACTGAAGTAATAAAAATATGATTATAATTTAACCTGTTGAATAAAAGAGCTTTTAATTGCTATTGATAATTTAGAATTAAATCAGGATCAAGTTCACATTTTTTAATATTTATGTGGAACTTTTCTTAAAAATTAAAAAAATCCTCTATCAGTAGAAGGGTTTTTATGGATTTTTTTCATTTAAACTTTAATAACAATAGACATAATAACGACTTAAACATAGTGGACTATATCTGTTATAAATGTTCCTTTTAAACATCACTACTCATCCCAGTTACCCAGTAACAAATTTTTCTATTGACTAACAATTTCAACTTGGTCTCCAAAACGCTGATTAGGTAGAGTCACGATAAACGCAAGACCAGGATCTTGTGGCCAAACAGAAATAGTTCCTTCATGCAGTGCGATAACTCGCTCGACAATCGCCATTCCTAAGCCAACACCTTGCACTTGATTTTGGGTTTCTCTCGCCCGGAAAAAGCGCTCAAAAATACGTTCTATATCTTCTTCACTCATTCCTCGACCACTATCAGATATCACTATTTTTACATGATCACTATTTGACACCACTTCAGCCAATATATTGGCCCCCTCGCCCGAATAGCGGATGGCATTGTCAATCAGATTACGAAAAAGACAGTTTAAAAAAATTTCATTCCCTTGTATCAAATAGTGGTCTTGTGTGGCATCAAGCATGATTTCTTGGCCTTGTTTAAGTGCCAATGGGACTAATTCAGCAATAACACAGCGTAGCAAGGAAACAGCATCAACTGGCCTAGTCAAATCAACCGTCAAGCCACTTTCTATTTTTGCCAAAGTGAGCAATTGTGCTATCGTCCGCTCTGAGTGGACAATACTTTGTTCTATCTGGGCTAGATCATGGTTTTTTTCGTCAACATTTTCTGTTTTAAGTGCATTTTGAGCGTTGAGTTTGATGAATGCTAGTGGTGTTCGAAGTTCATGAGCGGCATCTTGATTAAAGCGCTTTTCTCTTTGCCATGACGCATCTACTTGATCGAATAAAAAACTCGCTACCATCGCAGTAGAGCATGCAGTTTGGACGTTAACACTTGGTCCTTTTAGGTCCAACTTATAAGAAACCCGAGTGGTAACATAATCTTTATCATTGTTGGTCACAATCGATGCGCCACTGGCAAATTGAGTCACGCTAGGGTGCGAGTTAACTTTGTTCAAGTGCCATGCTGCACCTGTTCCTCCAAATACACCCACCTTGCCTGGATAGCTTGCAGGAACATAGCCCGCATCTTCAAATGCATGCCAACTACTCTCAAGAAATGCACGATGTTGAGGGTCCATAATTTCCGCATCACGTGGAGTGATGTCGAAAAAATGCGCATCAAAATACTCCGCATTACCAAGAATACCTCTGCGAGGAATATAATGAGATGAAGCAATTGACTCTTCGTCAACACCCGATTCCCTGAGTTCTTGTTCGCTGAAAGTGGTAATAGTTTCTAAGCCCTCAGCGAGATTACTCCAAAACGTTGAAATATCTTCTGCTCCAGAGAATCGGCCTGACATGCCAATAATAGCTATGTCTTTATCGCGCAATGTTACTTGGTCGTTCATATGCCACCTCATGGTTATATTTTAATTTTGAATGGGATGTATTGGGTTCCAAATTCAGGGCAAATAAGTTCCTGCCTCCAAGTGAGGAATAAATATTTACTAATGAATATCTTTTAATTAAAAGTATTAGCTCTTAGGTTTCACTTGATGTTTTACATAATACATTCGGGTACTTTTTCAGTATGTTTTTGCTAAGAGATTCAACAGTAGGGCACTGAAATAAATCAATAATATTAATTGGAATATCAAATTGTTTTTTAATTTGTCGATGAACCTTACTCATGAGTAATGAATTACCACCGGCTTCAAAAAAGTTTTCATCTATCGCTACTTTCTTAACCGCTAATACTGATTTCCAAATAGCGATAATTTGATTTTCTATTTCAGAATCCTGTTTACTATTTAACATGTTTTAACGCCTTCTCGTCACTTAGCACTGAGTGCTGAGTGCTGATTTACTGATTTTTCCATTAGGGAGTGTGGGTAAACTGTCTACGGCATAGTAGCGTGAGGGCTGCATGTAATAAGGCAATATCTCTGCCATTTCTCGCTTTATAGCCTGTATGTCTTTATCACTGTGTTGATAAGGCACATAAAATGCCGTGAGGTATTGTTTTTTTCCATCATCACTGCCATCCACAATGACCGCAACATGTGATATGTATGGCAATGCATGCAACTGAGCTTCTATTTCAGAAAGCTCAATCCGATGACCACGCAGTTTTATTTGCGAATCAATTCTTCCATGAAAGAGTAGTGCTCCATCCTTTCTTAAACTAACGAGATCGCCTGTACGGTACATTTTTGCCTTTGCGACCGTGGAATACGGGTTAGCCAAGAAACGTTCAGCGGTCAGATCTTCACGTTTTAAGTAACCCAGTGCGAGAATATCTCCCGACAAATAAAGTTCACCACGGCACCCTTGCTCAACCATTTCAAGCTGCTCATTTAGTACTAAAGCTTGGGCATGAGGTATTGGAAAACCAATTGGGACAATGGTTTCATTAGTATTAGATTGGCATTGCCAATGACAAGCAAAAATCGTCGCTTCTGTGGGACCATATAAATTATAGATCTGGCCTTTACATTGCTCAGATACATCGTCGACTAAGCGTTGGGACAACGCTTCTCCACCAGAAAATATATGCTCAAGTGAAGGGCACTTATCCAATACACCAGCGTCGGCAATGATTCTAAGTGCCGTGGGAACAAACTGAGCAACAGTGACATGGTGGTGTCGAATAAAGTCCGTGAGTAAAGCAGGGTCATACTTGGCTTCTTCGCAGATTAATGCAGTACTCGCCCCCATCATTAAAGGCCAGAAAATTTCCCACACCGATATGTCAAAGCTATAAGTAGTTTGACTCAATACTCGGCTATCTTGCTCCAGATGAAATGCCTCCCACTTAATGATGTCTTCTCCGTTCAACGTAGATAAGAGATCATAAAGATATAATGTCCGAAATCATTGCTAGGTACTGCTCTGCCAGCAGCATGATGTTTGGCTTAGTAAAGGCTGAACCCTCATAATCAAAACTTAATCTAAACCGCCTCCCTTCATCTACTGTTAGGGTCAAATCACAACGAGCAAATGGCTCAATAATGTGCTGAACAGACATCTGACAATCTGCGATCCTTTATGCCTTTGGTAAGGCTGACAAGTAATTAAATGTAATAGGAAAGCGGAGTGTATCTAGCCAACCTTTACGCCTCATCTCATCAACAAGTAATTGGTAAGGAACTGACTGATTATCTAATAGTGAATAAATCGATTTACCGCTGGATTGCAACAGGGTCAGTACATTCTCAACCTGTTCCACTGGTTGGTAGTAAGTCACCATGTTAACGAAACAGCCTAATTGAGCATCATTTTGTAGCAATGAACGACTTGAGGTTGGAAGACCAATAGGCACATTTTTATAAGGTGTATTTCTGTTTAACGTGAGATTAAACAGTGTGAGAAGCAAAACATAGGGAGTAGTATTATGTCTTCGTGCAAACTGTTTTATTTCTCGGGTAAAGACTTGGGATAACTCTATCTGGTAACCATCTGGGTTGGGGTAATCTTGAACAGGATAAAGAGATGCATCGGCACCTTGGTGTAAATATCGTTCTAACGTCGATAACCAGAACTGCATTTGATGTTCCTGCTCAACCGCTGCGCCTCGATGATGAGTCAAATTAAGCGGATGAGAAATCTGGCTAGAAAAGCTCAAGTCTCCTACTGCATGAGCTTGATAAGCACTTATGAATTGTTTAAAAAACAAACCAATAGACTCATAATCAAATACAGCATGGTGCACTCTGACCAAAATAACATGCTGGTTTTTGTCCTTGGAAAGAAGGGTTACGATAATCGCTGGTGTGGTATCTAGATCCATAACCGGCATGTCAGCCATTGCTAACCATTCTTGTTGTGAATAGTCAGCTAATTGTTTATCAAGATACCCAAGTTGACGATACTGAATCTCAAATTGTTCTGACGTGTAGTCCCCCTGCTTTACAGTAAAATCATCTAGATTAAAGCGAGACCGCAGCAGTGGATTCTTCTCTAATACTTTCTTTATCGACCAAGAAATCGCTTGTTTATCCGCTTGTCCTTCCACAGAAATACTGAATGCAGGTTGATAGGCTTGTGGATTTACACATGTTTGTTCCAAGGTGACGAAATAAGCTTGTGATGAAGAGAGAGCACAAAATTCAACACCCTCCTCGCTATCATGCTTTTGGGAACTAAAATTACTTTCCCCACCGTCAGTACAGTAATATGGAATGATCGCCGCAAGCATACTTGGGGTCGGGTTGCGAATGATCAAGTAAAAATCAAGTTCACTATACAAACGTCGACAGATCATAGTTCGAACACGCATGACTTGTAGGGAATTCCCACCCAAATCGAAAAAATCATCATCCACCCCTAGCCCCTTCAAGCCCAAAACTTCTTGCCAAATATCCACTAAGTCTTGCTCAAGATCGTTTATGGGTGAGCGATACTCACACTTGAGATCAGGGCGAGAAAGCACTGGCTTGGGCAAGCGTGCATTATCCAGCTTTCCATTCGGAAGCTTGGGAAAGCTATCTAGATAAACAAATTGTGACGGGATCATCACCGCTGATAGATATTCGCCAAGATAGGCCCTCAGCTCCCATGCAGTCGGTTTACTACTCGTGATGAGATAAGCGATAAGTTCATCGTTTACCATCTTAACAACTGCATCTTGAACACCATCATGGCGACGCAAGCACGCTTCAATATCACCCAGTTCTAATCTTACTCCACTTAACTTAACCTGACGGTCCTTCCGGCCAAGATAGACCATGTCGCCTTCAGAGTTGAGTCGCCCTAAATCCCCTGTTCTATGGGCCTTCAAAGCCTGATAAATAAAAAATCGCTCATCATTAAGCTCTGGCAAGTTAGCATAGCCACGTGCAACACCAGGCCCTGCAATACAAATCTCCCCAATAAATCTTAACCAATATGTTTAAGGTGGTTGAGTTATTCGGTTTTTTCTCTATAGATCAAGGTATGGTGATCAATAATAGTCCAAGTTCAGAGCTACTGACATCTGATCACCCTCTATCGATGCGTCATTTTTGCATGTTATTTGGCGAAGAATATTACCGTGGCTACGAAGGGTTGCTCCACACCTGTCAGACAGGACAGTCTGGCTTTAAGCATGTCTTTGATAACACGTTATACCAATACTTAGACAAAACACCGAGCAGAGCTTCAGTGTATGATTTAGCAATGCGAGATTTCTCAAGACCGGTTGGCGCTTTATTAGCAAAAACCTTTCCTGACCTTTTCAGTAAAGTATCAAGCGTGATTGATATTGGTGGAGGAAGCGGAGTGATTAGCACCGAGCTAGTAAAAAACTATCAACATCTAAAAGCGTGTATCTTTGATAGACAAGACGTATGTCAAAGAAGTGCAGAATCATTGCCATCAGACTTAAAAGAACGTATTCAAACTTGCAATGGTGACTTTTTCGAACATATTCCAGAAGGCTATGATATTTATTTATTTATTAAAAAACGTTTTACACAATTGGAATACACAATCATGTAGCCAAATTCTGAATAATATTGGTCAATCATTACAACAAGGCCGTTTGTTAGTCATAGAACCTTTGGTGGAACCGGAAGAAGAATCCCCTCGGCTTCTTTTCAACGCACTATTTCAATCTGTGATATGTGAAGACGGTACCTATCAAAGAAACTTAAGCGATCTAGAAACTCTATTTTCAGAGTGTCAGTTAAGAATAGTTCAGACAAATAAATTAGCGACAGGGCACACTGTAATAGAATTAACAAAAGTTATTTAAGTCAATAATTAGATTATACATAGCATAATTTATGGGAGATGGGTTATTTCCCATAAATTATACTTTTATCCACATATGAATGTAATTGATAAAATAACACTTTTCTTCCCTGCTATATTTTCATTTTTCTCATTGTGATTTCTTGATATACATTCATATTTATAAAAAATTATAATTATGTGCATTCTTACCGCCTACTTTTTTGATTAAGGACAAAACAGATTGTTTAACAAGGAGTCAAAAATGCAGGTAAGCATAACAACTAAACGATCGATACTCGCCACTGTTATTAGCAGTACAGTCCTCACAGGGTGTTTCTGGGATGACCCGCGTCGAGGTGCAAATTACGTCAGTGACAATGTTGATAAGGAACAATTGATTGGTCATCTCGTCACGCTGGAAGGTTTAGCCTCTAGAACAACTGACGGTAAGTCCATTACCAGAGCCGCTGGCACTTTAGGCTATCAAAACTCGACCGAATTTATCATTGCAACAATGAAAGAGCGCGGCTTTATTGTCACCACCCAAGAGTTTGATTTCAGAGCTTGGGAAGAACTCCCCGGAACAAAAGCCAAGGTCGATGGAAAAGACTTAGTCAGCACCAAAAATGCACCCGATGGTGTTGAAGCCGATTTTGCCCTAATGTCCTACTCAGGCAAAACCAATGGTCAACTCGATGGAGAACTTGCTTTCGTCACTCCCGATTTCAGGTTTGACGCTCCCGATTACGACAGTACAGATGGCTGTGAAGTCACCGATTTTAATGGCAAAGATCTCACCGGAAAGATAGCCGTTATCCAACGAGGGGGATGTGCATTTAATGTAAAAGCTTTCAATGCCCAAAACGCAGGTGCAACAGCTGTGCTCATTTTTAACCAAGGCAATGGTGAAGGAAGAAAATCTGTGGTAAATGGTACTTTAAGTAGCACCACTCAAGTCACAATACCGGCTTTAGGCGCGCGCTTTTCGCTTGGCCAAGATTGGTATAACAAAAGCCAATCAGAACTAGTAAATGCAAGCTTGCTGGTCAATATCAAAGATGAAGATGTTGTTACACAAAATATTCTGGCCGAAACCCCTATCGGTGATCCAGCACAAGTTGTGATGCTCGGTGCACACCTTGATTCCGTTCCCGAAGGGCCAGGAATAAACGACAACGGCTCTGGCAGCGCTGGTCTACTGGAATACGCAGTGACGTTATCTGAGCTTGAAGTGCCAGTGAAAAATAAAGTGCGTTTTGCTTGGTGGGCAGCAGAAGAAGCAGGGTTAGTTGGATCTGAATACTACACAGATAACTTATTTGAGCCAATTTACAATCAAGCACAGCAACAAATCCTTGATGAACTAGGCCTTAAAGACCCCGGAGAATTAACCCCAGAGCAGGTCGATTTAGTGGAAGCTAGATATACACATATCAATAAAGTAAAAATGTACTTAAACTTCGATATGATTGGCTCTCCAAATTATATCTATGGTGTGATGGATGGAGACTTATCCGATACCAAAGACAGCCCAGACAATGCCTATAAGGGAGATTTCACACCACCCTACGGCACATCCGATATTGAATCTATCTTCCATGAATTTTTTACAGATAAGGAAGAATCGACCATACCTCAAGCACTATCAAAACGCTCAGACTACGCAGGTTTTGCCGACTGGGGTATTGCATTTGGTGGCCTATTTACGGGCGCGGAAAAAGTGAAAACTGCTGAAGAGGTAGCAAAATTTGGCGGCGAGATCGATGTGGCTTATGACAAGTGTTACCACCAAGCCTGTGATGATATTAACAACATCAACCATTCAGCTATTTACAAAAACACACAAGCGATGGCTTATGCCACAACCTACTACGCCTTAAGCGAGCAGCTCTTCCCAGATACCCCAGATGAGTCAAAAAGCAAAGCTATACTAACCTCATCAGTATCACAACCGAAGGAAAAACTGCGCATCGGCGAAAAACTCAAAGCAGCAGACAGTGTGTCTGACCATAATCACTTCCACGGCGATTTTGATCAAGATAGAAAATAGCGCAGACATAAAACCGATAAAAGCTTCCTATTGGGAGCTTTTATTTGAGTTGTTCCTTCACTAAACGGGGTGCACCAATCTTTTACTTCCATATACTCTCCACCAACTAAATTTACTGAATATTTTTTCTAGATCTCTCACACGGACACACACCGAAAAATTCAACTTAGCCCTTTGTCCTATTTACCACGTTTTATCTAAATCCTGTGAGTATAAAGAGATGGCTCGACGATACTGCTTTATTGCATCACTATTGGTGGTCGATAGCAAAAGCTCAAGCAGCAATGAGGTTGCTTCTTTGTGTCTCCCCAAATTATAAAGACACATCGCGTAAAAAGGCTGAACCTCAATAGAATTAGGATATTCAGTTAGAGTCTTTTCGAAATAGCCTAGCGCCTCTGAATACATACCAAGGCTTCGGTAGGTACTCGCCAAGCCAAACAATGCATCAAACCTTTCAACAGGCGAAAGCAAGCCGGAAAGAGATGACAAGTAATGAGTAATTGCCTCTTGCTCCTTACCTTGATTGTCGTACGACCAAGCAATGTGCAAATGAGCCTTGGCTGAGTAACTCTTATCAGTCAGCAGCTTAGCAAGCAAAGCTCGCGACTCAGCATATTTCGCCTCTTTTCGCAGCTCAATGGCTTGTTCGATGATGGTTTCCATTAATATCCCTCAAAGCACATATTAATCAACTAATAATCAATTAGTTAATTGCATCAGCTCGCTTGATAATACTAAAAAAAATGTTAACAATACATAAACTTTATCACCTGAGAACTAAAAGGAATTAACAATGATTTTATATGAAGTAAATCTTACTATTTTAAATGAGATTGCTGATGACTATATGGCATGGCTAAAACCACATATACAAGAAATGTTAAGATTCGAAGGGTTTATCAAGGCGGAACTATATAAAAACAACGAGCAGGAAGATGGTAAGACAAATGTCGTTGCCTCATATTACGTCAACAATGAAAACAACCTTCAAGCCTATATCAATGAAATGTCTGCGGATATGAGAGCAGACGGGATAAAAAGGTTTGGGGATAAATGTATCGCAACAAGACGAGTACTAAAGCTCACTGACACTTATACCTGTGACGAGCACTCTACAGGTATGTAGTCAATACTTACCGAATGGCTCATATCTAAACAACATGATATGAGCTTACCAACATCTTCAGGCTGGATCTTATCTTCTTCAGATATCGCTATATTTGCTGTCATGTCTGTCATGTCTGTCATGTCTGTCATGTCTGTCACGACCACCATATGGCAACATTTCTTTTCTCAGTCGAGCAATTTAGGAAAAATTAACGAAATTTACGAGGACACACACTTCAGTCAATTATGCGAAATTTACGAGGACACACACTTCAGTCAATTATGAATAGACAATAGCCACCAAACTAGATTGCCTTTCCATTTACATTATATTTAGATGTCGAATTATTTTCCAGGACATTGGCTTGTAAGATAACCTGTGCTATCTTGAATTATGTCTTTTATCTCTGATATGACATCAACATTAAAAGATTAGAACTCTAAGGTTTTTCGAAGATGGCTATAGCTTTGAAAAGTTGTCATAGATATAAAAGGAAGGTTTATGTCTCATACTGTGGAAAAAGTCAGTGGCTCTTCAATGGCAGACTTTGATGCTGTGTTGGATAATATTATTCTCAAACCAGAGCCTAAAGCTAGGTATAACAGGATCCTAGTTGTGCCAGCATACCAAGGTATAACAGACGCTCTTTTAGAGAACAATACTACGCATGAGCCTGGTGTGTATCAATATACTCTGAGTGGAGGCTGCATTTGGGAAAGTAAACTCGACAGTGTCATTCAAAGGTTACTATTGGTGAACGAGAGTTTATTTGCCGATCCAATGTTACGTAGAAAAGCGGATGATTTCATTTTAGAACTTGTGGCTTGTACTCGTCAGTGGATTCGAGATCATTTATCAATGAACCATAGCGAACACAATTCATCTAATTATTGCTTTTGGAACCTAATTCGAGAGCGACTAGCATCCATAGGCGAAGCCCACAGTGCTTATAATACTGCGCTGAAGGCCAAACGTTATGGTGTTCAAACAAAATTTATAGATTTAGCCGGTTCCCCGAATGAATTGCGTAAATCACTTGATTGCCAAGTATGGAGTAACCTCGGTGCACTAGATTTAAGCAATGAGCTTCCTATAGTGACCGCGTATGCATCATGTGAAATGAATAACCATTGTCAAAATGATCGCCGTTACGGAGACTTGACTCTAAGCAGAATAGCCGCCTTAACAGACGCGAAACAGGCTATCATACACAAATCTCACCACGTGAGTTCGGGTGATCCCGCGCTAATTGGCGCTGAACAGGTAAGCCCTCTTGGTAACTCAAGCTACCAAGTTGCAAATCAACTGTCAGCGTTATCAAATGAAGTTGTCCATCCAGCAGCAATCGAAGAACTATCTCAAAAAAATATAGACCTTCGAGTTAAATGCACTTTTGAGCCAGAGCACCCTGGGACTTTCATTAGCTGTAGCCACCACCCAGAAAAGCCAAAAGTTGAAGTAATTTCAGGAAAAGAAGATGTATGTGTTTTAAGAGTTTGGCTAACGGATAATAATGTAGATTTAGATACTCTAGAGTATCAACTCCTAGCATTACCAAGTATTAGTCTATTGCATCATGATGCTCTTGACAAAGTAGTGAGTTACTACTTTGATTGTTCAGCACATAATTGGGGGGAAATATTCACCAAAGTAAAAAAATTATTACCTAATAATGAGTTAAATGTCCAACGAGTCGCTTTACTTTCAGTACTTGGCACCAAAATAGATTCTGAGCAGACTTTATCGGTAGGCTGTAGCGCTTTAGAAAAACATGGCATATATCCTAAAAACACTCATTATTATCAAGATGGAAGCAGCGTGAGATTTGTTGTAGCAACGGCTCAATTTAAGGCAGCGCTATGCGCATTACATTATGCTTTTTTAAAACATTGATGCCTTATCAACAACCGCTATCGGAATACTATCAAATCTGCATCCGTCAGATATCAAATATCACTTCACCAACTCCCGCTGACTTTGTGATGTAATAGGAAAAATTCGTCTAATAATTCAAAGCTTCCAGTTAATGCTCTTTCCAAAGGCGTAATGTGACCCAATTTAGGAAAAATACCGTGAAACGATCAACCAAAACTAACGATGTATTGAGCTAATGACAACGAATGACTCCGTAGCTCTGCTATGCCTGTAGTTGCAAGAAGTAATGGTACGTCCCTGACTCCCTTTTATAACCTAAAGATTCATACAGTTTCTGGGCATTGCCATTGCTCTCAGCTGTCTCTAGGGCTAGACCTTTAACATCGTCCTTTAATCCCATTTCTTTAGCTGCATCCATTAGTTTCCTCGCTACTCCCTGTCTTCTTGCAGTGTCTGAAACAAATAAGTCGTTAAGGACCCAAGTTTTAGCAGCAGAAACAGAAGAAAAGCTTGGGTACAATTGAGTAAAACCTAAACCATTACCTTCATCATCAAGAGCAAGAAATATAACCGATTCATTATTATTTAAACGCGACTCAATAAATTCACGAGCAACATTGAGGTCACTCTCTTGACCATAAAACACTCGATAAGCATCAAAAAGGGGAGAAATTATGTCTAATTGTCCAATTGTTGCTTTTACTATTTCCATGTACAAAATCCATTTTTTTTAGAAAGGTATATCGCCCAATTAAGTAGTGAACAACGCAGACCACCATAATTTAAACCACTGTGCCGTAAACACTTAAGCTAAATCAAACCGAAAGTGCCGAGCTTTGGTAATCCGCGTTAAATACTTTTTATACAACCAGTTACTGAGAACTAAATGTCTTAATATACAAAGCTTCAACCTTATCCCTTGCCCACTGAGTTCGACGCAAAAATTTTAAAGATGACTTAATTGAAGGATTATTATAGAAACAGTTAATTTGGATCTGAGCGTCCAAACCCTCCCAGCCATAATGCTCAACCAAGCGAGTAATAATCTTCTCTAACGTCAAACCGTGTAGAGGATTTTTGGGTTGTTCTTGGGTCACTATCGATTCCTAATATAAAAATAATTAGCGCAATTTTAGCAGAATAACCAAAACAATTTTGATATTTGAAACCAACGGCAGAAGTTAAGATCAATTCTAGCTCTCGCGTTCCATTCAGGCTCTGAAAGTTCTGGGCAAAAATTGTGCAATAAAGTGAAACCGAGCCAAATATTAGTAGTCCTGCTTTAGTACCTGCTAGTCATTTTTTATTAAAGCTAACTTTGAACCAAAAACAATAAAAACTACACCTGTAATTGAGTTTAACCACACTTTAAACGTTGAACTATTAGTAGCTCTTTTAAATTTTGAAAGCATCACAACCATCAGTGAGAACCACAATAAATTAACAATAGAATGAGCTGTGACTAAGGTATATGCACCTATTGCAGTTTCGTTTGCTGATAGAAACTGTGGGAAGGCAGCTAAATAAAATATTGATACTTTAGGGTTTAATACATTGGTTAGAAAACCCTCAAAGAATGCTACGCGCATTGAAGTGTTTTTGTGGTTACTTGGCTGAGTATAAATAGGAAGACTTTCAATTTTTTTGAAGGCACCAATTATCGCTTTGACTCCAACCCAAATTAAGTAGGCTGCACCTAACATTTTAAATATAAAGAATGCTTCAGATGATTGCACTAACAGTACGGAGATACCAAGAATTGATAGCGTGCCATGCACATAAAATGCCGCAACAAATCCCCATATATTAGCAAAGCCTGCCTTTTTTCCTGAGACAGGTACAGTTTTAGCTATAAGAAAACCGTTAGGGCCAGGGGAGACCACCAGTAAGGTAGCAACAGCTATAAAAGTTAATACATTATTTATATCCATATAAGGAAGTCCAATTCAACTGTAGATTCATTAATGAACGCCGTTAAAGTTCCCGACAGTGTATCAAAGTTAACACTATCACCTGACTTTACTTGCCCACGCTCCTTAAGAATATGCGCAACAGCAAGTGTTCCATGACCACACAATTTCACCTCTGTCTTAGGTGTGAACCACCTTAACGTCATGTCTGAAAGCGCTAAAAATGCAGTTTCAGATACTGCCATTTCTTCAGCAATTGAAAGCATTAAGCTTTCACTTAAGGCATTGGTTGTTATACAGACTCCAGCAGGGTTTCCTTTGAACACATCTGTTGTAAATGAATCAACCTGATAAACATCTAAATCCATTCGTTCTCCAAATTTGATAAAGTCGCGTTAAGATGTGATCAATGCAGCTAACTAGGGCTAAGTCATTGTGCCGTAACACTAAAGCTGAATCAAACCAAAAATGCTAAGTGTTGTAAACCCATCTTCAATGCCGGCATGGCGCTGAATTCAACGTTAGTTCTTGTATATCAATTAAATCGACTTCCCTACCCAATATTCGCTTATAGTCTACTAAATGATGAACGGGGATGACTGGCAATTCGACGCCTTTGTAATCTTTAATCACTGATTCTGAATAGTGGATTTCAAGCTGGTACCAAGAGCCATCTAAAGCCGACTGTATCTTCGTATGTTGAGATAAGCCTATTTCAATTTTTTGATTTTGGTAAACCAACTGGAAATACTCTAGATCCCAACCGTATTCGGCGTAATGGGTTAACGGTTTAGATATGAATTGCGATACTTGTTCCAATATCTTGCTTGCGTCGACATTGTGGATATAAAGATCTATATCTGCAATTTCACGGCTACCTCCATGAATAGTTGCAGCTAGCCCACCAACAATTTGATACTCAACACCCTCAGTTTCCAAAAGTCCTTTGAGCCACTTCAAAGCTACTATTACTTTTTCACTCATGTATTTCCCTTAATTTAACTTTACTCTGCACCATAACGCCACCATCAAACTTAAACCATTAGTTTGTATGCATAGAATTATAATAGAACTAGGGAACTCGCTAGCCCAAACAAGACATCACACCTTTCTAACGACGATAATAGACCCGAAAGAGATGACAGATAAGGAGCAAAAGAGACAAGCATTGCGAATCAGCTCAAACGGTCTGTTAAAGTGCAACTCTCAAAGATGACCACCGAACTAGCCACCCTTTTGAATTTACTCGATTTTCAAACGTTTCTCGTGATCTCTTTGGGTTATATGTGATGCAGTAATCGAATAGTGATTCAAAACCAAAAGAGGAAATACATTCGTACTGGTCCAGTCCAACTTTCCGAACAGCAACAGCCGTTTCTTTTTCAACCCAAAAGCTCATAGCGTCCAAAGTACTTAAATATGGCAGGTCTCCATTACGTTCGTGCATACTGGCTTGATTTCTCACCTGCCAATTTACTTCGGGCATACATTCTTTCAGTTTGGCTTCATAATTTAAGTAAGTATTTGAATCTAGTTCATGTTGCTCATAGTAGATAACATCAACATCGTTTAAAGGTGTTAGCGGATCAAAATTATGTAACGAATCCCAAACCAAATTACGGACAAAGCCTGCGGCTATATAACATTGAGGTAAATTCAGTTTAGATACGCAATCTAACGCTGATAGCCTTACTTGGTCTTGCTTAATAAGTTCGATTATTTTATCCATGTTTGTCTTGCGCTATAACGCTGCCTTAAGCCTAAAAAATAGTTGGCTAAACTTGTTGAGGCACGAAACAAAACCAACTATTTTGTTCATCTTCACCCATTAAATTACCCAACAAAAGTATGGTCTCTGACCATCCATTCGTTCGACTAGTGCTCCTAACTTATTGTAGAACTCATGTGCTTTGGTGTTATAAGGACTAGCTGTCCAAGAAATATGAGACGTTAATGACTTTTCCGCTTCTTTTTTCAAAGCATGCATAAGTTCAGCACCATACCCCTTTGACCGATGTCGACTAACAACCAGCAAGTCATCAAGCCAAATAGACGGATCACCACTAAAGGAAGAATAACGATAATGAAATAAAGCAAATCCTTGAACTTCGCTCTCGACTTCCAATAGCAAAGCATAAGCAAACGGATGCTCACTAAATAAGGTTCGTTCAATCTTCTCTGTGGTCGTTGAGACTTGACCGTCAAACCCTTTCATGCTTCGATCAAACTCAGCTTTATGTTCAATCAATTCTAGCAACTTGCTCGAGTCTTGTTTGATCGCTTTCCTTACATTCACTGTGTTCTCCATAAATAAACATTTTTGATTGTTGGTTAACCCTAAACTTAAATTTACAGCAAGTAACTTAAAGAAACTTACAGGGACAGGAACCTAAGTGAGACTATAAGAAATTTCATATCTGACAGTGCAAATTAATGAAAAAAATTACCATTTATATCGTATATACAAGAATATATGCTTGGGCGACACTATGCCTTCGTACGCCAAAAGCGTACATTTACTGGGTTCATCAATATATTCTTTATCATCACACTTTAGGAGTATTTCCTCTTCATACTTACACAAAAAAAGAGCGTAGCAGTATGTGTCCACGTGTAGCTTTTTTAGGCTCAACCACCCATTTCAGGAGCTATTATATCAAATTTTGGAACATCTATTGGGAACTGAGCCCAACTTACTGCTTGGGCAGTATATATAAGCATATTCGGAAATAATTCCTCTTTATTTTGCAGGCACGATGCTGAAATACTGTAAAAATTCCCAACTTCACAGAATACAGCGACAGTGGTGCTGCATTTAATACAAAACATATGTTCCATATTTTTTCCAGAATCGCCTTTTCTAATAAAAATTGAAGCCTTCCCTTTCGTAAAACTAACACTATCTTTGGGGTACCAAACCCCAAACCATTTATCTGAATTTGTAACTCTTTGGCATGAAAGACAATAACAAAAAACTGAGTTTAGTGGGTCACCCAAACACTCAAACTCAAGCTTTCCACATGCACATACTCCTAAACATTTTTCCATTTCAGTTTTCCATTGTAATTTTTATAGCCTAACATTCTTAATAACAGGCATTCTCGTTTTTCGATCTACCTGACTTCCGATAAATTTACCATAACTACTAAAATTAAAGTAAATATAAAAATTATATATTATGGTATCATATAATAATCTGCCAGCATGTTATCTCTTTTTTATAATATATGTTATCTAAGATATGAGCAGCACTAATCCCCTAAAGTTATGAGAATACACCTTAATTTTATTTTTTGAGTAATGATTGGAGAAGAATAAAATAGGCTGGAGAAAAGTGATTAAGCAGCTTTTATAAAAAATAAAGAAAACGAACAAAACACACGGAGTGAAACTTGAAGTAAGTTCACCCCGCGTGTGGAGTAGTTCTAAAACAGATTGTTGTGTGATAGAAGTTGATAACTTAAAGATTTTTAGCCAACTATCATCTACTATACTTTTTAACACAACTTACAGGCCAACTTACAGGGACAGACACCTAAGTAAAACTATACTTATTTTAGGCGTGTGTCCTCTTTTACTTGGGAACGCCAAATGAGACGGTAACAAGAACAGAAAAGAGTTTTAATAGGGTATTTTAATTATGTACTCAGTACTTAACTTGTATTGATACACCTAACCAAGATGCTCCTTCACGCTTATTGGCTGTAGAGTGCCAATTCTCGATGAAATCCCACGCAGCACTACTACCGGCAATATCTGAGTCAAACCAGTAACCTTGTGCATCGTTAAGTATGTAATGTAAAGAATCATTCACCGAGATAACTGATATCAACATTGTTTTGGCTGGTGTAGACCTGCCCAACGACAAAGTTTTTGTAGAAACACCTAATTTTTCAATGAGTTGAAATTCGATAGGGAACGCTCGGCGCAAATACTCACTCGTTTGCTCATCTCGAATAATAACCTCACAATCCAAACCAAATTGACGAAGAACATACAGCATAGCTCCTAGTGAATTATAGCCAGAATGTTCTATATAATCCGGGTTCTCGCCTGGAGTAATTATTCCCGTGACTTTATAGAGTTCCAAAGCGAGGTCTTTTAATTCCTCTAGATCACTAATTTCAATAGTAGAGCCCGTAAATGCGACCTCTTTCGCATCGTATTTGTTTAGCTCAAAAGACGAAGTAAGAGGTAGCTTATTTAACCTTTTTAAACATGCAACAATACAATAAGGCCCGCAATACAGACTTCCTTCTGGCTGCCTCATTTTTGGAAAGATACTCATAACACCCTCGAAATTCATATGAAGAAATAACGCCCACATTAAGCGGACTAAAATTGTTTGCCAAACTTGTTGAGGAACGAAACATAGCAAACTGTTTTAGTTGTGTTTAAATGACTTGTTAGGCAACTATTTTATTGGTGACGAAATGATCGGCTTGAAATACTCACTGAATTTCCATCAGGGTCTTTTGTATTTGAAAACACGTAACCATTTGCTTTATGTATTGGGCCAAATTTAACGCCTAACTCTGAAAGCTTAGATTTGAACATAGTGACATTTTCTACATGAAATGTAAGTTTAACTGCAACCTGACCGAGCTTTATGCTTTTAGCTGCTTGATGAATAAGAATAGATGAACCGCCATTATTAGGAACAAGCTCAATTAAGCCATCGACAACTTCACCGGTTGTTTGAAAGTTGAAATATTTACTATAAAAGTCTGCCGTTGTTTCCATATTACGAGCATAAATCATGATCGTACCAAGTGATGCATCCATATTCATTCCAAGTTCTGAGTAAAAATTATGTATCGTAAGTTGTCTAACAGTTATTATGCGCGTGGTTAGTCGAGTACTGGTCTGAAGAAACTACGCTCGTAACTGATGATGCAATTTGTATCTTCTACAAACTGAAAAGCAGCAACACACTCTTTATCCTTGAATGAGTCATTGCGGTAAGCTTCATAGGCAGCGAGGCTAGGAAACGAAATAGAGCAAGAGCTACATTATTCGCCCCTTCAGAAGGCAAGAAGTAACCATGATGTTGCCCTTCAAACATAGCTACGAGGGGTAACCACATTTTTGCGTATTCTTCAAACTCACTAATCTTTGATGGATCAATGATATATCTAAGATAACAAGTAACCATTTAATGAACTCCTTTCATCGTTTTCCCTATTAGCGCATAACAGTTATTAGACAGAAAAATTCCGCATTTAAATATAGAATTATTCTTTATAGTATGTTGATGAAGCAAATCATACCTAACTTTTATGATAACTAACAATAACTTATCAACTATAACTCTCTAACTACATCCTAAAATACAGATTTTTTCTATATAGTATGAATTGATGTATCAAACTGAAATTTATGTATATATATCAAGTAAATATTTAAAGAAAAAAATCAGCGAAGAAAACGCAAAGTCTAGCTCTCAATGCCTTAGTCTTTTTATACAAAGAAATCATTCAAGTGCCCATTGATCTTGATATGCAATTTCGTCGTTCAGATAGGTCCATATAAAATAATCATTTATCAAGGTTTTAATTGTATGATTTAGTCCCTATCTGAAAATTTGTCGGATTTATAGGTGGTGAGCAGGCAATAAAAAAGGCAGATCACTCTGCCTTTATATAGTTCTTTATATAGTTCTTTATATTGTATGATCTTATTGCTGGCGACGAGCTTCAACCGCATCAGCTAGCTGACGAAGTACTTTTTCAGTATCTTGCCAACCGATACACGCATCGGTAATGGACTGACCGTATGTTTCCACTTTACCGTCAATTAAATCTTGACGCCCTTCCACCAAATGAGACTCAATCATAACACCGAAAATAGCGTCTTCACCCGAAGCAATTTGACCGGCAACATCTTCTGTAACCACCATCTGACGCTGGTACTGCTTAGAACTGTTTGCATGGCTAAAATCAATCATAACTTTCTGTGGTAAGCCAGAAGCTTCAAGCTGAGACTTAATCTCACGTACATGCTCAGCGCTATAATTAGGCTCTTTACCGCCACGCAAAATAATATGGCAATCTGAATTCCCTGCCGTTTCAACAATCGCAGAGTGACCGTATTTAGTTACTGACAGAAAGTGGTGTGATGCACTTGCACTTCGAATGGCATCAGAAGCAATCTTGATGTTTCCATCCGTTCCATTTTTAAACCCAACAGGACAAGACAGACCTGATGCCAACTCGCGGTGAACTTGAGACTCCGTTGTACGCGCCCCAATCGCGCCCCAACTGATAAGATCGGCCACATACTGGGGCGTGATCATATCAAGAAACTCGCTCGCGGTTGGCAAACCAAGGTCCGTCAAATCAAGCAGTAATTTACGGCCAATGCGCAAACCATCATTGATTTTAAACGTGTCATTCATGTACGGATCGTTTATCAGCCCTTTCCAGCCAACTGTTGTACGCGGCTTTTCAAAATACACTCGCATAACAACTTCAAGGCGGTCACCTAATTCATCTCGTAAGACTTTCAAGCGTTTACCATATTCGAGTGCCGCTTGAGGATCATGAATGGAGCATGGACCAACAATCACCAGCAACCTGTCGTCTTCTCCGCTAAGAATTTTTGAAATATCTCGACGAGATTGAAAGGTTGTAGAAGACGCAGTTTCTGTCGCTGGAAATTTTTCTAAAACAGCCACTGGCGGTAATAATTCTTTAACTTTACTAATTCGTACATCATCAGTTTGGAACATTGCTTATCGTCTTCCTATTCTTATCTATTTGAGCAGTACGCTTCATATATGGCGCACTTAAATACTCAGTTATTTTCTTGGGCTTTGGTGTAACTTATCTATCAAAAACGAAGCTTGCAACCATTTTTTCAAATAAAATGCAATATAGACTCTGTCTTTGAAATGTACATTAGGCGTAAACCATAGGTTACATCATTAAAATTATGAGTTAGCACAAGCTTTTAAAGCCAACTTTATTCACAGCAAGGTGCAATATCGTTATGATGTAGGTAAGGTAGTAATACAACAATTTGCAAAGTTGGTTCTTGAATGAATGCCATTGAATTTACAAATGTGAGTAAGCAGTACGGTCAGTTCCAAGCCCTAAAAGACATTACCCTATCAGTGAAAAAAGGTGAAAAGCTGGTTATTTGTGGCCCTTCTGGCTCAGGTAAGTCAACCTTAATAAGGACCGTTAATGGCCTTGAAGACATTTCTCATGGTGACATTAAAGTTTTTGGCCAGCCAATATCAAAAACGTCTCCTGGAAAAGTAGGCATGGTCTTTCAACATTTTCATCTTTTCCCTCACTTGAGCATCCTTGATAATTTGATCTTAGCTCCAACCCGAACATTAAAACTCTCGAGACGAGACGCAATAGCAACAGCACTGCACTTTCTTAACCAAGTGGGTATTGCCGATCAAGCAGACAAATACCCAATCCAGTTATCTGGAGGGCAACAGCAGCGAGTTGCCATCGCTCGTTCACTCTGCATGAAACCAGAGTTATTACTGTTTGACGAACCAACATCAGCGTTGGACCCTGAAACAATACAAGAAGTTCTGGAAGTGATGACAAGTATCGCGAAGTCAGGAATGACCATGGTTTGTGTCACTCATGAAATGGGATTTGCAAGAAAAATTGCCGATAGAGTTTTATTTATGGATCAAGGGAGAGCTTTAGAAATAGCGCCACCTGAGCAACTATTTAACAATCCTAAGCACCCAAGAACTCAGCATTTTCTCGAACAAATCTTAAGTCACCAATGATTTTAAAGACATTCAAACCTATTTTTTCTGCTCTAATACAAATCCTTGTATTGATATTATTGTTAGGTTGGGTTCTAGAGTCTGGCGCTAGAGCAATGAACTACCAATGGCAATGGCAGCGAGTACCTGATTTCATTGCATTTTATGAACAAGGGCAATGGTGGCCAGCAGAACTAATTGACGGTTTGTTCGTCACCATTAAAATTTCATTGCTGAGTCTAATATTTACATTACTGCTTGGAATGTTAACCGCCTTACTCAAACTGTCCGACTCATTGATTGGGCGCTCCATCGCTACTGTATACATTGAGTTGATCCGCAATACCCCGCTGCTGGTACAAATCTATTTGTTGTACTTTATCTTTGGTCCCGTGATCGGGCTAGATAGATTAACCACCGCTATCCTTGCATTATCTCTTTTTCAAGGGGCTTACACAGCTGAGATTTTTCGTGGCGGCTTAAATAGCATTTCAAAGGGGCAATTTGAAGCTGCACATTCACTCGGCCTTAACGCCTTTGCGACCTACTATAACGTCATTGGCCCTCAGCTACTTCAGCGTACACTCCCTCCTCTGACCAATGAGGTTGTTTCTTTGGTAAAAAACTCATCAATTGTTAGTGTCATGGCAATTTTTGATTTGACCACTGAGGGAAGGAATATTGTTTCAGAGACAGCAATGCCATTTGAAATCTGGTTTACCGTGGCCGCCATTTACTTACTCTTGACCCTCTCATTGTCTGCTATGTCTGTCTGGCTTGAAAATAAACTGGGCGCTAACTGGCGCGCACCAACGTAGGAAAACAAATGAAATCTCTCAAATACATACCACTTTTACTGCGTGCAGTTTGGGTGGCAATAAGCACATTCTTCATCTTAGTAGCGGCAACCGCAAATGCCAGTAATACACCAAATCTAGACACCATAAATCAAAGGGGAACATTACGTGTTGGTATGTCAACATTTGTCCCTTGGGCAATGCGTGACAGACAAGGGGACTTAGTTGGCTTTGAGGTAGACGTAGCGAAACGCTTAGCCGCTGACTCAGGCTGGAAGGTCGAGTTTGTGCCTACCGCTTGGGATGGGATCATCCCGGCTCTCTTAGCTAAAAAGTTCGACGTTATTATTGGTGGAATGAGCGTGACGGCTGAACGTTCAAAAAGCGTCTTATTTACCAGCCCATATTCTCATTCTGGCGTGCAGTTGGCTGCTAACAAGCAACTGGCCTCAGGCTTTTCCAAAATCAGTGATTTCAACTCAAGACGCATCAAGATTGCGGCACGAAGAGGCGCTTATACCGTGCAAGTCGCCCGTGAGGCTTTCCCAAAAGCTAAAATCCTTCAGTTCGATGATGACGCACAAGCGTTTCAAGAAGTCCTTAATGGAAATGCGCATGCCGTTATTGCCTCCAGCCCAAAGCCAGAACATGAGGCAGTAAAAAATGCCAGCACATTATTTATACCTTTTAACGAACGGTTATCTAAAGGTAACGAGGCCTTTGCTGTTCGATTAGGAGAAACAGACAAACAAGCCTTTTTTGATCACTGGATTAACGATCGTATCCAAGATGGATGGCTTGAGCAGCGCTATGAGTACTGGTTTTCGACTCTAGATTGGCAACAGCATATTAGAAACCACGACTAAACCATAACAATAGCCACTCTACCAAGGTGTATTGTGGCAACCTAATATACAACTTTTTAAGGGTGGGATATTGAGTGGAGACGACAAGCATCCTCAAATCAAAACCAAGTCCGAAGCGTTATTGGAAATTCAATAAGCTCGACCTAACTTTATTATTTTTTCTAACTGTCGCTGGGTTTTGGCTTCACCAAAGAGCATCAATTGGAGTTCATTATACTTGGCATTGGAACGACGCGTTGACGCTCCTCTTTACCCCACGTTCTGATGGTACTTTGCCTTATTTCTTCCAAGGCGTGATCGCAACATTAAGACTAAGTGTATGGGGCATAGTTTTCGCAATACCAATTGGCATACTCGTAGGTATTTCAAGGCATTCATCCGTCTATGTACTGCGCGCATCAGCCAATATATACATTTTACTAATACGTAATATCCCACCTTTAGTATTTGTATTTATATTTTACTTCTTTATCTCTAATCAGCTCATTCCTAGCTTGGGTTTAAGCGACATACTCCAAGATTCATCTGAACAGTCTCAATATTGGCAGATTTTGTTATTTGGCCCAAAACCGCTCTGGGAAAACTTACTTTCAGGTGTTTTATGTATCAGCATTTTGTCGTCATCCTATATTGCTGAAATAGTTCGCTCCGGCCTAACGAGTATCCCTAAAGGGCAATGGGAAGCATCAGATGCTCTCAGTTTACCTTTGTGGGTAAAATATAGATTTATTATTGCGCCTCAAGTTCTAGCGACAATCACTCCAGCATTAGCAGGACAAGCCATATCCCTAGTAAAAGATACGTCGATTGTGTCTCTTATCTCCATTCAAGAGATGACGTTTGTCGGTACTGAAGTCGCTAATTCTTCAGGCCTAATATTTGAAATTTGGCTCATCGTCGGCGCCGTCTATCTGATATTTTGTGCGACGCTTTCTGCCCTGTTTAGAAAAATAGAACGCCGCACTCTTCAGCATCAAACAAAGTAATGCTCTACTAACAAAGCAGAAAACAATAGCATGAGATGCCATATTGAAAATTTAAACGTTGTCATCGCCTGGGTCTTTGATGATTCAAATTTTAGCTTCCACGCATGATAAATAAACAAGACAGATAAAATGGTTGCACAAACTAAATAAAAAACTCCCGCCATACCGACCAGTGCAGGCAGTAAACAAATAACAAACAGCAAAATGGTATACAGCAAAATCGATGTTTTTGTGTACTCATCACCATGCGTTACAGGCAGCATAGGAATGTCAGCTTTGGCATAATCTTCTTTACGATGAATCGCTAAAGCCCAAAAGTGGGGAGGAGTCCATATAAAAATAATCATCACAAGCAACCAAGCATTGGCATGCATTTCACCGGTCACTGACGTCCATCCCAATAGAGGTGGCATAGCACCAGCGATACCGGCAATAACAATATTTTGTGGCGTTTCACGCTTTAAGTACATGGTATATATCACAGCATAGCCAACCAAACTTGCGAAAGTTAGCCACGCGGTTAACGTATTCACACCACCGTACAAGACGACAAAACCAGCCAACCCCAATCCACTCGCAAAGATCAATACACTACGAGTGCTAAGCTCGCCTGAAGGCAATGGTCGTTTGTATGTGCGAGCCATTATTGCGTCAATTCGCCGATCTATTAAATGATTAAATGCCGCAGCAGATCCCGCCATTAGTGCTATACCGACCATTCCTAATACGGCCTCTTGGACAGGTAATGTCCCTGGAACAGCCAAGCACATTCCAACTAAAGCAGTAAGCAGCATTAAGGCAACGACTTTGGGTTTAGTCAGAGTCAAATAGGTGATCCACAAGGAACGTTCTGGCTCAGATACATGACTAATAGAATTGTTCATTGTGAGCTCTCCTTACTAATAAACTGAGGGGTATTCACATCATCGAACGCTTTCTTATGCCAAAGCTGATAGTTGACGTGTAAAATCGATACAAGTAAAAACGCAGCGACTAAATTATGAGCAACAGCCACAACTAAAGGTAAACTAAACACTACATTGGATATACCTAAGCCTATCTGTATCGCCAATAAAACCGACACCCGTATAGCTGACCATTTAAAATTGGGTTTTTTGGTGTATAACAAAGCCAATATTAAACACAGTGAAACCAAAGTGAGTAATACAGCGCCTAGTCTATGGGTCACGTGAATAGTCATTCGAGCACCATAATCTAGCGTGCCAAATTCATAACTAGGCTGCTCGGGCTGAATGAGGGTAAATGCGCGTTCAAAATCTAAATATGCCAACCAGTTACCATCGCAGATTGGTAAATCTTTACACATCAAGGCTGCATAATTAGAAGACGTCCACCCACCTAAAGCCACTTGAATGATGACCATACATAAGGTGACTGAAGCAAGCCATTTTATCCCTCTTGGGTATGACAGAAGATTTTCTTTTGGCACGTCTCTCTCACGCAACTGCCAATATAAAACCATGAGTAAACAAAACAGTGTAAAACCGCCAAGAAGATGTCCCATAACAACTACAGGCATCAACTTCATTGTCACAGTCCACATACCAAGTAAAGCTTGAAATATCACGACGGCTGATAGGGCGATTGGCATACTCTTGGGTATCCGACTATCGCTGAGCGATTTGACTGAAATGGCAAAAACCAATATACCTAGAGTGCCAGCAAAATACCGATGAATCATCTCTAGCCAAGCCTTATTCGCTTCAATCACCAGCTCTGGATATAAAGTCATTGCAAGTGCGATTTCGTGTTGTTCATCTGGTACTGTTAAATGGCCATAACATCCCGGCCAATCTGGGCACCCCAACCCAGCATCAGCTAATCGTGTATATGCTCCTAATAAAATGACCGTCACTGTCATAACTAAGGTTAAACGAACTAAATTGGTCAATCCCATAACCAAACTCCTTCCATGAGTCTCAGTTAACTCCATTAGATTGTATTTGCATTATCAAGCAAACATTAGAAATCAGAAACTACGCTTTAACCAACTCTTGAGAGCTTCAATAGTTTCCTTAAATCCGTCAATATGTCTTTACTCTGGCTAATGAGTTCATCTTGGCTTTCAACTAAAGGGTAACGCATCACTAATTGGCCTAAAGGGTCAACAATTACCAACTCAAAGTCAGAAACTAGCTGATGAAAGGCATCGTTGACTTCTATCACCTTAAATCGGTTCTCCTCAGATACAGTTTGATCACTGAGCTTAGATATTAAGAGCACTGGTACCACACGACTTTGATACTTACCTAAAGCGAGATGACTTTGACCAAGTAAGTACATTTGCTGGTGGCAAAATTCGTTGCATGTTGAAGGAACTAGATACCCTAGTTGCCATTGCTGTCCTACATAAGGATTAGTGACTCCTAACCTTTCATAACTCTGTCTTGGTTCAATTAGCTGACCTTTATTGGTCACGCCAGATTCATACCATTGATTAATAAGTAATACTTTCGCAATAACCGCTGGTAAGGCAAACATCGTTATCAAAGCCACAAACATGGCCCTACCTCTAGAAACCTTATTAATCATCTTTCACTCCTTGCCTTTACATAGTCTGAACGTTACCCAAAGACTTAAAATAAGTAATGCTGCAGCCATACTAAACCACTGAATTGAGTAACCAAAATGCTTGTTAGAACCAAGTGGTACCGGTTGCCATGGCTGTGGGTAAGGCCATTCAGACGCTATGGGCTGCAAAACATAAGGTTGAATAGAATACCCCCAAATTTGCGTAAGCCTTTCAATATTTAAGTTTTGAATCCGATGTGGAATACTCGTTTCCATATAGAGCTTGTCACTCAATGGATTGGCAGAACGCTGATATAACCTTGCCGTAATATTGATAGGGGCTGTCAGCCAAGCAACCTTTGGCAATTGTTCACGTTGAGTACTGGCTGGTAGAAACCCCCTCTCAAGCAACACTTTCATCCCTTTTTCCGACTCCATCAGTTGGTAAGCAAGATATCCGACTTCTCCTTGATATATTTGATTATCAAGTAGCAAATACCGTCCCTTGATGGGGGACAACTTAGCAGCTACTTTAACTCCAGTTACATAGGTCAAATCCGCCAAGTGTAGTTCGTCAATACCAATAACTGCAGACTGCTCTCTTGCTGACAAAACTTGCTCCATTACCTGCTTTTCCTGCGCTCTTTCTAATTGCCAAAGACCTAAGTTGACCAAAATGAAAAAGACAGCCAAAGTTAATAGCAACCCAATCCAAACAGAACATTTTCTCAACGACCTTGGTAAGGAAAACTTTATGGTATTGATTTTTAAGTCACTATTGGTGCTACTACTACTCTTTGTCATTGTAAATCTCGCAAGAGCAATGTTCGAAATGGTAAAAGGGCCACAGCCAGATGACCAAAAGATTGATGGAGACAAACCTATGAGCCATTATCTTGGGCGGAGAGTTTTTCTTTCAGCACTCGCCGTCATATTATTACTCTCAGCTCTTCTGACCGGATTAGTAGAACCCAATGTACGCCCCTACTAACGTATCGTTAAAGCACGTAGACAAATACAAATAAAGTCAACCAAACAACATCAACAAAATGCCAGTACCAGCTCCCTGCCTGAAATGCGAAATGATCTTTGGGCGTAAAGTGATCTTTGGCAATACGTGCTAGTAAGATGATGAGAATTGTCGTCCCCAAAAATACGTGCATACCATGGAAACCGGTCAGTAAGAAGAAGGTATTGCCATATACCCCTGACTGCAATGTCAGATCGAGATCTTGATAGGCATGTGCGTACTCGACGCCTTGGTAATATAAGAAAAATCCTGCCAGTACAATTGTTAGCTCAAGCCACACTATCAAGGCCATGCGCTTATTTTGTTCCAAACTGATGTGCGCCATGTGCAAGGTGATTGAAGACAGCAAAAGTATAATCGTGTTTGCTAAAGGAATACCATGCCATCCCATAGCTTGAGTCGTTGTACCATCTGGAGTTGCGGTTAATGGCCATAACGCTTCAAATGCTGGCCACAATACCTCATGAGTCATAGCATTGTTGCTCGCGCCTCCTAACCAAGGCACTGAGATCATCCTTGCATAGAACAAGGCACCAAAAAATGCACCAAAAAACATGATTTCGGAAAAAATAAACCAACTCATCCCTTGTCTGAATGAGCGTGATATCTGATCTGAATATTTACCTGTCATAGACTCAGTAATAACATTACTAAACCAGCCGGCGAACATATAGAGAAGGAAAAGGAAGCCAGACAACAATATTAGCTTACCATAAGTACCTCCTGCGCCACCGTCAGCCATATTCTGCACGGTCAAGCCTGCGCCAACAGCGATAAGAAATAAAGAAACCGCTCCAACAATCGGCCAACTACTTTGTGCTGGAACATAATAGGATTGTTTTTTTGAACTCATGGCTTAGCTCCTTGCTGTGTGAGATCGCCACTCGATTCAGCTCTTGCCAGTTCTACAGGCTGAGGAACCTTATCGGTAATATCATAAAGGGTGTAAGACAATGTTAATGTGTGAATCGAGTCTGGAATATCAGGCTCGAGATAAAAAATGAGCGGCATTTCTGCTTTGGCCAAACTATCGAGAGGTTGATGGTTAAAACAAAAGCATTCAATTTTGTTAAAATAGGCAGCCCCCATTCCAGGTGAAACTGAAGGGACCGCCTGCCCTACTATCGCTCTCGACGACTGGTTTGTCGCGATAAATGCGGTCTGAATGACTTGTCCGGGGTGGACATCCATATACTGTTTGTCTGGCTCAAACAACCAGGGGATCCCCTGATTAAGATGCGCCATAAACTCAACCCTAACAACACGTGATGTATCCGGCACCATCCCTTGGGGCTGAATAGATGCTTCACTACTTGTTTTGCCATTAATACCTAAAGTGTCACACATGACATCGTAGAGAGGCACAAGAGCAAATCCAAAGCCAAACATGCCTAAAACTGCAGCTAGGAGCTTTAGGGTAAGCTTATTATTTGATTGCACTTGCTTATCCATCATACACCCTTAATCAACTCGTGGTGGTGTTGAAAAAGTATGATGAGGAGCAGGGCTTGGAACCGTCCATTCCAAACCTTCCGCTCTATCCCATACTTTTGCCTCGGCTTTTTCACCTCCACGGATACATTTAATCACTACCCAGAGGAAAATCAGCTGAGACAAACCAAAAGCAAAACCACCAATCGACACTATCTGATTGATGTCGGCAAATTGAATCGCATAATCAGGTATGCGTCGCGGCATTCCGGCTAAACCAACAAAGTGCATCGGAAAAAACAGCACATTAACCGAAATAACTGAGCACCAAAAATGCCATAGACTCAATCGATTATCGTACATATGGCCAGTCCATTTCGGTAACCAATAATAGGCAGCAGCCATGATGGAAAATACCGCACCTGATACCAGCACATAGTGGAAATGCGCTACCACAAAATAGGTATCATGGTATTGAAAATCAGCAGGAACTATGGCCAGCATCAGACCGGAAAACCCTCCAATCGTAAATAAAATAATAAAGGCAATAGTAAACAGCATGGGCGTTTCAAACGTCATGGCGCCTCGCCACATTGTCGCGACCCAGTTGAAAACTTTAACACCTGTTGGCACCGCAATTAACATGGTGCAATACATAAAGAAAAGCTCTGCAAACACCGGCATTCCGGTAGTGAACATGTGGTGAGCCCATACTAAAAATGACAGCAACGCGATGCTACAGGTAGCGTAAACCATAGAATGGTAACCAAAAAGCTTCTTACCACTGAAAGCCGGAATAATGGCCGAAACAATACCGAAGGAAGGCAATATCATGATGTAAACCTCGGGATGACCGAAGAACCAAAAGATGTGTTGGAACATCACTGGATCCCCTCCACCAGCAGCATCGAAAAATGACGTCCCAAAGTATTTATCAGTTAACACCATCGTCACCGCACCAGCTAGCACTGGCATAACGGCAATGAGTAGAAAAGCAGTAATTAACCAAGTCCAGACAAACAAAGGCATCTTAAACCATGTCATGCCAGGCGCCCTCATATTGACAATAGTCACAATTACATTAATTGCACCCATGATAGAGCTAATACCCATGATATGCACCGCAAACACAAACAGTGCAGTGCTGTCTGGACCATAGGTTGTTGAAAGTGGTGCGTAGAAAGTCCAACCAAAATCGGGCCCACCTCCTTCAGTAAACAACGAAGCAAGTAGAATTAAAAAGGCAAATGGTAGGATCCAAAAACTGAGGTTGTTCATTCTTGGTAGAGCCATATCTGGCGCACCAATCATCAGAGGAATCATCCAGTTGGCTAAACCAGTGAAGGCTGGCATAACCGCACCAAAGACCATGATAAGACCATGTACTGTGGTCATTTGGTTAAAAAAATGGGGTTCAACTAGCTGTAAACCTGGCTGGAAAAGCTCAGCACGAATAATCATCGCCATTGCGCCGCCAGTCAGAAACATGATGAAGCTAAACCAAAGGTAAAGTGTCCCAATGTCTTTATGGTTGGTCGAATATATCCAGCGAGAAATCCCCTGCGGAGCATCATGATGTTCATGCTCATCGATCGCAATAGTGCTGCTCGCTCCAGATAAATCCGCATCGGTCGCTGGTGCCGATTTTACGCTTTCGGTAGTCAATGACTCAGGTTTGGACATTTTCATTGTCCCTCCTTGGAAGCTTTGAATGCATTCACGTCGGATGCTTGTACAACATCACCCACGTTATTTCCTAATCCATTTCGTTGGTATGTCACTACAGCGGCAATCTCTTTATCTGACAGCTGATTAGCGAAAGACTGCATAGCAGTGCCGGGGCGGCCGTTAACAATAACATCCATATGATCAGTCACTTTACCAGTAGCCACCTTACTGCCTGTAATCGCAGGAAATGCGCCAGGTATCCCAGCACCAGTTGCTTGGTGACAAACCGCACACCTATCAAGGTAGACTTTTTCACCAAGATGCATTAATTCTTCTTTAGATGATGAAGCCATTAATGATGCAGCAGCTTCTTGCTTAGCTTTCTCAATTTCTGCCTTTTTCGCCACCAGCCAAGCATCATATTCCTCTTCCTCCATTGCTTGGACAACAATCGGCATAAAGCCATGAGCTCGTCCACAAAGCTCAGCACATTGACCTCGGTAAATGCCGGGTTTATCAATACGAGTCCATGCCTCGTTGATGAAACCTGGAATAGTATCTTTTTTCACTGCAAAATCTGGCACCCACCATGAATGGATCACATCATCAGATGTCATCAAGAACCGGACTTTGCGATTAATAGGAAGGACGAGGGGGTTATCGACTTCGAGAAGGTAATGTGCGCCTTTTTCCTCAATGCCATCGATTTCCTTTTGGCTTGTTGCCAACAAACTAAAGAACTCAACATTTTCGCCAAAGTAACTATAGTGCCACTTCCATTGAGAACCTGTAATTTTGATGGTCAAATCAGATTGAGAAGTGTCCTCCATCGCAACCAAAGTGCGTGTTGCTGGTATTGCCATAAGAACTAAAATAATAATAGGAATGACAGTCCAAATAATCTCAACTTTGGTGCTTTCATGGAAATTGGCCGCAACGACGCCTTTGGACTTTCTATGGTGGTACATGGAGTAAAACATCGCCCCAAAAACCACCACCGCAATGGCACAACAAATATAGAAAATCAGCATATGTAAGTCATACACCTGGCTGCTAATACCTGTTACACCTTTGGTCATGTTTAGTGAGGGTTGCTCAGCACTCACTGATGCAGCAAAACTAAACAACAACAAGTTGATTAGCTGCCACAGTATTACCTGTAATCTTTTCAAAAGATCTCTCCTCTATTTTGAGGCTTCATCTATGACGGTTTAACCTACACACCTAGCTCTCAATGGCGCAAAAAAGTCCTAATGGGTATATGGGTACGGAAAATATGCTTATAACGATAAATTTGATTGATTTTGTTATATTTATGTTATCAAAACCTAGTTGGCCTTTTCGGAATATGCAAGAAAGTGCTACTGGAAATGTCGATGATTTAGACGGATTTAAGTTTACCTTGATCACAATATTTGGTTTAACGATTGCTCTCTCGCAAAAGATGACCAATTTTACTTAATATCTAATGATTGTTTTCTAAATTCCATTCTCTCAGGACAAAGATTGTCGGGGTAAAATAAAATATGATGCAGCAAGTCACTCACTGGTTGGAAAGAGATCCTGATCCGCATACTCATCAAGAACTAAAAAAATTAGTTGAACAGCAGAATAATCAAGAAATCGCAGATAGATTTAGCCAGCGACTAGAATTCGGTACAGCAGGGTTAAGAGGTAAAGTGGGCGCAGGGCCAAATCGCATGAATCGGCTTGTCATTCAGGAAACAGCCACTGGCTTAGGTCGTTATTTAATTAAGAATATTGAACTCGCTAAGCAGCGAGGCGTTGTCATCGGCTATGATGGCCGCACAGATTCCAAACAGTTCGCTTATGATACGGCCTCTGTCCTTGCTGCGCTGGGTATCAAAGTGTATCTGACCCATGATGTGGCCGCTACTCCCATAGTTGCATTTGGCGTTAGGCACTTAAACGCAGCCGCAGCCGTCGTCGTAACAGCAAGTCATAACCCGCCAGAGTACAACGGGTTTAAAGTATATTGGGAAAATGGCGCCCAAATAATTCCACCCCATGACTCTGGAATTGCAGCAGAAATTGACAAAGCTGCAACTACTGAAATTTCACTAATGACCCTTGAACAAGCTGAGAAAGAAACACTTCTAGTCTGGCTGAACGACGATTACTATCAGTCTTACCGCCAGGTCGTCAGCGAAACTCCTGTTCTTAATTTCCACCACCAACCAGAGCCACTCTCTATTGCCTATACTGCAATGCATGGGGTCGGTGCCAAAATGGCTAAGACATTACTTAATGATGCAGGATTCACATCAGTACATAGTGTGACTGAACAAGAAGTCCCAGATGGAACGTTTCCCACAGTCCATTTCCCAAACCCTGAAGAGGCAGGAGCGATGGATATGGTTATCGCTCTTGCAAAAGAAAATAATGCTGATATTGCCTGCGCCAATGATCCCGATGCAGATCGCTTTGCAGTCGCTGCAGCTAGGTCTGACGGAAATTATCAGATGCTGACTGGAGATCAAGTCGGTGCGTTATTTGGTCACTACCTCTTGAATCAAACACAAGCATCTAAGCAATTGGTTGGTAACACTATCGTTTCCTCTAGCCTATTGGAAAAAATTGCGCATTTCCACAACGCAAAGTATTACCAAACGCTAACAGGTTTTAAGTGGCTGACCAATATTGCTATGAAGGAGCAAACCGCCGATAGGCAATTTCTCTTTGCATATGAAGAAGCTCTGGGGTACACCATAGGCAACAAAGTCTGGGATAAGGATGGTTTATCTGCTTTAGTTGCGTTCGCAAAAATGGCTGCAGAGTTAAAGAGCGAAGGTAAAACAGTCTGGGATCAATTAGAGAGTATCTACCGTGAACACGGTATGTATATCAATGCTCAGCATAGTACAGCCTTAGACCCTAAGTCCCCCCCAATTGGCGATAAACTCAGAGCAGCGCAACCCACTCATATTGCTGGTCGAAAAGTGACCGAAATAGACGACCTTAAATCATCAATCCGACACCATGCCGATGGTAGCAGTGAAACCATTGACCTTCCTTCTAGTGATGTGTTGATCTATCGCTTAGCTGGCGGCGCTAGAGTCATTGTGCGACCTTCAGGTACAGAACCAAAGCTGAAATGCTACTACGAAGTAGTCGAGGAATTTAACGAGCAAGAAAACCTCGCCTCGGCAGAAGCTCGGGCCGAGCTGTCTCTTGATGTACTAATTAGCGAACATCAAACCAGCTTAGACCACTAAAAAATACCTGTATAAAGCGCAATGACATTCGCCGCTTTATACAGGTAATCAACGATTACATTATTTATCTATAGATATCACTTATTGACTACCTTAAAGCGACAAAATCACCCGAATTATTTTTATGATGTCTATACTTGTTGTTAACAAAGGCAATGATCCTATCCAAGCATGAATTTACGAATCTACTACTGGCTTTTACTAATGCTGTTAAGTCCTAATGGTTTAGCCAATACTAATGAGTTATCTGACACACATTTGAATATCTGTGGTGACTCAATTGATTGGGAGCCCTACACATATGTAGAGAACGAAGAAGTCAAAGGCTTTGACCTGGACGTACTTAATGAAATCTTGCCAAAAAATCGGATTACCTTTGACTTTACTATGTCGTCTTGGTCTCGGTGCCTTAAAGGAGGGAGATCGGGAGACTTTCAAGTTGCAGTTAGCGCCACTTACTCAGATCAGCGTGCTAAAGACTTCCTTTACACTACTTGGTATTACGCCACAACGCCCTCTTACATGTACAAGAAATCCAAATTCACTCAGGGCCTCAAAATTACTAAATCCTCAGATTTAGATGCTTATAAAGTATGCGGTATTCACGGATATAACTACAGCGACTTCAAGCTGAAAAAAATACATCAAAATGCCCATAGTATGCATGAGCTTGTCAAGGAGTTGAACGACGGTAAATGTGATGCCATTATTGCTTGGAAAGAAATTGTCTCCGGTATAAAAAGTATCTGGGGTATTGATTACTTGGCTAATGATGTAGCCATAGAACTTGTACCCAATATGCCTAAGCACAAATTCCACATGCTAGTTTCAAAAAAATACAAGTACAAAGAACAACTTAAACAGCTGCTCGATCAAGGACTAAAGAAATATCAAACAGAGTAATATTTATCACAACAGTCGACGACGTAGCCCTGCCTTTTCAAGTATGCGAGTGGAGATCTCCTCCACAGATAAGGCAGAAGTATTAATATAGGGAATAGCTTCTCGCCGAAACAATGATTCCACACTCTCCAATTCACTAATGCATTGTTCGGCACTGGCGTAATCACTCCCTGCCAGCCTGTTCTCTCTAATTTCATTTAGCCTTTCTGGATCAATAGTTAAACCAAATAACTTATGTCTATGCACTTCAAACTCAGAAAGCAACTTCAAGCGGCGAATATCTTCTTCAATGAAAGGATAATTGACTACTCTCAATCCAAATTGCATTGCCATATACAAACTGGTTGGTGTTTTTCCACTACGTGACACGCCAAGCAAGATTATATCCGCTTCACCTAGCCCCTTGAGAGTAATGCCATCATCATGAGCTAGGGTATATTCTATTGCCGCAATACGATCAAAATATGATGCAGAGTCCTTACTTACACTTCTGGAGCGTTGTAATTGAGGCTGAGGTTCCATTTCAATATCACCTTTCACCTGTTCAACAATATCAGCCAGTACATCGTAACAATATGCTGGTGCCTGCAAAAGTCTGAGCTTCATATCCGGGATAACAATAGAAAAGAACACCAAAGGCTTCAGACCCGTTTTTTTAAAAGACAGCTCAATTTCTCTTACTAAGTCGGCAAGTTTCTCCTCGCTCTCAACAAAGGGGAATGTTTTTTCATGAACATTAAGTGGAAATTGACCTAAGACAACATGTCCTAATGTCTCGCATGTGATAGCTGTTCCGTCAGAAACATAGAATACATCACGACTTTGAATATCAATTTGCATTTTTTATTTAAACTTTAAAATTATTTTGAGGTAGGATAGTTACCATAATAATACCGATAATAGCGCATAGCCAATAGATACGTGCTGCATAGCTTTAAAAATTGCAGGGCTTTTTTAATAATAAGCGTAAACGTTTGCTCTATACCTACAAAACTGTGATGTTTCTGGAGAAAGACATGCAAAAGAACACCCTCTGGTTCAATAGCCTATCCATGGCAGACGTCGACAAGGTCGGCGGCAAAAACGCCTCACTTGGAGAAATGGTTTCCAATTTATCAAATGCGGGTGTTTCAGTGCCCAACGGTTTTGCTACGACTTCGTATGCATTTAACCAATTTCTAGACTTTGAAGGTCTGGATGAACGTATTCACCAACTACTTGATGAACTAGACGTTGAAGATGTTGATGCGCTTAGAAAAACAGGGGCAACGATCCGTCAATGGGTCTTAGAAGCTCCATTCCCAGCGGATCTTGAGCAAAATATACGGAAAGATTATCAAGAGTTAATAGAGGGTAATCCTGAATTGTCGGTTGCCGTACGTTCTTCTGCGACCGCAGAAGATTTACCTGATGCGTCATTTGCAGGCCAGCAGGAGACCTTCCTCAATGTCAGTGGAATCGACGCCGTACTTGAAGCCACAAAGCACGTTTATGCGTCTTTGTTTAATGACAGAGCTATTTCATATCGAGTACACCAAGGGTTTAATCATAGGGGAATTTCGTTATCAGCCGGTATCCAGCGTATGGTTCGCTCCGACAAAGCCTCTTCTGGAGTCATGTTTACATTAGATACTGAATCAGGATTTGATAAAGTCGTGTTCGTTACCTCTTCTTGGGGCCTGGGTGAAATGGTTGTTCAAGGAGCGGTCAACCCCGACGAATTCTATGTTCATAAGCCTATGTTAGAAGCCGGTGAACAAGCCATTGTTAAGAAAACTTTCGGCTCTAAGCTGATTAAAATGATTTACTCTGACAACCCTGAAATCGGTAAGCAAGTTGATATCATTGATACCACAGAGCAAGAGCGTCAGCAATTTTCTCTCAACGATGATGAAATAACCGAATTGGCTAAACAAGCGATGATTATTGAAAAGCACTACCAACGTCCTATGGACATTGAGTGGGCCAAAGATGGCATCGACGGTAAGCTATACATTGTCCAGGCTCGACCAGAAACCGTCTGCTCGCAAAGTGAGCAGAATGTTATTGAACGCTACGAACTTAATAATAAAGCGGACGTGCTAGTGGAAGGTCGCGCTATTGGGCAACGTATTGGTTCAGGTCCAGTTCGATTAGTCGATTCATTAGACCAAATGTCTCTGGTGCAAGACGGAGATATACTCGTGACAGATATGACGGATCCTGACTGGGAACCCGTGATGAAAAAAGCTTCTGCTATCATCACTAATCGTGGTGGTCGTACCTGCCACGCAGCCATCATTGCAAGAGAGCTGGGTATTCCCGCTATAGTTGGCTGCGGCGATGCTACTTCTCGTCTAACCGATAGGGATATTGTCACTGTTTCATGTTCAGAAGGTGAAACTGGTTATGCGTATAATGGTAAATTGGATTTTGCTATCAAGCGGTCAACCGTCAATGAGCTTCCATTACTGCCGACTAAGGTGATGATGAATGTGGGCAATCCAGATCGCGCCTTTGATTTTGCTCAAATTCCTAATGAAGGTGTGGGTTTAGCCCGCTTGGAATTCATTATCAACAAAATGATCGGCATTCACCCTAAAGCCTTACTCAATTTTGATTCGCAATCCGATGAACTTAAAGCAGAAATCACCGAGCGTATTCGTGGTTATAAAGATCCGATAGATTTCTATGTCAGTAAACTCACTGAAGGAATTGCGACTATAGCGGCCGCTTTCTGGCCGAAACGGGTTATTGTCCGTATGTCGGATTTTAAATCTAACGAGTACAGCAACCTAGTCGGCGGAAAAGGGTATGAACCCCATGAAGAAAATCCGATGTTGGGCTTTAGAGGTGCCTCACGTTACATTTCTCCGGTGTTCGAGGATTGCTTTGAGCTAGAAACACAGGCGATTAAACGCGTTCGTAACGAGATGGGATTGAAAAATGTCGAAATTATGATCCCGTTCGTTCGCACGCCAAGCGAGGCTGCCTCAGTAATCGATATTCTAGCTAAATATGATTTGCGCCGTGGCGATCAAGGGCTGAAAGTCATTATGATGTGCGAACTGCCATCTAATGCGATACTCGCTGAAGATTTTCTTAAATACTTCGACGGTTTCTCCATTGGTTCAAACGACATGACACAACTTACACTTGGTCTTGATCGCGACTCTGGTGATGTAGCCCACTTATTTGATGAACGTAATCCAGCAGTCAAAGCTATGCTGAAAATGGCGATAGATGCAGCAAGCAAGGCTGGGAAATATGTTGGCATTTGTGGCCAAGGTCCGTCAGACCATGACGACCTAGCAGAATGGTTAATGGAGCAAGGAATTAGTTCAGTATCACTCAACCCAGATACAGTAATTGATACTTGGCTAAAACTTGGAAAGGTGGCAGACAAGTAAAATTCAAATAAGATGATGTAAAACCGTCCTATGGGCGGTTTTTTTCATTTGAGTGATGAGTAAATAAAATGATTCAAATCACAATTATTGATTCACCACACCCAACCAACTTGCAACATTAAACCATTCAAATTAACATTCACGAAACAAAAAACCATAATTCCATACAAGCGTCATATTTAATTGTGCATATTTAAGGAAATTTATTGAATAGTATTGCAAGACTAGTCAATAACGATTAATCTGCGCCAAGGATGACTAAATAAAGATGTTTAATGAATAAGTATGCTAGCCAATTGCAAGCCCTACGTTCATTAGCAGTAACATGAGATTTGAAATGCAGAATAACGCTCAATCTATCAAACAGACAAATACCAAAGGTAATCTTTGGATGTTCCTTATCCCTTCATTACTTGGGTTATTTCTTTTCATGGCCCCCATCAGCTATGAAGGGGATATCACTATCCCTGTCGCCATACTTGCGAAAACTATTCAAGGTTTATTTGGCGAATATTTGGTTGGCATTGTCACCTCTATCATTATTTTTATGTCCTCTGTGTCTGTTTTATGTCGAATAAAAAATCCTGAATTTATTGCTCGTAATGCTTTTTTAAATGGGCTCTTCAACCCTAGTTCGCTATGGTTATTAGTGCGTGTTATCGGTGGGGCCGCCGTTGCAATGACTTTCTTCCAAGTGGGCCCGAAAGCAATTTGGGAAGAAAACACTGGTGGATTAGTGCTTGAAGGGTTATTGCCTACACTTTTCTCGGTATTTATTTTTGCAGGCTTACTACTTCCCCTTCTGCTCAACTTTGGCTTACTAGAACTATTTGGCACTCTACTAAGCAAAGTCATGCGTCCGATATTTAATCTTCCTGGCCGCAGTGCTATTGACTGTATGGCATCATGGTTAGGGGATGGCTCAGTAGGTATCCTTTTAACCAGTAAACAGTACGAGACTAAGTTTTATACTCAAAGAGAAGCGGCGGTAGTGGGAACCACTTTCTCCGCAGTCTCTATTACCTTTAGCTTGGTCGTACTCGCGCAAGTCGAACTAGAACACTTATTTTTACCCTTTTATGGCGCTATATGCCTTGCAGGTATTATTGCCGCTATTATTATCCCGCGTATTCCACCACTAAGTATGAAAAAAGATACTTTCATTGATGGCACTACGCGGGCTAAAGATGCCGACCTTGTGCCTGAAGGCCACAGCAATTTCTCTTGGGGTATGGAATTAGCGCTTGAAAAAGCAGGTAAAGTAAAATCAATTACGTCAGTTTTGGGCGAAGGTGTGCGTAATGCCATCGACATGGTGTTTGGTGTACTGCCTGTCGTTATGGGTTTAGGTACAATAGCTTTAGTGATTGCTGAGTACACCCCTATGTTTAGCATCCTTGGACAGCCTTTTATTCCTTTCTTAGAACTACTCGGCGTACCTGAAGCTGTTGCAGCCTCAGAAACCATTGTTGTTGGTTTTGCTGATATGTTTATTCCCGCAATTTTGGCGAGCTCAATTGATAACGAAATGACACGCTTTGTTATTGCAGCCATGTCTGTGACTCAGCTAATTTACATGTCAGAAGTGGGCGCACTGCTTCTTGGCAGCCGCATTCCGGTAAATATTTTTGAGCTGTTCGTAATCTTTATCTTACGAACCTTAATCACACTACCTGTTATTGCTGGTATCGCTCATTTGATCTTCTAAACTATTGTTCACAAAAGCAATAAAGGCCCTGCTGGGCCTTTATTGCTTTCTATCTCGGTCACACCGATTACCAATAACGCTCAAAGGTAATATTTCCGCCAGTTGCTCTGCGAAACTTATCTAATCCCAATTGTTGTAACGTCAAGGTGGTTTCTTTGATCATCTCAGGATTACCGCATAACATCACAAAGCTGTTTTCTTTCGTTAGTTGTACTTTAGCAAGGTCTTGCAGCTTGAGTTCTTCTATTAATTGGGGGATACGGCCACTGAGCGCCAATGAAGATTGCTCTCTTGAAATAATAGGCAGATAACAAAGGCGCCCTTCATATTGCTCCACCATTCGTTCAATCAGGTTACGGTAAACTAGATCTTTTTCGTGTCTGACACCATGCACCAAAACGATTTTGTTATACCTAGACCTAACATTAATATCATCCAAGAGTGACAAAAAAGGACCAATTCCGGTTCCTGTCGAAAGTAGCCACAAATCTTTCGTCTCTTGCGGGATAGAACTCAGAATCAGATCGCCATGAGCAGTATTGCCAACATAGACCTGCTCACCTTCTCTCAGTTGCTGTAATTTTGGTGTCAGCTTACCTTGAGGGTTCGACACCACCAAAAACTCTAACATGTCACTGTTGTTGAGGGGTGCGTTGACAACAGAATAAGCTCGGCTAACCAATTGGCCAGCATCATACAACGCCAGTTTAGTGAATTGCCCCGCTTTAAAATCAAGTGGAGCACCGGTCAAACGCAAACTAAAGAGCTCATCAGTCCAGTCAGTACGTTTATCTACATAGGCGAGATTAAAACCATCGGGTGCTGTCATAGCTGTTCCTCCATCAGGTTATTAGTCTTAAAGCTACTCCTCTGACCTTTTTATGTAAAGCATAGCATTACTCAGGCTACCAAATATCACACTTTTATAACATTTCTAAGTCTTTACGTAATTAGGCATTACAATAAAACCTCTATGAGAAATTAGCCAAGGAGTATGATATGCAAGAATTACTTAAAGATTTTCCCGTTATCACTGAAGTCAATGTTGCCTGGGGAGAAATGGACGCCCTCCAGCATGTCAACAATGTAGTGTATTTTCGGTATTTCGAATCTTCACGCCTGTCCTACTTCTCTAAAATAAATCTATTAGTCGATTCATCTCAAACCACAATAGGGCCAGTACTAGCAGAAACCAGCTGCAAATATAAGCTGCCGATAACCTATCCTGATACACTTTTAATCGGCGCTAAGGTTATCGATCTGCAAGAAGATAGATTCACAATGGAATATCAAATTGTGAGTAAAAAGATTGGTAAAATCTGCACTCAAGGCCAAGCAACCTGCGTGATGTTTGATTTTATAAATCATTGTAAGGTCGAACTACCCAGCGAAATAAAACAAAGTATTTTAGACTTGGAAGCGATTAAATCTAATTAACATATAGTAGTAGAGCAAGATAACAATCGCTGGGCGGAAGTTGTGGTAAAATCATTCAGATTACAGTTATAATTTCTACAGTTAATAAAATTTTCACTCAGCAGTCACTAGGAATAGAAAGAGTTCTTATATACGTCTTTTATTGACTCTAACAAGGCTTGGTACGGTTCCCCTGAAATATCACTTCGACTCATCAGTACATGTCCCATAGACCAATGCACGTTTAAGAAATTAGCTTCTAATACTTTAATTTTTGGGTTTTTATCCAACAATGAATTTGAAGGTAAATAAGCCCAACCATCTTTTTCAACAAACTTAACTATTAAGTCCATACCATTCAGAACCACTTGACGTCCAGAAAAAGCAGCTCGTTCACTGATACCCGACTCAAAAGTACTTTGAAGTAAATACCTCGTACTATCAGCTAGGTCTCTAAAATTAATTGGGCTGATATCCTGCAGTGGCGAATCAATCGCAGTATATAGTTTCCCTTTCACTTCCCCTAAATAACAAGCCATTAGTCCGTTAGGTGGTACAACTCTTTGTGATTGATCATTTCTCAGTATTATGGCCGCATCAAGGGTTTTGTCATTCAATTCTTCAACGGCTTGTTCCCTGCTACGGTATATCCAATCTAAAGTAGAAAAAGGATGTAGCTCCCTAGCAGCAACATCTACATCTAATATAAAATCGTTAGGCAAGTGCATATCAATCGCAATCCGAAAGTGATGTTTTTCAGGCAATGATAGGGAGTCTGCAAATGATTGAAGCCCCTGAGCTTGTCTTAGTAGGGCGCGAGCCCAGCGCAGGAGCTTTTCACCTTGCTTTGTAATAATTAATTTGTTGCCACCTCTAACAAACAGTTCCGTATTTAAAGCGATTTCCAGATTACTAACATGCTCACTAATCGTTGTTCTATCTTTGCCACTTGCTCGTGCCGCTTTTGCAAAAGAGCCATGATCAGCTACAAGAGAAAACGAGATTATTTGATCTAAGGTATATTGAATCATAACTATTTTTCGCCAATTTATTAAAATTAATAGAAATATTAATATACTTAATTAAAAACTAGTCTTAAATAGTCAAAGTGTCAAATAAAAACAATTACATACGGTTAATTTAATTTCTTTAAATATAAGATAAAATAATTAAGAAAAATAAAAAACAATTAATAGTAAGCAGTAGTAAAAGTTGCTACTGATAATATATATCCATTCGCATTAGGCGCCCCACCTGTTTTATTATATAATTGGGCGCTAAATGGTACGAGTGTAGTATTTACATCGTTAGGGTTGATTGACTGACTGGCTTGATCACCAAAATTGAGTATTGAGCTGCCATCTTCCTGCAACACTTCAACACCAATATTACTTGGCCCACTACCCGATACATTATTAAGCACATTTCCACTTGAATATCCTGACGCAGAAACATCCACTTTAAATTGTGTCAGTGGTACATCAATACAAGCCTGAGGGTTAACTGGCCCAATTTTAAATACAATCTTTTCTCCAATAGAAGAGCGGCCTATAGTCGTCGCTTCCGTGCTATCAAGGCTTGGCAACAACACTGTGCCTGAAGGGACAATAGTATTATTTGCATCATAAACAGCCGCATCGCAAGTCGGTAGGACAAACTGCCCAGAAAATTTGACGTGTGAGGTAGTGGTATCTTCTATTGCAAAAGCATTTACCGACAACAAAATACACGAAGCCACTGCGCCCAACAAACCGTGCTTTGACAGCTTTGATAGACCAAAAAACAAAAAGTCACCATTTTTCTCAATCATTTTCGAAATAATATTCATTTTACACAGCCCATGATTAATTATAGATGATATCAATAGTTACTGTACCACTATTAAAAGCTCCAGCTCCTACTGTAGGTGTCAATGACCAATAGTTGACCTTGAACTCAGGATCCAAGTCGTTAAAATTCATTTGAGTACCATTTTCAACATAATCTCGTGTGTCTTTGCGCGTGATAACAAACCCCACATCTGCGCTATTAGACCTTATGACAGGTTTGCCTTGTGACAATACTTGGTCATATCTAAATGTTACCTTGCTGGTTGAAAAATCTTGACAGTTTTCACCTGGACCATTGACTGGTTCGATAGCGAAAGACTTACCATTATAAAGTGTGGTAGGCGGCACACCGATTGTTCCATACGTTGAGATAGTCTCAAGCTGAATTGTACCACCATCAATGACAGGGCTTCCGCTTGTGGTCAAATGAGCAGTGCAAGCTGATGGAGGAATAGGAGGGATTACTGTCATTCGGTTTGGATCCCAAGCACTATTATTACTCTCTGACGAGTACTTATTACATTTACTCTCATAACTACCACTTCGGTCACTCGGCATAAGGCAAATAAATATTCTAGGATAGATAAGGGGTGAAGTGTCTCCAGTGTCAGCAATCCTTTTTAGCTTTATGTAATGCCCTCCGACATAATAATCAAAGCCAGGTTTCGATGGGAACCAAGTTTGCCCAGGTTTACACCTAGCATCACCAGAATGGGTGTTGCCAAAAATAAATGCGTAGTCATCGTTACCTGATTCGATATAGCCTTGGGACGTAGAACCTAATACAGTATTTTGGCCATCGTTACTTTTACCTCCCCAACATCCCCACCAACTACCATTATTCGGATAATCAGTTGAACCACTTTTATAATCAAGCTCTTTCCCTGATTCTAAGGTAGTTACTTGCCCAACTGAAAGCGATGGTATAGTAGTGGGAGCATTATATTGAGATCCACCACTCGGAAAACCTATAGTAATCGAATAATCTGCGTAGCAATTAACACTAACTAAAACGGCCATTATGCCGAGAAATCGAATTAAATACATAATACTACTTTCAACCTGCCGTTATTTTTCCTTTGACCTTAAAGTCTACGTTTTTTATACCACCAAAATCATTAATAAGTTCAAGCGATATTTTTTCTGGGCATGACTTCCCAGTATCTGATAAAACAGTTTCTCCAGGTAATAAAACATTGGTAAACGTGGTTTTCTTGCCTTCTATCGAATAAGACAAAGGCGAAAATATAAACCCAGTGTCGTTTTCAAAACGCACATTTCCCTTATCACACAATACCAGTTGTTTGTTTTCAGCTTCGTAACGCTCCCCTAAGCCTTTGGGCCGATAGATAAGTTTCACTTTGATTCGCTGAGCAAAGACAACAGCTGGTGCATCAACATCGGATTTTTGGGGTATTTCTTGAACATTCAGCCAATAGATGGACTCATGATCTTTGGGCAAATCATCAATAATATTAACAAGATTAACCTGAACTTTTTTCTTAGAGTCGATTTTTATAAGCGACGGGCTTGCTGTGAAGTGACCTTCTCCTGTATATAAATTATTACCCTTCACATCATCGTAGGACTCAATCCAAATTTGTGCGCCCATTTTGTCTTCGCTATTGTTGGTAATAGTTACTTGCTTACGAGAAGTGCCCTCCTCGTATATGTAACGAGTACCATTCAGTATTAGCGCAGCATAAGAAGGCAAAGTTGCACAAAGTAGCAATACAGAACATACGCGTAATATCACTTTATTCACAATTAACATCTCCAAGGTTAAAGACTTTTGACCGAGAACTTATCTTATCGGCTAGCTCTTTATTAGCTAGATTAATTTGACACTCTTCAGTTGAGTTGATGGTCAGATCAAGTGTAGGCTGAATCTCGTTTGTAAAACGTTCTGAAATCAGGACACTATGATCAACGGCAACATAACCCGCATAACCATTGGCCGTTTTTACCAACGCCCCAGGCTCTAGCAACTCACCATCTTTTCGTATTTTCATATAATAGTTAATCGTCTTCTCCGCTGAAAAACTCACCACTGAAAAGGTTCCTTTTCCTTGGGTAAACGTTTCTCTTGATGAAGCCACATAAATATCACCAGACAAAGCGCCCACATCCAGTTTTAACTCTTTTTCATTATAGGCACTGGTGTTTGTCATTAGATAGCCATTGGCATTGGTTTTAGTGCCAAACTGCTCGATACCCTCAAGCTCACCTAATTTAACTAATGTCGGATTATCACCTTTGCTAGAAGAGGCGACTATGCCGGACTGACGAGAGTAACCCAAACTGCCCCCAACACTGGCATAGATGTTATTTTCTGAAACCGAGCCATAAAATTGATTGTAATTACTGTTACCTTGAAGGGTCAGTGTACTGTCCATTTCTTTCTCTTGCCAATCAGTCTGAGTCGACACAGAGTAGTTGACATCTTTGTTTATTGTGCCACTTCCTGATGTCCCTGAAGTATAATTCCCATCAGTATCTCGGTTGACATATGTATCTACTGATGTGAGTGATACATAGTCATTACCAAGATGCAGAGGAATGTTAAAACTCAAGAAAACGCTGGGTTCATAGTCATCACTTTCGAAAGACTTACTGGTCGATGCAGTGAACGTGTAGGTAATATCATGAAAGTTAAGCCCACCGTACAAAGAGACATTATAGCTTTCAGTCGTCACATCACTGGCATCAAAATCTGGGCTGTCAAGCTGCTGTAAGGTATCATTCGAGCTGTAGCTGAGATTGATACTATTTAGATAAGAGTAACCAACTTGCATATTTAACGACAAGAATAAACGAGAATCATAATAGCCAACCGTTGGCTGGTCTGAACCCTTGAAAGATTGGTACTCTGAAAATGTTAAATAATCTCTATCAAGATATTTATAGTAGTTGATATTAAACCCTAACCAATCATAGATATCCTGATTCAATTTAACTGCATAAGCCAAATTATGGTTACTATCTTCATAACTACTTTGAGATAAGTTGATTTCTATATCACCACCTAGTGGGCCCACTGTCGCCGCCGCTATTTCATTCGAGTAATAACCTTCTGCAACCACTGAGGTAAAAGTTGGCGTTATGTAACCTAAGCCATAGCCAAGATTGAAAAAAGCGACAGAGTCACCCACCTTGTTATCAGAATCACGATAATTACCCAAAGAGAAATTAAAATCGACTGTCCCAGTCGGCAACAAGGCACTTCGAGATGGTACGGAGATAATCCGGACTGTTTTTCGACCAGACTGCCCTTCCTCAACCACTTTAAGATCACCCGATCCAGGTGGGGAAATATCATTAAAACTATAAGGCCCTGATTCTACATGACGAGTAGCGAGTAACGTGTCGTTGTAGTAAAACTTGATGGTTGAATTTTCACTTACAGTGCCACTCACAGGGATAATAAAACGCTTGCGCGACTCAGACCACATATCAGAATCAGAAGTAATGCTGACTCCACGCATAGGAAAACCAGACATGAGCGTCCCACCAGATGTGTATGTGTCTCCGGCCCTGAACTCAGATTCAATACTGTATATTGGAGTTGCAACATACGCTTGGCTAAAATCTAATTTGTCTTCCTCATCCGATTCAGAATAGTAGGTGTCAGCATAGAATCTCACGCGCCCCATGTTTCCTTGAGTAGTGACATTACCAGAAACCTCGCCACCATTCTCATCATAGTCGTTGTAGCTTAAGTCATAGTTAAACAGCAAACCGTCAACTTGGGTCTCTTCAACTCGTTGCTCTAAACTTTTCTTATTATTATCAATGTACTTGTTAGGAATAATATAAGACAAGGCTAATGTCTGAGAGTCTAGCTCCCAGCGAGCGTTGAGTTTTTCTTCAATTTCACCACAATCATAGATACCTTGCTGAATTTTTGCTTCAGGAACCAGCGTAACCTTTCTGTTAAATAGGATGTCAGAATTTTTACACAAAACAGCACTTTCGCTGCCTTCTTTAATTTCAATAAATGCTTGACCAACGTAAGCTTCGTTAATATAAAACTTGACGTTATATTTCCCTGGTAATGCACCACCCGATTCAAGATAGCGACTAATTCTACCTTTATCTTCGGCTTCATTTTCACTCGACGTAAAGATAAAGCGACTATCAAAAAACTCATCATCGTCATTTGCCAAAACAAAAGGGGAGTTGGTCATAGAAAGACTGGCAAAGATAATGTTCAATACAATTAATCGGTTCATTAAAATCACACTAAAAATACACAAATAAGGTCCGTGGTCATTGCTGTAATTGGTACTCAAATTCAAGTATCAACATTTCTACCCTGCGATTCTTATATCTACCTTCCGGCGTCGCATTTGATTCAACTGGTTTAGATTCTCCCAAATAGTTAATCGTTATTTGGTCTTGTGATACGCCTTTACCCAAGAGTACTTCTCTGACTCGTTCTGCTCGCCGCTTAGACAAGGTGAGGTTGTATCCATTACTACCTACACTATCCGCATAACCTCGCAGTGCTACTGAAGACATAGGGTAGGACTTCAAAATATCCGCAATGTACTCCACTTTCTCCATGTCGATTGCCTGTAGATTGACACTATTGTTTGCATAGTTAACAACCTCGGTTGTTTTAGGAAAAAGACGCAGAATAGGACCTTTGGGATCAGAAACTTGCTCGGTTATCGTTAAAGGTGCTGGAGCTCTCGATTTTGTTTTAAATTCATAAATAAATCCGACGGTAACTGAATTCAATATCCCATCACCAGCATCATAAATATCTAGGTCTGGTACCGCTTGATAACCAATATCCAGTTTAAGATTGGGGGTTAATACGACATCTATACCAAAGCCTCCCATGTAGCTATACTGAGTGTCATTATCAAATTGATAAGCAGCAATACCGAGTTTAGTGTATAGATTAAAGTCCCCTGACAAAGGAATGGTTAACTTAGGTGCGGCACCAACTAACCAAACGTTAGATTGAGAGCGAGTTTGGTTATTTTCAAATTCCAGTTGATCAAAATAATCAACATTCATTTCTAAAGCCCAATTTTCGTCAAATTGGTAGCCGGCCATGAGTCCAAGAGTATTAGCATCTTCATTACACTCTTGGTCACACACAAAGTCACTCCAAGCCTTACCCGCTTTTGCTCCTATATAGGGTGCGGACCAAGCAAAAAGAGGATGAACAAGGGCGGCAATCAGAAAAATATATCTCACTATTTGATCCCCAATTAGTTAGCGGCCTATTGAATGATGCGATAATAGATGAGCTATAGCCGCAAAAGGTATATCGTTAAATTTAGACTGAATTTTATAAATAAGCCGCCCAAAGTAGGCGGCTTGTTATCAAACATGAAATGAATGATTAGTAGTAAGCAGTCGTGATTGTTGTTACTGAACCAATCAAACCTGCCTCAACAGCCTGATCGTCGACGTGAAATAGTTGACTTGTAAAGTCGACTATAGTGCTGTCTGCATCTGTAATGCTTTGTGCCAAAAGTGGGTTATCCAAAATTGATGCGCCAGAAGCAAGCTTCAATTGAACACCCATGTTTGCAGGACCTGAGCCATATGTATTACGCAGTACGTCAGTGGTAACCTGATCACCAGTCGCAACCATATCGAAAGTTGATGCCGCCGACGCACATGCTGCTGGGTCGACTGGACCAATAGAGAAGTTAACAACTTCGCCAACAACATTCACATTCGCCGCTTCTGCATCTGAAGACGTCAAAGAAGGCAAAATAATTGTGTTGCTAAGGTTGTCAGAGCCATCGTCGTTAATTACACCAATTTCACATGAAGCTGA
>NZ_JAHKPM010000018.1 GCF_018860525.1 Vibrio hepatarius
CTTTTCTGAGGCAGTGAAAGAGTTTGACTCGGGCGATGTATTGATGCGTATTGGCGATGAAGAGTATGGGCTTGCCTCGTTGAAAGACTTTAAAGCAATGGGTGTAGACGATAAGCAGTGGCAAGCGAGTTACACCACGCCTTCAGATACAGACACCAAGGTGACGTTCAAGATAGAGAATGACAGCTACCTGAGTAAGAACAATGTTCCGGGCAAAGGTGCAGAGTTAACCTTGGACATTAAAGGGACAAAACCGCAAGTGAGTTCAGTGGAGCTACCGGACTCGGCCACAGTAAGAGAGACCATTAACGTTAGCGTGACGTTCACTGAGGAGGTGACTAAGCCGTTGGGGTCAACCTTGGGTGATGCAGCCGTGACTTGGTCTGAGGATGATGAGCTGCGTGAAGTATGGACAGGCGAAGTGACGGTGCCTAGTACAGACGTATCCACATTAACACTGAATTTGTCAATTAAGGGCTATCAAGATAAGTATGCCAATGTTGGTGTTGAAAATACAAATAACAGCGTGTCCCTCAATCACGTACTGTCCATCAATTCGATTGGCAATGTGGGTCAAAACAGTCCTAAGACCATAGCTATTGGTGGTCAATGGGCACACTTGCAGGGGCAATTAACACTGACGGTGTCGTCTAAAAACTATGAAAATGTGCCGCTTTCCGGAAATGGCACTTGGCGTCAAGCGGTGTCGATTGAGGGCCTACCCCAAGGTAGTATCACGGTGACGGTGAGTGGTAACAATGCCAAAGGTGAAGTTGTTAAGGGAGCAGTGCAAACCTTCATATTTGACGATGCTGCGCCAGTGATAGATGACGAGTCGTTAACTGTCTCGCGCGATGACGAGAACGGTACGGTGACATTGGGTTTTGACATCCAAGATGAGGCGAGTGGCTTAAGTCAAGTAACCTATCAGTTCAATGGTAAAGAGATAACCAAAGACAGCGCAGATAAAACCCAGTTACCGCTAGCGGCCGACGATTTGGCAGGAAAGGATGAGCTGAAGATACGCATCACGGCGTTCGATAGTCTGGGTCAAAAAACTGAAGTTGCTAAGACCATCAATATAGCTCAACCCAAGGTGAGTTTGTCTTTACAAGGGGCTGTAGATTTAACGGAAGGCGGGTTGCCATTGACTCAATTGCCTCAGTCAATAACGCTGACGGCGCCAAGTGCTGAAGGCAGTGTGGTGCAGGCTGCGGGTTATCGTCTGGCTTTGGTTCCATCGGATGAGAGCGGTAATACCGTCACTTTATCTGAATTGAAGTTGCCAAGTGGATCGACTGACAGCACAGCCGAGTTTAACTTGGCAGCGAGCCAAATCCCGCAAGGAGAGTTCACATTATGCCTTGTAGTAACAGATTCTCTAGGTCGTGAGATAGAGCAGTTCACCTACTCAGATGAGACATACGGTGCAAGAGGTATTCCTGTGTTAGTTGATTTTGTAGACCCTGAAGTCTCCGATGTCGATTGGAAGACTTCTCAAGCATCAGCGGGCGAGGCGGTTGAATTTACCGTGACCTTCAGTGAGCCGGTGAATCAGCCGGCGGGGTCAACCTTGGGTGATGAAGCGGTGATTTGGTCTGAGGGTGATGAGCTGCATCAAGAATGGACAGGTCAAGTGACGGTACCAGTGGATGTAGACACGAGTCTTGAGTCATTAACCTTATCCGTCAAAGGCTATGCAGACCGTGTGGGGAACAGTGGTAATGCAAATCGTGAATATTCACTGCCTTTAAATGCACCCGTTGAGATCCCAGATAACTCAGGTGCAGAAGGTAGCTTGGAGACGCCGCAAGAAGACAGTGAGCGTTCTGAACTCGATCCAGGCTCATCAGAGAGTGAAATAGAAGAGACACGCTTAGCCGCTTAATCTCTAAGATTTGAGAATATGCATTAAAATAGTGACATTAACTCAATTATTTGAACTAAAACGCCAATTTTTATTGGCGTTTTTTTTATTTTTGAGACAAATGATGAACGAAATGAATATAAAAACGTGCTGTTTACTTGTTCACATGATTAATTATCGTGTAGGAGAGCGAAATATACCTGTCAAAGTGAAGTTTGGTACATAAATTTCGTCACGTTGCATTGTCTGGCTCAGTTTGTATAGTAGCGCTACACCCACGGGTGTTATCCTGCGCAGGTGGTAATGACTATCTGTTTTTTAGTATCTGAAAATGTAGTTGATACTTTAGACGCGATATATCATCGCGTCTTTTTTTATTTAGAACACGGTATATTGTTCAATTTTAAATGATGAATGTGTTAACTTGATTAGGTTGCAAATATCTCAATTATACGTAGAATGGCTAGTGCCAAATCGTAATTAACCCCTTTGGGGTAACTTGTTACCGCAATCAAAAACATTAATGGTTGTGGAGAACTAAAATGCAATTAATTTGCAAATTTGTTCCGGGAAATTCACTTTCTAGGGACGTGTTAGACTTTATTTTGTCACCAGATGAATGCATCGGGCAGCTTTCGCGTACGCGCAATCTTCAAGACGTGGTGAGGCAGCTTCCCAAACCTTTGGCTGAAAGTATTCCTCAGTCGGCGAAGAAAGACATCCACCGACTACTTACCACCCTTAAACAGCGCCTCGTTCGTGCTGATTGGGTCGCCGTGTCATCATTCGCTCGTCGCACTCCGTTGTCAGACACCCAGCTTCAGGCCTATCCAGCGCTAAAAGCACGTATTGATACGCTAGCGGCGCAGCCAGAAAAGAAAGTGGTGAAAGCCAACTATGCCATGGTCACTGACGATGTACCTTTGGCACGTAACCTCACCTTTACTCCAGTTGAACCCGCGCCAGATAAAAAAATCGTCGTCGAGTTTGCCGGCCAATGGCCAGGTAATGCAGCGTATTTAACGTTATCGAGCACCGAAGAGCAAAAAGAAAAGTTAGCCAAACCTCGTAAAGACATGAATAAACACCACCGCAGTGTGTCGGTGTTTAAAAGCTTAAAACAAGAGCCAAGAAACCTTTACCTCACTATTCCTCTTATCGGATCAACCACACCACTTAAATTATTGCTGGCTGAAAAGATAGCGCCAGTGGATGAAAACCATGAAATGGAAGAGTGGGAGACACTTCTAGTGCCGGTGCGTCCTCTTGCCTATTTAGATGAAAACCAAAATAAAGACAAAGCGACAGAATTGTGTGGCGGTTTTATTTATGTGTTTTGGAAAGGCAAACTGTGGCGAGAAATGGCCATTACTGAGAAAGGTTACTACCAAGATATTGATGTTGAATATTATCGCAATCTATACCAGCAAGAGCAAAGCCAGCCGCAGCCGAAAATCATTGAACGAGTTGCAGAAGGGGCGGTAATGCCTCAATTTTGGGTTCCATATAAAGTGGCAGGAGAAGTGCAGCAAGGTGAGACTGGGCTCAAGATCATGTTTTCACCAAAACAGAAGCGATTCAATCAGATAGAGTCATTAGAATCGGACCCAGCCTTATTAGACAAAAGCAGTACCCCCTTGGATGAACTTAGCCATTACAGCGAGCAACAAGCGTTTGCAGCGCAAGAGTTTACCTCAGATGTGGCCAGTGCCAAGGTGCACCAGACCAGTGAAGACGATATGCCATGGCTGACCGACCAACAAGTGGTGCTGCGCAGTTACGACCAGAGTAATACGGTGATCGCCTATGTGGATGGCAAGAATAATGGTTTTGTGCTGCGTCTCGATGTTGATGAAGAAGAAGGGGCCAGCGATCTTCAGCAGCACAAGGGGTTAACCGCAGTGATGGAAGATGCCGATAGTGACTGGGTGGCGATTGAACCTTTTACTACCCGTGTAAAAGACGGGTTTATTTCTGCGCGTATCACAGGTATTCCACCCAAAGGCACCTTTTCGCTTACCTTTATGCATCCCGAGGGGCAAGACAGCGCGGTGAAAATCTTTGCAGGGTTAAGTTACCAAGAGGTATTGGGGGAAAAAACGCAAGCCCAACCCGCTGAGCCTCACCAGCCAACACAGTTAGATGAAACTGCTGCGCAGCAGCGCCAAGCAGAATCGGAACTGCTTGATGCCATGAACAATTTAATTTTTGGATAATACAATGATAAAAGCAAAATACGTTGCCATAGCGCTAGGCCTTGCCGCTGTAGCGGGTGTGATTTATTGGTCAACCCAACCTCCAGTAGAACCATCAGCGTTTCAAAAACAACTCGATAGGCATGTGCGAGGGAGAGAGTTTACTTCATGGGGAGCCAAGCGCCCTAAAGATCAAATTTATTGGTCCATTGCCGTTGATATACCAGAACCAGAACCTATAGAGCAATGGGATACAGCACAGACCCAGCCGCAATTAATGTTTGTTTATAGCAGTGATGCTACAGCCTACACTATGAATTTTGATGGTACTGAGGTGCGCCAGTTATTTGATCGCTACGATCTTGACAATAAGCTTGCCAAAGATGGCACACTGACCCGCTCTCCAAATGGTCGTTATCTGTCTTTCAAATATTTTGGCCCAGCGAGTGACGATTGCGCTGTCTATGATCTTAAAGATAAAAAATTGGTCGCTACCTATGATAACTGCTACGGCCGCCAATTTAGTTTAGATAGCCAATATCTTTATTTTATGGGTAATCGAGGTGTGCCGAGCCAGTTAACGTTAGCAACGGGCGAGTCAGTGGAATTAACCCCTGGTGTATTAAAGCTAGATGGTGAGAAATATATGCGCCGAAATACCAGCTCAATTGGGGTAAATGAAGCGTTAGATAGGCTCACTTGGACCATCAAACGTATGAATTTTGATGGTTTGGGGGCTAAGGTACTTGGCCGTGACCAGCTTGTTTATCGCCTATCGGATATGACCTTGCTCGGCAAACAGGACTTTTGGACTCCATTATGCGCTCAAGGCTATGGGCGCAGTCCAGATTATCGCTATTTTGTTTGTATAGAAAATCGCCGCAATTATATTTACGCCTTTGAACAGCCCAAAGTCTTGATTGAAGAAGCACCAGAAGCGGATGTAGTCAAACTAGGCCAATGGTATGTCGACTTAGAAGGCAAATATGTACGTCGGTTGCGTTTAACTAATGAACCGGGAAAATATGAATCGGTTAAGTATTATTATAGAGTTTATCATCAAGACGGGAAATCAACAAAATTGCGGGGCCTTAGAGCCTATATCCCGCTGACTATGGCTAAGCAGCTGGATGAGCTTGATTTGGCAAAAGTAATGCCGCACATTCTAACCGAAGAAGAATATCAAGCCACCTATCAGCGCCTACTGGCTGCGCGCAAAAAAGAGCGGGGACAGTAATTATGGCCAAAAGAGATGAATCCCCCTTATATTTAATGGGCCGTTTATATGGCGCCAATGGGGCAGCCAAAAGCGGTTACTTTCCACTGCCATTTGAAACTTTAGCCCTGCCCAGTTTAGAAGGTAAAACCTCAAGCCATGCTGAGGCAAGCTGCCAATACCCAATTGTTACCAGTAATAAACATGGCCGTTTAACTCTGCTCAGTGAAGATAAACAAGGCATACTAACCGCGGCAAGCACTTCATTAACCAATAGTATCGCCAAAGAGACTGAAAACGGTCCTGCGATTGAAAAGGTGTTCTTTTTTCCTAGCTACCTGTTGCCGCTTTCACAAATGGCCCATGCGAGTGATAACAACCCGCACGGTAAAGACTGGATGGCCGATTTATACCAAAGCTTGAAAGCGGCCGCGCAAAGGCCTGATGCAAGCCTTGATGAATTTAAGATCCAAAGCGTCTCGGTGGAGGGAGAGTGCCTAGCCCCAGTGACTGAGCCACTATTGCTTGAGCAAACTTACTTTGCCGATTATCACAATTGGTATCAATCTAATCAGCACAAACAAATTTGCGTGCTGGAAGTGCCGCAATTTTATACCATCCAAGTGGTGTTTTCATCGATGGACTTTGCCGGCGCTAAGGTAACCTTAAGTGACTTACCGCCTTCATTGGCAGGGCTTGTGGTCGGAAATGAAGCCAATTCCTCATTGAATGAGCCAGTCTCGCTTGCTAAAACAGAGAGCATTAAATATTTTGATCAAAATCGCAAGGAAGAGCGAAACAGTTATACGGTTGCTACCTTTTGGATTGAATCTGTGGATGCGCTCGCTCTGCATACTTTGCAAAAATACGCACGGATTGATATTGATTTAACGGCAGTAGAGGATGTTGAAAATCTGGCACAAAGAGGGATTCCGCTAGAATACAGCCTTAAAGAAAACGTATTTCAATTGCCAATCCATACCACGACGGGGCGTACGAGTGTGGTGTGCGGTGACCCTATTAGTGTTGAGGAAGCCTTAATTAATCATGCGCCGCATTTTTACCCTAAGGTCATGCAAACCTTGCAGCAACATCCTTTTGCCAGCCCCGAGCAGCTTAGCGCTCAGTCGCCCAAAGGCAGCGCCGAGTTACCCGAGCAAGCATGGCAATTACTGCAAACGCAAAAAGGCTGGTTAGAGGCCTCTATGGGAGCAATGGAAAACGGACTAACGTGGAAAACTCTGGCGCAAGTGGTGGGCGCGGCGACATCTGGCCTAACGAGTGAGAAAAAACAAGAACCGGGTGGCCCATTGGATATTGCAGAGAAGGCAACCGGTGTTACCGCAGCATCGATTGACTTTATTGAAAAAATGAATCAGGTTTCAGAGACACTAGGGGCGGTCGAAGAGGCATTAAATCGACCCTTGTTGGGCCGCGCTCCGACTCAAACCCGCGCTATGTTTGATTTGGCAGACGTTTTTCCTTCTCTTAATACATCGCGTTTTAGTAGCGCCAGTATTAAGCCTTATATACAAAAAGTGGGTAAGGCGGGCAGCTTTCTGCTCGATAAACCCCTAACGGCGGTGACGGCATTTTATACCTTGTCGCAGCATGGCGCGTCTAAAGGCAAACAGAGCAAATCGAATAATCTACTGCTGGATAAAATCACCCAATACTCGCTGGCGACCTCCTCGCTGCAGCGTGCGCAATTAGCATCTGCAGCCGAGCAGCAATCAAGGGGAATATACCAAGAAGTGATTCAAGCGCTTAAAGCGCAGCTCAATCAGTTAAGCGTTCAAGACGGGATCCACACCACACAGGAAGGTGAATTAGGCAGCACGAAAGTATGGCTTGATGCGACCCGTTTCGAATTTAATTCTGCCGCTATTCAAGCTTTGGGCGAGGGAGAAAACCCCTATACCGTCATCGGTGAAAAACTAAAGGAGATTTCTACATCGCCTTTTCAGATTGTCATTACTGGCCACACTTGTGATATTGGCAACGATGAAGTCAATATGCGTTTATCCGAGCAGCGCGCAATCACAGTCAAAAACGCGATTTTGGATGCCATTTCTAGTAATCCTGCGGATCCTAATCGTCAAGTTTGGCAAGCCATGTTTGTGGTTGAGGCAAAAGGCTTCACCCAGCCATTGCCCGGCAACCATAACGGCAATGAAAAAGAACGGGCGAAAAACCGCCGAGTCGAAATCTTATTTCATTTTGCTACTATGCCTGATTATCCGGTCAGTCGCAGCGGGCTTTATGATGTAGAAAAAGCCGCCAAAGCTAAAATCCTCACTGATATTGGTCATAACGAACAATTTATCTCATCTCTCAGTGCAGGCGTGGATCTGATCATTTTAGGCGCTGGTGCGCTCTTTCCTCCTGCGGGGGCTATTGCTGGCGCAGCAAAAGCCAGCTTAGAGCTGACTAAACAAGCGATAGAAACCGTCGAGAGTTTCAATAGTAACTACAAAGTGAAGAAAGAGCTTGAGAACATCCGTTACCAAGACCTGATGATGCTTAATACCTTCTTGGCCGACGTAGATGATAACAGCATTTTTAAAGTTCACCTTCGTGCGTATATGAAAAGGCAGTTAGCCCTTAATGGCTTGATTCGTTTAATCAAGTCAAGTGAGCTGTTTGATACGAATTCCAAGCATAGAAGAAGGACGGGGCAAACTCTAAAGCACTTTTCCGAGCTTAATGTATTTGGCTATATTGAAGAGTTTATTCTCAGCGATGATTGGGACATGGATATCTCATTCCAGGGTATCGAGCACCTTGATGAAGTATGGATGGAGAATAATGGATATACTCGCAGCTACGCTAAATTAGAACAGGGTACGCTTGCCATGGGTTATTCCGCTGGCCAAGCCGTGTATCGCAGTTACTTTAGCAATGAGCTATCTGATGAGGCTCAGCAGAAGGCGACTAAGTTTAGCCGATACTATCCCGTCCATTACCGCGCAAGTGAAAGCGAAGCGACTTTCGAAAGTTTGAAAAGCGCTAAGCCACCTAAGGGGCTAAAAAAAGACGTATTTAAAACCATCGAGGTGTTTGTTCGCCGTTCATATAAAATTGGCGACAATACCACCGCATATGATAATTGGGTACCGTTTGAAAAATATTATCAAGAGAATGGTCACCAAATCACGCCTTATGACAACATTCGCATCGTCGCTATCTTGGATGAAAGTCAACTGGGTAAAGTCGATGAAGAGGGTATACCAAGTGTGCCAGTGAGTTTAAATGCTATCTCTCATCGAACCAACCGAAACTGGGAACTTTTCAACACGGTGGCGTCTGGTCACTTGGAATATAGTTGTACGCTTGATCTAGCGTATTTTTCTGCGGCAGAGCAAGCGCAGTTAAAAGATGTCTTTGTTGATAACAAAGCTCACGGTGTGATTATTGAGCCAAGTTACTTCTTCGGTATTCAACGTATCATGGGTGTTCGACCTGTCACCGATTATGATGATTCAGCGATGAAGAGCCTGTTTGACTCATCCTCCAAACTTTCGAGTTCAGGTGCGGCCAAATACCTATCTTACCTGTTTGAAATTATGGTAGCGGGGTGCGACGATACTGAGCAAGAGATTGAACTCATCACCAACAGTGGAGGCGAAAAGAAACTACCACGTTTTACTATGACGTTAAACCCGACTCGGGAATACCGCCTAACCAAGGATTTTATCCACTTTTCTCCGCTTGAAAAAGCAGATGGTAAGTTTTATGAAAAAAGCTTTTTGGCATTTTCGGATGATGAAAAACCCGCGCAATACCCCGAAGTTTTCAAAGATGCACAGGCGAGCTTTTATCTAAATCAAGAAGGCATTACTCCTGAGCCGCAAGGTAATAAAGAAGATAACCGTGATCCTTTGGCTGAACACTTGGGTAAATTACGAGGAAAAATAAGCCAATTTGATTGGAATACTGACACAATAGCGACAATTTTAATTCGTTCAAAAGACGTTGCCCAAAAAGGGTTGGAGGACATGAAATATGACCCAAATATCATCCCTCTTTATATGTCTTTCGACCGAGTTGATGAATCTGAAAATCGGCCTATGGGCGAGTTTTCTGAGGTATTTAGGCTTGGAACCATCGAAGAAGCATCCGGTGTTTTCAAATTTTCTTTAGAAACGTATCTAACCTCGGGTAACAGAGCAAAAGCCATACCTAAAGCTGTTATTGAACTTGCTCAATCTATTCGAGATCTAGACGTTGAGTCACTGAAGTATTTGACTGTTGATAAAGAGAAAACCGTCCTTTTTGCCAATGTGGCTGAATTAGAATACATCAATTTCTTTGGTCATAAGGTCAAGGGCTTAAGACCAATGATTAAGCCCATAGGCACAGAAGCGTTTTATGAGTCTAAGCGCACTGGAGTGTCTTTTAAGACAATTTTGAGTGCTCCATTAGGCTCTGAGCTTAAGAATGTCAAAACCAACACCATCAAGTTAATCGATAGTGGTATTAGGGAAACGGCGATACCTAAGCGGTGGTACTCTTTGGTAGATGAAGAGAAGGAAGTGGAAATAGCGCTGAAACTTAATAAACTTGACAGCGATCGTGAGTTGGCTGAACTTCAAGACAAGATCCCGTTCAAACCCCATCAAAACCTTCAGCAGTGGATGGAATGCAGTGGCAGCGGATTTGGTGTACTTATAGATAAAAGAAAGGACATGTTAGCCGATTGGGTAGGTGATTGGCCAGATACGAATTAACTCTACTTGGTCGCATGTAGCACAATGGCTCAAACAGGGTTTTGAGCCATTTTTGTTTGTTATTACTTTGGTGGAAAAACCAGTAGCTGATCTTTGCTGCTGTAGCCAGTGTCAGTTATTGGTCAACCCAAGCCCTCTTTCAGTTAAACTGATTTTAGGTTTATTGACCTTTTATACTGCGCGTAGAAACATATCGCTAACGTCACAAGCTCATCAAGCACATGGATTAAAAATATTAACCTTATGAATCATATAATTAATATATTTAAGCCGATTTACATTCTATTTGCCCACTTTATAACCGAAAAAAACGCTTTATATCAGTAAATCAATTAACTTGGCAAAGTATGAAAGGGTATGGATTTGCAAGGATAATTCCTTAATAAAACGGGGTTCTTCTGAAACGATATTGTGCCACTCAAATATTAGGATTATGTTGAAAAAAACATCAGTTTAATGATGACATCCTAATAACATACAGAGGTAATTATGGTTAATGTATCGAACCACTCCGGTGTGAACTCTTCTGCTTTATCGACTCCTTCAAGTCACTCATCGTCTTCTGAAGACAAGACGCTGCAAGTAAAACATGTCCATCAATCTGGTGATTTACAAGGCAGCCCAGCCGTCCCCACGATGGAAAAAGTCGATCCTGCCATTCGCTCGCAACAAGATAAGGCCACCGCCCAACTCGCTCAGAAGCAGTCTATGGAAGCACGAGCCTTACTAAGGCAGCCGAATGTTATCGCCAAAAAGCAGTTAACCGAAGCATCGAAATCAATACAGGCGTTAATCAACAATTTAAGTGATGAAGGAAAAGCGCACTTTTTTGCCAGAGCGATGCGCGGAGTGTTAAAAGAAGTCGGAACAGAAAAGGGCTTAGCTGGAATCGACAGGCTAGCACATCATAGTGGTCAATCTACAGCTGATGATCATAACCTTGTAATTTCTTTATGCGGAGATTTGGGTGCATTGATATCGGATAACTTGGGACCTGAAAGCGATCCAGCACCAGCAGCGAAAGAGATTATTGATAAGACCAATCAACAATTTCCTATGATGCAATCTGCGCTTGAAAAAAGTAAACAAATAGCAGGTTCGCAGAAAATTGGGCCCTCTAAAAAGCAAGAACGTGAAGGAGTGAAAGACGGACAACCCAGAGTTGGCATTCACAATACGGGTAAAGCGACAGACTTAAAGGCAGGTAAGTCAGGCCTTGGTTTTGGCCACCGAGATCACCTTTCTCCCGTCTATCCCATGAAAGCAATGATCAATAAAAACCGAGTCGATGCGACTCAGGAGCCGCTTGTTGGTCATATATCGGGTTCGCTGAATGAAATTGTCACCACCATGCTGGTACTTAATGGTGGGAATATGTCTCAAGATATAGCCCGAACTGAAGATCAAATGGCGCGGATAGCCCTTGCGAATGGATTTTTAATTGGTAATGGCCTCCACTCGGCGGTGGAAACGTTAGAAGCCAGTTTGAATTTAAGCAGCAGCGATGTGTTTAAACAAGGTCAGGAGAGAAATGAAGACTTTTTCCTAGAAATTCGTAAAGGATTCAGTCAGGCAAAAGACATGGCGGTCATTGCTCACGCTGGTGCAGCAACAAACTTAATTAGCGAAAGTATAAGGCATTATACCGCCGCGCCAGTTTCTCAAATCTAGTTTTAAGTTATGGAGAGAAGAATCTCTCTATACCTTCTACTTGTTACTCATTAATCAGCTTAGATAGGACTACATATGACCTTAACCGCTCAATCTATTGCTCCCAGCACAGGCGCTTCCATTACTAATGCTTCTAACAGTCCGCACAATCCACCTTTAGAGGTGCGCTCGGTTAGTCATTCCAAATCCCATGGCTTAACGACCGACGATGGCAAGAAAATAATATTGGAAGGTCTTGAATCAAAGTTTGGTTCTCCTGTTAATGGCAAAATAGCGATTAAAGTGACCGAAAAGCATTCAAAGGAACCACTTGAGCCAGGAAGAGCGACACTAAAAGATGGAGCATTAAGCCTTGGTAATCCGCGTTTTAGACAGCCCGACGGTCAGCGGACTAAAACTCAGGAGATCCTGCGGACTGGTAAAGGTTTGGCGACTCTCATTAGAAATTCTGATAACGAGCTCGGGCAGTTGGATAAGGGCGCAAAATTTCGAATGATCAATGATCCGGCTCGGCGTGTGTTTGAAAGTTACTATGCCAAATTTGCTATTGAGGACATGTTTAGCAATAAAAATGGTCTGATGGCCGAGCGTTTATTAAAACATTCACAAGATCAGGCAAGCTACATCAAAACGCTTCTACCCAAAGCCTTGTTAGAGGTTTTCGAGCAAGCCTTTAGCGGCAACTATGACAATATCATCAAAGGTGGGAAAGAGGTCTTTGTTGGTGCAAGGCAACTTGCTGGTTTTAATCAACGCGTAGACAAAATGATAAGTGAGTTGGACGTTCCTCAAGAAAGGCGCTCTCAAATCAAAGAGATATATCAAAACCGTTACTTAGATTACACATTAAAAAATGATCCAAATGTGTCAAAGCATCTAGTCCAAGATCATTGGGATGGTATGTTTGACTCTGTAAAAGCGCCCGGAAAAGGTAGAATTGAACTCAGTGTCAAAGAAGGCAACTTATTCCGTGTTCAAGACAGCCATGCGATGGGTATTTTGCGAAGCCATGACGCTTCTCCGAGTGATCTTAGGGCTCAATATGATATTGAATATAAGAAAGACTATGACGGATTACTTGGTGCAGGTGAGAACACCCGTTGTCCTGACCGATTAGAAATTCAGGACCCAGAACATAAAGATGCGCAGCAGGCCGATTCTTTTATGAGCGCGTTATTTCGCTCTGGCACTGGCACCTATGTCAATGGTCCATCTGGCTCAATCATGATTCAGCATGGGGCCGCCAGAGCGTGTAAAGAGGTTCACAAAGCGCGCTCTTCTGATGATATCAGCCGTTATATTGAGTTGCAGGGGTTAATTTTCATACTCTTTGACGGCGGACATTCAATGGATGAAATTCGATACCCGCTGAACACAGACACGGCTCAGCAGCGTATGAAGAAAGATTTTGATGATAGGCCAGGTTTTGACGCTATAGGAGAACGCTTTTTTACCAACCAAACTATTTTAGACAAATCGACACATGCTACAGCGGCGTTTTCAGAAGCGCTTGTCAACAAAGATGGTGTTCATAACCAGCTATTGCCTGCAAAGTAGTTGAGTAGGTAAATGAAGTTAGGGAGCGTCACGCTCCCCTCAGTAAATTACTGACTCTTCATATACCCTTCAACCCCGCCTTTCAAAAATTGGTAGTTGGTGTAGTTTTGTCCATCGAGAATATATTGTAGCCATTGTACTTGCTTGCCTACCGCATCAAACACCATAATCTTTGTCGAGGTTTTTTGCTGCTTTAAGAAGGTCTCAAAGCGCTCAACAGGGACATTTCGTACTGGCTTGCCTTTGAAGAGCTGTTTTTCCCTCTGGTTCGGGTCTCTTACATCGACAATCACCATATTTGCATCGTTTAACATTGATTCAAACTCTTTTGGAGCCAAAACGCGTGCATTGAAATCTTCTTTACTGATCAACTGCGAACTGTCTTGCATGACTTTACCCAGCAATATACTGTCTGCAGGGTAGTCTGATGCCCACAGGAAAATACCTGCATCATAGGCAACGATATTATTGACGCCAGCTTTCATTGCTCGCTGTGCCGCTTTATACGACTTTTTACATGTAATGCCGTTACAGTAAAACGCAATGCTTTTGCCATCTTTAGACAGGTCTTTGACTTTATTCTCAAACCCTTTATTGGCAAGTGTAATGTGTTTAGCACCATCGATATGAAGTACGTCAAATTCAAGCTTTGAACGGACATCAACAATATTGAGTGAATCTTTATTTTGTTTTAAGTCGGCAAGTTCAATGGTTTTGACATCTGAATAATCGCCTCGATATGGAAAATCTATACTGAAGGCGGAAAAAGACAGACTGGTGAACAGTAAAATGACTAATCTCAATAGCATGGTATGCTTCCTTGTAATGCATTGAAGTATCAACAAGTGTAGCTGCTATTGACTCTTTTGCTAATTAATGCTTTTAATTGATAACATTAGCAATTTCTTATATAAAGGTTAGTCTAGGAAAGCCAAAAACCAACCCTTTTTGTAAACTGCGGCTGGCTTTTACCTTGTATAAACATTTGCTGAAAAATAGTGACAGGCATTATGCACTTTCATTGAGTTTATTTGATTCACCGGCTGCGGAAATATCATACTTTTTCATTTTATGGCTTAATGTACTGACAGGCAGGGATAACTGTTCTGCCACACGTTTAATTTGCCAGTTTGATGCATTCAGGCACTCAAGTATCACGGTTTTTTCATAATCACCAACAGCTTCTTTAAGACCTTTAGAATAATCGGTAGGTGGTTGGGCAGGATGGGGGCTTGACACAGATTGCAACGTATCAGCAACTTGTGTCTCTAATTGAATAGGGTTGATAAGTAGGCTGGTTTCACCCAACTCAATCTGATTGATGGTCTCGAAATCAGACAGCAGTAATGCGCGTTCAACAATGTTTTTAAGTTCACGGACATTGCCTGGGTAAGTGTATTGGCACAGCTGCTTTTGTACATTAACACTTAGCCCTGGCGCCTGTGCAAGTCCGAGATTTGAGGCGCTGTGTTTAACGAAATGTTCAGCCAACGGCAGTATGTCTGCTTGGCGTTCTCTAAGCGGTGGCAAAGTAACGGGAAATACATTTAACCGATAAAAAAGATCAGCCCGAAATTCACCATGTTTGATTTTCTCCATCAAATGACAGTGTGTTGCCGCCACAACGCGCACATCGACCTCAACTTCTTTGTTTGCACCGACGGGGCGTACTTTACGTTCTTGTAGTACCCGCAACAGTTTGGCTTGCAGTAGCAGTGGCATATCGCCAATTTCATCGAGGAATAAGGTACCACCATGGGCGGCTTCAAATAAACCTATTTTGTCTTTGTCTGCGCCAGTGAAGGATCCTTTTTTGTGGCCAAACAACTCAGATTCCAGCAATTGCTCAGGTATTGCCGCGCAGTTTTGTACTATTAGTGGCTGGTCCGCACGATTTGAATTTTGATGAATGTACTTGGCAATCACCTCTTTACCTGCGCCAGTCTCGCCACGTAGTAATACATCGACTGGAAGGGTCAATACTTTATTCAAGCGGCGTAATACTTCAAGCATCTGCTCACTTTCAGCAATGGGGCCTTGGTAGTGACTTTGTTTGCGCCTCTTTAGATGTTGGTTTTCACGCACAAGCGCTGCATTATCTGCACTGAGGTCTTTGATCATATGGCCATACTCTTCAAGCCATACTGCCTGGCGAATACTATTGGCCGCTATGTGACAGAAAGCCGTTAGTGCGGACTCGTTATCAATGACATTGAGATCAAACAGTGCCAGCAGGCCAATGGTTTTATCACCGTCATCTACGAGCGGCCATGCGAGGAGGTTGGTGCTTTTTTTTCCAAGCGTTAGCTCGGTTTCATAAATAGCTGCACAGTCATAACCATTGTACTGATAAAGTTCATTGATCAGTACGACTTCGCCATTTTGAATAGCGTAATTAAATGGGTCAGTTGGGCTAGTATGGTCGAACGCTAAAGCTGGCCAAGGATGAGCAGAAAGCGGTTTTTCACTATGATGAACAATACTTGGGATCAGTGCTTGACCTGTTTGGTCAAGGACATAAATGATGCCGTGTTTGGAGAGCGTCATTTGACGCGCCGCTGTAAGCACCGCGTCAAGAGTTTGCGCCAATTGGGTACGATCAGCCAAAGATTGGCTGATCGCGAGCAAGGCGTTGCTAAGGTCGCTAGGGTTAGCTGAACGCATAAGATAGCGTTCCTTGCTCATCTACCGATATGGTGATTTGGCAATGAGATTCATCTTTGTCATGGACTAATAACTGATTAGAAAGTTGTGGTAGTAACTGACGGTTGATCACAGCGTCAATGTTACGTGCTCCTGTTTCAGCAAGTCGACAATTACCTAGAACAAACTCGACTAGGGCCTCGCTATAGTCCAAGGACAGTTTGTGATGGCTTTGCAAACGCTGCGATACTTTGCCTAGTTTATGATGGATGATCTCTGTCATTGCTTCGTCTGAGAGAGGAACAAATGGCAATACTGACATGCGAGCTAGTAGTGCAGGCTTGAAATGCTGATTCAAAGTAGGACGAATCGCTTCAGCAATAACATTGGCACTGATGTCTTTTGATTGTTGAACCAATGACTCAATTTCATGAGTAGCAAGGTTACTTGTCATGATAATGAGAGTGTTTTTGAAGTCAATGGCACGGCCTTCACCATCGTTAAGTGTACCTTTGTCGAAAACTTGATAGAAAAGGTTGAGTACTTCTGGATCCGCTTTTTCAACTTCATCAAGTAATACGACAGAGTAAGGGCGCTGGCGAACCGCTTCCGTTAACATACCACCTTCACCGTAACCCACATAACCTGGAGGTGAGCCGATAAGGCGTGATACTGTGTGTTTTTCTTGGAATTCAGACATATTGATGGTGGTCATAAAGCGCTCGCCACCAAATAGTTGGTCTGCAATCGCACGAGCAGTTTCAGTTTTACCAACACCACTTGGACCGACGAGAAGAAAAACACCAGTGGGTGCATCAGGGTTACCAAGGCCTGCTTTAGCGGTCTGAATGCCTTCTGCTAGGGCATCAATGGCGTACTCTTGCCCTTTGATATTACTGGTTAGACTGTCTTTGAGATTGAGTGTCGTTTGTGCTTCATCTTGTAACATTTTACCCATTGGGATACCAGTCCAGTCAGAAATGACATGGCTTATCTCATCAGGCCCAACTTCGAAATGAACTAGCGGGTTGCTGCCACGGATCGCATCTAATTGCTCCTGACAAGCGGAAATCGCAATTCGCACTGCTTCTTCATCCATCTCTAAATAAGGCGATGGTTCGCGTTCTTCGTCTTGTTGCTCTTCAACTTGGTTTACGTCTCCGATAACCAAAAAGTGAAGTCTGCTACGCAGCGCGATCATTTCTTCAATTTGCTGCTTTTCATTCTGCCACTGAGCTTCTTGAATATCTAACTCAGCTTGAGTTTGTTCCATCTGCTGCTTGAGATCTGGAATAGATGCTAGGCTGTGCTTATCACCGGTTTGTTGCAGGGCGTCACGTTCTAGTGCTTCAAGCTCACGATCTTGGGCGGCAAGTCGTTGTTGGAGAGTCTCAACTGATGCAGGAACGGCGTTTAAGCTGATGTTTACACGCGCACAGGCGGTATCTAATACGTCAATGGCTTTATCAGGTAGTTGCCGTCCTGAGATATAGCGAGCCGATAAAGCGGCTGCGGCCGTGATGGCATCGTCACGAACATACACATTGTGAGATTTTTCATATGCAGGACGCAGACCTCGAATAATAAGCGCTGCTTGCTGCGGCGAAGGTTCATCAAGCTTAACCAGTTGGAAACGACGCGCCAATGCAGGATCTTTTTCAAAGTATTTTTTGTACTCTGACCATGTAGTAGCTGCAATTGTTTTGATTTCGCCACGAGCAAGCGCAGGCTTGAGTAAGTTTGCAGCATCACTGCCACCGGCTTGATTTCCGCCACCAACAAGTGTGTGCGCTTCATCAATGAACAGAATAATAGGCGTAGGGGAGTTTTTTACCTCATCAAGTACGGCGTTGAGGCGTTTTTCAAACTCACCTTTGACACTCGCACCGGCTTGAAGCAACCCCATATCTAGACCGTACAACTCAACCCCTTTTAAGTTGTCGGGCACTTCCCCTTGTACTATTTTAAGTGCGAGCCCTTCTACTACAGCGGTTTTTCCAACGCCTGGTTCACCTACTGCAATCGGGTTGTTTTTCCGACGACGAGCAAGAATATCGACAATCTGGCGGATCTCTTGATCTCGGCAGAACACAGGATCAATGTCACCTTTGCGTGCTTTACCCGTAAAGTCGGTAGTAAATTTGCTCAGAGCTGAACCTTCTTCTCTAGCTTCTGTTTTCTCAGAGCTTGCTACTTGAGCTTCAAGAGATTGAGTGGTCAGCTCTGAAAAATTGCGCTTTAGACTGTCTTGATTCACGCTTTCGAGCAAGGCAGCGTAAGCATGCTGGCCATATCTCAGGGGATTACTTACCAGTGTTAATAGTAGTGCGCCTGAGCGAATTTGTGATTGAGACAGATCAAGTGATGAGACCAGCCAGCTTTCTTGTAACCACTCAATTAAGAGTGCTGAAAAGACTGGCTTACCTCCGTTGCCTTTTGGACTCGTGTCTAATGTTGAACGAATGGATTGGCGTAGGATATTTTCCGAGCAATCAAAGTGAGCAAGCAGAACATCAAAGTCACTATTTGGTCTTTCGAGCAAACTGAGTAAAAAATGCTCTATTTGAACTTCGTTTGCTTTTTCCGATACAGCTAGAGCTGCTGCATCTTCTAAGGCAACCTTGGTGATAGGGTGCAGACGTTGGATTAAAGAAGAAAGATTGATGTTTATCATTGTCTTTATCGAGCTTATCGGTTGTTTTTAATTAAAACGAATTATACTAAATAATAATGATGTTTTTTTTCTCTCAGCTATTTTTACGGGTATTTTCTGGTTATTTTTCTGGTAATAACAAATGGATTGACACCATATTTTTGCAACAACATAGACAGTATGATTATTGTTTTAGTTAAAATGACTTCAAGGCCCGTTAATAACGCTTTTTTTGTATATCTGTGAGCCGTTGTTTTATCAATTAATATGAGTAACAATTAATTGATATGATTCAACAAAAACTTGTTTAATTTTACAATTTATCGAAATGATTATTATATAAAATACGTATATTTTTATCATAAGCAACTGTTTATAAAGGGTTTTAAAAGTTGGCACGGAGTTTGTATTATTATTTAAGAGTCGCGGTAATAAGCGATTTGGTGAATTTAAATAAATAAGAATTTTCAAAGGAATATAAGATGCCAACTCCAGCGTATATGTCTATTAAAGGCGAAACTCAAGGCGATATCACAAAAAGTGCTTACACTGCAGAATCAGTGGGCAACTCATGGCAAGAAGGCCACGAAGATGAGTTCCTAGTACAGGAACTTGATCACGTGTTGACTATTCCACGTGACCCACAAAGTGGTCAGCCTACAGGTCAACGTGTACATAAGCCTGTTGTGGTTACTAAAGTACAAGACTGCTGTTCACCACTACTTTTCAACGCACTAGTATCTGGTGAGAAACTGCCTGAGTGTAACATCAATTTTTACCGTACTTCGATCCAAGGTAAGCAAGAGCACTACTACACAATTAAGCTTGTTGATGCATTACTAGTAGACATGAAAACTCGTATGGCTCACTGTCAGGATGCTGCAACTTCTGACCGTGTAACTGAAGAAGTATTGAGCTTCACTTACCGCGCAATTGAAGTCACTCACGAAGTGATGGGTAAAGGTGGTAATGACGATTGGCGTGCTCCACGCGAAGCGTAATAGCCGACTCGTTAGAGTATTGGGCCAGCATATGTTGGCCCTAATTTTATTATTTGTATCAGGTAAAAGGTATGACAACTGACGTAGAATTTAAATTTGATATTCAGGGTACTGGCCATGAATTTCGCGTTGAAAGCTTTCAAGTAACAGAAGAGCTGTCTAAGCCATTCCAAGTTAGCCTTTCATTACTTTCACTTGATGCTGATATTACTTTTGATGAGTTAATTCGAAAACCTGCCTTACTCACTTTATTCGGACAGGGTATGGGGTCTGCACGCCTATTTCATGGTGTGGTAAATGAAGTGCGTTTTGTCGGGCAAGGAAGACGTTTTGCGCGTTATCAACTAGTTTTGGTACCGCAGGCTTGGTTTATGACTCAAAGGCAAGATTGCCGAATATTTCAAAACCTTTCTGCGCCAGATATCATTTCTCAGGTGCTAGATGATGCGTCTGTCACCGATTATAGACTTGATATTTCAGGTACTTACCCGCCAAAAGATTATGTGCTTCAGTACAGAGAAAGTGACAGTAATTTTGTTCAGCGCCTGCTAGCTGAACATGGTATGTGGTATTACTTTGAGCATACAGAAGCTAATCACACTATGGTCATTGTTGATAGTAATGATGCCATACCTGAACTAATAACGACGCCTCTGAATGCGTCGCACCTTGGGCCTCTTGTTTATCATTCTGATGCAGGTGGGGTGGCAGATCGTGAGCATATTTTTGATTTAACAGCAATCAATCGAGTGCGAACGGGCAGTACCACGTATAGTGATTACAACTATCAACATCCTAAGACGCCGCAGGAAGTGGCGAGTGAAGGGCCTTTAGATCAAGACCTAAAACAATTTGATTATCCTGGGCGTTATGTTGAACCTTCAATGGGTCAAATTCGAGCTTCTGAGTGGATAGCTGATCATCAAGTGGATAATCAGCAGATCGAGGCCGCATCAAGCATAATGCGTGTTACTCCAGGTTACAGCTTTAATATTAGCGATCATCCACGTCGTGCAATTAACCGTGACTATACGATGCTATCGGTTGTTCACAGTGGTCATGATCCTCAAGTTCATGAAGATGAAAATAGTGGTTTACCAACCACTTATGAAAACCAGTTTATCTGTATTCCACGTGATGTCATTTTTAAAGCACCTAAACTGCCTGCTCCTATGGTCGATGGCCCGCAAACCGCAGTAGTTGTTGGGCCATCGGGTGAAGAAATTTATACCGATACTTTAGGCAGAATCAAGGTTCAGTTCCATTGGGATCGTTACGGTAATAATGATGAGCATGCGAGCTGTTGGATCCGAGTAAGCCAATCAATGGCAGCGCCAACATGGGGAGCTGTTTATTTGCCCCGTATTGGTCACGAAGTGGTGGTTACCTTCTTAGAAGGCGATCCTGATCGTCCATTAATTACTGGTGCGGTATACAATGGATTACATTACCCTCCATATGCTCTGCCTGAAAATAAAACTCGTACTACTTTTCGCACTCAAACTCACAAAGGCACAGGATATAATGAGCTGAGCTTCGAAGATGAAGCAAATCAGGAAGAGATTTATATCCATGCTCAGAAAGATATGTCGACTAAGGTGCTTAATGATCGATTCCGTGACATAGGACGAGATGAGTTTTTAAAGGTTGGTCGCCACCAAACCAACGAAGTTCATGGTGATCATAAAGAAACTATCGATGGTCATAAAACTACTCAGGTGAACAGTACATTTACTGAAACGGTTGAACAAGACGTGACCGTCACCTATAACGCCAATGAAACACAGACAGTTAAGAATGACTCAACTCTTTCTATTGGTGATAACCGTACCACTAAAATAGGTCTTAATGACGATTTGGATGTGGGTGAAAACAGTAATTTGACGGTTGGTGCCTCACGGTCGGCGAATATTGGCTCAGATGATAACTTGACTGTTGGCAGTAACTTAACGGTTGCGGTGAAAGGGAACACTTCCTACAAAGCGGACGCAGCGACTCAGGTTATTAGCGGTGATAAGATTGTACTTAAGACGGGGGCTTCATCACTGGTCATGAATAGTGATGGCACCATTAAATTGTCAGGAGTGTCTATTACGGTCGAAGGTAGCGATAAGGTGGTTATCAAAGGTGGTAATGTGGCAATTAACTAATGAAACAGCAGCAAACCTATATCGATACCGAGTTATTTGATCAAGAACTGCAGCAAGCCGAGAAATCGGCTTGCTTTTCCTGTTTTGGTCGTATAGTTGATTTTAACCAAGCAACGAACAGCGTCAGGGTAAACTTTGCTGATAATCCTATCGATCAGCCTATTTGGGCTAGATTAGGACGTCACTTTGGTCAGTCTGAGCTTCAGCAGGCAATCGATAATCAAGTCCGTTGTCGAATTGAGTTTATTAATCAAGATTTGACTTTACCCGTAGTAACGGATCTGTTTTTTTCCTTGTTAGATGATGGTAAAGCGTTAGCGATTAGTGCCGATAAGCTGATGCTCGACAGCACAGATGAATTGGTTATCAGTAGTAGAGATGCAAAAACCTATTTTCGTGGCAAAGAAGGGAGCGTAACAACCCATGCTGAGCATGTGACTTCAAAAGCAAATAAGGCTCAAAAAATTCTTGGCGGTACGATTGCGATAAATTGATGATGGCAGATGTTTGACCATGAGACAAAGAATAACCCTTCAACAGCTTAATCATGCGTTAAGCCAACAAGATTTCGATCAAGCGATCGAGTCATTACACACCAGTATTGCCGATCTTGAACAACTAAAGCCTAACTGGTTGCAGTTTTGTCGTGAGAAATCCCAACTTGCTAGTGAATCATTTTCCTTTTTATTTCGTCAGTGGGTACGTATACACCGCAACGGCTACCCTGCTACAAATCAGGATTACCTGAGATTAGTGGAGCGGGAAATGGCGGAGCTAAAACAAGTCTATATTGCTCTGTTTAAGATCCACCCAGGGCTTGTCTACGAGCAGAAAGATGTGTCACCAGAACTGTTTATTTGGTTAATGCTTGAGTTAGAATTTTCTCATGAATTACGTCATATTTATAACGCTTTACATCGAGCACAAGAGATCGACGAAGACATTGCAATGCTGATGTTTCTAAGATCGAAAGCAGCTAATTTAGATTTGATCGTAGCGCAGTTCATAGAAGGAGGGGGGAGGGTTACGCATTGGTGCTTTGATTTACTCAAGCGTCGTCAAACCTTAAGTATTGGTCTTACCAAACATTGGCTTAAGAACAAATCTCTCGATGAGCCTCAAGTGCATAAAACGTTGGCGAAATTTGATGTTGAAGAAAGTATTGAATGGATAAGTATCCAAGAAAATGACGAAAACTATCTATTTGAGTTATTGCTATGTAAACATGACCGAGGTACTTGGTTTAGAAAGCGTTTTGGAACGGATGAGTCCACTTTAACCAGTGATAAGGTAATGACTTACGCTAAGTTGCTTGAGTTGAGAGAATTTCGTCAATTTACTCCTAGTAATAAAATGGCACCTATTCAACTAGCCCTTTGTGCTCAGCCTTCATGGCTAGAAATTGCTCTTGAGTACTTCACTACTCTTGGTGATGATGATGAAAACGAGGGTGAGGAGTGGTTGTTTGCATTGTATATAGTTTATGGTGATAGATTCCCTCTCAAACCAAACGAATTGGGTATTGAGTATGACTGGAATGAAGCAAAAGAAGTAGTACATAGCTGGTGTAGTGAGGATAAGCACTATATCAGAAGCCCTATGCGGCTTGGCAAAGAACTCAGCTATCAATCTAGCCTAAGTGCAATGCAACACCCACTGGTTCCAGAACGGTACCGAATATGGCTTTGGCGTCAGGTTTGTATGCATGGCCGTGTTTATATGCCTTGGCATTGGGCAATGCCGTCATACCAGCAAGATTGGCTTTTTGATAAACTGCAACAGCAGACCGCTGCTTTAGAGAGATTTAACCTAAGGAACCAGAATGCAACTGTGGGATATTGAGCATACAGCAGGCCTACTTATTAAAGGGCGATTCCAACGTGATGTAGATGGGCATGAAATATGGGTTCTTACGGCAAAGCGTCAATGGGATTTGATTGATAAACAATGGCAAGAAGTAGCTGCCGAGAGTATTTACGATGATCCAGTATATCTTGGGGAGCCAGGGTCTTCAGTGATGAAAATAGATCATGAATTTCCAGTGACAAAACAAAATACAGATGTATTGGTTTATGGTAAAGCTCGCAGTTATGCCAAGCGACCAGTAGTGTACCACGAATGTCGCTTGCTGATTGATGGGCATATTGATAAAACTATTTCGGTTCATGGAGAGCGATTATGGGTTCAACATGGAGGTACTGTAACGGTTTCAAACCCTCAACCTTTTGTTGAAGCAGACATACACTATGGCAAAGCTCTTGGAGGTGACGAACGAAATCGTGTGGGTTGCGGTATTGCATCTAGTACAGCAGAGTTACTCAAGAAACCGGTCCCTAGTGTTTTTTTTCCCAGTGAAGAATGGGCGCCAAATAGTAAAAATGTCAGAGTGGCGGGGCTTGGTCCAATTGCTCCATTCTTCGCTGAAAGAACTCAATATGGTGGAACGTTTGATGCGCATTGGGAAGAGCATCGTCGGCCACTTCTTCCTCAAGACTTTAATCCAAAATTCTATCAATCTGCGCCTTCAGATCAGCAGTGCGATGGTTTTTTAGTGGGAGGAGAAAGACTAATGATGAGTGGTTTTAATCATGATGAGGTAATCTCATTTCGTTTTCCTGTAGAAAAGTATTTAGCGAGTGCGAGCTTCAGTGAAGAAAATCTTTGTTTACCGATGCAAATACATACTGTGTTCGTTGATACGGAATCTATGAGTCTAACGCTAAGTTATAGCGCATCTTTTCCTTGCCAAGGAAAAGAACATTTGCTGATTTCTTCTAAAGTTTCTCAGGTGCAGGAGGAAATATGAGCCATCTTTTCGGTCGTTTTGTGCTGGATGCTGACGTTGTTACTCCGATGGGAATGAACCTCGATTTATCGTTGGCCGTTGCCAACGCGGATTTAGCTAGATTCAATCAGCTGCAAATGGATAATGGTGATAAATATACTTTTTCTAGAGTGAGCTTTATTGAATCAGAAGATAAGCCCAAAAGACTAATTGAAATTATCGATTTGTTACTGACTTCGATGCTAAATAAGTTACCCAAAATGCTTAAACCAGTGCCAGTGTTTATCTCGGTACCTGAATCAATCGATGCCGTACAGTTAAGTACCTGGGTAGAAGATAGTGATCATTCTAAATGGTTGTCAAAAGTCGAAGTTTTTCATTCAAGTGGACCAAGGTTTATCGAAAAGTCACTGCAATTACTTGATATTCACGATGCCATTATCACTATTGCGGCAGATTCACTTTTTTGTGAACTTGAACAGTTTATTTCTCAATCCCAAGTATTGGGCAATCAAAATCCATGGGGAATGATCCCAAGTGAAGGTGGGGCTGGTGTTATTTTTACTAGAAAAAACATTATTGAGACACTTAAATTACAGCCAATTGCAATGCTAGAATATTTTATTTCCGAATTGGGATGTAATGACCGTAGAGGAATGATGCGGCTTGTGCGCAAAGCATCGAGCAGTTATCAACATTTAGGCCGTGTATACTCGGATATGCATAATTCACGCTGCCATAGTGAGGACTATGGATTTGCCTTGGGTGCACGAGCCGAGAAGTTTGACAACCCTCAGCAACCTCACTTAATTAATGATTTATGGGGTACTTTAGGGCAGGCATCAGCTTTAGTATTGCTTAGTGCTTTTACTCGTATTCATAGGTATTCTGATAGCGCATCCTTACTTATGTTTGATACCTGTGGTGATCGTGGATTATTAAAAATGTCACTCTGTGATTATAATTAAACGTTCTTTGAACCTGATTAGTTAATAGTTTTATCCTTAAAAAAGCGGCAAAAGAGTCACGTATTATACCTAGTTCACCGTCATTCTGACTAAATTACTAGATATAGTGTGCTTTTTATTTTTACCTAGTTGAAAAGTAATATTCAAAATAATTAATATGCTCATCTAGTAAATATTATCAGCTGGCTAAAGAGTAAAACGTGTCTGATCAAAATGGGTCAAGCGATAGCTATATCAATCAATTAGTTCATAAAGCTATTGAGAGAAAAAAACATTTAGAGCATCAAGAAGCACAGCGCAATAAGCCTAAGCTGGAATATGTCTTATTCTCTCAATTTGATGTACTGGAATCATTTCCATCAAAAAATGGCAATACAACCCTTTATCATCTGGCCAAGCAGGGAGAACCTGAGAAACAGGTCTGCTGCAAAGTCGCCAATGAAGGGACTTCGAGCCACGAACATTCTCAGTTGATTGGTGAAGCAAGCAAACTCGAAATATCTCAGCACCCGAGTGTTGCCGACTTTATTAAAGTGGGTAATGAGTTTGATCGCCCTTATATTATGTACGAGTGGATACATGGTGAATCGTTAGCTAAAAAAATTGAAAGGCATAGCAAAAAAGGCTTTCGCCATGATCATATAGCGTGGCTTGTTTACCAATTGGCTGGCGCCCTTGAATATATGCATACTCGAGGTGTGTGTCATCTTGATATTAAGCCTGCAAATGTTTTGGTTGGTGAAAATGATAGCGTTAAGCTAATCGATTTTGGTGCTGCTCGTTACTCAGGTGAAGCGCAAAGCGTGGCTGAAGTGAGTATGAACTATGCGTCACCAATGTACATCGAAAGTGGTGTATCTAAACCACAAGATGATGTTTATTCTTTGGCATTATTAACGGGACATTTATTCTTAGGCTCTACCTATGGGGATGTCTGGCGTCAACTTTTGGGACAAAAAAAACGTTGTCACTTAATTCCTAAACATGTTTGGCTGTTACTTAAAAATGTACTAAATAAACCTCGGTCACATGGCTATACGGCGATTTCTTTTGCTCAAGCCTTGGCAAGGATAGATACAGATGCCCTTAAATCAGACAATAGTGCACCTTTATTTTCCAACCTGAGAAACGCTGACCTTGTTCTGACCCATCATAGTGCAACCGATAAGTTTTCCCTTGGTCGTTTTAAATATTTAGAAGCGGTGCTGGTGGCCTCTGTGCTTTCGGTCAGCGGTACCTATATGTATGACTATCTACAACCGGAATGGAAGCCGTCACCAAAATCAGGGTTTACAGAATCAGTCACAACAATCAAAACGATTAAACCGGCTCAAACTGCTTCGTTCCTTGCTCAGCCTCCTTGGAAAATTGAATATGCATTGGACGATCTGTCGAACGATGTAGTCTTAATGGCGCCTTACCAAGAAGCGTATCAGGTTCAACAGAGAAAACTGCACGATGTTTATCAAGACAATCAAGAAAGTGTGATTGAAAGACGAAGTATTGCCGCTAACATGCCAAAAATCTTACAGGAAATCCGTTCAGATTTGGTCACATTACAGGCCAATTTAAATAATGACGGAGTATTGTTTGCTAAAGCGCAGCGGTCATTGAACCAAGTGATGGCTAATCTTAATCGTGTAAATGGCCAAGTGAAGGTCATGGTTAATTATATGGGACGGCAAGACACTGAACTGGCTAGCCTAATACTGAGTGGCGAAGCAAAAGCAGTTGATGATTATATGAAATCTGCTTGGGCGAACCACCAAGCAGAATCATACTACTACAGTCAAGTGCTCCCAAGAACGTTACTAGAAAAAGTGTATGCGTCTATTGATGTGAGTGCTGAGCAACATTATTACTCTCGTGCGATTGACCAAGCGGGAATTGCTAAACAGTTTTATGGCAATACTCCGGAATTGGCAGCAAAGATCAGAGCTCTTAAAGTGGCTCGCAGTGAATACATTTTGTTTAGCACTGTTACAGAGCAATCGATTTTTGAAAACGCAAAACTGGATGCTTCACTGACTGATTTGCAGGTAAATGCTCCAAAAAAATTTGGTGAGGTGACAGAGCTACTTAACAATATGGCTAAGGATGCCATTCGAAAAAGCCACCAGAAATCCAAACCAGCTCGTGGTGCTCTTGCCGTTCAAAGGGCCATCAGTGACTACCAGCCGGCTGTGAGGAGTTAGGCTGTGAACCAAGATATCAAAACACTTCTTGAACCTATCAGTACAGCCTGTCCTGTCGGAGAGGATGCACGTTATGAGTTTAGTTTTGAACTCATGGAGGCCGAAGTCAAAAAATTCGGTTCATTGTTCGGTGAAACGGTTGATTGGAAAGTTGTAGCTGATAATGCCACTGAAGTGTTAAGCAAACATAGTAAAGACTTTAAAGCGATGTGCTACCTCACGCGTGCGATGGTGGAAAGCCAACATATTGCTGGATTGGAAAAGGGTCTAAACCTGATATGTGAAGCGTTAAGTTGTTTTGGTGCTGATCTATATCCGCGACGAAAGCGAGGTAGGGATGGCGCTGTAGAGTGGTTAAATCACCAGTTGAAACTCGCGTTGCCTAAGTTAGAGATAGAGCAGATAACATGGGAAATGGTGTCCCAGTGCAGTGATGCTGTTGAAAATATCCAACGTCATTTTGATGAAATTTTCCAAGACTCGGAAGCCGATTTTTTTGAATTAAAAAGTGAGTTAAATCGCTTATCACTATCCTTAAATTCAGACGAGTTACACTCGGCATCCGCTGGCGAGTATAGTTCTCCTAATGTTGAGGAAACCGTTCAATTTGATGATACTCGTCAGCCGATAGAAAAATCCGTTGAGCCGAAACGAGAATTACCTAAGACAGCGGTATCAGCTTCATCACCACGTCAGACTAACGAAATAGATATAGATACTGATTTTTCTTCTCCTACCGCATCAAGACGAACACTAAAGAAAGTGGCGGAAATGATCCTTGCTGCTGACCCCGAGTTGTCGCTGTCGTATCGTATTCATCGTCATCTTACCTGGTTAGATATTGAAGAGTTACCTGATCACCAAAATAACGAGACATTGTTGATTCTTGCGGTATCCCAAGATAAACAGGCTGAATACCGTGATAAAGCGAAACAAGAAAGTGATATTGATACTATTAAACGTCTTGAGCAGACGCTGACGGATGCCCCTTTTTGGTTGACTGGGCATTTTTATATATATCAGATGCTGAAAAATCTAAACCTAGAGGATACAGCGCAAGCTGTGTATGAGGAAGTTTGCAACTTCGCTCATTCATTACCGGGTATAGAACACCTTTCATTTAAAAATTCGATACCATTTGCTAACGAAGCCACAGTTCAGTGGTTGAGTCAGCCTAGTGCAGCCAAACTAGGTTCTGCCCAACCCGCCGTTTTGGCAGAGAGTGACTTGGTATCTATGGACGATGTAACTCTCGAAAACTTGGGAGAACGCGTAGCAGAAATCGCTCAAAACTTAGTGCTAGATAGTACTGGGCGAGGGCAATTTATGTTGCATTTACAAATCGTAAAAGCTTACCAAGCTGTTGGTCTTTACGCTCTATGTTTACCTTATCTTGAAAAGTTATGGTTTGTTAGAGATGAAATGCACCTGTTCAGCTGGGAACCACACCTCTCTTTACAACTAGATGATTTATCTAAAAAGATTCTTAATCAGCTCTATCCATCCAGGGAATTGCTGCCAGTAAAGTTTGAGAAGTGGGAGTCAATCTACAACTAACAATACAATTAGATAAGGAACTAAATATGTCACGCGATGGCTCGGTAGCTCCTAAAGAGCGAATTAATATCCGTTATGTTCCAGCGACTGGTGATGTGCAAGAAGACGTTGAACTGCCGCTGAATATGATGGTTGTCGGTGATTTCACCGCTCGTTCTGACGAGACACCAATTGAAGAACGTATGCCAATCAACATTGATAAGGACAACTTTAACGAGGTTCTAGAAGGTTATGCGCCTAACTTGAAAGTTAATGTTGAAAATCGTCTAAGTGATGAAGAAGGTGCCCAGCTTGGCGTTAATCTAACGTTCAAGGACATGAAAGACTTTTCACCTGAATCTATCGCTAAGAGTGTCCCTGAACTTAAAAGCTTGCTTGAGTTAAGAGAAGCATTGGTTGCGCTAAAAGGCCCACTGGGCAATGTGCCGGCTTTCCGTAAAAAGATTGCTGCAGTTCTTCAGGATGAAGATGCTCGTAAAAAATTACTCGAAGAACTCAGCATTGGTGAAGATCAAGACGCTGAAAAGGCTGAATAAGAGGATACTATGACAGCAGAAGCACAAGCACCAGAACAAGAAGCGGCGTTAGCTGATTCCGGTTCCCTTTTGGACAGTATTTTAAATGAAACACGGCTAAAGCCATCTGATGAAGGTTTTGATGTTGCAAAACGTGGCGTTGAAGCTTTTATTAGTGAGTTACTGAGCAGCAACGCAACCGAAAAGGTCGAGCAATCTTTGGTTGACCTCATGATTGGTGAGATTGATCAGAAGCTTTCAATGCAAGTTGATGCAATTCTTCATAATGAAGAAGTTCAAGCAATTGAATCAACATGGCGTGGATTGAAGTATTTGGTTGATCACACGGATTTTCGTGAAAATATTCTTATTGAATTGATTTCTGCGAAAAAAGACGAAGTATTAGATGACTTTGAAGATGCGCCAGAAGTGGTGAAATCTGGTCTATACAAGCAAATTTATACTCGTGAATATGGTCAATTTGGTGGTAAGCCTGTAGCTGCGGTAGTCTGTGATTATCAGTTGAGTTCATCAAGTCCTGATATTAAGTTAATGGAATACATGGCCAGTGTGGGCGCTATGTCTCATGCACCATTTATTACATCGGCGTCTTCTAAGTTCTTCGGTCTAGATAGTTATGAAGAACTGCCAAACATGAAAGACCTAAAGTCGGTATTTGAAGGGCCGCAGTACACTAAATGGCGTGGTTTACGTGAACATGAAGATTCGCGCTACCTTGGACTATGTACATCTCGCTTCATGTTACGTAACCCATACTCTGTAGAAGATAATCCAATCAAAGCATTTGATTACGATGAGCTAGTTACTGATAGCCATGATAACTTCTTATGGGGTAACTCAGCTTATGCAATGGCGTCTAAGATCAGCGAATCGTTTGCGAAATATCGCTGGTGTCCAAACATTATTGGACCTCAAAGTGGTGGTTCAGTGTTTGACCTACCAGTTTATAACTTTGAGTCTATGGGACAGATTGAAACTAAGATACCAACTGAAATCTTAGTGTCAGATCGTCGTGAGTTCGAATTAGCTGAGGAAGGCTTCATTGCGCTGACTATGCGTAAGGGCTCTGATAATGCTGCCTTCTTTTCCGCAAACTCAATCCAAAAGCCTAAGGTTTTCCCGAACACGCCGGAAGGGAAGAACGCGGAGATGAATTACAAGTTAGGTACTCAGCTACCTTACATGTTCATTATTAACCGTTTAGCGCACTATATAAAAGTGCTGCAACGTGAGCAAATAGGTTCTTGGAAAGAACGATCAGATCTTGAGATTGAACTGAACAAGTGGATTCGTCAGTACGTTTCAGATCAGGAAAATCCCCCAGCAGAAGTACGTGGTCGTCGTCCTCTTCGCGCCGCTAAGGTTGAAGTATCGGATGTCGAAGGCGATCCAGGTTGGTATAAAGTGTCTATGTCTGTTCGTCCACACTTCAAATACATGGGTGCAAGCTTCGATCTGTCTTTGGTCGGGAAACTAGACCAGTAAATCTAGTATGTTATTAATAACGAACGGCCAGGACTCTGGCCGTTCTTTTTGAGGTTAAGTATGGAAAAAGGTTATCGATTACTTGAGCGTATTGAATTAGGTGAACCAAAAAACTGCTATGAAAAAGTGGTGTCTCATAAACATCTAATTGAATCAATCCATATCCATCTTGCAGATTTACTTAATACTCATGCTGGGAATGCAATGATAGACAATGATTATGGTCTTCCTGATTTCAATGATGTTCTTGCGAGTCAATCAAACTTGGTGCGCCATATTCAACAGAATATACGTGCGACGATTTACAAGTTTGAACCAAGGCTTGGCAATATTGAAGTTACGTATCGTCAGGACTTTCATAATCCCTTACAGCTTAGTTTTGGTATTACTGGTGAGGTAAGCCATAACGGCGGTCAGGTCCCAATGTCTATCAATGTGTTTATGGGCGTTGATGGTAAGTTCAATGTTTAAAGTTAGGAGAAATGTCTCGTGAGTAGCAGCAAATATTTTCAAGATGAACTTTCTTATCTTCGAGAAGCCGGAAGCGAGTTTGCCAAATATCATCCTAAGTTAACAAACTTTCTTGGTGAAGGTGTTTATGATCCAGATGTAGAACGTCTTTTGGAAGGGTTTGCATTCCTTACCGGAAGGATCAGAGAAAAGATAGATGACGAACTGCCTGAGCTTACTCAATCACTGATGACATTACTTTGGCCGCACTACATGCGCTCCGTACCTTCAATGTGTATTTCAGAGCTAACGCCGCATGTTGGCAGTGTGACTGAAAAAATGGTTGTTGAGCGAGGCATTGAAATGGCGAGCGAACAAGTTGAAGGCACTCAATGTTTATTTAGGAGCTGCTATGACGTTGCTTTGTATCCCATCAGTATTACTCAAGTTGAACAGTCTAATAGTCGAACTAATTCGAGTGTCGACGTGTCAATTGCTGCCGAATTTGGCCAAGATCTTTCAAGATTAAAAATGGATTCGTTACGATTTCATCTGCATGGTGAAGTACATATTACCCGTAGTCTGTATTTATGGCTGTTCCGTTACCTTGATTATGTTGAACTCGATGTTGGGGGAGGCTTTACACATAAGCTGCCATCTTCTTGTATTAAACCAGTGGGCTTTGGTGATGAAGAAGCAATCCTGCCCTATGGTAGTAACTCATTTTCTGGTTACCGTCTCTTACAGGAGTACTTTTCTTTACCCGAGAAATTTATGTTCTTCGATGTAACAGGACTTGATTGGTTATCTGGTGTCCCCCAACGTTCAACAATGAAAATTTCTTTTGTATTCAAACGAGCACTGCCATCAGAAATTAATTTAAAAAATAAACATTTACGCCTTCATTGTACTCCAGCTGTGAATTTATTTACTAAAGATGCTGACCCGATTCGGTTGGAGCATCGCAGAAGTGAATACAAGGTTAGGCCTCAAAGTAGCAATCAAGAGCATTATGAGGTTTATTCAATCGGTAAAGTTGAAACATGGAGTAAAAAAGAGCGTTGCCGAAAGACGTTAATTGAGTTTGAGTCTTTTGAACACCAAATTAATCAGCGTGATAAACGAGAATTCTATAAGACTAAAGTCTCTGAAAGAGTCAGTGGCCGTGGCTTAGAGCGTTATATTTCTTTTCATACACATAACAGTGATATCGCAGAGCTTGGCTCTGAAACTGTCTTAATGAAACTCACTTGTAGTAATGGTGATTTGGCAGAGCGGTTGTCGGTTGGTGACATTACCTACTCGGCACATAATTCACCGACTTATGCTAATTTTATCAATATCACTAAGCCAACTCAATCCGTCAGCCCGCAAGTGAGCGGTGAGTTACAATGGCAGCTGATTGCCAATATGTCATTAAACTATTTGTCATTGGCAAATATTGATGTGTTAAAAGTGCTACTTTCAACTTACGACTTTCATTCTCGCGTCGATCGCCAAGCTCATCGAGCGTCAATTCATAGATTGGATGGAATTAAGAAAAGTGAAATGCAGCCTGCCGATAGAGTATTTCGTGGTACGGCTATACGAGGAACTCAGTTCAATCTTACCGTAGACTCCTCTTTTTTTGTTAATGAAGGTGATATGTTTCTATTGGTGAGCGTATTAAACGAGTTTATTCGCTTATATTCGAGTTTGAATTCCTTTACTGAACTTGAAGTGTTTGATGAAAAAACGGGTGAAAATTATCATTGGCCAAGCCTAGTAGGGCAGCAGACGGTACTATGATTGATCAAATTGAACAACAGACACATGAATTTAGCTTTTTTCAAGCGGTTTCATTGCTGGAAAAATTTTACCAAGCAGAAACGTATTCTAGCTATCAGGGTATCGGTGAGAATAAGTATATTTCTGAGGAGCACATTCGTTTTAGCGTATCGCCTAGCCTAGCTTTTCCTAAAAGTGACATTGATTACGTTGCACATTTTGAAATGGAGGGTAATCCGTACACTAGAATTGAAGTAAATTTTTTGGGACTGCATGGGTCGAGCTCACCTCTTCCCTCGTCCTATACCGAGAAGTTAGCAGGAAGAGAGAATGATGATAACCCAGTTAAACAGTTTTTTGATTTTTTCCACAATCGGCATTTGTCATTAGTCTATCGAGTCTGGAAAAAATACCGCTACCACATTCAATATCAAAGTGAAGCGAAAGACCCGTTTTCTGGCCGTATGCTTCATTTGCTTGGTTTGTCATCGATAATGCAAGAAGCAGAAGTCAGTGAGCTAGATAGAGCTAAACTCCTGTCGTATGTTAGCCAGCTTTCAACTAGAACGCGATCGCCCAAACTTATATCAGGAATAGTGGCTCATTATTTTAATCTGAGCAGTGTTTTTGTCGATGAATGGATTTACCGTAGAGTCACTATTCATCCTTCGCAAAGGAACGTACTAAATCAAAATAATTGTGTGCTGGGACAAGACCTTCACCTAGGTAAAACCTTGCCTGACTTAGTTGGTAAATTTCATTTGCGTATTGAGGATATCGACTTTTCTACCTACCAAACATTTTTACCTGGTAGACGTAATTACAAAACGCTTATTGGTTTGATGCAGTTTATTTTACGTGACCCTCTAGCATGGGACATGATCATGAAAGTGAAACTTGAAACTATTCCTAAAAACACTCTGGGGAAGGGAGAAGGTAATTTACTTGGTCAAACCTTATGGCTTGGTGCTCCTGAGCTAAAAGATGTGTCGATTAAACAAATTGGGCAGCTATAAGCCAATTTGAAAGGGAAGATATTATGCAGTTACTTTTCATGTCATTTTTTACACGAATATCATCAAATGGTTCATATTGCCCTAAGTAAAAAAGCCTCAATTGAATTGAGGCGATAAAGTAAAATAATAAGAAATTAATTACAAACATAATTTGGCTATGTAAATAAAGCTAGGAGGTAGTTTAGCTTAGAATAAGTTATATAAATAACTTAAGAATCTATTATGAAGTATAAGAAAAATAAATTTCATATAACCAGTTGGATTGACAATGAAAAAAATAAGTGGTGCGGATTGGCAGCTAACGTAAGAGGAGAACAAAATAAGTACTCATTTATTATCTTTGATAACTAGCATATTAAACCATCTTGAATGGCTTTAATTGCAGCTTGGTACGTTTTATCAACATTCATTTTTTCTCTAACTGATCTTAAATAGGTGTTGACTGTTGCGACGCTGTACCCAGTAATGTTGGCGATTTCTTTTGCTCCGTTGTCTTCCTTAAAGAAAAATAGGCAAAGTAGCTCTTGGTCTTTAGGAACTTCATAGAAGATTGGACGCTTTTGTTTAATTAAACTATCCAAGAAGCCATCTACTTTAAAAATACGGGAAAATCTCATACTTGGGATTGTATCTGTTATAGCCGCTTTATATCGTTCGATGAATTTTAGTGAAAAGCTTTCAACAATTGCTTTATTCTTTGTGCAGTGATGTTTGAAATCTCGTCTGCCTTTTGTGCCAGACAGCACTAACTTAATTCCATAATTGTCACATGCTTTGGTCAATGCAAAGTGGTTATGTATACCGAGTTCCTTCTCCATTATTGTAATAAACTCAGGTGTTACTTTATCTTGAACTGTATAAAACTCAGAAGAGGGGAATGAGACTGCCTCCTGGCATGTAGCGTCTATATCGATAGCAATATCAATAGATCTCAAACGTCTTTTGTAATACATGAGCTTAGAAGTGTAGGGAATATTTGATAGAATCATACTTTCCTGTCCTTGACCTATCATAAGTGTGAAGAACTCGGAGCCTGTAAAAGTATATAGATCTTTGCAGTAGCTATAAATATCGTCATTCAGCTTCAGAGACTGCTGTGATTTGATATCAATCAAGCTTCTATCGTAGGATTTAAATGGAGAACTTGTTTTCATCCCCTCTCTTGTCCTGTTGGCTCGAGTGTTATTTCCATTCGGGTTGCTGGATAAGTGTAAAAATACTCCTCACCAATTATATGGCCACCAAGATTTTCGTAGTATGCATTCATTGAGGTTTCTAACGTTGTCAGCTGCATAAACTCAGCGTTATAGGTGCGACAAATTTGTTTCGCTAGTTCTACTGTTCTCGTGCCTATGCCTGCTGAACGATATTTGGGTGTAATATACAAGTAATTCAAAAACAGAGTATTGTCTTGAGACTCGCAGTCTTCAATTGCAAACATACCAACAGGGGCGTCCTGTATAAATAAACCGTAAATTTCAGGAATACCATTAGACTCGATGTATTGCTTAAATAACTCTGTGCGAAACTTGACGCCTTTATTTCTTACATAGCCCCATTCGCTCTCTGCCCATTGAGCAAAAAGCGAGAGATATTTTGGACAGCGGATTAAGTTAATCGCTGACACTTCGCCATGTTCTTCGTTGATAAATTTCATGATTTAGTGGATTTTATTACTAATTGCATAGATGGAAAATATAAGTAATCATAGCGTTAAAATAAAGAAAAAATTTAGTAAATTTATACAGTTAATCGTATTGCTATGAATCCTAGTCTTTTAATATCTTTCTGAGAATGGAGAAACGATGGAAATTAGATCCGAGCGTCTGGTTATGACACAGTTGAAGGCGTGTGATCGTGATCTATATTACTTTTTACATTCCGACCCCGAGATTATCGCATTATGTTTTGATGAGCCATCAAATGATGAGCTGGAAGCAAAATTTGAATATTGTTTACCTACTTGGAATAGAGAGTCTGGACATTGGCTTTGCTTGACAATCTCAATTTTGGAGACGAATGAAAAAGTTGGTATTACAGGATTAAAAGTAGAAAATGGCGTAGCAGAGGTTGGTTATTTGTTGCTGCCTAGCTTTTATGGTGTGGGTTATGGCACAGAATCATTGAAAGCATTGCTTCATTGGGCCAGAATGAACTGCGATATTAACGAGTTTAGTGCCGTCGTCACTGAGGGCAACATAGGCTCGGAGCGTGTATTAGAAAAGTGTGGTTTTACTCTTCAAAGAATAATACCTAATGCATATCAAATTGGTGATCGAATGTATGCAGACCACTGTTATCGTATCATTAATACTTAGACAATATTTGATTGAGAAGGCAAAAAGCCACATAAAAAATATGTGGCTTTAAATTTATATCGACGCCCTAGATTAGAAAGTGTAGTTATTGTGCATGGGCTTTATCGTCGAATCGGTTCGTGCAATATCACAGTGTTATTTAATGACTCAATGCCGTTAAATGACTCTATTTCATTGCACAAGGTGTGGATCGACTGAAGATCAGGTGCCTCTATAAGAGCGATAATATCGTACGCGCCACCGACGATACTGGTGACTCTCACCTCTGGAAGCTCTTTTAGTGCCTCTGTGACATTGTTCTTCTTTCCTTTTTCACAAGAAATAAGTAGGTAGCTAGACGCTAACCTACCTTCTTTCTCTACTCGAATTTGGGCGGTATAGCCTTTTATAATACCGGTTTTTTCCAGTCGGCTGATACGCTCAGCGACAGCGGTACGTGATAAACCAATATTGCGTGATAAATTCGCTATTGATTCTCGGCCATTTGACAAGAGACTTGAAAGAATTTTCCTATCTAATTTATCCAATCCCTGAAGGTTTGTAGTTGACATCATTATCCTGCCTTACGCTGTTTTTATTAGTCTGCTTTTATAAGTTGATGGTTTCGGGTAGTGAGAAGTTATATAGCTCTGCTAAGGTAAATGGATTCCTTTGCGTAAGCGGTTTCACTCTCAGTTTCAGATCGCGACCTGAAACGGTTATGTCACTAACAAAACTACCATCATGTTGATTTGTTAGTGTTGATTGGCCTAATAGTCTGTAGATTGCCCACTGACCATCCTTGCTCAATACGTACTGTTTACCTTCGTCAGTTACGTCCTGAATAGTAATGCTGACGTTAAATTCACCACTTTTTGGTGGCCATTCTAATTCTTGGATTCGACTTGGACCATGGTAATAGCTCATTTGTGAGTCGGCGACTCTAATGGTTGCACGTATGGCACTTGAGTCTAAGTCTAAGACTTTAGTAGTAAATGGAATCGATACGCGGTTCGTGCTCTTATTAATTAAGGTGTCACGTATGACATTGTAATTTTTCAGTTGCACCAAAAGTTGTGGAGTGAGAGGCATGTTTTCTCCTTCTACTCGTTTAGGTGTCCAGAGATTAGTATCGTAAAATGAAGCCAAGTTTTTTTGCACAAAGGTATCTATGATCCCGCCTTTAGCAAAAAGCAGCTCGAAATCTTCTAATGTAATTTCTTCCTCAGCATTCAAATCAAAAGGATATTTGTTGAGTGCTAAGTCTTTATACTTGGTATACACATCACTGTACCATTGGCTTTGCACACCTTTGGCTGACTCCGCGATCATGACTGACCAGCTTTGTTGAACCAAACCTAGTAACCAACTGCGAACTGGCTCTGGAGATTTCTGAGCAATTTGTTTAAGGCGAATTATCGGATCTGCTTCAGAGCTTTGCATTCGTTTTCGAGCCGCCAGTAATGAAGCCATTTGTGGATCTGGTGAGTCGGCTATATCTTTCATATAGGTTCTAAGCCGGCTCAATGCTGTCACGATTTCATCCCAAGGAGTAGGGGAGTTTGGCGTCTCGTTAATTTGCAACTGATTTAGTTGATAGAAAGCTTGCTCGACACGGCGCATCAATAAGTAGTCAGGTTGTACGAATTCTTCGGCTGAATCGGCAAGTTTATCGATAGCTTCGGTCGCCGCTTTAGGTAGCTTGTTTGCGAGCAGCTCATTCTCTCCTGTCGGCGAGAAATGGGTATTAGAATATACTTGTTTTAAAACAGTAGTAAGAGGTGATGCTGGTCCCGACACAAGATCAATTGCATTAGTAAGATCACCAATTGACTCATACTTTTTAACTTTTAATTCGCTTAGTGCATTTCTCCAATAGCTTACGTAGTCATCGGTATATCTTTTGCGGATTTTATCTTTGAACTTTTTATGTTCTTTATCGCTTGGGATAACGTTTTTAGACAATCCCAGAACCCAGTTATTGGTGATCACGTCTTTGGACATTAAATCAATTCGTGGGCGATAAAAGGTACTAAAGCCTGTTGCCGTATAGACCTTACTGATATCGAGTAGTTGCTGGTCCACTTTATCATTGAAAACATTGTTAAAGTCAAAGCCGACGGCACGTTCCAAATTTAGAGTGCCGAGGTCGATGCTTTCAGCCTGGTGAATTAATTGCGCGTAGACCAGATCAATATTAGATTCTGCGAGTAATGTTCGACGTGTTGCTCGAACGATGCCCATATTGATGTTGACTGGTGGGAAATCAGTTCTGAAGTAAGCGTTGAGATAGTTCATCGTTGTGTCGACTTGTTGTTGATCATTAATGATCTTGGATAAAGTCGAATTGGTCTGTGCAGTCATATAGCTTAAATCACGCTTATTTGGTTCTTTAAGCATGAGGTAACCTTTTAAAACAGGTAATGCTTTAAGTGGCTGATCTTGATACTGTGTCAATTGTACTCGGTACGTTTGCTCGATAACAGGCACTAATTCATTTTGAATAGAATCGAGTAGTGCTTGATAAGCGATCTGTGTTGCTGGTTCTAAGCGACTGACATTAAGAGAAATTACCTCCTCATCCATCGCTTTGCTACCTTCTAGCCAAGCGTTGTAAATAGGGTCGATTTTCTTAATAGCTTTCGCTAAATTTACGTCTAATTGTTGATTAATGTCTGAAGCAGCGATTTCCGTTTCAATATTGAGTAACTGGTATATAACACGAAGATTGCTATCGAGTGTGGTACCTAACAAATAGGCACCTGCAGATAAAAATACGATAGAGGCGACCATAGCCAAACGGCTTTGGCGTAATATGCGTTTGAGGTAAGTCTTATTTTCTCCGGCAAAGTCTGCTTCAGGCAGAATTTGGGACTCAATCAAAAATCGAATGAAATATGGTGTTTCAGATAATTGAGTATGCTCAGATGCAATAATTGGAAGGTTGAAATAGGTACTACAACTTTTTGCTAGCAAGTTGTATTTTCTGCCACCTTGAAGGCATGAAGCAAAAAATAACTCTCTTAAATCTAGATAATAAGCCCCTCGATTAACCTCACTTAAGCGCTGAACAACGTATTCAATTTCTTTTTGACAAATTTCAAGTTGTTTTGGAAATGAGAGAATGGCTTGTTTCTCTTTGGTTTCATTTGACCCAGAAGTTGAATCCAAGGCATTTTTTTCGATAACTCTAACTAGGTTATCGAAGCTATCACGGTAATAGTCTACGAGAACCCCTTTTGCATCTTTAAGAGCAATAGATAGATACTCAATATTATGCTTGAGAGGGCTTAACTGAACATACTCTTTGAAGCCTTGTAATTTATCTAATTTTGACACCACCATATAGATTGGAAGAGCTGTATTGGTGCGTTCGCAGATAGAAGTAACGCGTTCAATTAAAGCTGTTAGTGTATAATCGATTTGTTCTTCTTCAGAAATAATTAAAAACTCTAGGTCAGTAAAGAACAAACAACCTGCAAACGGCTTACGAGGCCGACTTTTAAGTACTTCGCCAACTAATGCCGCCCATAATAAAGTGTCAGAAGCAGAGACTTCTTGGAATACCAACCTTTGGTCAGGTTTGAGGTATACGGCTTCGTCAGACTCATACCATTCGAAAAAATCATTTTTTGCAGTCTTTGAATTATCAAGAGTTTTGATTGCATTTGAACTAAATAAGAACTGCTTTTTACCTGCTGCACGGTTGCCTAGCAGCAAATAAATTGGCTTGCCCTTAGAACTGGTAAGCAGTGGCTTCAATACTAAGCTTAAGGCTTCTTCTTCAGTTTCAAGTTGTTGTTCACGGCCTCGTTTTTTCTTTCTGAAAAAAAGTACGGCTTGATACGACAAAAAAGCAAGAGCGATTATACCAATGCCGACAAACCAAATCGTCTTTGTAATGGTGTCAGGTGCCCAAAAATGCGCAGCAGAGAGTCCAGCAATAAACACTAAAGCGAGTACAGTGGAGAGGAATATCGGATGACGTATTATATTTTTTAACATGGTTATTCAGCCACAACTTTATCTAGTGATGTTTGGATTTGTGCCGCCTTGAGCTGAGCGATTTTATGTATGTAAATGTTTATCAAGACTAGGGAGCGATCAAGCTCGGTCGGGTCATTGGCCTTCTCGGCATATTCAATTCTCCCTAGGAGAGGAAATAGTGAATTACTGTATTGATATGCAAGTTGGGTATTGGTGTCATTGTTACCAAGCTTTAAGTTTGCAATGGCTGTTCGCGCACGTGAAAAGCGATTGCTGATGTCTTTAAAGTCCTGTTCCATCTGACTTTCAAAACGATTTAGCTCAGTTGATAATACTTGCACGGAAGATGAATCGGAATAAAGGTTTGCAAGGTTATCGGTGATTTCTATTAAATTTGACAATTGACTCACTTTCTTTGGTGAGTGTTCTAGGTCAAAAACCATCTTGTCAATAGCACTAATGAGTGGTTGTTTTAACTGTTCAATAGTGTCTTGTTTCTCGGTATTTAAGCCTTGTGTTACTTGCAGTAAGACCGAGATATTGTTTGATGCAATCTTTTGTTTGTATTCCGTCAGCAATTGATCTTTTTTTAGATAGAAAGCACTTAAAGCAAATATAAAAACACCCACAGCAACAGCGATGGTCCACACAGCAGAGCGATTGCTCTTTGGTTCAGCATCATGATGAGGAAGTGTTTGAGCCGTGGATGGATTAATCTTGACTGTTATGGGCGGCACACTATTATTTATGGCCTGCGACTTTTCTATTTGTTTTTGAGATTTTTTCTTCGCTTGTTCTTTTTTATCTTCCGCGTCTTTTAATTCATCAATAAATTGACTCAGTGTACGCCTTACTCCACCAAGAGAAGGTGCTTTGTGTCCATAATAGAGTCTTAGTTCTTCTTCTATTCTTAGGCAGACTCTGTGTCCAGCTTCAAGGACAGCTTTATCTTCAAGGGTGATGTTAAATTGCTTGACTCTTTTTTCACCATGCTCTGCTAACCATTCAAAAGCGCCAATCCTAGCGCTTGATTTTGAAACTTCTGGGTAAGATGATGACCAATAAACCACGCATAAGTCCAGAATGGCATTGAGTGCATCGACAAATCCGATTAAGCCGTCGTTATGTGCCGAAGCTACCGCATAGTAGCAACCACAACGTAGATCTTTACTCTGATTCTTAAGGATCGCTTTGGACAATTGTTGTACTTTTTTCCACGAGACGCGCCCCGTCACCTTATTGATATTGTTTATCTGTCGTTTTATCTCCTCAAAATCTTCGAGGTTGTTCGGGTTGACTCCGCAAGGAGTCTGCTCGCTTATTGGCCGTCGAGCGAAGTCTGAAAAGTACATTAATCCTACCCAAGTGACGCTAGTTATAAAGGCTCAACCAAGTTTATAAAAAATTCTTAATTAAGATGTTTTATTATCAATGTGGGATTTTACGTCGGAGAAAAGCAATTTGTAGATAATATATTGATTAAAAATGATTAAAGTTTATTAACTGTGAACCGTGTCAGTTGGTACTAAAGTTTAGTTGATGTTTTTATCATTAATGGTTTTCTTTTTCATTTACCATCTGGTTAAATAAACGCCATTCTATAAAGTTGGTTGAGTATTAAAATATATTCACATTATGCAAATTATTTAAATCGCTTGTATGAAATTCACCCAGACAGTCGAAGTGTCTATTTTTCTAGGGAATAAGAAGGTAACACTAGGGGAAAGGAAATAATTATGTGGGATTTTTTTTTCGCTATTGAATTTGTAACTTAGCCTGCTATTTTGCTCACTTGTTTATTTATGTTTTTACTTTAGACCTTTTGAGGATAAAAGGATGAGTAAGTTATGTCAGTGGGGTTTATTGGCCCTAGTATGCACAGTATCGACGGCGGTCAATGCGAAGGGAGAGCGCTACGGTGGCTCTGTGAATATGTTGAGTATTGATTCGATAGAGTACGAGCAAGGAGACAGTGGTACCGCTGATACAATCCGTTATGGCTTCGTACATACTCGACCAATCGATGAAGATAATAATCGCTGGAGATGGTGGTTAGGGTTTAACTACCTTAGTGAGTCAGTTGATGCCCCTAGCAATGGAATTTATCAAGAAGTTACTAACTATGAGTTACGAGTTGTTCCTCAGTACGCATTAGGTAATTGGTCTATTTTTACACCTTATATTGGTGCTGGTATTTCAGCCGCCTATAGCCAGTATTCTAATCGTTGGCCAGTTGATGGCGATGGATTTAAATATGGCGCTCAACTTGATGATATTGACCAGTTTGAAGCAGGTGCCGTAGCAACTTTAGGTACTGTTATTAAATTGGGAAGTAATCCTGATGCCCATATTCAGGTTGTTCCACAAGTTTCTTATATTCTGCCGATCTATAACGATGGTTTGGGTGGACTTGAACTTTCAGTATCACTTCTATTTTAGAGGGTAATAGCTTTGTTAGAGCGCTTGGTCATAGTCATATCAAAGCACCCTGAAGAATATACGGGAGCAAAATTTGTAGAATTGCCAGACAGTGGTGGTTCTATTGGGCGTAATCCAGGTTGTTCAGTACCTTTGATTGATCATAATCGTTATATATCGAGTACCCATTGCCTTGTCAGTATGTATGGAGATGCGCATTACATTAGTGATGTTAGTACTAATGGGTTGATTGTGAACGGAAATAAGTTACTTAAAAACCAACCAATTCCGGTTCATGAAGGAGATATTATTACCTTAGGCCAATATGAGTTATCAGTCAGTGTTGAGAAGGAAGCTGATACCTTAGATATTGCATGTGATATTACGCCAGATAGGGATAACAAAGATCCATTACTGAATTTGGAGGAAATTGAATTTGAGTTGGAGCAGGAAGGGCCATTAGAGGAGATATTTTTTGAAACTCAATCAAATGAGTCGGATCTATCTGATCCTATGGCACATTTAGACTTTTCTTTAAAACAAGATGATAACCATCTGATTAGAACAGAAGGTCATGAGCCTGAAACAATTTCAGCAATTGATGAGTCAACACGACAGCTTGTTGATGATAGTTTAAGTGTTTATTCCGAATTTGATGCGCCTAGTTTGATTCCTGAAGACTGGATGTCTGGCGAGGAAACCCGAACTATCGAGGTTGCGTTACCAGCAGAGCAAGAAGTAGAGAGTATAAGTAAACAGCCCAATAGTCTTTTAAATTCCCCAGACGAACGTTCAGCTCAAGAATGGGAAGAAATGGCTTCCAATCATGAAACACATCAAATAAATGAAAGTGAAATAAAAATGCCTTCAGCCAATGGTGGAGCCATTGACGCTTTCAGAAAGGGGTTAGGTATCACCGACAACTCACTATTAGAAGATGATCCACGCCTATTTGAACAAATGGGCATGTGTTTACGTTTGTGTATGACTAAGCTACAGCATGAGCTGGTTGAAATTGAAGAGTTGAAACAATCCCCTGCGGCTACAGATACTGATCTTATTAGCTTGATGCTTGACTTAAACAAACAAAGCATGCTCTCACCTAATGAACTTGTTGAACAGATGCTGGATGAAATTAGTGAACATAAATTGCTCTATGAGCAAGCACTAAATAGTTATGTTCAACAAAGTATTAGTCTATATGATCCAATAGTATTTGAGCAAAAACATGAAAATAAAGGCTTTTTGATTAAACAAAAGTTATGGGACTCATATAAGTTACATTATTTGGAGAGTTTGAAAGGTGTCCATGGTATTGGCACCAAGAAACTTGTACAAGAAAACTATAATAGGCTGTTAAAAGAAAAACATGCGTAAATTTATTTTCATAGTATCCCTGTTATGCTTATCGGGTTGCTCGATGTGGGAACAGTTTAAAGAATCGAGTGGGATTACACCGGAAACCTCTTCTATCGAATTGATAATTGAAGCCTCCCCTCAACTTAACGTACGTAAAAAGGGCCAACCTTCACCGGTTATATTACGCATTCATGAACTCACATCTCCTGTTTTATTTCGTAATCTTGATTTTTTCGCTCTGTTTGATAACGACAAAGAGTCCTTAGGTGACGAATACATAAAGCGCTATGAATATCAGTTGAAGCCCGGTGAGAAAATTCATCAGGTTTTGGAATTGGATCCTGCTACACGAGCGCTAGGCTTTTCTGCCGCTTTTCGCGACATCAATGGCTCATCTTGGAGAAAGCTCGAGATAATTGAAGAGAAATCTGAGTACTTCTTGAAACTTAATCTAGAGGAAAATGAATTATCATTTGATTCTACGCGCGGAATTGAACAAACATATTTTTAAGGAATATCAAGATGTCACTATATAATCCTGTGGTGTGGCAAGATGGCATGTTCATGAAGCCACAGCATTTTCAGCAGTTGGATCGATCTCAAACTAAACGAAGTAGCATGCTGTTCTCCAGTAGTTCGCCTTTGTTTTGGGGTGTGAATCGCATAGAGATAAACACTGAGCTTTTGACGCAGGGTAAAATTGCTGTGACAAGTGCGGCGGGTATATTGCAAGATAAGACACCTTTTGACTTGCCGCTTCTTGCAGATGTCCCTGACGTTAAAGAAGTGGACCCTTCTGTAACAGATAAAATTATTTATCTATGTTGCCCACTTCCGTCAGAACGAGAGGAAGTATTTGGTTCTGATAGAGATGATGTGCGTTACATTGTCAGCTATCAGGATGCGGTTGATTCTTGTTATGATAATGAAGACACCGCCAATATTACAGTCGGAAAGCTGAAATTTTGTTTGATGTATGAAGATGAGGATCGAAGTGCTTTTACAGGCATTCCAATCCTCAAAATCTCAGAAGTCAAAGCGGATGGTAGTGTTGTTCTTGATGATCGTTATATACCTACGTGTATCGATATTAAAGCATCAGAATTATTGACAAAGTTTACTAATGAATTTGCTTCTATGCTGAAGCACCGTGCTGAGTCCATCGTTGAGCGACTTGGCACAGTCGACCAACAGGGAGTTTCTACTGTATCAGACTTTATGCTCTTACAAGCGCTGAATCGCTATGAGCCGCTATTTTGGCATTTTTCGAGTGTGGAAGGAGTGCATCCCGAGTCTCTATATCGAACTCTTCTCCAAGTTGAAGGCGAGCTGTCCACCTTATGCTCAACATCACGCAGGCCACCAGATTTTGTTGAATATAACCACGGTGAATTGACTGCCTGTCTATCAAAAACCCTGGATCATGCCAAGCGAACACTAAGTGTAATGTCTGAGCAGCGAGCTATACCTTTAACTCTTCAAGAGCAAAGCTTTGGCATTCGTACTGCAGTGATTCCCGATAAGAAGGTTGCCGAATCCGCAACCTTTATCTTGGCAGTTAAAGCGGATGTTACTCTTGATATTCTTCATACTCAGTTTGTAAGTCAAACCAAGATTGGAGCTATCGATAATATTCGTGATTTGATTAATCTTCAACTACCGGGTATCAGTATCAAGCCTATGCCAGTAGTACCGCGTGCTCTACCTTATCATGCGGGTTATACCTACTTTGAACTTGAGAGATCAAGTGAAGAGTGGGCTGCACTTGAGAAAGCTTCAGCTATTGCTGTACATGTCTCGGGTGACTTTGCCAATCTATCACTTCAGCTATGGGCAGTGAGAGTATGAGTTACATAGATAACGATGTTACTGTTGTACTTTTCCAACCTGATCCAGGTAAACCAATGGAGGTTATGCCTGCACCAGACCTATCCAGAAACATTGCAGTTAAAGACCCGAATATCGAGACTATGGGTGTTAATCCTTTAGTTGATCAGTTTTCATGGTTAATTGCGAGTCTGTCTTGTATGTCTTCTATCCCATGGTTAGAAGACCCTCAGCCGTTTAGGGAACAAATTGCGAGAGAAATTCGTAAAGGCGAGCGTAAATTGAATGAGATGGAAGTTGATAGAGCATCTGTTTTGGTTATCCGGTATTGTTTATGTGCCGCTATAGATGAAGCTGTATGTCGTCAAGAGTGGGGGGCAAATAGTAATTGGAGCCAAAATAGTTTACTGGCAGAATTTCACAATGAGACTTCTGGTGGTGATAAGTTTTTCACCATACTGGAGCGTCTAAAAGCGGATCCTAGACGCTACCGCTACGTTATCGAGCTTCTGTATCTTCTTATTCAATTAGGCTTTCAGGGTAAGTATGGCCGCGAAGAAAGGGGACAAGAAAAACTCGCAGATATAGCGAATACCATTTACCGTCTAATCAAGGATGAAAGAATGGCTGAAAATGAGAAAGTTTCGCTGGTCAATTTAAAAGCAAAATATCTCAAGCAGCCTTTAAAGCGTGTTATCCCTCCTAAAGTGACCCTTGGTGTTTCTGCTCTTTTATTTTCAGTTATGTACCTTATTACCTACGTGATCATTGATACAAACTTTCAGAACCTGTTAAACAACTTCCAGTAAAAAAGTCTGCGTTATGCAGACTTTTCCTCAAAAATTAATCTTTTAGACTAGAAAATATTAAATGTGTTACCTGATATGGTTGATACTCGACATAGCTAGGTAGGGCGCCCAGTTACGTCTAGTGGTAGCTTCTCATTGGTACTCTTTTATTTAGTAATAAAGAGTTAAATTTCTATATTAAATAAAAGATTAATGCGGTATCTATGAGTCTTAATTTACATATATTTAATATAAATAATTTTTTAATTATAAATTAAATACGAATTTTTATTAAATATAAGATTAATAAAAACTTATACATCTAATAATGTAATAATAAAGAATGAAAGAGAGATTAAAACTAATGAAATATTTAAAAATGGTAAAAAGTATTTAATAAACATGACCTTAGCGTCTAATGATTTAATTATCCCTTACTTAAAGCCTTTTTAAAACAATGAGATACAGCCATTTAACATCAAGGCAACATTTCATCCTATATGAGATCTCGTTCAACATTATGCAACTAAGTTCAAAAATTGTTTGAACTGTAATATTAAGTCTTTACCTTAAAATAACAGAACAGGAACGTAAGGTTCCTGACTAATATATAACTAATGACGTTGGTTGGTGTTTATTTGAAGCACCGGAGATATAGCAGATGAAAAATTATTTTCTGTTACGAATGGAGTCTCATCGATGAAAAAACTTGCTTTGGTCACAGGATCAAAAGGTGGTATAGGTTCTGCAATTTCCTCGCAGTTAGTTAAGGACGGTTATCGTGTAATCGCAACCTACTCTACAGGTAATTATCAGAGTGCTTTAGATTGGTTTGATGAAAAGCAATTTAGCCAAGACCAAGTTCGTTTATTTGAGCTTGATGTGACTGACACAGAGCAATGTGCAGAGCGGTTAATTCAGTTATTACAGGAAGAAGGAACCTTGGATGTTGTCGTCAATAATGCAGGTATTACTCGTGATTCAACATTTAAGAAGATGAAAGCCTCAGCTTGGAAAGATGTCATAGACACGAATCTAAATAGCGTATTTAACGTGACTCAGCCTCTATTTGATTCTATGTGTGAAAAAGGTAACGGGCGCATCATTAATATCTCTTCTGTAAATGGTTTGAAAGGGCAATTTGGCCAAGCTAACTACTCAGCGGCAAAAGCAGGGATGATTGGGTTTTCGAAAGCGCTGGCAGCAGAAGGGGCAAGAAGTGGCGTGACGGTTAATGTTGTAGCACCGGGCTATACGGGTACACCAATGGTTGAGCAGATGAAACCAGAAGTCTTGGAAGCAATCAAAGCTCAAATCCCTATGAAGCGTTTGGCGACACCAGAAGAAGTTGCTCAGTCGGTATCGTTTTTAGTCAGTGATGCAGGAGCTTATATTACAGGTGAAACTTTGTCTGTAAATGGCGGCTTATACATGCATTAAGAAAGGGGAGTCTAATGGAAAAAATTTATATTGTAGCTGCTAAGCGAACCCCTATTGGATCCTTTGGTGGCACTCTTAAAGGCATTTCAGCAGGTGATCTGGGTGCTGTTGCGATTAAAGCGGCATTAGAAGCTGGAAATATTGAGCCAAAACTTGTTGATGAAGTCATTGTCGGAAATGTTGTCGGTGCTGGACAAGGTATGGGCATAGGGCGCCAAGCGGCAATTCATGCTGGTATTCCCGCTAATGTCCCTGCTTACACTTTGAATATGGTTTGTGGCAGTGGAATGAAAGCCGTGATGGATGCAGTTAGCCACATACGCAGTGGGGATGCTTCAATCGTGGTAGCTGCAGGTGTAGAAGTGATGTCTCAAATCCCTTTTACTACTCCAAGTAATATCCGCGATGGTCATAAAATGGGACATATGAATCTGACTGATCTGCTAATTAGTGACGGTTTGACTGATGTGTTTAATCAATACCATATGGGGATGACAGCGGAAAATGTTGCTCGTGAAGTAGGGGTCAGTCGAATTCAGCAAGATGAGTATGCTCTTTCAAGTCAAATGAAAGCCACCGCTGCAATTGAAGCCGGTAAGTTTGAAGATGAGATTGTTGCAGTTGATGTAAAACATCGAAGAGATACCATTAGATTCTCGACGGACGAGTACCCTAAAGTCAACGCAACACTTGACGGCTTAGCTAAACTGCGCCCAGCGTTTGAAAAAGAAGGCACAGTGACAGCTGGTAATGCCTCAGGTATCAATGATGGTGCAAGTGCCATTATTGTTGTTAGTGAAAGTGCGGTCCAAGAATTTGGATTTAAGCCTATAGCCGAAATTGTTAGCTATGCTCAGTCAGGCCTTGAGCCAGAGATAATGGGGTTAGGTCCTGTAGAAGCGGTCACTCAAGCATTGAGTAAGGCTGAGATTCCTGCTTGTGATGTTGATCTTTATGAACTCAATGAGGCGTTTGCAGCTCAAGCTTTGGGTGTCATACACCAGCTGGCTGATATTCATAATATACCAAGCAGCTCTATTTTGGAAAAAGCAAACGTAAATGGTGGAGCGATAGCACTCGGTCACCCGCTTGGAGCATCAGGAAATCGAATTTTGGTTTCTCTAGTTCACGAGCTAAACAGAAGAAATGGTAATTTTGGTGTTGCTTCCCTGTGTGTAGGCGGGGGTATGGGCACGGCAGTAGTTGTCAAATCAATCGCTTGAATTCGAGTTAGTCGAATTTAAGCCAACAATAATGGAATTAATCCAGGAGTATTAATATGTATACTGACTTTTTTAAATCTTTCACTGACCAAACAGAGAAAAGTCTAGAACCTTATATCAAGTTTAACAAGCTTGTTACTAAGAATGTTGAAGTTTTAACAGAGCTTCAATTAAATGCAATCCGCACATACAGTGAGATGGGTTTAACTCAAATGAAAGCAGCCAGTGAAATTAAAGATGTTACTTCTTTAACATCTTTTAATGGTCAGCAATTGTCTGTTCTTTCTAAATTATCTCATCAGATGATGGACGATAGTAATAAGCTTCAGTCAATTGCCAAAGAGTTCAAAGATGATGTTGACCAATTGACAACGGAAAACCTTAAGACAGTGACTCCAGTATAACACTGACTTGTGTGCCGCTAAATTGGCGGCACTTTTCCGAACTTAGGAGTAGCAATATGTATCAACACTTCTTTTCGGACTACCTTGTAAAGCTTCAAGAAACCAATCAACAGTGGTGGAAAGATTTAGAACTAAACAGGGCAGCCGTTAACTCCCCTCTCAATAAAGCAATGCAAGAAGTCAACTTCGAAGACACCTCAAAACTTTTTGAAAGTGCTGCAAATCAACCAGCGGCAATACTACAGATTCAAGTTGAATGGTGGCAACAACAGCTAGAAATTTGGCAAAATGTAGCATTAGCACAAAATGGTGAAACGATTGTTGAGGCAGAGAAGGGCGACAAAAGATTTTCTAATGAAGAGTGGCAGAATGAAATCTTCTACAACTTCATTAAGCAATCTTATTTACTTTTTAGTCAGACTTATTTAAAGACAATCGACAGCATGGAAGGCCTAGACGAAAAAGCGAAAGAACGGATTAGCTTTTTCTCACGTCAAGCACTCAACGCGTTGTCGCCAAGTAATTTTATTGCAACTAACCCTGAATTGTTAAAGCTGACGTTGGAACAAAACGGTGAAAACCTATTGTCGGGGCTTGAGCAGTTACAAGAAGATATAGAATCGAGTGCTGACATTCTAAAGATCCGAATGACAAACAATAATTCATTCCGGTTAGGCGATGATGTGGCTAATACTGCGGGTGATATTGTTTATTGTAATGAGCTATTCGAACTGATTCAGTACCGCCCGCTTACTGAAAATGTTCATGCTACACCTCTACTGTTTGTTCCCCCATTTATTAACAAATACTATATCCTTGATTTACGTGAGAAGAACTCATTAGTACGTTGGTTGCTAGAGCAGGGACATTCGGTATTTATGATGTCTTGGCGCAACCCAGGTAAAGAGCAAAGTCAAATTGAATTTGGAGACTATGTCACTGAGGGAGTAGCGAAAGCTGTTTCGGCAATTGAAGATATAACAGGGCAAGAACAAATTAATGCCGCTGGATATTGTATTGGTGGGACTGTACTGGCTAGTACTATTGCCTATTATGCCGCGAAGAGAATGAAGAAGCGCATTAAGAGTGCTACTTTCTTTACCACATTATTAGATTTCTCTCAGCCTGGAGAAGTCGGTGCTTATATTAACGATACAATCATTAATGCAATCGAAGCACAAAATAACGAAAAAGGTTTCATGGATGGGCGCTCATTGAGCGTAACGTTCAGTTTATTAAGAGAAAACAGCCTTTACTGGAACTATTATGTAGACAATTATCTCAAAGGGCAAAGCCCAGTTGATTTTGATTTACTCTATTGGAATAGTGATAGCACCAACGTTAGTGCCTCTTGCCACAATTTTATGCTTCGTGAGTTGTACCTAAACAACAAATTAGTGAAGGAAAAAGGCGTTAAGATTGGTGGGGTATGGATAGATCTTAATAAGATTAAAATACCGAGCTATTTTGTGTCTACGAAGGAAGACCATATTGCCTTGTGGCAGGGAACATATCGTGGTGCTCTTAATGTTGGTGGTAACAAAACTTTTGTTCTGGGTGAATCTGGACATATTGCAGGTATTATCAACCCCCCTGAAAAAAGAAAATATGGTTTTTGGACCAATGAAAGTTTAGATGAAAATGCAGATGAATGGTTAGCAAATGCAAAGCATGCTGAGGGGTCATGGTGGACACATTGGAATCAATGGCTATTGAGTTTTAGCCCTGAAGAGCAACGTGAACCATTCAATGTTGGCAGCGAACAATTCTCGGTATTAGGTCCAGCCCCAGGGAATTATGTCAAGCAAGTGCTTCCAATTGAAGAAAGTACCAGTTAACAGTTATTTTATGTAAGTTTGGCCCTGAGTGGATAACTCGGGGCTGTTTAGTTTTTATAAGGATTGAAAGTCTTGCTATTGAACCATTTCATACATTCTCACTATTGATATATACATTATTGTTTTTTTTAATAAAAATAAATATGTAAATAAATTTAAAAAGAGCCCAACACCCACCTTATTTATTCACGAATGCTCATTTTTTCACTAAATAGATAGCTGATATTATGCAACATTTGAATTTCTGGTTATTTTTTTAATCAATAATCAGGGCGCCTACCTAACAAGAAAATGGATAATTAAGCGCTTTATTAAGTTGATCTAAGCTTTCTTGTTTGCTTTTATTGATTGCCTGTAGTTACCCTTCAATTTAGGTGAAAACGATGTTGGAAATTGCAAAAGATGTATCGGGTGATATTGGGTTGCTTAATTTTGAAAGCCAAGTCCAAGAGCTATTTCGATTACTCAATCTCGGTATTTCAAAAATAGAGTCAAAACAAGCTACTGGGCCGAAATTTTCGGTAGAGCCTTTCCTTTATCGCAACGAATTGAGCAAATGTAATATTCCCAAGTATGGGCATACTTGCGAAGAAGCAATAACAGCACTTAGTACGATTGTAGAGGGGAGCCTTAGACCACAGTCTAGTAATGAAGTGTATAACATGGTACCTCAACCTACCTCTATTTCACCAACATACTGGCAGGTATTTATGGGGGAACTTGGATGTCAATATTGTATGGATCCTACGCCTCTGGTAATCAGCGAGTGACTACGGACCAGCAGCCAGGTTCGGATATTGGCGTAATGTTTTCTTGCGATAACCAAAGCCATGCACTCAGCAGAGAAGAACTCATCCCTAAAATCACCGAATGTATTTCAGCGCATCATAAACGCGTTGGCGCTGTGGTAGATGATGAAGTACCCGCAGATTCTAAACACTTAATAAGTGCCGATGAAATGATGGAAGCGGCTTCCCTTCATATGTATTACCCAACTAATACTGAAGGTGTTGCAGATAAAGTCCATATCGATCCATTCTAAAAACGAAGAGGCGGTAAAAACCCTCACTGGTAAAGTGAAACAATCATTGTTGAACATGAGTCAAGATTTGCAGGAACAACTCGAGGATAAAGTAAGCTCTAGTATTGAGCAACAAATTCAGATTCTTATGGGGCAAGGTGAGAACAAAGGAGAATAATACCTACTCTTTACCATGCCTTTCGTCACGTAAATCCGGCACTTTATTGTTTAAAATAATTTCATATTAAGCATAGGCTTATTCTTACTATCGAAAGGCAATTTTTGTTGCATAATATCGATTGTATTTTTTATAAACATCTGATTATGATGTCATTCTATCTAATGAAAGGAATCGTGATGAAAACAATAGGTATTATTGGTGGTATGAGTTGGGAGTCTACTGCTAGCTACTATAAATTAATTAATCAGGCGGTTAAAGCGGAAAAAGGGGGTCTGCATTCCGCTAAAATTATTCTTTATAGTGTCGATTTTGCGGAAATTGAATGTCTACAAAAAAGTGAAGAGTGGGACAAAGCGGCTGTGCTTTTGAGTCAAGCTGCCCAGTCATTAGAGAAGGCTGGCGTCGACTTTATTATTGTTGCTACCAACACTATGCATAGGGTGTTTGATGAAATACAAGAAGGGGTATCGACTCCTTTATTACATATTGCTGATGCTACAGGCCAGAACTTAAGAGATCAAGATATTACCAGAGTGGGTTTACTTGGTACCGCATTTACGATGGAACAAGATTTTTATAAGCAACGCCTTAAGAACGCCTTTGGAATTGATGTTATCGTCCCTAATGGGGTGCAGCGCCGACTCGTCCACGATGTTATTTATGATGAGCTGTGTATAGGTAAAATAAGCTCTCGTTCTAAGCAAGACTTTAAAACGATTATTGAAGATCTTACTGCTGAAGGTGCCCAGGGGGTAATTTTAGGGTGCACTGAAATAGGACTTCTACTTGATAGTTCTGATATAGATATTCCAGTATTCGATACAACGGTAATACACGCTCAAGCAACCGTAAGAGAAGCTTTACAGCAGAGTTAAACAGTTTAGGTAGTTTATATCCTAACGTATATGAGACTACCTTATTGAGTCAGGGTACTGGCTATGTGATTTATCTTGAGAAAGTATTTATATATATGATAAATATGAAGTATGTATAATAACGAGATATAAAAACATGATCAGCATAAAACCTATCGCAATCGTTAAGAATAATATCGACTCTCCTCAAGATGACAATTGGGGTAGTGTGATTTCTAACATTGTGCTTGAGAATGAGATACCTTTGGAAACCTTGATAGGGCTTAACTCATTTTCTCATGTCACGATCGTTTTTTATATGCATAAAGTTATCGATGAGAAAATTTGTTTGGGTGCTCGACACCCAAGAAACAATTCTAACATTGATCCTGTAGGAATCTTATCTCAAAGAGGGAAAAACCGTATAAACAAAATTGGTGTCACGGATTGTTCAATTGTTGATGTTTCGGGTAATACTCTGAGAGTAAAGGGTCTGGATGCAATAAATGGGTCACTGGTTGTCGATATTAAACCAGTGTTTAAACAATTCCTTGTCGATAAAGAGAAAGTTATCCAGCCAATTTGGGTTGATAAGGTTATGAGCGATTACTTTAACGTCTAGGGAATAGGTCTGTTTATGGTTATTTTTAGTCTAAATAGAGCTTAACCAGGCATTAAAAGAGATGAAGTAGGCGGTAACTTCATCTCTTTATGCGAGCCGTGTTTAGAAGTTAAATTGGTCTAACTTTGTTTGAATGATGTCATCGGCGATGAATTTGTGAGTGGCTGTTGTTGGATGAGTCACTCCCCAAAAGACATATTTATCGGCACCATGGTAAGCACAATCATTAGTCAGTGAATGATTTTTCAGGTAGTCCGATGCTGAGTTTCTATTGATATTCAAACACGAGTCGGTCGCATTCTCGAACCCAAATGCTCTGGGGTCAGATGTGATTTGGTTAAACCTCTCGTGAGCATCATAAAGTACAATGGTAAGCCCTTTGTCCTTATAGAGTTTGGCTTGCTCTTTTATAAAGGCATTGAATTCAATAATGTTACCTCTGACAGTATTGATTTCTTCAACCGTTGAATATTTAAATTGGGGCGCTTTGGTGGCATCAGGCAGGGTAAACAAAAGTATATTTGTTATTCCTGATTCAGTTAAACGAATCAGAGCGCTACTCAAATCAGCTTTTACGTCTGCAACTGAACGGCCGTAGTTCATCAAATCGTTGAGACCAAACTCCATCGTGACTAGGCTATTTTCTGGTTTGTAGTTTTCTGCTTTGTCCGCATACTTGAGATAAGAAGTAACTTGTTTGTATACCCCGGTTAAAACACCATATTGATTGACGCCAGCTGCTCCACCTACTGCCCAGTTGTATAATGGCAGATGTTTATGTTGTGCAAGGTACTCGGTCCATACAAAACCATTTGAAAAGTGCCCTAAATACCATGATCTTCTATTGGGAAATACCCACTGAGATGCATTGTACAAGTTGCCAGTGTCTGACAAGCTGTCTCCGAAGGTGATGACCCTATTGATTTTATCATTATTAGTGGAGTCATTTGTCCAAATACTGTGGTTGTATGAAATCTGGCTATCTGATGCGTAATACATTGTATCGGCTTCATCATAAGTCATCCCCAATGTTTCCATACAGCGTTCCTCAATATCTGTCTGTGAAGTATTGGTGTAGAACATGTTTTTAACCGATACAGAAGAGCGCCAATACCCCTGTATTTTGTAGTAAGTACCGTCTTCGTTCTCGGCCCATTCCCATTCAGCATCCGTTTCATTGCGGTTTTGAGAAATACGGTACCAACATCTGACATAAGTGCTGGTTTGCCGCCCTTGTATCCTTTGCTCGTATTCAGTATTTCCATGTTTAAAATCTGTTGACGTATCATCTGCGAGTGCTGGTACAGCCAAGGTGCAACCAGCTAAAAGTAGAATTTTATTCATGATCCTTCACTTATTATTCTGATTGTAGAGTGTTTGCTCATCTTTGATCGCATGGCATGCACTTAACAGTCAAAATATTCATGAAAAAAATCAATCAAGATTAGATTTAGATCAAACTTTATACAGAAATCTTTAGTTACGTGAGTGTTAAATTTGTGTTTTTTTGTAGTTAACTTTGTTTCTAATATGAGATTTGTTGCTTATATTGGTTGTTAGGGTTGACTTGGTGAGCATTTAGAGTGCCAAAAGAGTGTTTTGAAAGCAAAAAAAAGCGCAACCTACGTTGCGCTTTTGGTCGGTTATTAATAACGAATTATAGTTTTACGTCTATGAGCTTGGTGACTTTATCACCATTGTCATCCATTACGGTTAAGCGAACTTGATGAACACCGTAGCTTGGGAATAGGGTGGTGAACATACGCCCACGTTTGATATCTCCATTAGGAAGAACCCACTCAGTATCAACTATACGTCCGTCAGCATCTGAGCTTGTAGACCACATGGTAACCAAACGGCCTAGGTGTATGTATTCAGCCGTTGCTTCTGGCAGGATATTACCGTCTTCGACAAAGATAATGTCTGAAGAGGTATGTTGATCTCCACGGTTATCTGTGACAGTTAGGGAAACCGTATAACGACCATCATTTAGATAAGTCCATGCTGGAGAGGCTTCTTTACTTGTTTCACCATTGCCAAAGTTCCATTCATAATCGACGATGCTACCATCAGGATCAGAACTCATATTACTCGCAGTGACTGTCATCCCATCGACCGATAAGGTAAATGCAGCGACTGGGAATTGGTTAGGCTCGGGTACTTTTGATACTCGAATTACTCCATAGGTATTATCAGCGGCTTGTTCAATGACCTCTATTGCGACACCATGCTCAGCTAATAGTCTACCTGCATCTGGTGCTTGTGGATTGGAATAATCTTCATTATCAGAAAAATAGGCGTTGCCTAGCAAGCTGACATCTCGCAACACATCCCCTTCTTTATTTTCAAGCGTCATAGGTGATTGATCTTGAAGTGAGAAGCTAGCGTCACGTAGCTGGTAACGAGTTTGTGCTGGAGAGCCTGAGTTTTCCCAGATCATAGCATTTTGGTCCGCATCAACAACACCTAACCAACCCTCACCAGGGTGCTTTCCTACCCAGTTATCGGTGATAGAGTCGTCGACATACCAGACAATTAAACCAGGTTCAAATGACATCAAGCTTCCAAAGCGCTTGATATTGTTTAGTCCTTCATCAACGTCATTATGGCTCCGCCATTGTAGTAGATAATAGTGTGGTGCTTCATTGACGCCATTGTTTAGCCGGTAACCATTTAATGTAAAGCTTGAATCTGCCTCACCATCATCGATTAATGTTGCCACTCCATCTGCAATGATTTCAATATTGTCGATATGTAGGCCTTCCATTGCTAAGCCCCCATCTGTTACATAATCGAAGCTTAGGGTGACCGTTTGTCCTGACCACTTAGATAGATTGAACTCAGCATCGATCCAACCATCAGATTCACCAGAAATTGCAGGTACTAGATCTGTGGTATTCGGATCGTCTAGTGTAGTAATACTACCAGCTATTTGCTCTCCATTGATAAGCACTCGAGCAAAATCATAGTCTTTCTCGATTTGGTACCAAGCTTTAAACACCAACTCTAGATTGGTTGCCTCCGGTAGAGTGATTTCACGGGACATAGAATTTTTGAGATCATCGCCTTTACCTGAATGAAAACCATGACTCCCAGAGTAGGGCTTCTGGCCTTCGGTACGTTTAATCGGAAGATCAATACGAACCATGTTTTGCTTATCATTGTCTATGGTCTGGTGAAGAGTAATTTCTTCTCCTTTGGTCGTCAGTTCATCTACAGAGAGTGTTTGATTAACAATCCACTTTCCTCCGATTGATTCCTGAAGAAACTGCTTTGCCCAAGAGCTAAATGCAGTAGGCTGAGTACCTCCAATTTTGCCAGCCCAACTACCCGATGACATAATCGACCAGTATGAAACAGGCTCACCTTTACCTGTATATTGGGTATCATATTCATCAGGAAGGCCTAAGTCATGTCCGTATTCGTGCGAACAAACCCCCGCTGCTGCATCAATCGGCTGAATAGTGTAGTCAAAAGCAGCATAGCTACCGCCAAAACGGCTCGGAATTGTGCTGGTGGTTCCTTGTAATACATGGTATTTACCAAGGTTATATCTGTGTGACCAGATGGCATCGTCTTCAAGTACACCACCGCCTGCTTCTTCACCTACTGATGAATGAAAAACCATCAAATGGTCTATCACGCCATCGGGTTCACGGAAGTCACCATCTTGGTCATAGTCATAGCGGTCTTCAATGTCGTAATCGGCAAGATTAATATTTGGATCTTGAGCTAATTGGTTGAGGGCTTCACGAACTAATTCTTGCGCATTAAGGTCATTGTCTGTTGAGGAAGAATTCCCCCCGTAGAATGCTGCATTTTTTGCAGCGCGATACCATCCGGCGGCTTGCCCTGCAACGCTATAGCTTTTACCCGACTCGCTCTCATAATACTGACGCATAGAGATAAGGTTTTGCCCATTTGGGCCAGTGTAGCCAGTGTTAGAGAATAGAAGTCTCTGGTAGTGTTCTGGTTGGTAGCTATCGTAGAGCATATCTGTGTGATCAGACGTTAGTCGATTATCGTTCCAAGGTAAGTCAGGGAAATCAACCAGTACAGCTAGAACTTTATCAGTTCGCTTGTCTGACAAATCAAAAGAAAATACATGTGCCTTATGTTGGCCATTACTTTCTTCAATGGATTTTAATATTTTTGCTCTTTGTTCGAGTGCTTTTTTACCGAACTGAGCATCGCCTTTAAAACCATTCCCAATTTTTTTATTTAGGTAGTTATTAAAAGCTAGTTTTTGTTCTTCAATAGAAGAGCTTTCATCAATAATGCCTTTCCTTGCTAGCATTTCGATAATTTTCTCTTCATTTATTACACCTAAATCAATAGGCGTTTGAGCATTACCGCTGGCACTAAATAGTGCCATTACTGCTGTTGCGAGCAGTGTTTTCCTTATGCAAGCCATATTATTTCCTTATTATATTTTTATTGCCAATCACCACTTTAAATAGTGGTTTTAACGTTGCGTGAACAACTCCCTTGACGGTGGGAGATTCTTAAATGTATTTCTGTACTTAATCCTTAGGTGCTGAAATACATTGTTTGTTTTTTAAACGGTCATGTATTGTTTCTTTGGTGTTATTATTTTTACTTGTGGTTTTGTTGAATCTATTAGCGAGGTAAACTTGGAGAGATTTAAGCTTTTCGTCATAGGATTGATTGTCACATATGACACCACGCTCCACTAAAAACGTAACGAGTTCTTCTTCATCATCAGGAAGCGGATTAGCAATAACTGAAAATGAGAAGATAATTAACAAAAAAACCACAAATTTCATCTTATTCTTATAAATTAGTTATATTTTTCAACAAAATATAACTACGAATTATAAAATGCAATGGTTGAATTTTGAACGATAAGACCTTGATCTATAGTTCAACATAATATGTAAACACCCCAAACGATTATATGAGGTGTTGCCCGCGATGTATTAGAAATAATTATTTATTAATGATTATTTTGATAATAATAATTTGGTGAGAAGGTTATTAAAATATATTCAAGCCAAATACACTTTTTATTTTGTATAATGTTTTTTCAGTTTTTATCTTGGCAACTTCACTTCCTTTCTCTAATACTTGCAAAAGATAATTTGGTTCAGATAACAGTTTTTCACGTTCATGCCTTATAGGACTTAACATCTCTTGTAAACATTCTTCCAATATTTTCTTTGTAGTGCCATCTCCAAGCCCTCCACATTGATAGCGTTGTTTCAGCTCATTAATATAAATTGTATCGGGATGAAATGCTTCAAGATAGGTGAAGACAACATTACCTTCAACTTTGCCGGGATCTTCTATTTTTAAGTGGTTTGGGTCTGTATACATGGATCTTACTGCCGTAGTGATATGTTTTGGACTTGAGCCAAGGTTTATGGTGTTACCCATGGTTTTTGACATTTTTGTTTTACCGTCAGTACTTGGTAAACGCGATGCCTTGCTTAGCAGTGGCTGACATTCATTTAATACGCAGCTCCCCGCAAGAGAGTTTACCTTTCTGACAATCTCATTGGTTTGTTCGATCATAGGTAACTGGTCGTCTCCAACGGGGACTATGGATGCATTGAATGCCGTGATATCAGCTGCTTGGGATATTGGATAGGTTAAAAAACCTGCTGGGATTGAGCGCTTAAATTGTTTGCTGAGTATTTCTGCTTTTACCGTCGGATTGCGTTCAAGCCTAGCAATGGTTACCAAGTTGCTATAGTACATGGTGATTTCTGCAAGTGCAGGAAGTTGTGACTGTAAACAAATTGTAGTGAGTGTTGGATCTATTCCTACAGCTAAATAGTCCGCGACAATATTGAGAATGTTAGAGGAAACGTTAGCAGGAGTATTGGCATTATCTGTCAAACCTTGCATATCGGCGACGAGTATTGTTTGGTCGTTGGTTCTCTGGAGAGTCACTCTTTGTTGCAGCGAACCTATAAAATGGCCTAGGTGTAGAGGTCCTGTTGCTCGATCACCTGTTAAGATGATCTGGTTATGGAATGTCTTGGGTGTCATTTTCATGAATGTATTCTCCGAGTTTGTATCAGGTGCTACTGGAGATAATTCAAAGGTGTTATAGCCTCATGCTGTCATTCCAGCAGCATAAGGACGTAAAAGTCTTGGCTGCTCTAGTGAGAGCGCCACCAATTGTTTTGAGACGACATGATTGCGTTTAGTTTCATATTGGTAAATTTAACATAAGAGATTTCTATGTACAATGTTTTAAACGGGGTTATTCATTCAATTATAATAAAAACCCACAATAAAAATAATGACACTAGCCTTCTCAGAAAGTGTGGTAAAATTTTCTCAAAATCACATAATTATTAGATTAATTTTCTATTTTTAATTAAATGATAGATGACAAGATAAAAAAATTCTCCAGGGAAATTCGTATACTGTGACACGTAATTAGTTCACTACAAAGTTATCTCTGACAAAGTAGTATCGTCTCTAGGTGAATGATCTCATGAATTCAAAGTCTCTATCTTTTCTGCTTTTTATTTCCGTTTGTATAATCTGGGGAACAACTTGGTTTGCCATGGAAGTAGCATTGGAAACTATTCCTCCCATTTTTGCTACGGCAATGCGTTTTATGCTGGCCGCACCACTTTTAGCTGTATTAGCTAAGGTATTTGGGCAACCGTTACTTTTTCCAAGAGGGAAGGGGAAATGGATATTAATTGTTGCTTTAATGTATTTTGCGGTTCCATTTACATTGATGATTTATGGTGAGCAGTATATCTCATCAGGCTTGGCTTCAATTATCTTTGCCAATATGCCAGTTGCAGTCATGTTGATGTCAGGTTTGTTTTTGGATTTACGTTTAGCAAGCCATCAGTTGTTTGGCCTTGTTGTGGCCGTATTGAGTTTGTCATTCATTCTTGGGACTGAAATGCAGCTAGGTGGCTCAGACTATATTATCGGTACTGTCTGTCTTGGAATGGCGGTGGTTATTCATGCAGTTATGTATGTAATTGTGCAGAAACATTGTAAAGACATTCAGGTGCTGACTTATAATGCTGTGCCATGCCTTGCTGCTTCAGTATTGCTTTTTATCGTTTCTTTGATAGGAGAGCATATTGACTATCAGTCATTCAGTATGGAATCGGTATCGGCGGTAGCGTATTTGGGCTTAGTAGCAAGTGTCGGTGGTATTGTCGCTTATTTTAAACTTGGGCAAGTATCAACGCCGTTCCAAGCGTCTATTTGTTTTTTGATTTTCCCCGTTGTAGCTCTTTTCATATCCTCTTATGTAAATGATGAAATTTTATCTCTCCAGTCAATGTTACTTTTAGCGCCTTTATTAGCTGGAATTTTGCTAACTAAAACGCCAAAATCAGTGTTTGCTAGGCAAGAAAATCGAACCAATAAAGCGAGTGCGAATTTGTGAGTATGTATATTGAGTAAGTTCTGATATTTTTTAAGTCATATTGAAACCACTTGACAACGTACTTGATTTAGCGATATCTAACCATTTCTAAGATATAAGGTTATCACTATGATTGTTGTCTACAGACTTATCAAACTCGCTTTTATATGTGGTGTGTTTTTTACCATTTATGATCTTATTGAGCATGGACAAATGACTTGGCCTATGCGGTTATTTGGTGTTACGTGGTAACTTTACTTTAAGTGGCTGAGTTGAGTCTGTGGCTTAAGGCATCACTAATGTAGTCGATAAATACACGTAGACGAGCTGGCATATACTTTGTTTGCGAATACTGCATAGCAACTACGCCATGATAGTTGCTCTTAATAGTCCAGTCGGGAAGGATAGGAACTACCTGCAATGATTCAATTGCTTCAGCAATAACAAAGTCATGAAATATGCCAATGCCGAGTGCCTGTTTAACACCATTTAAACGCATTTGTGAGTGGTTGACTGCATAACGTCCTGTAACCGCAATAGAGTGGAACTCATCATCTTTGAAAAAGTCCCAAACGTCGTCGATCTCAGTTTCAGCAAGGTATAAGCAATCGTGACTTGATAACTCGGTTGGGTGCAATGGTTTGCCTCTTTTTTTGATGTATTCTGGGCTTGCACATAATACAAGATTGGTTTTGCCAATTTCTTTTAAAACTAGGTTTTCGTCTGGTTTATCAGTTAACTTAAAAGCAACGTCAATACCGTTTTTCAGTAGATCAATTTCTCCATCTGCGACACGTAACTTGAGTTGTATATCTGGGTATTGATGCAGAAAAGGCATCACAAAAGGCTGCAAAACTGAGTTAAGAAAAGCCTCAGGAGCCGCGATTGTGAGTGCTCCAGCTGGTTGGGTGTGGTTTGTGGTTGAAAGTTCCCAAGCTTGTTGTGCAGCGTTAACCATTACAATCGCTTGGTCATATATCTGTTGACCAGTTGGAGTTATGATCAAAGTACGTGTAGTACGCTCAAACAATTTAATTGATAGTGCATATTCTAGCCGTGTGATGAGCTTACTTAGCGCCGATGGTGTTACTTTCAGTTTTTTCGCAGCGGCGGTAAAACTGCCTTCATCGACAATCAAAATGAATGACGCAAGATCAGGGAGCAAAGAAATAAGTCTAGAGTTAACCAAAATAAGGCCTAAATTTTTCAATAATTTGCAATTTATTCGTGGTAAATAAATCGTACGGTTAGTCAAACAATGTAAGTTATAAGCCAATCATTGTATTGAGTTGATCATACCATGTGATTTAGGTCATAAAAAAGGACTATTTGTGCCTTGAATTCATTAATGTTTTTCCAGTTGGCGGGATAATGAAAATGCTTGGCTTAGATTACACTAACGCACTGAGCTCAATGTCGTCACCATGGTTAGGTTTTCTGACTAAAAATACGGCTCTAGCACAATAAATTACATAATAACTCGCAAGGAATTTAACATGGCTTCTGCATTCTACGACCAGATCAAACAACAGATTGAAGAGGTAAAGGCTGAAGGTCTTTACAAATCAGAACGTATCATTACTTCTCAGCAACAGGCCGCCGTTAAGATTTCGACGGGTGAAGAGGTATTAAACTTCTGTGCCAATAACTACCTAGGCCTCGCCAATCATCCTGAGCTGATAGAAGCGGGTAAAGCCGGTATGGAGCAGCATGGTTTTGGTATGGCATCTGTACGTTTTATTTGTGGTACTCAAGATATCCACAAAGAGCTTGAGCAAAAGCTTTCTAAATTCCTTGGTAAAGAAGATACGATTCTCTATACCTCTTGTTTTGATGCAAATACTGGCCTTTTTGAAACTATTCTTGGCAAAGAAGATGCCATCATATCTGATGCGTTAAATCATGCTTCAATCATCGATGGTGTTCGTTTGTGTAAAGCGATGCGGTTTCGGTATTCCAACAATAATATGCAGGAACTGGAACAGCAGTTGATCGCTGCAAAAGAAGCGGGTGCACGCAATATTTTGGTTGTGACAGACGGTGTATTCTCGATGGATGGCGTTGTAGCTAATCTACCTGCTATTTGTGATTTAGCGGAAAAGTACGGTGCCTTGACTATGGTCGATGACTCTCATGCAGTAGGTTTTATGGGGGAAAGCGGCGCAGGGACACATGAATATCATAATGTTGTTGATCGTATTGATATTATTACTGGTACGCTTGGTAAAGCTATGGGTGGCGCGTCTGGTGGTTATACTGCGGGTAAAAAAGAAGTGATTGAGTGGCTTCGTCAACGTTCACGTCCGTACTTGTTCTCAAATTCAGTAGCGCCAGCCATTGTTAACGCATCCATTCGTGTTCTTGGTCTTCTTCAAGAAAGCGAAGATTTACGAAGTCGTCTTTGGGAAAATGCCAAGCATTTCCGTAATCGTATGACAGAAGCTGGCTTTACACTTGCTGGTGCTGATCATGCCATCATACCTATCATGTTAGGTGATGCAAAAGTAGCGGCAGAGTTTGCAGAGCGTGCACTAGAAAAAGGTATCTACGTAGTAGGTTTTTCTTTTCCTGTTGTACCCAAAGGTCAAGCACGTATTCGTACACAAATGTCAGCAGCACATTCTCCTGAGCAACTGGATCGTGCGATTAATGTGTTCATCGAGGTTGCCCGTGACATGGAGATTATAAAGTAATGAAAATCAAAGCCCTGTCTAAACTTAAGCCTGAAGAAGGTATTTGGATGACTGAAGTGGACAAGCCTGAACTTGGACACAATGATATCCTCATTAAGATAATGAAAACCGCAATTTGTGGTACAGATGTTCATATCTATAACTGGGATGAATGGTCTCAAAACACAATTCCTGTGCCTATGGTGGTCGGCCATGAATATGTGGGTGAAGTTGTCGGCCTTGGCCAAGAGGTCCGAGGCTTTGAAATCGGTGATCGTGTCTCTGGTGAAGGGCACATCACATGTGGTCACTGCCGTAACTGTCGCGGTGGGCGAACGCATTTATGTCGTAATACTGTTGGTGTGGGGGTCAATCGGGAAGGTGCATTTGCCGAGTATCTGGTTATTCCTGCATTCAATGCTTTTAAGATCCCAGAAGGGATTTCAGATGATCTTGCGTCAATTTTTGACCCATTTGGTAATGCTGTACATACTGCTTTATCGTTTGATTTGGTTGGTGAAGATGTACTAATCACTGGTGCTGGGCCTATCGGTATTATGGCTGCTGCAGTGGCTAAGCATGTAGGTGCGCGACATGTGGTTATTACCGATGTGAACGATTATCGCTTGGATCTTGCACGCAAGATGGGTGTTACTCGTGCTGTCAATGTTGCCAGTGAAAGCCTAGAAGATGTCATGGCTGAGCTTGGTATGACAGAAGGCTTTGATGTTGGTCTTGAAATGTCAGGTGTTCAAGCCGCATTTAGTAGCATGCTCAAAACGATGAATCATGGTGGCCGAATAGCTCTCTTAGGCATTCCTCCATCAGACATGGGAATTGATTGGAACCAAGTAATTTTTAAAGGTCTTGTGATCAAGGGTATCTACGGCCGAGAAATGTTTGAAACTTGGTACAAAATGGCATCATTAATTCAATCAGGCCTAGATCTAACGCCAATCATAACGCATCACTTTAAGGTGGATGATTTCCAGCAAGGCTTTGATGCAATGCGTTCTGGTATGTCAGGTAAAGTAATATTGGATTGGCAATAGTAGCTTGATATTTTTTTATCAACTTTTATACCTTGGCCTTAGCTAAGTTTGAAGGTAAGGTTTCTAGCCGAGCGTTTATCGTTCGGCTATTATCTGTTCGATTTTGATATTTACAAGTGAAAAAAATGTACATTTTATTTCTTTAAAACCCCTTCCTAAAGTTCATATTTAATCATGCATATTTACTTCTAGTTACATTGACCTTTGATTTATCATAACACCGGTCTTTGTTACACTTATTTTACTAGGGAAGAGATATGAATAAGATAAATGTGGTAGCTGGAAGCCTCTTGCTGGCTTTATGTAGCTCTGTTCAAGCTGCAGAATGGGGCTACCAAGGTGATATAGGTCCAGAGCATTGGGGAGAGTTTGCGAGAGAGTGTGCTGCTGGTAAGAACCAAAGCCCAATCGATATAAATGAAAATGATACTGTTGAAGCAGAGCTCAAGTCTTTAGACATACACTATGATGGTACAGTGACAGGCTTAACGAATAATGGCCATACATTACAAGCTGTTGTTAGTGGTAGCAATGTATTCACTCTCGACGGTATTGAATTTAATTTAGCGCAGTTTCATTTCCATACTCCTTCTGAAAACCATATCAAAGGTCATGGTTACCCTCTAGAAGCGCATTTTGTCAATGCAGATAAAGCTGGGCACCTAGCTGTTTTAGCAGTGATGTTCGATCTTGATACACATAAGAATAGAGAGATGAGCAAACTGATTAAATCGATGCCCGAAACCAATCATACTGTGACACTAGACAGCCCGTTTTCTGTCAAAGATATGTTACCTAAAACTGCCAAATATTATCGCTTTAATGGCTCTTTAACCACACCACCTTGTTCTGAGGGAGTTCGTTGGATAGTCGCTAAATCTCCACAGTCACTCACTTCGGATCAAGCGAAGCAACTGGAGCTGGTTATGGGTGCAAACAACCGTCCGCTGCAAAATCACAATGCTCGAGTCGTACTTTCAAATGATTAATTGACATCATCTTTTTCTTTGGTTCTGTGATGTGCTAAGTTAATTCAGTCACAGAACCTATGAATTTAGCTTAACTCTATTTGTTAGCAATTAAAGCATATTGTCGAAGTAAATCCGTTAAACTTGTCACCCATTCTATTGCGTTCTCTGGGGCTTCCTCAAGTATGGCTTCCACATGTTCGCAATGTACCGCAAGATTAATTGTTCGTTCTAGTTTAAAAGATATGGCATAAAAGTGCCAAAGTAAGAGTCTCTGCATACGCTTAGTGTTTTGAATAGGTTGTTCAGAATCATTAAAGAGTGCAGGTAATTGACTTAACGCGATGGCATGCATTCTCAGCATAGCGTCAAATTGTGCTTGAAAAAGCTTATCTTCTGAAGCCGTTTCATCGGCTTCAAACGTAAAGAGCTCAGACATTGAGTTCTCATCTATGAGTCGATTTAGCATTTTAAGGCTCAGTTCTTGAAGCTCATCCCTAGAGGTATTTTCCAAGTATAAGAGAGTATAATCTCGTTCCACAACATATCCATGGTTAATGTATTAGAACGCTATTTTATATCGCTGTTGATAGAAATCCAGTCTAACTTAGTCGATTAGAGTTCAATTAAATAGGTAAATGTTACATGGAATGTAAACAAATAGCCCCACATGATAGTGGGGCTATATATTGTTGTGTTTGCGTTGTGGTTAGCCGCTGACGTTGTTCGCGAATACTTGGTTCACGAGTACGTTAGTTGATACATTTTTAACCCTAGATGTCTGATGATAATTTGCAAACATAAGGTACGGTTGTGGTTAATCTCAAGATAATTTATGTGATCTTTGTCCATGGTTTTATATCTATCTGATGCATATTTTGCAAGTAAGCTTTGAAGTTAAGCAGGTTGAATCTGGCACTGACAAGCCATTGTTTTGCATCGATAGCAGTGACTAAACTTGTTAGTATTGTGATTGTCGTAGGAAAATATTAATTAGTGGAAGGCAAATATATATATGCTACCTATTATCTAATTGTCCACATTTTCTATCTGCACATTTATATAAGCAAATTATAGGTATTGGAATGAAAAAAATTGTTTTGTTGTTTACTCATTTGGTTTGCGGAGCTTTTGGTTTTGCTCTTGGGATCTATGCTCTACCTATACTTACTCAGCCTGATTCTCCCACCATGAGTTCGGTTGAAAAAATTACCAATAACGCTATTTATACAGCTACATTTCAACGTGATCGCAAAGATAGCGATTTTCTTCATTGGGGTGAAGGTTCGGTGTCAATTAGTAAACAACAGATCGCTTTTGTTGGAGAATTAGCTCCTGGCCCCGATTATAAACTGTATTTATCTCCTCAGTTTGTTGAAACAGAACAAGATTTCAATGATAAAAAACACAATATGACAAGGGTGGGTGACGTCAAAACATTTGATCGTTTCGCTTTAAATCTACCTCAAGAATTAGATTTATCTCAATACAACACAGTTGTGGTTTGGTGTGAGACGTTTGGTGAGTTTATCACCTCTGCGAGGTTTAAGTAATTGCTGGAGCGATTCCATTATCGGGCATAGCTGATTGGTATACTGCTGTGGTTGTTTTAGAATGAGGTGTAGATTGGGGCTGATGGCTTTTTGTTATTCACTGGTGTAGGGAGTTTAGATTGGAAAATCTACATCTTGTTATCAATTTTTTTTTGACTCATAAGTTTATCTTTACGGTATTTATTATTGGGCTTGTTGTTGTTGTTCGAAGAATAATATTATCGAAAATTCGTGGTGATGTGGCTTTTGTAACAGAAAAACAACGAAGCTGGATGTCTAGAACAAAGAATGGCACCTTTTCTATTACTGTTTTACTGCTGTTCATGTTGTGGAAGTCGGAAATAAATGAATTTGCGTTATCCGTTACTGCAATAGCCATTGCTATCGTGGTAGCGTCAAAAGAGATTATTCTTTGTTTCACTGGGTTTATTCAGCGTGCGAGCTCTAGATCTTTTAGAATTGGTGATTGGATTGAGGTAGGTAAGTTGTGCGGCGAAGTTATTGAACACAACATGATGGCGACTGTGATCCAAGAAATTGATTTGCACCATGGTCAGTATCATTTTACTGGAAAAACCGCGACCTTACCCAATAGCATGTTTTTTACTTTCCCAGTTAAAAACCTCAATTTCATGAAGCGCTACGTCTACCATAACTTCTCGATTGTGGTGGTTGAGTTTGTTAATTTATATCCCTTGCTTCCAACTATGATTAATAAGATCGAGGATCACTGTCAGTACTTTAGTGATGTTGCAACACGTTACAACTCTATGATTGAAAAGCATGCAGGTGTCGATTTGCCAGGCGCAGAACCACATATTCATATCAATAGTGCTTCCACAGGAGAACAAGTTGTCCATTTTATGCTATTTTGCCCAACAGAAAAGGCGACACATCTTGAACAGGAAATAAGGAAAGACTTTATGACCTTATACGAGGAAAAGTTTACCTTGGATAAAAAAGTATTAGAGTCTGACTAGAGTATGGAGCCCCTTTGGAATGTATTGAATTCGACAGTTTGGCTTTTGCTCTCTAGCGTTGTAGTGTCGTATGGGGAAAACATGTGAATAAAGAAGTACCTGCACCATGTGTACGTTTATGTTGCCTTAGCGAAGATGATATGTGTCTTGGATGTTACCGTACGCTAAAGGAGATTCTAGACTGGAATGCGTACAGCAATGAAGAGAAGACAAGGGTAATTGCTCGCTGTGACAAGCGTAAAAAATCATTTAAAAGGGGTTAAAGGCTAGAAGCCATTACCCCTATGTAATCGTGATTATAAAATGTCATGGCATAAATATCTGCCAGAATAATTTAGGCGTCTGTGGGTTCAAGCTCGACTCGGAATGGTTGTTCGGCGATAATAGACTTTAGCTCACACAATCGCTTAACTAATCTCCCGTCAAGTAGAGTTCCTGCTTTTACAAGGCAAACGCCATTATTAGCGAAAATGTCGCGTGTTAATGTCATTCCTGCACGTAAATCAAAAGGGCTCTGCAGAGTGATTGTTTCGTCATTATTTTTTTCTGTCGTCTCGATTGACTGAGCTTGATTGCAAGAGTTAAGATCAGTTTCGATTTCGTGATAGAGGTGTTGTTGGTAGAGTTCAGTGTGACCAAGCACTGCTTGCTCTATTTGTTCTCGCGCATCTTTTACAGTTACAGGTTTTGGTAAAAAAGCATCAATTTCAAGTCTCATACAGGCGGATATAGTTTCTACATCTGAAAGGGATGTTACCGCAATGATACTGGTTTCAGGTATTGCATGTGTTGCACCTGTTCGTATTGCTTTAATAAGCTGTAAGCCGTTAATGTGAGGCATATTAATGTCAGTTACGACAAGATCGATATGATTATGCTCGATTTTTTCCATAGCAGTTTGACCGTCAGGCGCACTCAAAATATTTTCATACCCGCTTTTAAACAACATACCTATTAGTGCTTTTCGAGATAAATTGTTATCCTCAACGACTAGAATCGTGAATTTGTCAGGTTCGAACCTTGCCATACGCTTCTCCTCTATGGATCAATCAACTCTCGCTAACTGATTTCCCTTAAATAATAGTACCAAAGCAAAATTTGAACCATAGAAAGGTTTACTTATGTGGTATCAGTTGATTATCAGGAGTTTGGTTTATGTTAAACCATAAATAGAGACATAAAAATCAGTGACTTAAACTGTAATCGTGTATGTTATTAAGAAGCTATATCAGGATAAGGTACGAATTATAGATTGTATTGTTAGAATAGAATATTACTTATTATGATTCTCAATTTGAGATTATTAGGTAATGATCTGCGTTAATTCGCAGAAAAGGATAGTTGGTTACCTAGCAATGTTTAGGTCTAGTTTTAAGTCCAGTGGTAGCTGAGCCAACTTACGCCTTAAGATACAACGAGTTCTTTCAAGATCTTCGATGGCAAGTTGTTTGTCATTTGAATGGACATTTAAGCTAACTCTCAATTCACGCCCGACTTTGGTAACAGCATCTACCTCTAGGTGCTGTTTTATTTGCTTGTCCAAAGCGCATACTTCTCGATCTACAACTTCAAGTATGTCTGTACTCGGAGACATCATTAACATTTCTCGAATGGATTGTTTAAGCATATGAGCAGGCACTTTAATAAAGTAAAATGACATTAAAATCATCATTAAAGGGTCAGCATAGACCGCGTATCTATCAAAGGGAGACAGGGTCATTGTCCAAGCAAAGACAAACCCTAGTGTCACCGTGACACTGAGCATGGTATCCATTTGCCATTGCTTAGCTTCTGCTTCAATCAATCCGGAAGAAAAGCGCTTGGATTTACGATCAATATGCCACCATGCATAACCACAGCCCAACACATTAATAGCACCGAATAGAGTCGCAATAGACACGTCGACTTCGCGTCCGCCAGTAAATAGTGCCACTATTGCAGAATAAAGAGAGTAACTGACAATGATTAGTATAACACTGCCTTTAATCGCAATAACAAGTGGTTCTAACACAGCCTTGCCAAATGGGAAGAGATGTTTTGACGGATTTTGAATGTACTTTGATACGATGAGTGACAATAAAGTTAGCACCAGACTTACAGAAGAATACACCCCGTCAAACAAGATAACCAAGGATCCAACAAGAGTACCAAGTACTAAACCACCGATGGCAAAGCCCAAAGCAAGAAATGCTGAAAAAATCAAAATACGTTTTTCATTCAAGCTTGTCTTGGCACACATAGACTTGTCTCTGTTAACTACATACTCTTAGTTTTCTTGCAATAGATAGAATTTACAAACTTGATTTGTATTAAAAGTAACCAGAATTTATCGAGTGAATTATTTTATATTAAATTTCAGTCGGATAAGTGCAGCCTTATGCGTCATTAAATTTGACAGTGAGTGTCGTTAATAACTATAAAAATATCAATTTAGTCAACAATAGCGGTCAGTGAGTGTTCATTTTTGTTTAGGTATTGGCAATGCTAGAAGTCAAATAAGTACTCATTCAGTCTATCAGCGAGCCATGACATGCCAGGGTGCTCGGACATTCCTGCCGCGGTAAACATACAATAATCTTCTTGTGTTAAACCATAGGTATGTTTGATAACCGCGAGTTCTTGTTTACGCAGGTAATGACGAATCAGAGGTTCAGGGAGTACTCCCCAAGCATCTTCTGTAAGAATCGTACTTAGCATGTTGTCAAAGCTTGAGAACCCAATATGCCGCAATGAAAATGGTTGAAGCTCTGGATTATCTTTTTCGTTAAGATAGACCATAACAGCTTGCATGGCATTACGTAGTTGTTCATTAGATACCCGCCGCATTTGACTAAGTCTATGTTCTGCTTTGCACACTGACATTAAACGAATTTTTCCCAATGGATGATAAGTTATGAGTGGGTCATCTATTCTTTCGTAGTCAACACCAAACGCAAAATCTACTTGTTGTGTGGCCACTAAATTTGCTAGATCTCCGCTAGACGCCTGAACAATATTAAATGAAGTTGCAGGGAACATGTTGTTAAGTTTGTGTGAGAACTCTTGCCACATCTCATCAGGAAGTGAATCGTCCCTTGCTAACCAAACTTCGGCATTAAACTCACCTGAAACCTGAGAGCAAGTCTGACGAATGCGGGATAGAGTGGCGAGTAAGCTTTGACAATCTTTATAAATCGCTTTTCCAGCTTCAGACAGAGCAACATGGTTGCCCGTACGATTAAATAGCTCTGTGTGTAGGTCCTTTTCTAAAGCTTTAATCGACATACTAAGTTTTGTCCGGTTGCAATTTAATTGCCGAGCGGCTTCTGAAATCGATCCGGTGTCTGCAATGGTACAAAAGGCTTCAATTTGAGATAGGTTCATGTAGTGTCGCTGCTTCTATCGGTGTTTATACGCATATATGTTATAAGAATATACAAATATTGTCTGTTTTCTGAAGCTAAAAGCTATGAATTTCATGTGGTTTTGGTAATCTTGGTCGGTGCCAAATTGAATGATGTAACAGGGAGATCATGATGACTACTAGCTGGGACGACTACGCGGCAGAGTGGGAAAGTGAGCCCGCTGCACGATTATATGCAGATAAAGCCTTGGAATCTCTTCAAGAAATTGTTGATATTCAAAGTATGAGAATACTTGATTTTGGCTGTGGCACTGGATTATTAAGTCAAAAAATGTCTCCTCTTGTAAAAGATATTGTTGCATTAGACAGCTCAGAAGCGATGATCGAGCAACTTGATAATAAGCAACTAAACAATGTCGAACCTGTTGTCGATTGTCTTACTCGAGGATTAGTGGCGATGCATCCCGCATTTCGTCATCAGTTTGATTTAGTAGTCGCTTCATCCGTATGCAGCTTTTTACCGAATTACTCGGATGTGGTCGATATTGTCTACAGCCTATTGAATAAGGGAAATCACTTTGTTCATTGGGATTGGTTCTCTGAAGATGATCAAGAGGGTGGTATGACCCCCAGACATGTATTACAAGTATTGAGCAGTGTTGGCTTTGAAGAAGTAGAAGTAACAACACCGTTCAGTATTGAAACACCAAGAGGTAAGTTGATGGTATTAATGGCTGTTGCGAGAAAGTAAATGATTTTAAGCCCGAACAATTTTTTCGGGCTTGGAAAACACTAACATGTTGTTTGGATGGTATACTGGGCAATTTCATCTAATACATGAGGGTTAGCGATGGCACCCTTATTTTTTACTTCTTTTCCGTGTAATATTTGTTTTACTGCTATCTCAACTAATTTTCCGGATTTTGTTTTTGGGATATCGCTTATAGCATAAATTTCGGCGGGAACATGCCTCGGTGAGCAATTGGTTTTCAGTTGTAATTTGATGGTTGAGATAAGATCTTCGTTGAAATCGGTGTTATCAATTAACTGGACAAATAAGACAACTTTTTCATCACCTTCAACAGCTCGCCCAACAGCAATAGAATCTTTGATTTCTGGCAATTGATTTACTTGTTGATATATTTCCGCAGTTCCTATCCTAACTCCGCCAGGATTAAGGGTTGCATCACTTCGACCGTAGAATATGAGTCCATCGTTTAGTGTCTTTTCAACGTCATCCCCGTGATGCCAAGCATTTGGGTACTTGTTCCAATATGCTTTATGATAACGTTCTCCACTATCTTTCCAAAAGCCTAGAGGTTGGTTTGGAAAACTGTTCAGGCAAACCAATTCACCACGTTGGTTGACGATAGTTTGTCCTTGTTCGTTAAAGACTTGCACATTTAGGCCTAGAGCTGAAGCTTGACATTCTCCACGAAAAACAGGAGATATAGGATTACCAATAACAAAACATCCGCAAATATCGGTACCGCCAGAAATCGAGGCTAAATGTAGGTCTGTTTTGATCTGGTTGTAAACAAAATCAAATTGTTTCGGATAGAGTACTGAACCAGTAGAGCATAGGGTTTTAAGGTGTTTTAATTCAAAATGTTGGCTAGGGCAGTATTTTGCTTTTTCTAATGCTTCGAGATATTTAGCTGATGTACCAAATAGTGTGACTTGTGTTTCCTTAGCAAATTCCCAGAGAACACTTTCCGATGGGTGCACTGGGCTACCATCAAATATGACCAATGTTGCTCCACTGGCTAATGCCGATACATGCCAATTCCACATCATCCAGCCACAAGTAGTGTAATAAAATACTCTATCTCGAGGCTGTACGTCACAGTGCAGTTGATGCTCTTTAACGTGATTAAGTATGATCCCACCGACAGAGTGAACAATACATTTTGGTTTACCTGTTGTACCCGATGAATAAAGAATGAACAAAGGCTCATTAAACCCAACGCGTTGAAACTCGACGCCGCGTGGAATGAAGCTAGCCATAATAGATTCCCAGTCGTTTATTTTTTCACTAGAGAAATCATTCGGCTTTTCATCTTCTAAATAACTGATGCAGCACACATGTTGGATACTTGTAATGGTATCTGTAATCTGGTTATTTTTATCTTCCATGTGAAAGGTTTTTCCGTTGAAGCGATAGCCATTGCAGCAGAACAACACTTTCGGTTGAACTTGGCCAAAACGTTCATTGACACTGTCAACTCCGAAGTCTGGGGATGTAGAGGTCCAGATCGCTCCTAAACTGGTTGTTGCAAGCATAGCTACAATAGCTTCAGGAATATGAGGTAAGTAGCCGGCAACGATATCACCGGTTCCCACTCCGCACTGTTTTAACCACTGCTGTACGAGAGAAACTTGTTCACAGAGTTGTTGCCAAGTGAGTGAGTAGTTATAGCCTTGCTCATTCTTAAAGAAAATTGCTTTTGCTTCAGGCTCTTGAAATGCATAAGAAAGTAAGTTTTCAGCATAATTTACCTGAGCTTGAGGAAACCATATAGTGTCACGGCTTGGGAGAAATTGTCCCCAGTGAGCAGCTCCTTCGCCATAAATACAGTCACCTTTGAAGCCGATTACATCGCAAAACTGCCATAAGTTAGCCCAAAAATGTTTAGCATTCTCTACTGACCATTGGTGCAAGTCACTATAGTTTTCGATAGCCTCACCCTGCATATTAATGTGCTTGATGAACTGGTGAAGGTTTGAGGCCTCTATGCGTTGGCTGCTGGGTACCCATACAGGATCTAGGGCGGCTATATTTTGAGTAGACATGACTTCCTCGTCTCAGATAGTTTCCTTTTAAACATGGCTAAGTTTTGTGGTAAAAACCAACAATGTCAAACAAATTATAGATGATCATATCTCTGATAAATAAGAAGAAAATACAACAATGTAAAGAAAATGTTACGTTTTGACTGTGAGGGGATCTGATGAAGTCAATTGTCAGCGATTTAGTCAGACGATAGGCTTTATGTAAAGGATTTGTTAAAGAGCATTGCAATGAGCGAGTATGTTTCTAAACCTATTAATAAACAAGGATTTGTTGACTGGAGTAGTGAAGAAGACCAGATTTGGCATGATTTGGTTTCACGCCAGTTAGAGCTCGTTAATGAACGTGCATGTAAAGAATATCTTCGGGGTTTAGAACTACTGGATTTGCCGGTCGATAGGGTCCCCCAGCTACCTGAAATAAATCATATTCTGCACAGGGAGACAGGCTGGAAAGTTGAGCCAGTACCTGCATTAATTAATTTTGATCGTTTTTTTGCATTACTGGCAGATAAAAAATTTCCTGTTGCTACCTTCTTGCGTTCACGAGAAGAATTTGACTATCTTCAGGAACCTGACTTCTTCCACGAAATTTTTGGTCATTGTGCTATGTTAACCAATCCTGAATTTGCTCGTTTTACAGAAACGTATGGCAAGCTGGGTAGAGATGCAGACAGCAAAGAGCGAGTATATCTTGCAAGGCTTTACTGGTTCACTATTGAGTTTGGGTTGGTAAGAGAGGCGCAAGAAAACAAGATCTATGGCGGAGGTATTTTATCCTCGCCAGGAGAAACGATATACGCTTTAGACGGAGAACACCCTGCCAGAGAAGAATTTGATATCCATACAGTCCTTCGTACTCCTTATCGTATTGATATCATGCAGCCAGCGTATTTTATCTTGAACAATATTGAACAGCTATACCAACTCAGTCAAGAGGACTTAATGTCCCATGTCCATAAGGCCATGAAAGTTGGATTACTTCCCCCATTATTTGAATCAAAGGAAAAAACACATGCTTAATGAACTTCGCTGTGAAGCGTGCAGCCCAGAATCCATTGCATTAACGAAAGAAGAGCAGCGACTTCTGCTTACCGAATTGGATAACTGGCAAATTATAGTACGCGATGATATCCCGCAATTAGAGAAAGTGTATAAGTTCAAAAATTTTCAATTAGCATGGAATTTTTCTAATAAGATTGCTCAACTTGCAGAAGATGAATTCCACCATCCTTCTATCCTATTGGAGTGGGGTAAGGTGACAGTAACATGGTGGAGTCATGCGATTAAGGGGTTGCACCGTAACGATTTTATATGTGCTTCCAAGTGTGACAAACAAAGTTAATTATTAGTGGCCTGAAGCGATTAATCCCCCCTGCGTTTCAGGCCTTTTTTACGTCGATAAACCTTCTAAAGATGCTACATAGCACCGCTGCACTTATATGTTTCGCGCAATGGCCATTTGCTCATCACGACAAATCTGTAGCCAGTACTTGAGTGTTTGCTGAAGCATTTTCACTTGGTCGCCAATTCGGTTGATTTCTTTAAGTTCTTCGTCAGTTAGGGGACGAGCAGGTAGGTTCTCAGATAACTCGGTGAAATAATCTACCGTCACGCCTTCCGAAGACCAGAAATTCATTCCGTACCCTTCGTTTTCGTCTGGGTTAGTATCATAGTGATAATTCCAGCCATCAAGGTCGCTATTGATGTAAGTGATTGTGTTTTTGCCGTATTTCTCTGTCATAAAGGCATCAATATCAGACAAGCTCCCCGTAAGAAACATATTATATTCTTCGGTGGTGAGCTCTATAGAGTCATCAGCTAGTACACTAGAGAGTAATGCCATGCGCATTAGTGGAGCAACATCACCAACACCATTATTCCAGTCATCATTCCATTGGTCCAAATCACCCCAGCCAGTTTGGAATTGCTGTACTAAAGCATCAGGGCAATTGGACTCACTTTGCATAGAGCGAGTAATTGTATACGCTAGGCTATCAGGTGGTGCTTGGTTGTAAATACTGTTAAACAGGCTTGCAACATCGTTGGCAAAATCATCACCGTTATAGTGTTCGTGAGAACCATGCATACCTGAACCACCACATTCCATAAAACGTTGTAGTGTATTCATGTCCTTGTCTGATAAGTTATAGTCATCTGCATGAATTAGTACATCCATGAGTACAAGTTGAAAGGCATCTTCTAACGTATAGCCTGTCAATGGAGATGTTTTGGATATATCTTCCCACATTACTTCCATTGCATCTTCAAAAGCTCCCAAACCTTTGGTTTGTTGCTCTATTGCCTCAAGTTGAGCACTATAAACCTCAATACTCGCTGCAAGCGCCAACGCAATAGCATCTTCTGGATTACCACTGACCATGGACTGTACAACTTGCTTTTGATGGTTAGCCACCATAGCAAGTATTTCTGAGTCTGCGGGTTGCTTGTCGATTAGTGCAATAGCAGGGTCGATTTTCTTAAGGTCTTTTTCAGCTTTTCCAATCGATGCAAGATAAGCTTCAAGGTTTTGAGAATCAACCTGTGGGGTCTTTTGCTCAATGCCACTCAGAAGCGTATTAGTGATATTGTTGGTGATCATTCCAAGGTTCCTGATGTAGTAGAATAGAGTAGGAGAAGCCATAGTAAATGATTATTAAGAAGCATTTAGCCTATCGGTGCGGATTTAACCTGAGTTTTTATGAATTTGCGCTTTCAGGTATAACAGATAAGAACGCCTGAAATACTGAATTCAGACGTTCTATTAAATGGTGGTAAAGATTAGATATTACGAGCAATGGCCATTTGCTCATCACGACAAATCTGTAGCCAGTATTTGAGAGTTTGCTGAAGCATTTTCACTTGATCGCCGATGCGGTTTACTTCTTCTAATTCTTCGTCAGTCAATTCTCTTCCCGGAAAGTGTTCCAAAGTTTCAATGAGATCGTCGGGATAAATGCCAGCACTTCCGGAAAAATCAGGATAGCGGTCTGTTTCAACATGATCTCCAGCACCATTGCCAGAAGCTCCAGGGCTTGGAGCCCAACCGTCAATATCCATTAAGTATTGACCTAATTCTCCGTCATTAAGTCCCAATAGTTCCTCGAAATCATGAACATCACCCATAATAAGTTGGTCCCATTGCTCAGCTGTAATTATTCCTTTTTCTGCAGCATCGGCGAGAATGAATATTTTTAATGTCGGGCTTAGACGTTCGCAATCTTCTGCTGACAAGTCATCAGAACCATTAATAAATCCGTTGGGATCTATCCAGTAATTGTCAGCACATGTGTTTAAGCTAGTCCTATTGGAAGGTTCATTATAAAAAGTAAGAATTTTACCTGTTAACGAGTCTGCGGGAATTTGGCTACCAATTAATGGTGTTAAAGAATCAACCAGTGTATCTAAAAACCAGTTAATAATTTCTTTCGGAGGATGGTTATCATATTGTCCGTAGGGTGCATGTAAGCCGCTACCAAAGTGTTCAGTAATTTGTGCTAGGTAGACTTCATAATCGTTACCTAGTAATGCTGGAAGGTTTAATCCCCATTCATCTGCATGCATTAGTAAATCAATAACAAGCAGCTGCATAAGATCTTCATATTCAGTGCCATCGACGCCTCCAGCAAGAATTGATTCATATATCATATCCAACATTGGCTCTAGTACTGCGCTGCCACCTTCTGTCCATGCTTGAATGTCCTCTAATTGTTTTGAGTATACCTCTATTCCAGCAGCTAGAGCCAATGCAATGGCATCCTCAGGATTACTGCTCACCATAGACTGAACTACTTGTTTTTGATGAGCGGCTACCATAGCAAGGACTTCAGAGTCTGCCTGTTGCTTATCGATTAGAGTTATCGCTGGCTCTATTTTTTCAAGGTCTTTTTCCGCTTTTCCAATCGTTGCAAGATAAGCATCAAGGCTCTTAGGGTCAATTTGTGGCGTTTTTTGCTCAATGCCACTCAGAAGCGTATTTGTGATAGTGTTCGTTATCATTCCAAAAATTCCAAGTTTTAAAAAATATTCTGAGGATAATTTGAGCGATTATAAAGTGTGCATACTAATTCTAAATCGGATTAAACCTGAGTTGTTGTGATTTCACAAAAACGCTTAGAAAAGAGGATTTGCTCAGTATTTTTCTTTACACAGATAATTTAATAAATCATTGATATATATTAAATTACTTTATTTTACGATAATGCACGTTGCCAAGAGTCTCGACTTCTTTTTCATAAATGCTTATTAGCAATTTATATTTATTAAGCAAATTTTTAGTATCTCTAAGTATGTTTTGATTAAGCTGCATATATCGTTGACTTGAGGTGCTATTGATTACTAGACCGGATTGATTACAGTGATCATGTATGCTGGCCCAATTGGCATAAGCTATTTTTACCAGGTCGGACTGATCGTTAATATGTTTTGTTTCATTATTAATCTCGGAGATAGAGTTTCTTGATACTTTAATTTGTTGCTTAAACCTTTGTTGGTAAGAGGAGTCACTTGATAATAAAGCGTTGAGTTCATCTTTAGTGAATTGTTTATGCAGAAATGTTTTTTGTTGATATGAATTTAAGAAGCTATTGAAGCTAATTGCTTTTTTATTGTACCAAGATTCAATCTCTTGCTGAAAACTGAGCGCTTTGTTCCATGTTTCCTCACGACAATGCCCTGCGAAACTCTTCATTGGTAAAGTTAACGCTAATGATGCCGCTATAATTAGGTATAGCCTGTAAAATGTCATATTAGCTATAGTATTGGTGATATATGATTTAAGTATAGAAAGACGCTGACCTAATATGAAAAAGATACTAATGTTTGTAATGCTTCTGCTTGGCCTAGCTTGTGCGGGAGGCGGGTATTACATTTTCTACTTCAAACCACAACAAGAAGCTGAAGAGGCTGCTGAAAGGGAGAGAAATAAAAAGCCTCCCGATCCTTTGATGGGAAAGCAGAAAGAGCATCGGCACCCCAAACCAGAAGTGACAGATTTTTACGTCAGCCCACCCAAGTTGGGTGTTAGACAAGCGCCAAGATATGACGCTTTTGTTGAAAGTGAGGTTTATCGAGGCGAAAAGCTACACATCCTTGAGAAAAAAAATGGGTGGGGTCGGATTTCCCGCTATTACGTTTATGAAGAGGGTGGAGAAGAAATTGCAGAATGGGTTCCTATGGAGGCATTGTTGGAAATTTCGCCAACTATTACTAAAGAAGAGAGAGTTGAAACGGTTAGCAGCTACGTTGAAAAATCGGATGATTTTAAACAGCATTTTGAAATGTTTGTAAAGGTTACCGACCAATTACTTAAGGAAAAGACTTGTACACCAGATGACTTTGAGGAAACGCATGGATGGATACGTTCATTGACCTTTAAATATCGTGATGTGTATTTTATCTATTGTGGTGGTATCAAACAGGCAAATAAGATCTATCTAGATGTCCGCACAGGAGAAATATTTTACCGATAACTCAGGTGTTTTACGGATTGTTTTGTTTGTCGATAAATGGTCGAATGGTGCTTGTTAAAATTCAAAGTATAGGCTTTTTGAAATTTTATTTGTTAATAATGTCACTAGGTAGTATCATCTTAGAGCTTATTTTATTGGTGCCGTGAATGATTCAGCGTTTTATCACATCGTTTTGTTGGATAATATTGGTTGCATTGGCACTACCATCGCAGGCTTTGTCTTATCTGACAAAAGATTCTAATGATGCGATTTCACGCCTAATACGCAATGATTTCTCCAATTTTAATTCTCAGTCTTTGGCCCAGGGCTTATTTGAAAAGTCGACAAAAGTAGCGATATCTCACCGTCCAGTGTCGAAGTCAAATGTTGACTCTGAAACGCTAGCTATTATTCAGAATAACCGTTTGAGTTCGGTTACTCGTGATTATGCCGAAGGTGCAGTACCTTTTGAAGATTACACGACTGACAAAATAAAGACCTTCACTGCTAACAGTATTCATTCTGAAAAAATAGACAATGCTTGGCTTTGTGCAGAATTCAATTCTCAATACCGTATCTCTGGTTGGAAAGAGTCAAACGCATTATATGTGGCACTCAACAGCCAATTTTCTTAATCATTTCATTTATTTCCGCAAATAGGTTCTCGCGTTAAGTGTGTCATAATGGATGTCAAGTCTATGATATTGCCATCTAGTGATATAAATCATTATGCATTGCGCGTTATTCATACAGATTTACAATTTAATCTAGCTGGAGCTTGCTATTGGCTAGGTAAAGCTATTTAAGATATCAATATGAAAAAAAATCAGCCGAAAAAAAAACAAGCTAGAGTGATAAATCGATACGCAGGATGGAAATATGCTGTACTGATTGTAACGGTTATCATACTTACCTTGAGTGCGATACCAACTTGGTATGGTGAACAACCATCAATCAATGTGACAACATCACATGCCCACGACCTTATTGACAATCCCATTGAGCTGAATCGACTTCTTGAGCAGAACGATATACATGCTATAGAGGTTCGTCAGGAACAGGGTTCAACTACGGTAGTATTCGACAGTGAAACAGACCAAACACATGCAAGAGAACTTCTAAACACTCTATTGGATAAGCAAGACTCTATTAGCTTCTCATATGTATCTGTTGCGCCTAAATGGTTAAGTGATATGGGATTCAACCCTATAAAACTTGGTCTTGATTTACGTGGTGGTGTTCAATTCTTGCTCAATGTAGATGTTGATAAAGCATTTGAAGAACAGCGCAATACTATCGTTGATGAAATTCGAGATATGTTACGCCAAGAGCACCTTCGTGGAGTTAAATTGGCTCAAGTGGGGGTGGATGGGTTTGACCTTAAAAGCAATTCTAGTGAAGTGTTGACCAAATCTGGCAACTACATCCGTCAGAATTACCCAGGTTGGGAAATTAAACGCCATTCGGGTTATTTATCCGTGAAACCAACTGCGCAGAATAAGTCTGAGTTTCAAACAGTAACTATAAAACAAAACTTAAAAATTATGCGTGATCGCATTGAAGAACTTGGTATTACAGAGGCTCTAGTACAGAGGCAAGGTGAGCATAGCATTCGAATTGAGTTACCAGGTGTGCAGGATCCCTCTCAGGCTAAGAATGTGATTGGTGCGACGGCATCATTAGCATTCCATGAGGCAAAATCGCCCTCTGAAGCAGCTTCTTACGACAGTGTTGTTTTGAAAGATAATAATGGACGTGACGTTCTATTGTCAAAACGTCCAGTTCTTACTGGAGAACATATTGTTAATGCTCGAGCGGGCATGGATAAAATGGGTTTTTCCGAAGTTAATATTTCGCTTGATCATTCTGGCGGCAAGATCATGAGTGACTTTTCTGGGAAACACATAGGTAAGTCCATGGCAACCGTTTATCGTGAATATACTACTAATGCTAGTGGAGAGACAGAACGTAGTGAAAAAGTGATTAGTGTCGCCACTATTCAGTCTCAGCTAGGAAGTCAGTTTAGGATTACGGGTGCAGGTTCATTAGATGAAGCACAAAACTTGGCTTTGCTGCTGCGAGCTGGATCATTAACGGCACCTGTCACCATAGTTGAAGAACGTACGATAGGTGCTTCACTAGGTGCAGAAAATATTGAGAATGGTTTTGCAGCTCTGGCGTTAGGTATGGCGATGACATTAACTTTCATGGCTTTATGGTACCGCCGCCTTGGTTGGGTGGCTAATGTTGCGCTGGTGATTAATATGGTAAGTTTACTTGGTCTTATTGCGTTACTTCCAGGAGCTGTCCTCACCTTACCCGGTATTGCAGGACTTGTTTTGACCGTGGGAATGGCAGTTGATACTAACGTACTAATATTCGAACGAATAAAAGACAAGCTGGCAGAAGGTAGGACGTTTTCTCAGTCAATTGACCAAGGCTTTGGTAGTGCGCTAAGCACAATTCTTGATGCCAATATTACCACTATGATTACCGCTGTAATTCTGTACTCAATCGGCAATGGGCCTATTCAGGGCTTTGCTTTGACGTTGGGTTTAGGACTTCTAACTAGTATGTTCAGTGGTATTTTCGCTTCACGCGCGATCATTAATTTGGTTTGGGGTCGTGACGGCCGCCGGGATGTAAGGGTGTAATTATGGTTCAATATCTAACAAACAATATTCGTCGGATTCGTTATATCACGGGCTTTGTATCAATTGCTCTAATGGTGCTCTCGCTTGCAGCATTTGCTACTAAAGGTCTTAACATGGGTTTAGACTTTACTGGCGGTATGGTAACAGAAGTACAAGTTGACAAAAGCCTAACTAATAATGAGTTGCTTGAAGCTTTGAAACCGAGCTTGGGAGAATTTACAGCAGTTACCCATTCTGATCAGGAAGGTCGTTGGATTATTCGATACCCAGTTCCAGAAGAGAGTAGTAATGTATCAAATGTTACTTCCATACTAGCGAGTGTATCAGACAAAGTCGATGTAATTAGTAACAGCATGGTAGGATCACAAGTTGGTCAAGACCTAGTTGATCAAGGGGGGCTGGCTCTACTGATTTCGATGATGTGTATTTTGGGTTATTTGTGTTTTCGTTTTGAATGGAGATTAGCAAGTGGATCCTTATTGGCACTTATTCATGATGTGGTATTAGTTCTTGGATTTTTTGCTTTAACTCAGATGGAATTTAACTTAACCGTTTTTGCGGCTATCTTGGCAATACTAGGATACTCACTTAACGATTCGATAATTATTGCTGATCGCATTCGTGAGCTATTGGTAGCAAAGCAGTCTACACCAATTGATGAGATAAATGATCAGGCTGTGATAGCAACGTTCTCTCGTACTATGGTGACATCTGGAACCACTCTACTTACAGTCACAGCCTTGTGGATAATGGGAGGAAATGCACTTGAAGGTTTCGCTATAGCTATGTTTATCGGTATTCTTTCCGGAACTTGGTCTTCAATTTCCATCGGTACTGTTCTGCCAGAATGGCTAAAACTTGAGTCAAAACATTATCTTCCGGTAGAAGTCGACTCTGCTCCTTAATTACGAATTAATGCCCCATGGAAAAGTTCCCGGGGCATGTTTGCCTTCACTGTGTAGTCGATGTGAGGAATTCTGTAAAACGTTGCCATGATTTTGTGTCGGCTTCTTCTCTATATCGCTTACTACCAAACACAGTAAAAGCATGTGGTGCACCACTGTATGTGATCATTTCATGGTCAACTTTTTGGTTTTCAAGTTCATTTGCTAATGTTGCAAATTGATCCATGGTAATTGCACTGTCAGCGGTACCATGTAAAACTAATATTGGAGCAGAAGTCTTTTTATATGACTGTCCTTCTGGTGTTTTTAAACCACCATGAAAAGTGACAAAACCTTTCGCATTCATTCCTGAACGCGCCGCTTCTAAAGTTGCGGCCCCCCCAAAACAATATCCCATAACTACTATATTATTTGTTTTAGGACCAAGAGATACGGCATAATTTAAGCTCCCTTGTATCAATGCTCTAAGTTTTTCTCTATCTTTATACAGTTCTCCCGTATGCTGTTTTTTATCTTTTACTTCTGTTGGTCGAACGCCTTTACCAAACAAGTCAGCAGCAAAAACGTTATAGCCCAACTTGTTGAGCATTTTTGCCCGTTTTATTTCATAATCAGTTAGGCCATCCCAATCATGAATGAGTAGAATTAAAGGTGCTTCATCATTTGTTTTTGACCAATATCCTTCGTAATCGCTACCATTTACATTGTAAATTTTATTTTCACCAGCTGTAGAAAGGCTGGTAGCGAAGAAGAGAGTTGCTAATACTGACAGACGTTTTTTCATAACTATCTCCATTTAGTTAATGAAGTGTAGCTGTAAAGGTACAATGAGGAAATATTCACCATACCGCATACAATGTAATAGGTGCAAAGTAACATTTATATCAATCATTATCATGTCATTACATACTATAGATAAAGAGAGTAACGCTAGCAGATTATATTTTCTTAGTTAAACATGAGAGTGATAGAGACTATTAATATAGTTATTTTTTGACTCGTGAAATTAATTTTCAGTTATATCTTTCGGTGAAGTAGCCTTTTAAATTAACCTTATATTAACTTAATTGTCATTGACATGGTTAATACGGATGATAGCCTTAACTCCCATCTAAACCACAATTCATGGAGTGATAATGTTGTTGCGTAATTTATGCATATTAGTTTTATTGTTCAGTTCTTTTTCAAGTTTTGCGATCCGAAATGATGATAAGGTAGATCTAAGTAATATCGAAAAGAGTCTTCAAGATCTTCAAGAGTCACAGCAACAATCCCAAGATAGCATGCATTATGTGCGGTCTATGGATGGTTCACAATATGTTCCAGAGCCTAAGAGCAGCAGAGATAACCCTGCTTACAGTTATTTTATTCTTGAATCTTACGAAATATATAGCAGTCAAAGCGGTAAGCGTATGGTGCAAGCAACCGTCACAAATCATTCTGGTGGCGGTGTTATCCTAAAGCCAAGTCAGATAAAAGCATTTTTTGGTAATGATAAATATATATCTCCTACACGTATCGACCAAGATGGCAGATTTGCACAAGACGAGACCAAATCAGTCACTCTTTATTTCGGTAAAACGAACGAATCCATCTTGGGGCTAATGACTCGTTCATATTAAAGTATTGGTCCGTCAAATTCTCGTTTAAGGATTGACGGACCAAATAGTTAGATCGGTTATGAGTAGCATTATTCGTCGACAGGGTTTTGATTTATGCTAACTTAACTAATTTTTCGACCAGTATATCTATACCAGTTGCTGCTTGTGATATGTTGGAGGCCAGCATATAGGCTGGCGTAGATAGAACGTTATGGTTCTCGTCGTAAACAATATCATCGACAGGGCAGTCTATATGTTCACCACCCATAGCATTAAAACCAGCTGCTACCCCTTCATCATTTCCTATTGTTGCCTTGACACCCTTTGTATAGATCATAGGAATGATGGTAGGGGCAATACATAAATATCCTGCAGGCTTTCTTGCTTGGGCGAAGTCACGGCATGCAGATTTAACATGAGCGTGAATACTGCATTCAGCGCCATTGACTGCAAAGTCAGTCAGGTTTTTTACTGCACCAAAACCGCCAGGAACAAGTAGTGCGTCAAAATCTTCAGCTTTCAAGTCAGCGACGTCTCCGATATTTCCTCGTGCAATTCGAGCAGCCTCAGTCAGAACGTTACGTGTTTCTGACATCTCTTTTCCAGTAATATGATTTATCACGTGCAATTGTTCGATGTTTGGGGCAAAACAGTGCCAACTGGCTCCCTGTTTTTCTAGTGCATGTAAAGCTAAGACTGATTCATGGATCTCTGCACCATCATAAACACCAGAGCCACTAAGAATTACCGCAACTTTTTTCATTATCATCTCCTGTATTTTCCTTGAGTATAAATTAAAACTAGATTACATCATTTAAGTGAAATAGGAATTACCTGGGAATAAGTTTTTGTCAAATTTTTAATTAATTTAGAGGTATATGACTGTATGTGTGACTATAGATAATGTGTTTTATATTACCTATATTCACATCTATATGAAAACAATCTAAAATGAGGCATTAATTTAAGGAGAGTAAAATGAAGTACGACTGGGTCTTATTTGATGCTGATGAAACTTTGTTTCATTTTGATGCTTTTAAAGGAATGCAACTGATGTTCTTGCGTAAAGGTGTAGAATTTACGCAAGAAGATTACAATCAGTATCAAGAGAAAAACAAGCCACTTTGGGTTTCGTATCAAAATGGTGCTATAGACGCACATGAACTAAAACATATTCGATTTTACCATTGGGCTGAAAAGTTGGGTACAACCACTACTGAACTTAATAGTGCTTTCTTAGCCGCTATGGGCGACATTTGTACATTACTACCAGGAGCAAAGGAGCTTGTAAGTACATTAGCTGAGAAGGCAAAGCTTGGAATTATCACTAATGGTTTCACAGAATTGCAGTCTATACGCTTAGAGCGAACAGGGATGAGTGGATTTTTTGAGCAAATTATCATATCTGAGCAGGTTGGAGCTGCTAAACCGGATAAGAAAATCTTTAACTATGCACTGAAAAAAATGAATTACCCAATCAAAAATAAAATATTAATGGTTGGAGATACACTTCATTCAGACATACTGGGTGGCATCAATTTTGGTATCGATACATGCTGGTTGAATCGGTATAATGCTGTAATACAAGATGGGATCGAGCCGACCTATACAGTGACTTCTTTACCAGAGATTAAAAATATATTAATGCGATAACGTATTTTTGATCTTCAGTCTATAATTTTAAGTATAAGTGTTTGAATTAATTTTCTAGGATGTAGCACTGTGGTAGGCATAATAGTAAAGTGGGATGCAAAACATGGATACGGTTTGATATCTACGAAAAATTTGCCGGTCCAAAAGGTCTTCTTTCATGTGAGGGATATGAGTACTGAAGAAGGACCACCTTATGTATCAGAACATGTTGAATTTGACGTTCTTCGTGACCTGAGTGGATGCAAAATGGCCATGAATATCAGTCCAATAATGATTAATTTTAAAGACTAAAGACTAAAGACTAGGAGCACAAAGCCTGATGTAGTGCTCCAAGCTTCTATTCTCTGCTGTTTCATACTTATCGTCCAAAACAACACAATTTTCAATTCTATCCAGCCTAAATTGGCGATATTCCTCACGCAAATCACACCAACTAACTAGTGTCCATGAATGGCACCAGAATACTAGCCCTAGAGGTTGTACTGTGCGTTCGGACTTATTTAAATTTTTATCGATATAGTGCAACTTTATTTTGAGTCTATCATCAATAGAATGTCGTAGAATCTTTCCGAAATTAGATGAGAGCCTAGTAGTATGTACATTGGGTACACAAATCGGAAAATTTTCAACTTGTTGCTTTAGCTTATCAGATAAGACAGATTGAATCTTAGACGAAGCGGTTAGGGCGGATTTAGCGAGTTCACTGTCGGACAAACTTCGAACCATTCGTATTCCAAGTTCCAGTGCCATCATTTCATCTTTAGTGAACATCAATGGAGGTAAATGAGAGCCTGATTGAAGCATATAGCCAACCCCTGACTCTCCTGAGACGGGTACTCCAGTTTTTATCAATGATTTGATATCACGATATATAGTACGTTCGCTGACGTTTAGTGTGTTGGCCAATTCACTTGCTGTTACAGCATATCGTTTAGATCGTAATAACGTCAGTAATTCAAGTAATCGCTCAGATTTAGTCATTGGTTCGCTCATAGTGACGGCTATTGTTTAGGGTATAGAGCCTAAAAGTCGGCAACATTATTAAGAAAGATCATTTGCTAACCATGATATTTTATCTTAAATGCTTGGGCTTAAACATAAATTAAAATGACAAATAGTCTGCTTCTTACCATGTTATCACGAAATAGCGTCAGAATGTTTCAGTGGAAAAATCATCTAACAAGCCTATTTGTGGTTATAAATGTGAGGTAGGTCAGGTGATAGAAAAGATATGCAACTAAAATAGTATTGAAGGTTTTACTTACAATATATGAACTAGCGAATGGTCATTAATTTGGTTTGAATGAATCTCAGGGTGATGAGTAAGATGCGTGGAACGATTAGTGAGTGGCATGACAATGAAGGGTACGGTTATATTGCTGTTGAAAATCAACAGGCACGTGTCAAGTTTCATCTCAATGATTTACAGACTTTTGGTAGAGTTCCCCGAGTAAGTGAACGTGTTCAATTTAAGTTAAGTGAAGATGCACGGGATGGGCTCAAAGCAGTACAAATTGAAAAACAAATGGTATTTAAGTTGACGTTAGCGATCGCTATTTGGTTCTCTACAACGCTGATAGCCAGTATGTTTGTTTTGAACTATCCACCGCTATTATTTTTTACCTACGTTGCGCTTAGTGCGATTGCGTATCTAGTCTATGCACTTGATAAACATGCATTACGTTCAGGGACATGGCGTATTCCGTCAATTTTTTTGTTTGTTCTTAATTTGTTTGGAGGGTGGCCAGGTGCATTACTCGCACAGTCTCTTTTAAACTATCGTCATATAGGTCTTATATTTAACAGCATGTTCTGGGCGACGTTATTGGCCAATTTTGGTGCTTTTTGTTGGACTCTAACAAACGAGGGTGCCAATGAAATGATGAAGCTCATGACGCTGTTTCCTGCAAATTTATAAAATTTAATCTGCGGAGAAACTTCATTTATTTACAGCTCAACTTAGTTTTAAGCGAGTAACATTGGCTAATTATCTATACTACGCCGCGATAATACCAGTGTTTCTAAATGGTGACCAGGGCGTTCAATAATACTGACATTTTCGTCTCGATATATGACTTTGAAAGAACCCACGAGAGTATAGCCCTTAATCATGTAAAGGTTTGAAAAAGGTTCAGATAGTAACGACGATAAAACCTCTTCTTGTATCTCATTTGTTTGTAAGGTTGCTTCTGAGACAATGCCAAATTTGTTGCCTCCAAGTGGTTCAATTTTACCACGTATAGTAAATACATGAATCTTACTTGATGGTTCTTCGATAGTAACCGTTGAGTAAAAATTACCTGATTCATGGTTGAAGATATCAAGTTTTTCTTGCCACTGACTTTCTTCATATGGGTTTCCAATAATGGATGCCGTAAAAGCTTGCTCACTCGATGTTGCGATACTATCAATGACTGTAGCTGTTAGGAAAGAAGCGAAAGAAACGACAAGGAGTACATAATATTTTATCATTTTTTAAAGCTCAAATTATCGATAAAAGAATCAAGATTAATGTCTTTAACATAGTAGTTTGTTGCATTAAGAGTTTCGGAGTCGAAAATAACAATATGACTTGTTCTGTCATAGTGGTTGTAAAACAACGATATATTTTTTTTATTTTTAAGAATTTGGAGTAAATCTTCAGGTACCTTTTGGTCCTTGTACTTCAAAATTTGTATGTTATTAACCGTGACTAACTCAATCTTTTGGTCGCTGATAACCTTATTGGTGATAAAAACATTCGTGATAATATTAATAGATATAGCTAGTAGCATGATAGAGGCTATAACAATCGCTAGACGGAAGATCCCTGTAGGCCCAGCTGCCACTGCTGAGGTAGCTTTAGAAATGGGACTTAGAATGTTGGGGAACGTTGTATGACCGTTTTCTGAATGGCCTATTTCAGTGTTTTTTTGCTCTGATAAGGCTTCATCACGGCGAACACTATTTTTACATATTAGAATGTAACCCTTGCCGGGAATTGTTTTGATTTTAACGCTCTCCGAGAGGTTTAAAGTTGAACGTAAATTAAAAATGGCTTTATGTAATGAAGATTCTGTTACAACAGAATCAGGCCAGCCTATAGACATCAATCTTTCTTTAGAAACGATGGAGTTATCATTCTCTACTAAATGTATGAGTATAAGGAACTCATTGTAATTTAATCTTAATGTCGACTCGTGGCATGTCACTGCCATTTCTTTTGTGTCAAAGATGACATCGTCACAATATAGAGCTGAATTATTTGATATCAACATGGCAAATGTTTTAATCCCCCTATCGCACTCTTTACAAAGTATAGTTCAAAAAAGTAAAGAATATTATTGATTTATATAATAATTATATGATCTAGATTATAAGGCATGTTGTAATTTATTTCTCAAAACCAAAAACATCTAGTGCATTGCAAATTTTAACAATATTAAATAAGTTAAAATTCTGGCTAAAAGGTTACTACTATAATTTATTAGTGTCTAAGTGTTTTTTCAAAATTACACAATATTTGAATGAAAAGTAAAGTGTCAGACACTGAATGAATAACCTCTAACACTTATATATATGTTTAATGTTGAATATATAATGTGATTTTTCTTGAAATATATCTTGTATTATTATTGCAATACTTCTTACTCAGCTTACTTGACCTTTATTACATGATTTATGTTTTGTAAGAAAGAGTAAATTCATAGAAATGTTGCAACAAAATTTTGGTTAAGTCACTGAATTTAATTATTTTATTAATATTTATATTTTTCAAGATGCTTTCCATACAAACAAGGGTAATTAAATGGACAAGCTAGAGTCAAAAAGGTTTAATTTGCAACTAATCCGATTCTTGTATGATTCGGTTTCTATTTTAATAAATATTTTTTGATGCGAGACATCTAAGTGTTGTCTATTTGTCTCGTTATTTAGTCTTAAAATATAAGACTTAAACAAAGGTAAGATTAATGAAAAACTTATTAATGAAAGCATATACAGGTTACCAATTGAGAGTTGGAGCGTTAGCTAAGGATGAAAGGGGTGTTACTGCAATAGAATATGCGATTGTTGGTGTATCAATTGCGGCTATTTGTGCTTATGTGTTTGGTGACGGAGGTCCATTAGAGGTCGCTCTTGAAAATGCAATCAAAACTATTGCAGACTACATTGATGATGTTGATATGGACCGAAGAGGCTCAAGCTCATAACAGCTAAAATAGCAACCATGGCAGTTAAGTGTACCTAGTTTTACTAGATTATTTCTCTAGATTGGATGGAGTTAGGAACTTGCGTTTAAGTTATATCGCCATAACATTTTTTATATCATTAAGTGGTTTGGCTATTGATACACAGGCTGGACAAGTATTCTATGTTTTAGATACAAGTCAGGCTAAGCAGTCTGAGCTACTTGAAAATATAAATACCTTCTATAGAGGAAACGGTAATTTGACTGCGGTAGTAACTGTTGTCGATATATCACCAGAGCCGCAGTGGTTTGTCGGAGAAGTGACATATTTCAATGATCGGGATGGTGATATTGTCGCTAGCTTAAAGCCTAACTCTATACCTTCACTATTAGTAGTGGAAGCAAACGGGAGCATAACTAGAACTGACTTAACGTTCTTACAGGGTTCTAGCTTTAGTGATGAAAATATCAATTTGCTTTTGGAAAAATATAATGACGAGTAGTAAAAAAATATTATTAACAGGCGCGTTATTGGGCATCGTATATACCAATTCTGTTGGTGCTAGAGAAACTGTGAATTATGAAAAAAATTGCATTACGCAATCTGTTGACTCGAGCTCAATCACCAAATCTGTTAGATACTATGTTGTTAACTATGATGAGAATGGCATACAGTCTGCGAATCAGAAAGGGTCAATCTTAGATACAGAAAACGACGAAGTTAAAACAAGTGAGCTAGAGTCCTGTATTCCGATGGCTAATAAATACAATATCGGCGATGTGCTCTTTGATTTTGACCAATTTTATTTAAAAGATAGTCAGAAGCCCAAGATTAGAACAACGTACAGGAAAAAAATAGCAGGAAAAGCAGTTAAGCGTGTAGTAGTTGATGGTTATGCAGATTCAGTTGGTACACCGATATACAATATGCAGTTAAGTATTAGACGAGCTAATCGAGTTGCAGGGTATTTGGAGTCTTTGGGTGTCGACAAACGTCTTATTATGACAAGAGGGTTCGGAGAATCCAAAAATATTGTGGAAGATAATGAACGAGAGCGACCAGAAGAAAGGAAAGTGATAATAAGCGTTATATCAAAATAAATATTACTTTTTATCTTGATTAGGTCTAAGTCTAAGAAATAGCTTACTAGATGGTAGTATATTATGGAATATCTATTTTTATTTATAATACTACTTTCAGATCTTAGATATAGGAAGATATATAACCATCAGGTTCTTGTATTGCTGCTGTCACTATTAGCAGGTGGAAACTGGGCGGGAGAAATGGGCTTCTATTACTTTGTTATAATAATTTTTATAGGAACCTTACCCTCAGCCTTAAGATTTGTCGGAGGTGGTGATATTAAGCTTATCTCTTGCTTTTCTCTTACAATTAACCCTGACTATATGATGTTTTTTATCTTAATGGTACCTGTGCTAGGAGTCGCACTCTATCCGATGATTAGACTAACTGAATGGGTTTTGAATAGGAATAATATGACTACAAATAATAAAGGTATTCCACTTAGTTTTGCCATTATTACAAGTTTTCTTATTGTACAAAAATTGGGGGTATAACTTGAACCGTGATAGATTAACATTAATATTCTTTGTGATAACTCTTGGAGTTATCTTATTTCTTACTGATGTTTTTTCAGATGAAAAACCTGTAGAAAAGAAAGTAGATAATAACGAGGCTATTGTTGTTACGAAGATAGCACGTGATATCAGTGAAGGGGAACTCATTACTCCTAGTGATATAGAATTTGATCACATGTCTCCTGAAGAAGCAAGCATACTAGGTGTAAGTTCAGGTCAGACGATACAGATTATACCTCAAACAAGAGTTAATCGTGACTTAAGCTCTGGAGAAATCATTAAACAGTATGACCTAATCAGTTTTGGTATGCCCGGGTACTCAAAATACTTGCTTAAACCCGGAGAAGTCGTTTTTTATGTCGATACTAGCGAGCAAAAACTAACGGCGTCTATGATCTCACCTGGCGATAATGTTGACGTTTATACTGTTATTAAAGATCTGTCTAAAATAATTCCTTCGGTAAAAAGTGAGAAGCAAGTAATGCTTCCTTCAGGCGTCGATAACAAGGTCAATCAGATATTGAGCAATAGAAAGATATTATCAATTGATTATGACAAAGAAAACAGCAATATTATTATAGGGGTTGAGATCGCTGTAACAAAAGATCAATTGAGTCGGCTTGTAGTAGGAAAGAATGTCGGTCAAATATTAATTTACCAAAGTCTAGGTAATGATGAAAAAAATAAGAGCTTTGATTTATTTGATGTTGCTCCGAAAGAGAGTGTTGTAATTGAGATGAGAGGATAAGTTTTGAATATCTCTATTTTAAAAATACGTAGTATATACTTGATTTTGGCAATAGTATCCGTCATCAGCTTCAACGCTTCTTCAGCAAGTCTGAAAATATCTGATGATGAAACTAAAATTATCAGATTCAATGAGGATATAAAAACTGTTTTTATTTCTAATCCAGAAATAGCAGATTACAAAGTACTTAATGAAAGACAGATTGCTATAAGCGCGAAAAAATCTGGTCGCACTAAGATTGCGGTGAATAACAAAGATGATAAAACTATATATTCACGCACAATTATTGTCGACAGAGAGCTGTATGACGTAAAGGAAGCACTTAAGCAAAGGTTCCCATTCTCAGATATCAGAATTCTTAACCGGGGAGATCAAGTCATTCTATACGGTACAGTCTCCAGTGAAGAAGAGAAGCAAGACATCTACGACTTAGTTGGTACTTTACTCAATAAAAAAGTGAGTAAAGTAAAATATAAAAGTGAATCTGATAACACGATCACTATAAAAGTTGGGGTTGATGGGAAGGCAAGTACAAAGATACTAGATACTAATGTATATGAAGGCATTATAAACCGAATTGAAGTTGAGTTTCCTCAGCAAGTCAATGTAAAGGTACGTATTGCTGAAGTGTCGTCATCAATTGCTAATGAATTGGGTGTCAAGTGGTCTAGCTTGCTCAGTACGGGACGAAGAGGTCAGTCAGGTCAATTCGTAGTTAATCATGGTTTTAGTTACAAAGACATTAGCGCATTAGTTGATGCACTCAACACAAATAATGTTGGTAGCGTTCTTGCTGAACCTAACATATCCGTTATGTCAGGTGAAACGGCTGATATTTTGGTCGGTGGTGAAATCCCTATGGTTTACCAGACAGATGAAACTTATGTAGTTGATTATAAAGAGTTTGGTGTAAAACTTGATTTGGCAGCGACGGTAAAAAGTGAAGATAAAATTGTTATTTCAATTCTAACGGGTGTGACTGGTATTGATGAATCGATTGCGTCTGGAAATTATCCTGGCTTTAAAAAGCGTTCCGCTCGTTCAACATTACAAGTCTCGGATGGCGGCAGCTTTATCTTAGGTGGGTTAATTAGTTCAGAAGATAGAGAAAATTTGGAGAAGATACCATTTATTGGTGATGTTCCCATTTTGGGTGCCTTATTTAGACATACTTCTACCGAGCGTGTCAAAACAGAGTTAGTTGTTATAGCGACAGTAAACTTGGTCAAGGAAGTGGATCAAAGCAATATAACACTTCCAACTATGCAGAGAACATCAGATTTTTCTCGCTGGCTAGGAATTAATTTTGATCAGAAAAATAATGAATCACAACAGTTGCAAAAAGTGCTTTCTGACGGAGGATTTGAGCGATGATTAGAAAGTTTACCTTGGTTACACTGCTATTGGGTTTAACTGTTCAAGTTAATGCATCCGAAAGTGAGTTCTTCGTAAGAGAAGATATAAATAAACTGAATATAAGAACTGATGTCAACAGCCTAGAGAATGTATTAGATAAAGTCGAAAATTTTGTTGGAAAAAACCAGAAATATATCGATGAAAATATGTTTATCATCGAATGCTACAGTTCTCGCTGTGAAAGATTTGCGAAAGAAATAACAGTAAACCTTTTGAATAAAGGCAAAAGTGATAACTATATTAGAACTAATAGTATGTCTTCAAAATTGGGGTCTAAGTATGATATGGTCTTTAAGTTAGTTCAATATAAAGTCATGAAACCTAACTGTGGCAAGTTATCCGTAATGGACTTTGATAATGATTGGTATAAAACGGATGTAACTAATAACGAATATGACCGATATTGTAGTTCATTATATCTTGATACGCTCTCTTCTAAGAATTTAGATAAAAAGCTGAATCTAGAAGGAGGTAGGGAGTAATGGATATTTCTAAGTTAATTAATACCAGTTTTAGTTCTCAAAGTGAGGCTAGATCGAGAGTTATACCTAAGAAAAAGACATCATCTTCGCTGTTTATATATCAAAATAAATCCACACTTGATGATATATTTTCATTTCTTCGAGCGGAAGGCATAGAATTGCCTCAATCTATGGAAATGAAAAATGGAGATTCAAGTGCTTTAAATATTCCTGAAGGGATTACGAAAGTCTTTGTTGAAGTCGACGAAGGCGATGATATTAAGACAATATCACAGCCTATCAAAGATAAAACTGAGGTATCTACAAATATTACCGTAGTATCAAAAGTCGATAAGATATCTTTTAATATCAGAGTAGAAGAGCTAGGCATGAATTATGTCCTGTATCCAGGAGATAATAGTAAGTTGGTTGACTCTTTTAAAGGAACGACAACAGAGCGGAAGATCACTAGAAAATCAAAAAATATTACTGTATTCGGTGTGAAGGGTGGCGTTGGTTGTTCTTTTATTGCGACCAAGCTTTCGGTATCGCTTTCAAAGCAAAGAAAAAAGGACACGGCTCTTGTAAATTATGGCAATGGTAAAGGCTGCTACGATATATTCTTTGGTGATAAAGCCTTTCAACCTAGTCAAATTAGTGCGGAAGCTTGTAGCATAGATGTAGATTACAGTTTTTATGATTCTCTGGCCAACAAGATCAATGATAGTCTTAAGGTGTTCAACTTAGCGATCGAGGGTAACGAGGGAAGAGAGGTACTGAGAATCAATGATAGAGTTGTCTCGAGTACATCTGAGCATTGCAACTTTATTGTAAGAGATTTTTCTTCTGCTAGCTTTGTAGTAACTCCAGATCTATTAGTGAAAGATTCAGACGTGTTAATTATCGTTGCAGATTCGAGTTTTTTATCTCAGCGTAACCTGGCTCGAACATTAGTCGATATTAAAGGTAGTGATAAAAACGTAAGAATTATTACAGTAATTGTTCAAAAGTTTAAGGCTAACATAGCTTACCAAAAAAATGAGATTGAGAAGCTTATAGATTCCAAAGTCGACATCGTTGTGCCTTTTGATAAGAACTTAGATGACAATTTAGTTGATAAGTTGGATGTTTTCTATGGTTCAAACAAAGTAGGCGAATCTATTTCAAATATCAGCAACATTATTTTTGGCGAAGATATTAATATTAAAAAAAGTATTATCTCTTTAATAGCAGAAAAAATTACTTAGCAAAGTTAACTTTGCTAATTCGTGTAGGGTGCGTTTATGAAGTTAATTTCAGTCATAATCTGTGTACTTATATATGTTATCTTTTATATTTTCTATCGATATCATACTAATAGAAAGAAAAGAGATTTCTTGGATTCAAAAGGATCGGCCGACTTAAATGATAACCAAGAGGCCAATCTATTTGGTTCAGGTAGGATTGATGGTATATATGCTAGAATAATACATGAAGTTGATGCTTTTAAGTATAGATTGGGTGAAAATTCAAAAGGAAAACTTTTTATTTTTTTCCTAGCGTCACTAGCACTAGGATTTTGGATTTCTGATTTTCTAGTCATAAATGCTATAGAAGGTGTCCCACTTACTTGTTTAGTACTAGCAATATTTGCCTATATATATGTGAATAATAAGTATCAGAAGGATTTTAAGTCTAATTTCCCGGATGCTATTAACATGTTATCAAGTGCTATTAAGGCAGGAGAAAGTTTAGTGGGTGCACTAAACTATGTGGCGCAAACAACAAATAGTGTAGTTGGCAAAGAGCTAAAATGGGTAGCAGATAGATTAGTTATTGGTGAGACTCCTTCTCATGTTTTTGAAACGGCGAAAAATAGAAATGCTTCTTTTAGAGAGTACGTGTTCTTTCTTTCAGCTTTAAAAATAAATGTAGAAAGAGGAGGGCAACTCTCCGATATTATCAAAAGAATTGATAGAATAATATTTAATAGTTATGCAATGGAAAAAAAGAAATTTGCAATGACATCGGAAGCTAGATACTCGGCAAAAATTGTAGGTGCTCTTCCATTTATATTTTTAATTATTATGCGTTATTTGAGCCCAGAAAACTTTGAGTATGTTTTTGAGACAGAAACTGGGAACATAATTTTGTGGTACGTCGTCATCAGTGAAGTAATTGGTATGGGAATTATACATATGTTAATGAGGAGTGTTAAGTAATGAATATTTCTCTCGACATAGTGATCCCCATAGCTATAGCAATTGTGGTCACCTATATTATGAGAAAGTTTATTATTTCTTATAATAGAAAGTTAGCAATGAGAAGGTTTACTGACTCAGATAACTTATCTAGATTTGACAAACTCATGTTGAGTTTTTTCTCCACAGAAAGGACAAGCTTGTTTTCCGATGGAACAGATAGTACATATATTGAGCGGTATTTTTCAGATGGGGTCTATAAAAAAGAAAAAGTTGCTAAGATGATAATCGGTCTTGCCGGCGTATTATTAGTCCAATTATTTTCTGATGAGCTTGGAGTGTCTGACTGGATCTTGAAGTTTGCACTTATGGGTGGATTTTATGTTGTTGGAATGATTATTTTGTCAGCTTGGGTGAGGATGAGAAAAGCTGATGAGATTAAAAATGTCTCTGAAGGTGTGCCTTATGCAGTAGATTTGATGGCAATATGCGTCCAAACAGGTACAAGTGTCGAAGCAATGCTCGTGTACGTCGCTAAAGATATTAAGCTTCAATATCCATTGTTATCACTGATTTTGCTTAAAACGTATGATAGATCTAATGTGATAGGTACACGTGCTGCGTTGGAAGAACTTTCCAATAATATCGATATTCCAGAAGTGAGGTCTTTGGCCTATTCACTGAATCAAAGTATTAAATTCGGTACATCCATTTACGATGTACTTATGACGCTCTCATCAGATATACGTGAGCTAAAATTACTGACTATTGAAGAAAAAGTAGGTGCTTTATCAGCCAAAATGTCGGTACCTTTAATATTGTTTATTTTAATGCCGATAGTAATTCTTATTACTGCACCTGGTATATTTAGGCTTATGGGAGCAAGTTAGATGTTAAAATTATATGCAGTTTTTATTATTATATTTTTTAGTGGATGTGCGACCCAAGGATCTGATACAGACCTGAAAAATAGAGAGTCTATAATGATTAGTGCTCAAAACTATCAGGGTTTAGTTGATCTTTATACCGAATCAGTGAAAAAGAATGATTCTGCAGAAAATAGAGAGAAACTGGCCCATTACTATTTTCTTCTTGATGATTATGAAGCATCGGCTTACCAGTTAGAAAATGTCATTAAAAGAAAAAGTGCTCAAGCAGAGACATTTTATAATCAGTCAATAAACTATTATATGCTAGATAAGCTTATTATTGCAGAAACGATGATCAACCGCGCAATTGAAATGAAGCCAAATAATGCAAAATTTAGAAATCAAAAAGGTATAGTTTTAGCTCAGAAATCAGAATTTGAATCAGCAATAAGAGAATTTGAAAAAGCGCGATCACTCATATTTCCTGATGTTAAAATTAAGAATAACCTTGCTCTAATTTACTATAAAAAAGGAGAGTATACGAAAGCAATCACAACGCTTATGCCTCTGTATTTAAGAAATAATAACAATAAGAAAATTGTTGCTAATTTAATTGTAATTATGGCGAAAATGAATGATAGAAATTATGTCCTAAACTTATTGAGAGATAAGTATGATATGGATAATAGTGAAGCTGTATATGTATATAACAGACTAAGTCGTTAACAAAGAAAGAGTATCACATACTAAAAAAGGTATGCGTGCGGTTACAAATGTGCTTACTCTATCTTACTGGCATTACAAATAATAATAAACAAAGTACAATAGTGTTACTTAAGATACTGTTATGTATATTCATTTTTGTTTTTTTATTTTAAAGCAAAGTAAGGATATTTAAGTAGAGTAAAATGTCGGTTTGCTGTAAGTTTCATCGATTGTTGAATGAGCCATCTTTAACATATTTATATGATTTTTATTAAGTAGATGGTAACAATAATAACTACCCTCAAAACAGTGAATAATAGTCATTGTTGATGAGCTTTAATATTATAATGAATATTATTGACAGGAAATATTATGCTAAAGCTAATTTTTATAACAGCAACTCTTTTTTTAGTCGGATGTAGCTCTAGTAGTTCGCTAAGTGAACTGAGAGCTAAAGAAGAGTTGATGATAACAGCAGAAAACTATGCTGGTCTAGTCGATATATATACAGATATCCTTAAAAATGAGGATACGATTGAAAATAGGGAAATACTAGCCAAATATTTCTTTTTACTCGAAGATTATGAGTCCTCAGTTTTTCATCTAGAAAATGTAATTGAAAGAGATAATGTAAATCCAGATACTTATTATAATCAATCAATCAATTATTATATGCTTGGAGAAAATGTTACCGCATTAAAATTAATTGACTCTTCTATATCACTGAAAGAAGATAATGCTAAGTACTATAATCATAAAGGTATAATTCTTTCTAGAATGGTAAAATATGATCAATCCATTGAGGCTTTTAACAAATCTAGAGAGTTGCTTTATGATAATAAGAAAATAAAAAATAATTTAGCTTTAGTGCATTTGAAAAAAGGGGATTATACAAGAGCACTTTCAATATTAATGCCCGTTTATCTAATGGACTCCAATGATAAAAAAACAGTAGCTAATATGATAGTTATTATGGCCAAGCTTCATGATAGGGATTTTGTATACAACTTACTCAGAAATAAGTATGACATGGATAATAGTGAAGCTGTATTTATTTACGACAGTTTAAGCAATCCTAATTTTATATAGTGAAAGATTCTGAGGAAATATTATGAACTTCAATAAAGAAAACTTTATTAAGATTCGTCTCGAATTATACAAATTAATCGAAGCTGATGTAATTGAAAGTTTAACTCATCAAGAATTAGCTGAACAACTTTTAAAGCAGGTTGAGCAAGTCGCAAGGGATCATTCACTACCAACCACCAGTTCTGAAAAGCAGCGCTATGTCACAGAATTAGTGAATGAACTTGTTGGTTTGGGGCCATTACAAGAGCTCGTCGATGACAAGAACATCTCCGATATTATGGTTAATGGGCCAGAGAAGGTATTTATTGAAAGGAATGGAAAGCTTGAATTAACCGATGTCCGCTTTATAGATGAAATTCAGTTACAAACTATCGCTAAGCGTATTGCCAGTATGGCCGGGAGAAGGTTGGATGACTCGTCACCTATTTGTGATGCCCGTCTATCTGATGGAAGCCGTGTGAATATGGTTCTGTCTCCTTTGACACTTGATGGAACTAGTATTTCAATCCGTAAGTTCAAGGAAGATAAATTAAACTTAACTGACCTTATGAAGTTTGGTGCTCTTAATGAAGAGATGGCTAAATTTCTTATTGTTGCGGCGCACTGTCGTCTTAATATTGTTATTTCCGGAGGTACTGGTGCTGGTAAAACCACCTTCCTTAATGCTCTCTCAGATTACATTGCTGATGATGAACGGATTATCACTATTGAGGATGCCGCTGAACTTAAGCTCAGTAAAGTTCACACACTGCGTATGGAAACACGAAAAGCGAGTGCTGAAGGTACAGGTGAGATTAGCCAGAATAAGCTGGTTATTAATGCGTTACGTATGCGCCCAGACCGTATCATTATTGGGGAGTGCCGTGGCCCAGAGGCATTTGAAATGCTCCAAGCGATGAATACAGGTCACGATGGTTCAATGACAACTTTGCACGCAAATTCTCCTAGAGATGCCATTTCCCGTATAGAGAATATGGTCATGATGGGCCAAGCTAGCCTTCCTCATCTTGCTATTAAACGAAACATTGTCGATGCCGTTGACATCATTGTGCAGGTTAAACGCTTAAGCGACGGCTCTCGAAGAGTAACTAGTATCTCTGAGGTAGTGGGTCTTGAAGGTGACGTTGTGGTAATGGAAGAATATTTTGCGCTTGATCTGACCAAGGATTTATCCCAAATCGATCCGCAAACATCCTACATTACGCAGCCGATCCCAACTCGTTCTTCGGTTAAAGAGAAAGCCGGATTTTTCGGGATTGATTTTTAGTGTCCATAATAGTGGGTATGTGCCACTGATCGTCAGCTTTGTAAGATAAGGGGATAGTACATTGAGAAAAAGTCGAAAAAATCAGCGAGGCGTTTTGTCGATTGAAGTTGCCATTGGGTTTTTAATTTTTATATCCATCATTCTAACTTACTTCGAGATGGCCAGATATATATTTGTAACTAATATGGTTTCGGTTTGGAACTATGAGGTTGCAAGAGATACTCGAATATGGGACCAAAATGAGTCTGACAGCAGTCGAAAGGACGCCATGCTGGCAAGACAAATGGAGTTATGGCAGCCAGTTCTGCTCAATGCTGATATCAATGTCAATATTAACTATTTTGCAAATTTTGCTGCGCTGCGTGCCGATTCAACAGGCGGTTGCAAGGAGCAGCATTGTCGATATATGGAATTCGTTACTACTTATGACTACGCGCCTATGTTTCCTTTGGTTTGGTTTGTGCCTGACCGTCGTATCAGTTCACGGATAGTCGTGGAGAGGGAGTGGTTGTATGGAGAGAAAGTGGGGAATAGACCATGAAAAAAGCACCACCAAATAGGTTAAGTAAATGCCGAGGTGTATTCTCGATTGAGTTCGCCATTATTCTTTTTGCTATGTGCGGATTGATGTTTTTCTTCACCGATATAGGCATGCAAATTGTCAATAAAGCCCAGTTAGATAGAGTGAGTTATTCACTGGTTACTGTGATAAAAGATCGAAAGAAAATTGGTTTTCAACCTTGGGTGACTAATCAAGACTGTCAAGCTGTCAAAGAAATTGCGGATCGTTTGATGGGACAAGATGTGGGAGTGGCAGTTCATGCTGCTGCCTCTCCAGTAACCGTTGCGGGAATAAGGGCACCAGTTGTACCAAGTAGCTGTGCTGTAGGACCAGCTTGCCAAGCGGAACCTATCAACGATGAAGTTATTTTGTTGAAAAAGGATGCCTATGCATCAATTCCCAGGAAAACAGATACTTACAAAGTCACAGTATGTAACGCTACTCCATCAGCATTTAGTCAGTTTATGAGTGGAGTCAGTGACCAGTTCGCTCAGCAGTCTTCATCGGTAATGATTGGACGTAATATTGATCCTCAGTAGTTATAGGTATTGATGTCATGAAACATAGTGTAGTTAAACAGCAAGGCGTGGCCAGCATATTTTTTGTTCTTTCACTCAGTGCTATTCTTGCTGTTAATTTTTTCGCTTTTCAAAGTTTAGTTAGGATCAATAAACAAGTACGACTTGGAGATGCATCAGAAGCGGCTGCTTTAGCCCTGACAGAAATCTCTGATTTCCAACTTGCTCAAGTTGTTGGCGTTGTGGATATACCATACCCTGATCAGGGACAAGCTGAAACCTATGCTGCAGCCTATGTACGAGAGTATATGGGGACCACTGGCACTGCTACTACAGTTAGCAACATCAATGTTGTCAGATCACTGCCTAACAGAAAACATATTTCTTATACAGTAACGCCAACGGTTACGGATACTGAAATTTTTCCTGATATGTGGTCGATACAAAATGATAGCCAAGAGATCTCAAACCAAGGGAAAGCGGCAAAAGGTTTTCAAGGGCCAATTAATGTTGCCTTTGTTACCGATTTCTCGGCTTCAATGAGAGGGTATCCTTTGCTAACTCTAAAAGCGGTCACTGCAGAGTTAATAGCATATCTTGAAGCGACGAATAAGGGCTCTAAAATAGGTCTTTATCCCTTTAATACAGCATTTCACACTACTCCGATTTCGCGTGAATTTATGATTCCACTCGTTACAGACATACAATTGGCTGCGCAAACTTTCATTACCACTTTTGGTATGACTCCACCTTTGTTTTTTGAAGGGTGCCTCGCTCAGCCGCCTGGGATGGGAATTCCAGCAGGTCAACTCCCTTGTCCTGAACCTCTTTCGGTAATTGCGAAAAAAGTTGCACCTGTTTTTGCAAGATATGCGGTAACGCCATTTGACGTTATGCAATACAGATTTCCGATCCAAGCTCAGATTCCGGAGTTGGCCACTGGTCTCCTAGCGGTAGAACTTCCAACAATAGTGGATGGTTTGCCTGTTCCAAATCCATTAGGCTCACCAAGCTTAGTTCAATCTCGTTTACCTATAGGGCCTCTGGCTGTTAACCCATTATGGCTTGTTGATCCGGGATGGCCAATATTTGCGAACTTTTTCTTTATCCCTTTGGTTGATAACTTCCCTATGTTTTCTGCTCCGTTTGCACTAATGACTGCGGGTGGATTCACCTCAGTTTCTCAAGGAATGATACCGGCAGCTAAGGGGTTAGTAGCGACAAAGAGAAAGGACTTAATTCTGGGCAAGCGTCAGAAGTACGTTATGATTGTAATGTCTGATGGTAACGAGAACTATGGTTTTGAGGCCTTTACGCGTTTGGTTGGCTCAGGGTTTTGTCAGATGCTAAAAACTATGATGTTGGGACCAGACGATGACCCAAGGGACTTTCAGATGGCTTATATAGGAATTCCAACCGTTTCACCAGCTACTATCTTTCAATACGAAGCTTGTTTCGGCCCCGAAAATGTATATTGGGCTGCCGAAGCTACCCAAGTTAGAGATCGTATATTGACCATAATGTCCAAAGCGACTGATACCAAGCTCTATTACCGATTCGGCCAAGTATATGGAGAGTAACAATGTGCTTTAAACTCCGTTGGTTATTTTGATGATATATGAGTCATAGAAAATAAAAGACCTTGCTAACTCAGCAAGGTCTTTCTTTATTGCAATGATATATGCTGCTACTTTTTTTTGATACTTTATTCACATGGCGGTGCCATATGAATCACAGCCAACCCCCCAAGGGATGTTTCACGATACTTTTTATTCATATCTTTACCCGTTTGGTACATGGTGGCAATGACTTTGTCTAATGATATTAGGCATTTACTTGTTCTCTTTAATGCCATTCTTGATGCATTAATGGCCTTCATGGCGCCCATTGCATTACGCTCTATGCAAGGGACTTGAACCAGGCCGCCAATTGGGTCACAGGTCATGCCTAATGAATGCTCCATGGCTATCTCGGCTGCAATACAGATTTGTTCGTTGCTTCCGCCCCGCAAGGCGGTAAGTCCAGCCGCCGCCATTGAAGAAGAGACACCGATTTCACCTTGGCAACCGACTTCAGCTCCTGAAATTGATGCATTAGTTTTATATAAAATACCAATGGCGCCAGCAACAGCTAGAAAGTCTTTGATTTGCTTGGTGTCGAGAGCTTTAACAAAACGATGGTAATACATCAGTACAGCGGGGATGACACCCGCAGCTCCATTGGTGGGGGAGGTTACGACTTGCCCTCCAGCAGCATTTTCTTCACTGACTGCAAAAGCGAAAAGATTTATCCAGTCCATCACTTCCATGGGATCATTTTCAACGGCTTGGTTGGCCTCAAGCTTCTTGAGTAAGTTTGGCGCTCTCCGGGTAACCTCTAGGCCGCCCTCAAGTATTCCCTCGGTTTCGAACCCTCTTTCCATACATAAAGACATTACCTTCCAGATTTGATCTGCTTTCTGATCAATCTCTTTTGTGTCAAAAAAGCAGACTTCGTTTTGGAGTATCATGCCACCCAAACTAAGGCCTTTTTTCTCTGCCATCTCAAGCATTTGCTCAGCGGAAGTGAAAGGGAAGGGTACGTCTACATGGCTATCAGCGCTGCCATTTTCGAGTTCATCTGCAGTGACAACAAATCCACCACCAATGGAATAATAAGTCTCCATTTTTAGTTGAGTGTCTGAAGAGTCGTAGGCGGTTACAGTCATACCGTTTTCATGCAATGGAAGGTTGGTAGTATGAAAAATTAGATCTTTTTGGTAGTCGAAGCTAATGTCATGTTTGTTTGCTAAAAATAACTGTCCTTGATCAAATGTTTGTTGCAGTGCATGCTTCGCACTCTTCATTTTTATTGTGTCTGGTTTGTTGCCCATTAAACCAAGTATTATCGCACGATCAGTGTGGTGGCCTTTACCTGTTAACGATAATGATCCGTATAGATCTATTTGAACTCTTTGCACTTTCGAAATTGAGTCACTAAGAAGACGAGTAAAGTGATAGCCCGCTATCATCGGCCCGTTGGTATGCGAGCTTGATGGCCCAACACCGATTTTAAAAATATCAAAAATCGACAGCATAAATTTACTTCCTGTTTGAATGGTCTGCTATCCAGACTCTCATTAAATATAGTTAACAATTTGATAACCTAGACGACACTATCGATAAACAGGGTGTTTGTACAGAAATTATGAAAAGAGTAGGCAATATTTGAGAAGCGAAAAAGGCAAGGGTACCTTAAGTACCCCCGTTTTAAACTTAATTATGCTTTAACGCTAGGCGTGTTTTTACTGCGCCCAAAGCAATTAGGCAGTAGCACAATAGCTCCATTGATTCTTCAGAAACGTTCTTGACTTCGCGAACATAGTATTCCTGCATTACGGTATGCCAAAAGCTACCCATACCATACAAGCGTGAAAATACAATGAGCAAGACGACTCCGCCGATGAGGGTGTTCATATGCCGAACGTCTAGAATTGTTGCTATCTCATTGATGGAACGTTTGCCACCACGAAATGCATACGTGCAGGTTGCTACTGTGACAACCATTGCAGGTAAAACCCACGCGCCGTGAAAGAGTAAGTCAAACCAAGCGTCCGTTTCACGAATCGTTAATACTGCCAAGAATCCAAAAATCAAGGTAGCAGCATGGCTAAGATCTTCACGCTCTCTGATCAGAAGATAAAAAGTACTCGTTGATACCATTAGCATCAGAAATTGAAGTGACTCAGTGATAGATGTCTCACCTAAGCCATGTTTGAGTATTGAAAAATCAATGCGAATTGCTAAGTTAACTAAGATAGCTATCGCCAATATAACTAACGCATTTAGAGAAGATTTATACAGAATACTCTTTGATTTATCTTAAATAATAGCTTTTGCGCCTAGGTGCGGTTGGTGATCAGTAGAGTGTTCATGTTTCATAAAGACAACCCGTTTTTATGATTAAATTGTGATTTCCATGGCATTTTATTGTGAGTTTTTTATCAATTGTCATGAGATTGTCATAAATAAAACAGCGTTCGATTGTAATGTTATTTACCTGTAGCCTTTATTTTGGGAATGAAGAGCGTGGAAAAAGCGGCGCGTAAGTTTGTTAAACGATCGAAGGAGTCTAAACTAACAGTAGGGTTAAAATACCTATCTATTGGTCAGACAGTAAATGTGATGAAGCTTTGTTAGTCAGACTAAAAAGTGTAGAGATAAGGATATACAGATGTCGAAAAAGAAACATCGTTTAGTCACACGTAGCGACTTTGATGGTTTAGTATGTGCGGTTTTGTTCAAACAGCTTGCTCTCATCGATGATATAAAGTTTGTCCACCCTAAAGATATGCAAGATGGTTTAGTAGAAATTACCTCTCTAGATATAGTGACTAATTTGCCATACGTTAAGCAAGCACATCTTATCTTCGACCATCATTTATCAGAGACGATCCGAAATCCCGGAGAGCGACCTAACCATATTATAGATCCTGATGCACCTTCAGCGGCTAGAGTCGTATGGGAACACTATGGTGGCAACAAAGTGTTTCCTAAAGCTTGGCTAGGTATGATGGAAGCTGTTGATAAAGGTGATTCAGCACAGTTTAATCGTGATGAAGTTTTAGACTCGACAGGGTGGAATCTGCTTAATTTTTTGATGGATGCTAGAACGGGACTTGGACGGTTTAGGGACTTTAGAATTTCCAATTATAATTTGATGATGGACCTAATAGACTATTGTACTACACATACTATCGATGAAATCTTAGAACATCCTGATGTCGCTGAACGGATAGAGCTTTATAAAGAGCATGAAAACTTATTCAAGCAACAAATACAACGTTGTTCGACTGTACATAACAATTTGGTTGTATTGGATCTCACAGGAGAAGAAACAATTTATGCGGGGAATCGTTTTATGATTTACGCTCTATATCCTCAATGCAATATTTCCATACACAAACTGTGGGGTTTTCAGAAGCAAAATACGGTTTTTGCAACCGGAAAGTCTATCTTTGATAGAAGTTCAAAGACAAATGTAGGTGAGCTAATGTTGAAGTATGGAGGCGGTGGTCATAAAGCTGCAGGGACATGCCAAATTGAAAATGATAGAGCAGATAAAGTATTACAAGAGCTTATTGATTCTATAACGGGTGATGGTTAAGTCGTGTTTTTAATACTCATCAAGCCAATACTTGTTAAATATGGCTATAAGCATGTTGAGTGATTCCTCACCTGCAGCATTATAGATAGATGTGGTTATGTCAGCTATCTCAGTTTGCCCAAAGTAACTTGTGAATGCATTGCTCAATTTTGGTGCTGTAAGATTATTATATGCTGTGCCTAAAGCATCGAGAGTATCAAAACCATTATTGATCAAATTTAAGCGCAATGACACTCCAGGAGCTCGTTCTCTCAGTACTGAAATAAAACCTGCAGCGGAAGAATAGCCAAGTTGTTGTCTACTTGAATTACTATTATCACTGTTTATATGAGCACTTGCCTTTTCTACAAACAAATCAGCTTTCTTATTTATTAACGAGCCAATCCTGTTCTTTAGATAGGTATTCCTTACTTCTGGTTGATCCAGTATCGAATATTTAACGCCTGCAGCTGCTTTATGAAGAGTGGGTTTTAAAAATCTACTCTTAATTGGCTTATCAGTTTTAGGTTCTTGAGAAATGATTTCTTTCACTTTGTGGTATATTTTCCGATAAACAAAACGCTTCTCTCTTGTCAAGGAGTGATAAAAATCGTCTTTACCTGTATTACTTTCACTTATTTCTCCTAAAATTAATCGATTAGCAAAAGGCTGTATGGTTTTGTTTTCAATTCCGGTTATATTTAAATTGCCATTATTAATACTGTCTAATACTGCATGCGCCATGATACGTCCAATATACTCTCCCAGTTTGTTAGTTTTAGTATTGAGCATCAGTTTTTCCAATCTAACGGCAGCCTGTTCTTTAGGTATATCAATTGGCTGGTGGAAGTCGGCATTACATTCTGGGGATATTGGATTCTGTATTTGATTAATTTTAGTCAGACGTTTATTTCTAATGTGGATTTTTTCATTTATTTCCACAATGGAGTTTTCTATAAGTCTAATTTTTTTATAATTTTTACCATTTGAATGAGATAAAATCTCTTTTCGACAGGTGAGTTGTGTCAGTCGACCACTATCGAAATCTTGTTTGATTTTGATGATGCTTTTGGCCAGTTCAAGATTACCTACTTTGAGGGCTGAGGATGAAGAAGGATGTATTGGATTACTTGCTTTGATACTATGAAAAGTCTGGCTAAAAAAATTCACAACAACTCACTTTAATGAGGAGATTTATTACACATTACCCCTAGTGTTTTATTAGTGCTATGAAAATTATGAGCAAATACTCATATGTGTGATGTGTATATTACTGGTAGGTGAACATTATTAATCTGCAATTATTGGTTAAAAGGGAAGTGATTGTTTAGATGGGCATAACGCGATTACGTCCAAGTTGTTTGGCCTCATAGAGGAGTTTGTCGACCCTTTCAATGAGTGATTCTGGCGCTTCTCCGGGTTGCATCTCTGCTACACCAAACGAGGCTGTTATACTGCCGACTGATTCGCCTGAACGTCGGTCTTTGACAGAGAGTTTTTCTATGGATCGGCGCAAACTATCTGCGAATTGGCGAGCTATTCTGAGTTGTTTATTGGGAACTATTAATGCAAATTCCTCTCCGCCATACCTGTAAGCATGAATACCGTCTCTACTGCCAATCTGAAAACGCTTCGCGATGCCTTTTAGAACGGCGTCACCGAATAGATGTCCGTAATTATCATTTAAGCTTTTGAAGTGGTCTATGTCTGCCAAAATAAGACACATTACTTGCTCTGACTGACACAATGCATTGATATCGTTGTCAAATGACCTTCGATTATAAAGGTTAGTAAGTCCGTCGAATAAAGCATCTTGCTGAACTTCGGCCAGCTGGTTCTTTAGTTGTTGAATCTCACTTGCGGCTGTTTCGAGCTGGTTATTTAAAAAGCTTGTTGAGTTTCTTATCTGTTTAGATTCAGAAATTAACTGACGGATTATTTTAGTTACATCATCGATTGATATTGCTTTGTCTTCAAATTTCTCAAGATTTTCAAAGCCTTTATCTATAACTTGGGAGAAATGAGATGTTCCAGAAAGAGTATCTGTCATCGACGAGGCCACTTGATTAACCAACACTTCAACATTGGCTTTTAACTCCTTCATATCTGTTTCTGAACGACTTGCAACGTAGCTATCATAGAGTTGTTTACTCGCTGCTGGTGGACACAAGCCGTAATTGTCGATGATGGCTTCCAGCTCTTGATTCATTTCTGGAATGGCATTGTCTACATATGTATACCACAATGCGTAATTTGCTGGTGTTGCAGCAACATGGTTTTGCATCATAAGTGGGACAGCTTTTTTTAAGTTAGCAGTCGATTTTTTGAAATCGTCATCAAGCATCTTTTGATTAAAATTCTGTGTTAACTATCCAATAGATTAAGATTAGCGGATCTGAGCATGAGCTGCTTAGGTTAATAAGTATAAAAAATGAACTTTTCTTTGATATTAATAAGTTATAAAATAGTTTAATTGATTTATCATACCTGTAACTCGAGTTTTTTGACTGTATCGCTGTTTTCTAGCTGTTCCGCTCCACGAAGCATCGCTTTGATTAAATCTCCAGCATTAAATTTTTCTAGTGCTTCATGTGCTCCTACTTGATGGGCTCTATCGACACAGATTTCACTTGAAAGTGAAGTGTGCAGGATTGTGTAGGCATTATTCAAGTTATGGTCATTTTGTATCTCAAAAGCGAGTTCATAGCCGTCTAAACCAGGCATTTCAATATCGCTCACCAATAGCTGGATTGCTTGGCCTCGTTCAGATTCTTCTCGCATTAGTGTTATAGCTTCAACGCCATTATTACGGATTTGATATCCTATATTAATACTGTCTAATGCATCTGCGAGTTGTTTTCTGGCAATTGAAGAGTCATCAACCAACAGAATTCGTAGAGCTTTTAGTTTTTCTCTTTCTATGTCGGTTAGCATAGGGATGGTATTCGATTCGTACTGTGGGTAGATTTTTGATAAAAGCAGCTCAACGTCTAACATTTGGACAATGTGCTCTTCGAATCGAGTGATACCAGTAACAAATACATTCTTACCAGTGGCTTTAGGAGAACTTTCTATTGATTTCCAGTCACACTCAATGATCTTTTCAATAGAGCGGACCATAAACGCTACTACGGTTCTCAGGCAGTCGGTAACAATTAAATAGCATGAAGTATATTCTTCTGGTTGAATAGATCTTAAACCAATTGCAGCCGGCATGTTGATGACTGGAATGGTCTTATTTCTTATTGTTACTGCACCTATGACGTGATGATGAGAATAAGGAATTTGAGTAGTAGGTTGGTACGGTACAATTTCTCGGACTTTTAGCGTTCCAATAGCGAACAATTGCTGACTATGGGTAAGGGTAAACATCAACATTCCTTGTGATTGGTTTGCTTTACTGATTGTTTTTACCATTTTCCGAAATACTCCCGTTGTATATTCTTCCCATTGTGATGTTAACGCATTTACATGACTTATCAAAAATTACATTACTTATTTAGGTGATAAATCTCTTTTTTGGTTAAAGTTTAACCTGTTGCGGTGGTGTTTTCACTCTATTTCGCTACAATATGCATCTATCCGTACCGCTAATTTAGCGAGAGCAGCATATGGCCAATACCGCCGCAGCTTTACATATTTTGGTAAAGCATAAAGAACAAGCTGAAGATATAATAAAACAGCTTAAGAAGGGAGCTAAATTCCAGACTTTAGCAAAAAAACATTCTACCTGTCCCTCCGGTAAAAAGGGGGGAGACTTAGGTGAATTCCGCAAAGGTCAGATGGTTCCGCAATTCGATAAAGTGTGCTTTGAGGGGGAGACCCTCAAACCTCATTTGGTAAAGACTAAATTTGGATGGCATGTAGTAAAGGTTTTGTATAGAACTTAGCCGTTTACCTTTAAATATAGAAAGTTATGTTTGAATAGACCCCGCTAAGCGGGGTCTATTTATTCGTAAAATGGATTAAATCTTAGTCCAAGCTTGGTCCCAGTAGGTACCAGTTCCTGGTCCATAAGCCCATGCAGCACCAGCACACCAACCTGTGTATGGATGAGGTTTACACTCATAAATACCACCAGAGTTAGTTACGCGGTCACCTGCTTGATATGGAGTACCTTCCACATACTGAGGGTATTCTCCAGGGTTACCGCCATCTTCTTTGGCTTTCACTAATAAAGTAAAGCTGTCTTTATCCGTTGCTGAACCGTCTGAAACCATTACAGATACAGTCATATTGGTATCTTGAGAAAATTCTGGTGCAATAAAGTGTACTGAACTCCCACTTATAGCCAGATCGACATCAGAAGACGACCAAGTATAAGTTAAACTATCACCATCAGGATCTGAACTACCAGAGGCATCTAGTGTTACTTGTTCACCAGCTGCAGCTTCTGATGGGCCAATGATGATAGCTTCAGGTGGTCTATTTTCCGGTACAGAACCAAACTTAGCAGTTACAGTAGCGGTATCGTAGGCAGATGCATCATCTTGGTCAGTAACCGTTAATTTGAAACTGTATACCTGAGTGGAGCCATCATCTTCTATCGCCACTGTTGCCAAAGCACTATTAGCATTGTTGATAGAAACGTTTGGTCCAGAGATCTGCTCCCATCTGTACGAAATATCACCCTCGTTGTCGTGTGATTTTGAGCCATCTAAGGTAACTAAACCTGGTGTTGTTACAAGTATGTCGTCTCCTGCATCGGCTACAGGTGGATTATTTACGCCTTCTCCACCATTTAGGAGTCCATTTTGCATGGCGTTCAGAATATCACCATTATCACCATCAATTTCCCATGAAAACAATCCAGCAAATCCATTTGAACGAGCATAGACTGCCTTAGCTTCTACTGATTTTGCATTGTCATAGCTAATGACTTCGCCAGTTGATTCTTTATATAAATAAGGTGCTTGTGCTTGTAGGTCATAAAAAGATTCAACACTAGGTTGGCCTAAATAATCAGAAATGATGTTTTTATAATCAATGACGCCAGCTTCCCAGCTACCGTTTATAGCCCCATTACCAATGCCTGTCATTGGATTTGATGGGTCAGTCATACTTTGACGAGTCACTCCTTTCCAGCCGCGTCCGTACATGGCAGCGCCTAAAACAAGTTTGTTTGGTGAAACTCCTTGCTTAAGTAATAGATCCGCCGCGTTGTGGGTTGTGTATTCTGGGCCTTCTGCTGAGACTTCTGTACCATCACATTGCCCTTGTGAAATATGAGAACCACAATCAAGAGCGGCTTGATGGCCTATGTTATTGTCCCATGCACCATAAAAGTCATATGACATAACAAATATGTAGTCCATATATTGTTGTGCATCAGAGTAATCTACATCTTCAATCTTGTCCCAACCAGCGCCAATAGCTGATGTTAGCTCATAAGTTTTACCTGTCTCGGCAGACAATTGGTCTAGCATATTACGTAGTTCTTTCATTAAGTTTACATATGCTTGTCCATCCAAATCTGGGTTACCTAAATCTGCGTTAGCGCCATCTCCGCCAGGAAATTCCCAATCAATGTCGACCCCATCATAAAATTTCCAAGTAAGAAGAAATTCTCTGACTGACGCAACGAAGGTGTCACGGTTGGCTTTATCAGTAAATCCATAAAATGGATCAGACAATGTCCAGCCACCAATTGACGGTAAAATTTTTAGATCGGGGTAGCGCTGCTTGAGGGCCATCATCTGGCCATAAGTACCTTTAATAGATGAATTGGTTGTGCCAGGTAGGCTTGAACCTAGTGCTCCCCACTGATCATGTACAACAATCTCGTAATCTTTAGAATCGCCACATGCGAGTTTGAGTGCCGATTGCGAGTTTTGATCAGTAAGTGATGCATTTGGGCCACACATAGGGACGAAACCATAAATAATGTGAGTCAGGTTATCTGCTGGGATATTATCTACAGTATAGTTCCGCTCGTATTGACTCCATTCGACAAAATAGCTACCCACAACTGTACCATCTGGTTGAGGAGGGAAGGACTGATTATTGCTATCTATATCCATTGGCAGTGGAGTCATACCACTACCATCTGTATCAGTAACAGTAATCTGGTGTATAACGGATGAAGAGCAATCATCGTTTGCATCACAAACGTTAACCGTCATATTATACTGGCCTGCTTTGTCGATTTGTACAGTTGCTGCACCCGAAAAAGCGGAGCCTTGAGGCCCATTAACTGCTTCGGTATAGATCACTTTATTGTCTAGCCTAACTTGCCATTTTGTTGCAGGGGTTCCGCTGTTATACCAAACATCCCAATCTACAGGAAAAGAAACATTGTCGTGTCTGCTGACGGTCTTTTTATAAGATTGCCTCCCAGGCTCTCCATTTATTTCCACGAAAGACTGGTTTTTAACACTCGTCATATTCCAGTCAAGCTGAGGTATGGAAGGCGCTGCTTCTACCGTTAAGCAAGCAGTCCCTAAGCTCAGTGCGATGAATGTTGATAACTGAGTTCTTCTGTTATTCCGCTGACGTTGACATTTAAACTTAATATCCATTGCTTTTTCCTTTTTAAAACCTATGGCTGGCCTGCAAATAAACACATATGAATACTTCTGATTAGCAGGCATTGAAAATTTAGCTTTTATTTTAATTAATGAGAAAAGGTCAGGTTTAATTATGCGATTGGTAAGTGTTTTACACTATTTTTCATTATTCTTTATAAGATAATGTAGGTGTTTTATGATTGGGTGGTAGTAGAGTTAATACTTTAGGTTACGTTGTTGTTGTCAATATTAGCCTGTATTTAAATCGACGAGATTAACAATATAAATAAATTATTATAATACCATGTATTATATTTGTTATTATTATGGTTGTTCTTGTTTAAATAAAACCCATCTTAGTTAAAAGGTGAATGTTATCCCTTTTTTTATCTAAATTTTTAGTATATTTATATTATGTTTACTCATGAAATAGAAGAGCCGTGAATAGTAGTCTGGTTTTAAGTATTAATAACTTAATTTAGAAAATTACTATGTTGTTTAGACTAAAGTATTACGTTTTTTTCTTGTAAATATACTTATTTTTTCACATTTGTTTTGGGCGAACTTTCCAAAAGTTATCCATCTCACTAATGAGGAGAGGTTTCCTTATCTGTCTAAAAGCTTACCTACTTGTGGCCCATCCTCTAAAGTCATTGCTGAGGCTTTTAGGCTTCAAGATATAGAAGTAATATGGGGATGGTACTGTGATTTGGTCTGTTAAGCAGGCGTGCAAGGAGTATTTCTTACATACGGTTCCAGTACTAGAAGAAAAAGAGTTTTATTTCAAATTGTTACTAGACCATATCGAATGGAGCACAATAAATGAGCTCAGTAAGTATGAGATAGGCACGACAGTTGGCTACCAGTATTAAAAAGATTTTCAGGAAGCTGAAGCGCAAGGTATTCTTAAGATTCGTCGAACAGCAGAAGAAGGTAATAACTACAATAAGTTAATCGTAAATACTATGGATTTTGTTATTTCTACCTATTGATTGGGCTATGCACTAATTACTTCAGAGCTATCATAAGATGAAGGTAATATGATTACTCATAATCATAGGTATGTTGAGATTCAATATTGGAGTATATTGATTTAAACAAACAGGTTTGATAACTTTTTATCAAACAGTTTAATCTTGGGTTTAAAAACTAATGGAACTTGGAAGATAGGATGAAATTATGAAAGATAGATAATAATTGGCTATTTTTTTATGTCATGATTATTGTTAACACTTTAGCCTGTCAATATTATCAGGCTAAAGTATTGCTATTAATTGAAACTATTCATCAAGCCATATATATTCTAAACTTTTCAATAAATAAATTCACATCAGATTCGGATATGTCTTTATGAATAACAAATCTAATAGGGTTTCCAGGGCTAATAATAATGCCTTCGTGACTTAATTTCTTAGCAATAGCATGTATATCAATATGAGAATCAAGTTTGGCAAAAACGATATTGGTTTGAACAAAATCAGTATTGACATGAATGTTTGGTAGTTCGTTGAGCTTAATGGCAAGTAGCTTAGCATTATGATGGTCGGTTTTGAGCTGAGTTACTTGTTCTGTTAAAGCCAGTTTACCTGCGGCGGCGAGAATACCTGCTTGTCTCATACCACCGCCTAGCATTTTACGTAAGCGCCGAGCCTTATCAATGAAGTGTTTACTTCCCAAAAGCAAAGAACCTATAGGCGCAGAAAGCCCTTTTGATAGACATATGGTCATCGAGTCGAAATGTTTCGCTATTTCGATAATATCAACATCAAGCGCGACGGCCGCATTATAGGCTCGGGCACCATCTAGGTGGAGCTCAAGTTCATATTGGTCACAAAACTCACGTGCTTTGGCTAAATAGCTTAATGGTAATACTTTACCATTGATGGTGTTTTCGATACTGAGTAACTTAGTCCGAGCAAAATGGCTGTCGTTAGGCTTTATAGCTGCCCTAAGTTTATCGAAATCAAGAGTACCATCTGGATTGTTCTCTACGGGTTGAGGTTGAATTGACCCCAATACCGCCGCACCACCTGCTTCATATTTGTAGTTATGGGCTTGTTGGCCGCACAAGTATTCATCGCCTCTTTCACAGTGTGCCATTAAACCCAGTAAGTTAGCCTGCGTGCCTGATGTCGTAAAAAGGGCAGCCTCAAAGCCATGCCTTTCTGCGGCCCATACTTCTAAATCGTTGACAGTCGGGTCGTCACCATAGACATCATCGCCCACAGTAGCATTAGCTATTGCTTGTCGCATTGCCGGGGTAGGTTGAGTAACGGTATCCGAGCGGAAATCCATGTGCATAACTCCTATATATATTCACATAATTTAGCCTTACTTAAACATGCGATGGTTTTAGCATCTGTAATTTCCCCATCAATAATCTTTTTTTCGATCTCTGCAAAAGGAAAACACACGACCTCTATAACTTCATCATCGTCACACATAAGCTGCTGAACCTCTGACAAACCTTTGGCAATGAATAAATGTTGGATTTCATCGCAAAAGCCTGGCAAAGGTGTTACTTGTCCCAGAGATATCATAGTTTCAGCATGGTAACCAGTCTCTTCTGCTAATTCTCTTACTGCACAAAGTTCAACAGGTTCATTCTTTTCAACCGTACCTGCTGGCAACTCAAGAAGCCACTTTCTGACAGAGGGGCGATATTGATTGACGAGCATAATGTTACCGTTAGGTAAGATTGGCAGTATAACGGCAGCGCCTGGGTGAGAAATCGTGGTATGGGTTATCACTCTACCGCTTGGTAATGTTGTCTTTAGTTCTTGGAGGGAAATTCCCTTCCAAGTGTGGAGAATTTTCAAAGCTGAGTCCATATTATTTATAAGTCAGTTATTAGTTGAGATGTGGTGATAATAAAATCCAACATCTATTAAAAAAAGTTATTAGACATTATGTCTCAAACTTTAGACACTGTTACAGTGATTTGTGTCCCAAATTTGGAATCATAGTTTTCAAAGTGTTACATGGAAAGTGCTTCTGATATAAAGGCCGATCAAAACAAAAAATCCACTTGTAACAGGGTGATAACAAATGTATAAAGCTATGCATGTTGAAAATGCTAGTGAAAATTCAGAGGAGCACACTATGATGAGCCCTACCAGCGTGTCCCACTCACAAAAAGCCCTGCTCTCTGAACGAATTACCAAACTCGCTCAAGCATTATCTGACGGTGTATATGAACGCGAAGACACTATTAAAATGTGCCTGCTTGCAGCATTAGCAGGTGAGAGTGTTTTTTTACTAGGCCCTCCAGGTATTGCCAAGAGTTTAATTGCCAAAAGGCTTATACAGGCATTTGATAATGCTTCGTATTTTGATTACTTAATGACTCGATTTTCGACACCTGAAGAAGTATTCGGACCACTCAGTATTCAAGAACTGAAAGATCATGGTCGTTATGTTCGGTTAACCGAGGGTTACCTACCTACCGCTGAGGTCGTTTTTCTTGATGAAATATGGAAAGCCGGTCCAGCGATACTCAATACTTTGCTGACGGTGGTGAATGAGAAAACGTTCAAAAATGGTAGCGACATTAAAAAAGTTCCCATGCGCTTACTCGTGTCAGCTTCTAATGAATTACCAGATGAAGACAGTGGTCTAGAAGCCTTATATGATCGTATGCTGGTGCGGGTTTTTGTCAACCGAATACAAAACAAACAAAACTTCAAATCAATGCTAACTGTTGGCACTAAACAGGAAGCGAGTATACCTGCTGGTTTAGCCATTACTGAGCAAGAATATCATCAGTGGCAATCTGAGCTTGAAGATTTGGATTTGAGCGATGCGACATTTGAAAAACTGTATACGTTAAAAGAGATGTTAGAAGGGGCTGCTACACAAGATAATGTTGTTAACAAAGCAGAGATGTATGTGTCTGATAGGCGTTGGAAAAAAGCAGTTAAATTACTAAAAGCCAGTGCGTTTTTTAACGGGCGAGATGAAGTCAATCCGTTAGACTTGCTACTATTACAAGATTGCTTATGGAACAGTCCTGAATCGCGTGAAGTAGTGCAAAGTGTCATAAAACAGTTTGCACTGACGTGTGCTTTTGATCAGCATGATGTTGAACAGCAAGTCAATTCATGTAGAGATGAACTGTCTGAAGTTCAAGTCGAACTAGAGTCTGAGTTTGGAATGATACTCTCAGATGAATCAACAACAGGCCTATTAAAAAAGCAGATACACAGCTATGACGTTTCAGGCGCCAACCTGTACAATGTTGGTAATTCATCAGGCTTGGTTAAACTAGTGCTACTGCAGAGTAATTTGTCAGTTTCTGAGTCTGAAAAAGGTGACAGCCGTTGGGTCTATGTGCCAAAAACCGAATTAGAAAAGGTTATTAAAGAAGGGCATGGTGATGTCTACGGTTATGTAAATAAAAATACCAATCTATGCAGAATTCGATTTGATATAGATGCTGAAAACAAGCTAGTCATTAAAGATATTGCTAACCGTGCTGTACTCGTGTCGGTAGTTACTAATAAAGGACTGGATGACACATTGTATAAAGGCTGGTTAAACAAATCTGAGCAGGCATTGGAGAAGCTTAAACAAGCTGAACACCATCTACTTAAAGTTCGCTCCAACTTCCATGGCGCATTACCGCATAGTTTTATTGATCAAGATATACCAATAGCGATGGAAGTGAGCCTCCAGACCATTCAGCAAGTACTAGAATCGACGAAAACTGAATGCGAACGAACTGTTCTACGCTTCAGGCAGTTAAACCAATTCTTTTCATGAGAGCGTTTTAGATGTTGGGTGCAGATGGCTTAAATTTGGCTTTAATGATTGCTGATTCAGGAATTATTGATACTGCAGTGAACGATTTATTGGCACGATCTCAAGTGATGACGTTAACAGAAAATAGAGGTGTGAGAGCAAAAGTCAAAAATCATCTCTTGAAATGGCGAGGTAATGTTAAAAAACGTATCACTAATGTCTGCGAGACAGAGCGCTTCCAACAGGAGATAGCTTTATATCAGGAAGTCATCCATTGGGATGAAAAGAGATTTTTTAACAACATTCCTGAAGTCATTAAACAACTTGAGTGGCACTCAGCGTTTTATCTCAAAGCGCGCCGATTGATTGAGAAGAATAAGGGTGTCTATAATCCTATGTTTCCACATTATTTTTGTGATCAATGGTATCAAAGTCTTTCCGATGCAATTCGCCAAGCACAGGTATCAGAACTGGAAGTTAGCAAAGAAAAAGTGCTTCAAGACCTTTATCAGCGAATGGAAACTATGAAAAGCATGGATGGAGTTACTGAAGAAGGCGATGAAAATAGTCTTGGTCGACTCTGGGACATGGCAGCGGCTAAATTGAGCAAAACAGATTTATCTGCAATGAAACATCACGCGGAGTTTTTGAAAAAAAACCACGGTTTACAAGAGATTGCTCAGCAGCTAGGGCGCATGGCCAGTGATGTGAATGATCCTAATCTCAATCGAGCACCTACCGATGACATTCAGATGGTTGAGGAAAAGTCTGATGAAGCAACAGATGACATCGTGGGCATCCATGAAAGCGATGATTTGAATAAACTGCTCCCTAATGAAGCTCTTTTTTTGGCTTACCCTGAACTTGAAGTCGTTTTCTACAAGCACTTGGTTGATAAGCGACTAATGAATTATAGAATGCAGGGCAAATCACGCACTTTACGTAAAGTTAAAGCCCATCGTCCTGATAACAAGAAAGCAGATGTGGAAAAAGGTCCATTTATTGTATGTGTTGATTCTTCTGGCTCAATGAGCGGTTTTCCTGAGCAATGCGCCAAAGCCATTGCATATGCTCTTATGCAAATTGCCCTAGCAGAAGATCGGGATTGCTTTGTGATTTTATTTTCCACTGAGCAAATCACCTATCAGCTTACTCGTCAAGATGGTCTAAGAGAGGCGAGTGACTTTTTAACCTACAGTTTCCATGGCGGTACCGACTTAGAACCTGTACTTATGAAGTCGATTGATTTGATGAGTGGTGAAAGATACAAAAATGCTGATATGGTTGTGATTTCAGATTTTATTGCCCCAAAACAATCGTTAGAGCTTGAGCAGCATGTGATTCAATTGAAAAAACGCCATAACCGTTTTCACGCCATAAGTCTTTCCAAATATGGTAATCCTGAGCTGATTTCCTTATTTGATCATTGTTGGTCTTACCATCCTAATTGGGTTGGTCGAATTATGAAAAAATGGTAAGTGCTTTAAAGCTTAGGCAGTCACTGGGCTGTCATTGGGTGGATTTTGATGTCGGTAGCCACGAAGCAGCCCAAATATAGCCAAAATTGCCATCAAAAACATTAGAATGCCCAGTGGCATTTGGTTAGGCGAGGGGATTGCTGATGCGAGTAAAGTCGCTAAGCCAGCCCCTAGATTTTGAATGCCTCCCAAGAGAGCCCCCGCTGTTCCTGCATGAAAAGGGAATGGAGAAAGAGCACCAGTAGTTGCGGCTGGGAAGAGAATACCAGCTCCGAGGAAGTAGATTGTAGCGCCACCAACCAGTGTTACTGCGTCAGTTAGCCCCATTATCCCAGGTGTCAGAACGACGAGTGAACCTGCTATAATAGCGACCAATCCCACTTTTAATGCTGACTTCTCATTTTTTCTGCTCGTGATCACGCTAGATAGCGCTGCACCGACGAGATAGCCAGGAATAGGAATAACAAATAACATGCTCACCGATGTTGCGGGAAGTTTTAGCACACCGCCTAATAAGACACCAGCGGCCGCTTCAAATATGGCGACACCGGAAAATGTTGCGACCAAGCAAAGTAGGTAGCCCTGAAATTTTTTGTGCAACAGGACATACCTGTAGCTATGTAGAACCGCATCATTACGGCGTCTATCTTGGGGAAGTGTTTCGTCAAACCGAGTCAGTACAGTAATGACCACTGCGATACTAAATATAGATAAAAACAGGTAGCTTGATCGCCAACCGAAGTTTTCAGTTAGATAGCCTCCTAACACAGGTGCTAAAAGAGGAGAAAAAATGATACACATGCTTATCAGGCTGTTGACCTTATGGAGGTCAGCTCCAGAAAACACATCACGTGAAAGTGTTCTACACATTGCCCCACCGCTACCAATGCCTACCCCCTGAATGAAGCTTCCTGCCAAAAAAAATGCAAAATTATGAGAGAATAAAGCAAGGGTACTGCCGATTATATAGATGCACAACCCTACGACTATGATTGGCTTTCGACCAAAGCGATCGGAAAGTGGACCATAAGCAAATTGTGACAAACCATAGGGAATGAGGTAACAGGCCATTACGGCTTGTAGCGCCGTTGGAGAGACAAGAAAATCATTGGCCATATAACCAATAGATGGCACAAACATGGTTTGTGTCATTTGACCAACCGCTGCTAAAAGCGCGATAAATAAAATAAGCTTAATAACTTTAGATGATGTATACATTTTATCTAACAAAGACACCCTAAGTAAATGACATAATTGGCTTTAGTAGTCAGTACCCATATGAAGTATGATTTCACGAGGCGCTATTGCGACGAATGTTAGAGTGAGATTGGTTGTTTTGCAATCAAAGATGTGATGTTAAGCAAGATAAAAATCAATGATTTGGATTAGAAAAAATAATGATTGAGTCGTGATGACAAGAGCCTAACAACTTTTTATTAGGCTAAATCTAATTTACTCAGGCACTGTCGACATAGACATGCATTATTTTTTAGGTTTAAAGGAATGACACGAGGTTCGAGTGAGAAACACCAGCATGTTTGATTTCCTTGACTGATATCACAGGTTGCAGGCTCATTACATGATGGGCAGCGATGACTAGAAGAATGAGCTGAAAGTGTTTTTATGATGTTGTCTCTCTTTGAATCTGACAAGTTTTTCCAGCTTACAATTTCATCTATTGTTCTAAAGCATCCGTTACATATACCACCAGTGTTTTTGCATGCTGCAATACAGGGCGTTTTCAAAGTTTTCTCCAAGTACAAACTGGGCGGGAATAGAACCCGTAATCCTAAACGGTATCAGTAGAACTGCAAACATTATTAAGTATTTTAATTTAAAAAACCTAACTGCATAAGCTTACCGGCACCTAATTTCAATTATTAATCCTATACGTTTTTTTGGAATTCAGTTATAACTGGCAGTGCGGTAACTTTTTTATCGTAGGTAGCGCGAGGTTTCTTTTTGTTTGTCAGAAGGAATGGGTCCACTAAATAAAGAGACTTTATCTCTGCCATTATGTTTAGATTGATAGAGGGCTATATCTGCACGTTTTATCCAGTTTTCCATGTTTTCTGAAGCGAGAAACTGAGCAACACCTGAGCTTATCGTTACTGAGGCTCCGGAAGGATACTGGTTTTGCTTTACATGCTGACTTATATACACCATCGCCTTTTTAGTGGCAAACTGGTCTTTTTGTGGAAATATCAGTAAAAACTCATCACCACCGAGTCGAAAAAGTAAGTCAGACTCTTCCATATGTTGATATATAACACTGACAACGAGTTTGATCACTTTATCTCCTACGTCATGACCGTATTGATCATTTACATTTTTGAAGTTATCAATATCAATGATTGCAAGTGCAGACGTTGGATATAAGTTACTTACGTTTTCAAGATAAGTTTGAAGCTCATGACGATTTAGTGCACCGGTCATACTATCTCGTTCAGAAAGGTATCGCAGTTCTTTTTGTAATCTCTTTATCGCCTGTACAATAACATGAGCAATGACGACGGTCGCAAGAAGAGAAAAAGCATATCTGGATGTTGTTGCTAAATGTTGATGAGGTAGTGCAGCGATGGTGCAACCTATCAGCATGGTGACATTAGCACTCAACGCAATTTTTGATGGCAAGAGAAAAACGACACTAATGATAATAGGAAAAACCCAGTATGTCGCCAATGAACCAAAAATGTGAATAGCCATGATTATTGATGTAATAAGCAGGATAAGAGGTAAGGTATGACCGAAAAAACCTTTACGTTTGTACACAATAGCCGTAACTTCCAGCAATAATGTGATCTCGAAGGTCAGCAAGATAGCGCCAAGCATAGTTTCGCCAATTAGAATGTTGTTTATCCCAATTGGAACAAAGAATAAAAGGGTTGTTGCCGCAACAAACTTCAGTACTTGCTTTTGCCGCCGTATATCAAGAATAGCGTCGGTATGGTGGTCAGCCTGAAGCTTGCGGTTTTTATCCATAGAGTACTCAGAGTGAAAGTTTCACCTTGTATAAAACGTAACTCTAAAATAGTGCTAAATCAATTTTATAAATAACGTTATTCAGGTGTAGTAATACTTCCTATCTCTAAAACGGGTGCAACGTCGATGTCTTCCGCATTCATCATAGATGAAATCCGTTGAACTGAGGATAGAAGTAAAGATTGCTCCCACTCTTCAAGTCGTTGAAATTTGTTAATAAAATTTTGCTGGAGCGGTGTTGGGGCTTGCTCTAACACCATAACTCCTTTCTCTGTTAAATGGGCATGAACTTTACGTTTGTCATGTACGCTACGCACGCGCTTTACAATTTCATTACGTTCTAGTCGATCTAAAATCGTTGTCGCAGTGGCTTGGCTCATATTTGTATGGTTTGAAAGTTCACGAATAGTGACTTCACCGAGCTCTCTTATGGAGCGCATCAAAATTAATTGTGGTCCAGTTAAACCAGACTCTTTACTTAGTCTTTTCGAGTGCAGATCAATAGCACGGATGATCTGTCGAATCGATATAAGAACTTCTTCGTGCTTTTCCAATGTTGTTCCTTATATTAGTAAAGCGGATAGAGGCGAAAATACATGAAATCTAGCATGAAATGAAGTACATCAAACCATAAATTTTATCCTAGCCTACTATTTCAGTGGATGGAATAGGGCTTATGGAAATACATCTGGTTATTTTATCGATAAATGTGATGTGGTCAAATGTTTAGAAGTCAAACGTAATATGAATTTTTATCTTATCTTTTATTGATTACATTATCGACTGTTGACCATATTTTTGTCTAAAAAATGGACAATTGACTGTAAAGTACTGGAATGATCTGTATCTACACGTACAATAACTCGTAATTGATTAAGTCTTGATATAGAGATAATTGTTTTTATCACTAACGATTTTTCTATCTGAAGGTTTGGTCAGGGAAGAAAACTAGTAAGAGAGGATGAATGACTAAAGGTATAGATAAGTACAGTATCAACAGCACCGACTACACAGTTGGGCAAGATAATGTCCAAAAGTGGGGGTTTGATGTTCATAACCCTGTATTTGGAATCAGTGCAGGGCTTATCGGCTTATTCCTAATTATGACTGCAATCATGGATGCTGAATCCGCTAAAGCAGTACTTGATGGAGTCAAATGGAAGATTATTGGAAATTTTGATTGGCTATTTATCTGGTCAGGCAACATATTTGTACTATTTTGCATCGCTTTAATTGTGACGCCACTTGGTAAAATCCGCTTAGGTGGTGAAAATGCTACGGCGGATTACTCCTATGTATCTTGGCTATCCATGTTATTTGCAGCTGGGATGGGTATAGGCTTGATGTTTTGGAGCGTTGCTGAGCCGGTTGCTTACTTTACAGGGTGGTATGAGACGCCTCTAGGTGTTGAGGCCAATACTGCAGAAGCTGCAAAACTTGCGATGGGAGCCACTATGTACCATTGGGGCTTACACCCCTGGGCTATCTATGGCGTTGTAGCTTTATCATTGGCGTTTTTTGCATATAACAAAGGGCTCCCACTTTCAATACGATCTATTTTCTATCCAATTTTGGGTGATAGAGCTTGGGGTTGGGCTGGCCATATTGTTGATATTCTTGCCGTACTAGCAACGCTATTTGGTCTTGCAACTTCACTTGGATTAGGTGCTCAGCAGGCTGCCAGCGGTATTCACCATGTTTTTGGTTTTGAGGCAAACATGGGTCTTCAAGTGGCCGTGATCACAATAGTCACTTTGCTTGCCGTAGTGTCGGTGATCCGTGGTATTGATGGCGGTGTTAAGGTTATCAGTAATATTAACATGATCATCGCATTCCTATTACTTATCATGGTAGCTTTAATTGGCTACGCTGTCGCATTTGGTAATATTGGCACAACTCTAATGGCTTACATTGAAAATATTATCCCTTTGAGTAACCCTCATGGACGTGAAGATGAAGCTTGGTTCCAAGGTTGGACAGTGTTCTATTGGGCTTGGTGGATTTCATGGTCTCCATTTGTCGGCATGTTTATTGCGCGCGTGTCTAAAGGTAGAACAGTCAGAGAATTTTTGATTGCTGTGCTGATTGTTCCATCATTGGTAACACTGCTTTGGATGTCGGTATTTGGTGGTATAGCCATTGATCAAGTTGTAAATAATATTGGTGAGCTGGGTGCTAATGGCCTAACTGATGTTTCTTTAGCTATGTTCCAGATGTTTGATGTTTTACCTTTTGGTAGTGTGTTATCTGTCATCGCTGTTATTTTGGTATTGGTTTTCTTTATTACCTCATCAGATTCAGGCTCTTTGGTGATTGATAGTATTACGTCGGGCGGTAAAGTGGATGCGCCTGTTGTGCAACGAGTCTTCTGGGCCTTTATGGAAGGCGCTATTGCAGTCGCGTTACTTTGGATTGGAGGTACAGAAGCGGTACAAGGTCTTCAAGCTGGCGCTATCTCAACTGCGCTACCCTTTACTTTTGTATTACTATTGATGTGTGTGAGTCTTCTTATGGGGATGCGTACAGAGCAATACCAGCGTTAAAAATACCTTCTATCGAAAAGGGGACGAGCAATCGTCCCTTTTTATATCCAGACTTCCCCAAGTTTTGTTGACTTCCTGAAAATACAGAATTATTGATATATAAAATATAAATTTCATGGACTTAAGAGTAGTGATTAAATAATATAAAAATCTATCAACTGATATTTATCTTTCTTCCCTGTATTTCCGCGTATTTCGTTTCACTCTTTATACCGCTTTTCGATAGAGTCCGCTGCAACTTATCGATATTAACGGTTTTATAAATGGTGACTATAAAATGAACATTCTAACTAAAGGTTTTTCCCTGAGGCTTTTATGTTTAGCAAGCTTACCTGTAATACTTATGGGGTGCGGTGGAAGTAGCGGTGGTCCTGTGCCTCCTGATACAGTGAAATCAGAGTCTCTGGGAGTCATAGAAGCCAGACAAATTATACTAAATCAAGTTAGCGCAGGCGGTAGCACTTATACTGTTGTTGACTGGGGGGATGGGACGACTGAAGAAGTACACGATTCGGGTCAGCATAACCATACTTATGACGATAAATATACTGGTGAAATTTCGCTAATATCACATTGCTATGCGCCATGTAAAACGACGGTTGACGTTTCAGGAAATGTAACGCTCGACACGTCAGGTCTGGCAAACATTTCGCCTACAGCATTAAGTGTTGATGGGGTAACCGCATTTACCGGCTCTTTATCTAGTTTGCCTAAAAGTGTTAGGGAGTTAGCTATTTCTGCTGAGTCATTGGAAGGTAATTTAGTAGACTTACCGCCTAACCTTAGGTCACTAATCTTAAGAAATGACGGCAATAAAAATATATCAGGCAGTATTGCTTCTCTACCTAGCTCCATTGAATTTTTAAATCTCTATTCTACTGAACATTTTACTGGTGGACTTGCGGATTTACCTTCGTCAATTAAAGCTGTCTATCTTTCCAGCAACACACTTAGTGGCAGTTTGTCTGAGCTCAACCGTTCGCTTGAGAGTGTACATATTGATAATGTTAATCCCATGATTCAAGGTGATGATCTTAGTGATTTGCCGCCAAACCTGAACATCTTAAGTTTAAGCAATTGGACAGTCGGCGGGAGTCTTTCTGCGCTGCCCCGTACTTTGACATATCTTGGTCTTAGAGACGGAAATGCAGTTTACGGCACAATATCTGAATTGCCTGCTAACCTAACTACTCTCACCCTTGGCAATGGTTTTAACCTTACTGGCGAGTATCCAGAACTACCAAGAAAGCTAACATCATTGTCATTTGGGCAAGGTGTTACGATCAGCGGGTCTATGGATGATTTGCCTAGTACGTTAACATCATTTAGATGGGATGATGCCACTCCGCCAGACCAATTGGTAACTAAATTGCCGAATGGACTAGGCTGGATATCGCTGGACTCTAAGACGGAAACATTCGCATCTGATTACGTTGACTCAATTCTAAGTGTACTCGACGCTAATGGATTATCTTCAAGTAACTCACATGGCAATTTAAATGTACATTTGATGGGGGATACAATGGAAGCCGCGACGAATACAGGTGCAATTAACTCGTTAACAAGCAAAGGTTGGACTGTTAACGTTAAGAGCTAAATAGGTACTTGCTAGTAACTTGTTACTTGGGGAAGTCTGGTTATATCCAGATTTCCCCAAGTTTTGTGGTGCGCTTATAGTGATGGGCTATTTGAGCTTGCAGTAATTCTGCGGTTGCGACGGCATCAGTCAGTGCATGGTGTGGCGTGTAATTGGGCAGGCCATAGCGCATACGGCTTGTTCCGAGCCTAACTGACTCGGGCTTTTTACCAAATAAACTTTTTATAAAGCCACCATTCGCCTGCTGCTGGTAAGTTGTTTCAAGGTGCATGGTATCGACAACTGGAAATTCTATACCTTCATTTATACGGTCTTTTAGTGCTTGGTCGAAAAACTCCCTTTCAATTCGTTGATAATGCACCACCATGACTTTGCCTGCCATTTGTGCAAGGACTTGGTCGTATATTTCAATTAAATCAGGCGCATCGAGAATATCACTATGAGTAATGCCATGGATAATAACCGATTCTTCAGCAAGCTGCTGGCGAGGACGCACTGTCCAATGACGGGCTTGCTTGAGAAATATTCTATTAAGGTTAAACGGTACTGTACCAATGGTGATGATACCATCTTGTTTAGAATCTAACCCGGTTGTTTCAAAGTCCATCGCCAAGAAAGTGAGATCTTCTAAAGAAGTATCAGAGTTAGGCGTACCAGCGGCATAATAATTTTTGAGAGCAGTATCTTGGCTGCTTTGCTGTTTCATATGAAACGTTTTTTGCCAGTTAAGATCAGAGCTATTCATTATTTTGTTTATCATCTAGCGCCTACTTAAAGTTATTACTGGCTTGGTAACGGAATTTGAGAAAATTCTGGGCGTTACTGAGTATTTGGAAAGCATCTTTAAGGTTACGGCGTTCGAAATCAGACAAGTTCTCTGGCTCTATATTGTTATCAGGCTCAATCTCATTTTCGACGTCATAAGCTTGGTGACGTATGCGCACCATGGAGATAAACTCTAGTGCGTCTTTGAGATCACGCGCTTTTCCTTTTGGCAAAATACCGGCTTCATGGATATCATCCAAGCGTTCGAACGAATTTGTTGAGCGTGAACCAACGGCAAGCGCATGAACCCGAATCAGATCAGCAAGTGGCGCTGTTCCTCTCCGTTTTAGGTTTATCGAGTTTTTATGCTGGCCATCTTGCTCCATCACAAAGGCTTTAAAAAAGCCAAGAGGAGGCGTGCGGTTCATCGCATTTCGAGCTAAACAAGCAAGAAAACGGTTATTTTTGCGCGCTCGCCTAATAATAAATCCATTCAGTTGTTCTGCCCATTTCAATCGACCATAGACACCCACGAGATCGAAGAAAATCGAGGCATTGAGTAAAGCCTTAGGGTTAGGATCATCAATCCAGTCCGAGAAGCATTCCTCCCATTCGGTACGTGTCATACGCCAGACAGGATTGGTCGCCATAATATCGCCAGTGCAGTATGTATAACCGCATTTATCCAAACCGTCGCAGATTTTTTCCGATAAAACCGCAAAATATTGTCCATGCTTTTCACTATCGTAAGTGTTATCAAGAATGATGGCGTTGTCTTGATCTGTGACTAGTATTTGCTCGTCACGTCCCATAGAACCGAGTGCAAGGAAGCAATAAGGGATCGGAGGTTCGCCAAGTTCCTCTTCTGCGAGTTCGATAATTCTTTGTTTAAAGCTTTTACCGATAACCGACATCGCACTGCCAACCATATGTGAATTGGCATCTTCATTCACTAGTCGCACGAAGCTGTCTTTGACTTGTTCGGCGAGTGAAGATAGTTCTTCAATAGACTGCTGCTGATAAATACTACTTACTAGTAACAAAGAGTTTTGGGACTCATAGCGGACAATATCTGTGGTTTCAATAATACCAATTGGTTTTTTGTCTTTTAAAACAGGTAGGTGATGAACATTATAACGAAGCATGGTGAGCATTGCTTCATAGACATAGGCGTTATGGTCAAGAGAAATAACTTCAGTGGTCATTACACTAGACACAGGATCGTTTGGGTCCAGACCTTCGGCTAATACGCGAGTGCATAAGTCTCTATCGGTGATAATACCCACAAGAGGAGACTGATCTTCTTCATTATCCTCAAGGATATTTGGGTCTATTACTAGTAGTGATGAAACATTCTCGTCCGCCATTTTGACAGCAGCATTTTGAATAGTTTCATCTTTCTCAAGAAATGGTGTCTCACCTTTTAAAAGTGTTCGAACTTTAGAGGTAGTAAGATCATTTTGTTCATTAGTACTTGAAATAGCTTGCCGAAGGCGAGCTGTATCTTCTACTTCGACGAAATCTGCAAAGGTTTCGTGGTTATCATATAGTTCCTGGAACACAGGCTCAGGTATACAGTACAAAAGGGTATCTTTGATGGCTTTGGCAGGAAAGCGAACTTTATTGTTAGTCAAAAGCCCCATTTGTCCAAATAATGCGCCTTCATCAAGACGGTTATACAACTCGCCTTTGCGTCTGTATACTTCAACTATGCCACTTCGCACCATGTAAATGTCGTGTATCTCATCACCAAAGTGGATTACGGGCGTATCTTCACGAAAATAAGAAATCTCAACATTCTTGGTGACGAAGTTAATCACTTCATCGTCAAGTTCATCAAACGGTGGGTGTTGTAACAGGAAATTCTTTATATCCAGTAATTCTGCTTCCATCAAGGTGTCCGATGTAACCCTAGTATCTTACAATGTTACATGATCTGGTACAGGACTTCATGGTAGGTAGCGCAAAACACATATAAATTCTAGTTTGTGTATTTGTGTATTTGTGTATTTGTGTTATTTGGTTAGGTCTTCAATTATTGGGCAACTACTTCCTTCATCTCCAGGACATGTATTGATCCAAGTGGTCAGTTGTTGCTGTATTTCTTTCAGTTGACTAATCTTTACTTCCACTTCATTAAGTTTTTGCTGGGCTTTTTGTTTCACTTCGCGACTTGTGCGCATTGGGTTTTGGGCAAGCTCAACAAATTCTTTGCATTCTTGAAGTGAAAAACCAGCATTTTTGGCTCGAGAGACCAAATTAAGTTCTTGAACATGCGTGTCACCGTATTCACGATAACCCGCATCACTTCGACTGGGTGGGCTTATCACACACTTTTCCTCATAAAGACGAATTGATTTACTCGATAAGCCAGTGAGTTTTGCTACGGCGCCTATGTTCATGATGACCTCTGCTACTTTTTAGTCTGAAATGAGATGAACTATTACTTAAGTCTTTTTGAATCACAAGTAAATTATGTCCTAAGCTAACCTCTCTTCTTTGAACGCTATCTAAACTAATATTCGTACCTAATCCTTTGCTATTGAATGTAAGCTAACTCACATATTATTAATCTATTTTTTTAAGTATCTACATCTTGATAGTCATAATACAATCGTTCGGTTCCGAAAGTGAGGCAAGGCTATAGTGTTTGGCTTATTTGCGCGATGCCTACGGGCAATAAGCTTTGTGTAACTTATTTGCTTAAGTTAGCTTTTTTTCTTTATATTCATTAATCGAAGGATATTTGTGTCTAAAGTCATTTTAAAGGGTTTTATTTTAATCCCTGAGTCAGAAATTGAACTAATCAAAAATGAACTCGTTAATCATCAAAGCCTTACGTTAGATGAGAGCGGCTGTATTACCTTTCAAATAACTGAAAATATAAACAACCCATTACGTCTTGACGTTTATGAAGAGTTCACAGATAAAGCCGCTTTTGAGTATCACCAAAAGCGAGTTAAAGCATCTCTTTGGGGAAAGGTAACCACTAATTGTCAGCGTCATTATGAAGTGTTTGAATAAGTATTTATCAGTCTTATTCTGTAATACGGAGTGGACTATAAGAAGTAAACCTACATGTCATGCTTGGCTTTGTAAAACATGGAAACGACTTTTACGTCGATACTTTAGCGCAGGCGCAGATCAAACTCTAGGCTTTAGCCATACTATCCCAAGTATTGTTCTTTATTTAAGAACAATGTTTTCTACTGCGCTTGTTTTTCATTTTAATTTATTCGATTAATCTGGCTTTACTTTGTTAACACACTCGTCTTAATTCGGAGAGCCATTATGAATTTAATCAAAGTTAAGCCTGCAACAGTGTTAGTTTCACTAGCCTTAGCGTCAGCAACGCTTCAAACTGCAACCGCAAAAGATACCGCCGCTCAACCCATCATGCCTGCAAATGTAGTCAGCGTTTATAAAGCGCCAGCGGGTCTCACCATTAGTGACATTCAGAGAGAGAAAGTCATTCTAGCGGTTAAGAAGGCGAGTGAAGGCTGGAAAGAGGCATTTAACCGAGGTGATGCAAGAGCGGCAGCCAGATTTTATGAAACAAACAGTGTTACTACTGCCATCCCATTTGGTATCTATATGGGTCAAGAGGCCGCTGAAGGACTTTGGGAGCATATTATTAATAGTGGTTACAAGCACGTAGAGTATAAAAATGCCAAAATTGAAGTCATAGATACGAATGCAGCAGTGCTATCTGCATCTTGGGAAATGAATAAAGCCTATGGAATTATTACTAAAGAATTGTGGGTATTACAGGGTGATGACTCAGCTAAGTTAAGGGTTGATAACTTTGAAGTTGTTGGTGCTAAATAATAGCAACTACCGTCATAGGTTTCTTAGCAGGCGCTGATCAGCGCCTACTAAGAAAAGTTGTTTAAGAACAAAATATTAAAGTTATTAAACCTTAATAGGTTATTAAAGTTCGTTGCGGCGCTCATTTATCTTATTGTTATTTGTTCTATGTAGTCAGTCAGAGATTGTGGGTCATCATCGTATATGGGCGGTTTGTTCTAATCTGTTTATTTGGTGGTGTGAAGTTAATGTTAAGATCTAGGTTTGATTAATCGGTAATAGTACCTCAAGTACTATACTGAACTAACAGTTGAGAAATCCCTGAGTGTGTTGTAGTTGAAATGAAAGTGATGATCGGTGTGTGTTTTCTGTTAGGTAATATAAATGTGTTGCTTGCTAAGCCAATATCGGTAACGTTATTTTCTACCAATGACTTCCCTCCATACAGCTACAGTATAAATGGTGAAGCCAAGGGAATTTATCCTGATATTGTTCGTCACATAGCAAAATCAATGCCTAACTTTGATGTGACCATTAAACCAGTGCCTTGGAATAGAGGTCTAATGCTGTTAGAAAGTGGCAAAGGTTTTGGTTTTATGCCCCCTTATTATCTACCTGACGTGCGGCCATACATCAACCCTTACTCAGAGCCTTTATTTGAAGAAACAGTTTCAATTTATTGTCACATTGATGTGGTTAGAAAATTGAGTGACCCAATTATTTGGCCAGAGACTTTCTATGGTTTGCGTGTTGGTATTAATTCTGGTTATAACTTGGGTGATCAGGCATTTTGGCAGGCTCAAGAGCGCGGTGATATTAAGGTTCGAGAAGCGAAAGACCCAGAAGCAAATATATTAATGCTGCGTGAAAAACGCAACGATTGTTACCTGCACATTTCACTGTCGACTAATTGGACCTTACGCCAGATGCAAAATAAAACAGAAATAGCAAATAGTGATTGGATGGTGATGGTAAAAGAGGTGAGCTCACAATTTGGCTATATTGGCTATACCGCCATTGCTGATGGTTTTCCATTTAAAAAACAGTTTATCGATATTTTTAATAGTGAGTTTCTTAAGCAAAGAGAGTCTGGCACGTTAGAAAACGTGATTGCTCCATACCTTGAAGAGTAACCTTCGCTTGTTGTTATTTTAGTGAACAAATAGTTAGATCTTAAGGCTTAGCCATCTTTTGTAGATGCTCGATAAATAACGGTACTTTTTTGGCTAAATGCTTTCTTGATGAATAAAAAGCATACAGAACAAGATCTTCTGGCTCATATTCGAGATGCAACTCAGAGAGTTGGCCGTTAGCGATTTCCTCCTGGCATAACTCAATCGGAAGTATAGCGACACCCATTCCAGCAAGTGCGCCTTGTTTCGCGATCAGACCACTATTGACTCGGAAGGTAGACTGTACTTTCTGAGCAATAAAGCCCCCTTGACGGTTCTTGAAAATCCAAGGTTCGCCCTGTAACACAGACAAACTAGTAATACATGGTACATGGAGCAAGTCGCTCAAACTATATGGCTTTGGGTTAGTGTGTAATAGTTTTGGCGCTGCAACCACAGTACTTTGCCAACGAATAATCTCTCGTGCTACCCAACTGCTGTCGGGTAATGATCCACGATGAAAGCTTAAAAATACATCAAACCCGTCCAGTAAGTCTGGATTGGGGTTAAGGCTGGTATCACAACATAATGAAATTGAAGGGTTCTCTGTACAAAAAGAGACAACTGCTTTGGCTAATTGAGGTGAGTCTGGCATAAGTACTCTCAGTTGGCCAAACGCATCATGACTATGGTGAGTAATATTACATAACGCTTCATTAAGCCTGTCGAAGAGAGGTTGAGTTTGGGTGTAAAGTTGATTGCCTGCTGGTGTCGGTGAAGTCTTTCGTGTCGTTCGATTAAATAGGCGAGTGTGGAGTGTGTCTTCGAGTAATGCAATGTGCCTACTGACATTTGACGTCGGCAATCCAAGAAACTCAGACGCCTTTTTGAAACTATTGTTTTCGTAGACACAATGAAAACTTCTCAACCACTGTTGGTCAATTTTTTCTAACACACGATTATCCTATTTGGTTGGATTAATAGACCTAAAATAGCCACTTTATTACCATTTTTGGTTTTATACAATGCTTCAACAGGAATCAGTGGAAGGTTATGAATGTACGGAAGCAGTATATATTGTGCAATTATCAAATGTATGGGACTTTAAAAATGAATTGGCTAGAGAAATTATTCGTTCGTAATAATATAATTAAAACACGCAAGCCTAGGATACCAGAGGGTGTTTGGATGCAGTGTCCCGATTGTTCTAAGACTTTATACCAAGCCTTTATCGAACAAAACTTATATGTATGCCCTGAGTGCACGCATCATATGAGAATGCCTGCTCGCAGGCGATTAGAATTTTTTCTCGATGAAACAGAGCAAGTTGAACTGGCTAGTGAACTAGAGCCAAAAGATATTATTGGCTTTAAAGATGTAAAACACTACCAAGATCGTTTACGGCATGCTCAAGAAACGACAGGAGAAAAAGATGCTCTGATAGTCCTAAAAGGTAAGTTGCATGGTTTACCCATCGTGGCTTGCGCGTTTGAGTTTTCATTTATGGCGGGATCGATGGGATCGGTCGTGGGAGCAAGATTTGTTACCGCCGTTGAAACCGCGATTACCGAGAAATGTGGACTGGTGTGTTTTTCAGCTTGTGGTGGAGCACGTATGCAAGAGTCATTAATGTCACTATTGCAGATGTCTAAAACCAGCGCCGCTCTTGGGCGATTATCTCAACTACGGTTACCGTACATTTCGGTTCTTACAGACCAGACGTTTGGTGGTGTTTCGGCAAGTTTAGCTATGTTGGGTGATATCAATATTGCTGAACCAAGAGCAAGAATCGGTTTTGCTGGTCGGCGCGTCATAGAGCAAACGGTTCGCCAGCAATTGCCGGATGAATTCCAACGTAGTGAGTTTTTATTGGAGCATGGCGCCATCGATATGATTGTGGATAGGAGGTGTATGCGCAAGAGAGTCGCAAGCTTAGTTTCTATGCTTATGAACCAACAAATTGTTGAGATCTAAACTCAAAAGTAGGCTGAAATAATAAAGTTGGTCTTCTTCATTTCGTGTGGTTTTAGTCTTTGTCGGCGATTCTTGCCTTATTTAACGGTCAATATTCGAACGCTATTTATCCATTATCACTACTCAATGAGGTGAATATTTCTTATTCACTTTAGTTCACGCGCTTAAATCCTTTGTATTTGGGTGGTTGATGGTGTTATTTTGACCATGTCACTTCAGGGCGACAATGTTTTTAAAATTTTGATTTTTAATGCTATTTTTTTTTGATGATCTGATTCACATTAAATCATAAATGTTTTTTTTGAATAAATTACCTCTCCACTTATCATTTCTTTCCTATTGGGGTTGAAAAGTATTGTTATTTTGAATGGCGCAACATGTTCAAACCATGCATTTCAACTCTCAACTTATTAAATATTAGAAATTTCTTTGGAGTATTAATGAAACTCACAACATTAAGTGTGTTATTTTCGTCGTTGTATTTTGGTTTGGTTAGTAATGTTTTTGCTGAAGAGGCAACACTGACATTTAAAGAATCTGTCGACACTGCGTGCGGTGTAAAGATGGTGGCAAATCAAGAAGGTACTATCCTGTTTGATAGTGAAGAAGCCGCTAGCGAAACCTATGTAAAGTTTACGCCAATCAGCAATGACTCGGGCAAGCAACTGAGTTTAACCGTCGGCCCTTTTGACGGAAGTATACCGCTTATTAACGGTCAAAACGCTGTAACAAACAACACGAAATTGTGGGTTACTGCAAACGATTCTAGCCAGATAGATTTTGATTCTATAAAAGCTAAATATAACTTAGAAAGTGGTAAAGAGCACAAGGCTATAGCTGTTGTGAACCATCAAAAAAGTGAAATTATTGAAAGTGAAGCTACGTATACCGTAACCGCGACCATTCAGCTTACCTGTCTATAGTGGTTGTAAATTAAAGTACCTGTAATTAGAGTTGGATAGTTGTAATACACCGATGATGAAATCTCCATTTAAATTAATGATGATGTTTATACTGAGCTTAAGTTACTCAGAATTTATTTATGCGCAATCAATAAGTAATCGATCATTAGAAAGTGTATTTTTTAGCACAAATGATCGTTTACTGGTTACTTTTGGTAACTTAAATAAATACTCTGAAACCTACAAGATATCGGTGAGTAAATTGTATTTTAGTTTAAATGACGTTACCACTCTCACTAATAATACTGATAGTGAAAATAGTGAAAAACAACTATCCGATTTTTTTAATAAGATAAAGCCTGAAAGTACTACTAAAAGAAAGCTGAATAAAGTATTTAAATTAGCTGCAGGAAAAACACGTAAAGTAAAAATTCCAGTATTCAACTTAGAAAAAAATAAATTTAACTTTTATCGTATTTGTAGTGAGTCTGAACCTAAAGGTGGTTATGTATACGAGGTGTGTACGCACTCTGTTATATACTACTCTCAGAAAAAGTAAGGCCGATATATGAAGTGCTTTTTTGTCTTTTTTTTAATTACGTTTTCAAATACATTATTTGCATCGTGTGAAATTACAAATATAAGAAATAATGTTAAAAAAGAAAACCTAAAAGAAGGCGATGACTATGTTGAAAGCGTACCTATGCATATTTGTCACTTTTTAGTAGATGTGAATCCAGTTACAGGACAGAAGTATGATAGTCCGATAATGATATTTAAGATCTCGCCAATTAAATTAGACTCTGGAGTAAAGTTTAGGCATCGGGTTAGGGTGTCTGTTTCCGGGGCTGCCCATCGTCGTTGCTTGGTTGGCCAAAGAGGGCATTACTTTCGAGATAGAGATTACTATCCTAATGAAGGTCGATGCCGTACTGTTGACTTCGTTCCAATGAAGTTTAATTTTCAGCGTAATGGTCGTGACTCCAGTGATAACCCTATGCTAATTATCTTTAAAATGGACATCTCACAGGTAACAAGCGATAAGTATATTGATTTAAAAATAGGACATGAAACTATCTTGAATCAAGTGATTTATTTTGAATATGAACAAGAAAAGATTGAAAATACTCCAGACTCCTGCAGTATAAAAGTTTATGGAGACATCGGAGGTATGATATTTATTGACGAACCTGATAAAAGAAATAAAACCTTCGATGTTCATATGCATGCTCAAGGTAGGCGGCGTCTTAAGCTAATAAGTAACTCAAATAGCCCAATCTTAAATGGTAAATTTGAAGGTTACGCTGTTGAAGAATACAATAATGGAAGAATGGTCAAAGACTCAGTTTGGGAAATGAACGCTGATCATACCCTTACTCTCGCAGGATTTCACGCTTTAAGACTTGCACCCAAATATAACTATAACAAGTCTGATTTACCACCTGGTGATTATATAACCACATTGGAAATAGTGTGCGAATAATATTACTGATCGTTAGTTTACTACCATTTCATACTCAGGCACATATGCAAGCCCCAAGAGAATTAAATGAAGTGGTGTATAGTCAATTTCCTCAAGTTGAATTAACCCTAGGAAATGCATACGAGATCGATAAAATCTATTCGCTAGAGGTGAATGGATATTTAGTAGAGGAAGCTATTCGTCTGAAAGGAAATCAAGTGAAGAAACAGTTGATACAGCTGCCAAAAATTGAGCCAAATAAAGTCAATCGTTTTAGGGTTTGCTCTATGACTGCAGCGACACAAGAGGTAAGAAGTAAGATATGTTCAAGAGTAAATGTTTATTATCCACAGCGATAATTCTCGCTCTGTGGCTAAATGTTGTCTCGGCAGCAGGCCTGAGTATTCCTAGTGCGTCTGTACCCGGGGGGTACGATCGCGTAACCACTTCTGATGGCGTGACTTGTGAATCAACCATAGCCAGTAGTTCTTATGTTCAAGCAGGCTTGATGGGTGTCACTGAAGACAGTGACTACAACCGTGTTACTACCCCAAACTATTCGGCTAACATCGAGAATAAAGACGAAGTGGGTGCCTATGTACAAGTGGTGATCCCTTTTGGCGGCGGCAAGCGTGAGCGTTTGAACTGTAACCGTCTATACAATATTGAAATTGATCGATTAAAAGCAGAGATCGACAAGCTGAAAGCTGAAGCAAATCTAGGCGATATTTGGTCGCAAGCGAGTGAAGAACAAAATAAAAGCGCTCCTAAGATGATTACAGTCGATGAAACGCGTGGAACTGCACTTTTTGATAGTGACGACTATTCACTGAACGCTTCGTTTACTTATAAGTTTAACGATGCTGTATTTACACTTCTGGATAATGACCAGTTGAAAGTGAAAGTTATCGTACATACTGATTCCGGTTTGCCTGAAAATGAAGAGGCTCAATTAGCTGAGCAAAGAGCAGACTCTATCGCAAAGTATTTAGAAAGTCGGGGTATCGATAAGAGTCGGATAAGAGTCCTCGCAAGAGGGAATTTGTACCCTATTGAGTCAAGTGATACACAGGAAGGGCGTAATGCTAATACACGAGTCGAATTTATTATTGAAGAATTGTAATTAATGGGCAAAGTATCTGCATCAATCAATATAAAAGCGTTTGTTTGACATTTTATTGGCCATTTTTTGCCAAAGTAATCCATTTTCAATTCTGCATCGTATAAATCATTAGATTGAACTAGGAGAAGACGAAATGGAATTGCAAATCGAATCATTGGAAGGTGGAATTTACTTAGCTTACTCTGTAGATGGCGAGGATAGAATGCTTTTACGTGATAGAAAGCATGATCCTCTGAAGTTCCAGAGTTTGTGTCAGGCAAAAGAGCATTTTAAAGATGAAAATTATCATAGTGCTTGTCTTGTTCACTTGAGTGCTTACGATGAAATGTGCGGTGAAAACATAGCAGCAGGGATCCCGCTTAAAACTGAACTGCAATGGTTCTGACACAAACACTTCTTCTGCAACCCTTTTCAATGTTTAGGTCAAAGCATTCGCTTTGACCTATCGTGGTTTGGCTTGCTACCCAATCGAGTCGCTCGGTCTTGTGATTGATTTCTATTGAGTATGATATGTTGGTACTGCAATTATGTCAGCCGCAAATTAACGCTTAGCGTCGCAAAGCGAGTGAGACTTTGGATGTAGGTTTACGACCAAGAGCCTCACTGATTTCCCAACCCGCTTGGGCAAGGCAGTGCAAATCAATGCCTGTTTCTATACCTAAGCCGTGACATAGATAAACTACATCTTCGGTGGCCACATTACCCGAAGCTCCGGCCGCGTATGGGCAACCGCCTAAACCTGCAACGCTGCTGTCTATAACTCGGACGCCCATTTGCAGAGACTGATAAATATTGGACAGTGCCTGTCCATAGGTATCGTGAAAATGTACTGCAATGCGCTCAAGTGATACTTGAGCGCTTACAGCACTTATCACCTTTGCAACTCGCATTGGTGTTGCTGTTCCTATGGTGTCTCCGAGCGAGACCTCATAGCAGCCGAGATCAATGAGCGACTTAGCGATATGGGCTACTTGGTCTGGATCGGTCGGGCCATCATAAGGGCAATCAACAATACAGGATAAATATCCCCTCACAGGGATACCTTTCAACTTTGCTTGCTCGATGACGGGCTTGAACATGGCCAAGCTGTCTTCAATGGAGCAGTTGATGTTTTTTTTGCAAAAGCCCTCTGATGCGGAAGTAAACACCGCAACTTCACTAGCGTTTGCTATTAGTGCCTTTTCTAGCCCTTTGAGGTTGGGAGTAAGCGCGCTATATTGAATATGAGGGGCACGCCTTATCTGTTGCATGACATCCAATGAATCGGCCATTTGTGGTACCCACTTGGGAGATACAAATGCACCAGCCTCAATAAAACTGAGCCCACTGGTTGAGAGTTGATTGATCAGTTTAACCTTAGCTTGTGTTGAAACAGCACTCTCATTTTGTAAGCCATCACGAGGTCCGACCTCAACGATTTTGACTGATTTAGGAAGTACCATGTTTAGACTCATGACGGTTCCTCATTTACCCAACTAGGTGAGCGCTTGTCAAAGAATGCGCTAAGTCCTTCTTGTCCTTGCTCTGAGACCCTAACTTTAGCGATTAGCTCACTGGTAAATTCTATCAGGTTGTCGTCCAGTGGTTTAGATTCACACTCTTGAATCAATTGTTTGGTTTTTTCCATAGCGATAGGGCTGTTGGTCAGAAGGTGGGTGATAACAGCTTCTCTGCGATCGTTCATTTGGTCGGTTGAAACTATGTCATGAATCAATCCCATCTCGTGTGCATGCTGGGCATCAAAGCGCTCTGCTGTCAGCATATAGCGTCTTGCCTGACGAGCGCCAATAGTGCGATTAACATAAGGCGCAATAGTTGCAGGCACTAAACCCAGTTTTACCTCACTAAGGCAAAATAGCGCACTATCGTCTGCAAGTGCTATGTCGCAGCAACAAATGAGACCTAGAGCTCCTCCAAAGGCGCAGCCATGAACCAGTGAAAGGGTAGGCCGAGGGAAGCTGTCTAGGCAATGCATTAGATGAGCTAATCTTGATGCATCTTGGCGATTTTCTTGCTCAGTTTTGCTTGCCATAGACTTCATCCAGGCTAAATCCGCACCAGCAGAGAAATGTTTGCCATTTCCCTGTAGCACTAGGCATCTAACTGATGAGTCTTGTGCAAGGGTGACGATTGATTCGATCAGTGCTTCAATGACTTCAATGTTAAAAGCGTTATGCTTCTCAACGCGGTTAAGTGTTAATGTCGCAACGCCGCGTGAATCAATTGTGCAATCGAGGTATGTCCTATCCTTGGTGTTGCTCATTCCGTATCCTTACATTCTGAATATACCAAATTGGCTATCTTGAATCGGCGCTTGAGCGACCGCTTTTAGTGCTTGCGACAGAACATCACGTGTTTGTTTAGGATCTATTATGCCATCGTCCCATAACCTTGCGCTGGCGTAGTAAGGGTGTCCTTGCTGCTCATAAAGATTAACGATTCCTTTTTTAAACTGGTTTTCCTGAATGTCGGACCATGGTTCACCTTGGCGTTTTAGGACTTCACGTTTTACTTGGGTTAAAACCCCCGCAGCTTGCTCGCCTCCCATCACAGATATTCTGGCATTGGGCCACATCCACATCAGTGCTGGATCGTAGGCTCGCCCACACATGCCGTAATTACCTGCGCCATATGAGCCACCTATAATGATGGTAAATTTAGGTACATCAGCGCACGCCACTGCCATCACAAGTTTAGCGCCATGTTTTGCAATACCTCCTTCTTCGACTTTTTTGCCGACCATGAAGCCGGTAATGTTTTGCAAGAAGAGGAGAGGGATTTTACGCTTGGAGCAAAGTTCAATAAAGTGAGCGCCTTTTTGCGCCGATTCTGCGAACAAAATACCATTGTTGGCAACGATACCGATGAGTCTACCTTCGATGCGAGCAAAACCACAGACAAGTGTCGTACCAAATAATGCTTTGAATTCATCAAAATCTGAGTCATCGACAATTCGCGCTATGACTTCTCTTACATCAAAAGATAAACGTAAATCTGAATTAACTATGCCATATATTTCTTCAGCAGGCAGCCTAGGAGGCAGGGCTTTGTTGACTGGCACTTGGTTGACTACTTGGTTAGTGTTTCCAAGCGCTTCGCGTGCCATGTGCATGGCTTGCTGCTCATTTTCAGCGTAATAGTCTGCAACGCCAGACTTTCGACAGTGAACATCTGCACCGCCAAGTTCTTCATCAGTGACTATCTCACCAGTAGCGGCTTTCACAAGAGGGGGACCAGCAAGGTAAATAGTGCCCTGTTTTTTTACAATCACAGACACATCGGCCATGGCAGGTATATATGCACCTCCTGCGGTACAAGGTCCTAAGACAACGGCAATTTGAGGTATGCCTTTGGCAGACATACGAGCCTGATTAAAGAAGATCCGACCGAAGTGATCTTTATCTGGAAACACTTCAGCTTGATGGGGAAGGTTAGCACCGCCAGAATCGACTAAATAGAGACAAGGTAAATTGCATCGCTCAGCGATTTCTTGTGCCCTAAGGTGTTTCTTGACTGTCAGTGGATAATAGGTTCCGCCTTTCACTGAAGGGTCGTTCGCCAATACCATACAAGGAACACCTCTAATTTGGCCAATACCAGCGACAACACCTGCACAAGCTATCGATTCTTCATAGACTTCCCATGCCGCGAACTGGCCAATTTCGAGAAACTCTGAGCCAGCATCAAGCAGAAGATCGATCCGTTCTCGAACAGGAAGTTTACCTTTTTTTCTTTGCCTTTCTACCGCTTTGGGCCCACCGCCTTGTTTGAGGCTTTCTAAATCGGCACTGAGTTTTTCTACCAGCCCAGCCATTGCTTGTTGGTTCTTAACAAACAATGGGGAATCGGTTTTGATCTTAGTTTTTATTACTGCCATAACATCCTCGTTATCGTGACTCTTCAAACAGTTCACGTCCGATAAGCATCCTGCGAATTTCTGAGGTTCCCGCACCTATTTCGTATAGTTTTGCATCTCTTAACAGACGACCTGCAGGAAATTCATTGATATAACCATTACCACCGAGTAGCTGAATGGCATCTAAAGCGATTTGGGTTGCCAGTTCAGCACTGTATAGAATTGCGCCTGCGGCGTCTTTTCTTGTGGTCTCACCGCGGTCACAAGCCCCTGCGACGGCATAGACATATGAACGAGCTGCGTTGGCTCGAGTATACATATCTGCAACTTTGCCCTGGATCAGTTGAAACTCACCAATCGAACGTCCGAACTGTTTACGGTCGTGAACATAAGGCACGACTAAATCAAGACAAGCCTGCATGATACCCAGTGGCCCAGCGGCAAGGACGACACGTTCATAATCCAGTCCGCTCATTAGTACTTTTACTCCCTGATTGACTTCACCAAGGATATTTTCAACTGGGACTTTACAATTGTCGAACACGAGCTCACAGGTATTTGAGCCTCTCATTCCGAGTTTATCGAGTTTTTGCGCATGGCTAAACCCTTCGAAATTACGCTCAATGATAAAAGCGGTTATCCCTTTTGAAGCTGCCGCCGGATCTGTTTTTGCGTACACCACTAGTACATGTGCATCAGGTCCATTGGTGATCCACATTTTATTTCCGTTTAGCACATAATGATCACCATTTAGTTCTGCTTTGAGCTGCATACTGACAACATCCGAACCGGCGTTAGGTTCACTCATTGCCAAAGCACCAATATGCTCACCACTTATCAACTTAGGTAGGTATTTCTCACGTTGCGTTGCATTACCGTTACGAAAAATTTGGTTAACGCATAAATTTGAATGTGCACCATAGCTTAGTGCAATGGATGCTGAAGCTCGACTGATCTCCTCCATTGCGACTACATGAGCGAGATAGCCCATACTGGCACCACCGAATTGCTCATCGACGGTCACGCCAAGTAGGCCCATTTCTCCCATTAAAGGCCAAAGATGATTTGGGAATTGGTTCTCCTCATCCACTTTAGCCGCGATAGGGGCTATGTGTTCTCGAGCAAAAGCATTGACGTGTTCCCTCATCATATTGATTGACTCGTCGAGTCCAAAGTTGAGGGGGGTGTATTGAGATATCATATCGCCTCCAATTGAGCGGTTTTACTGTTATGCACACCGATTATTCAAGATATATCAACTGGCTTTAGAGCGTTCTAAAGCTTCTTCACATCGCTTACGAGCAGTATTCAAATCTTCCATTACGATGGTGATATCTTCGAGTTGGCGTTTGAGTACGGCTTCTTTGTCATCGATGATTTTGAGCATCTTAATTAATTGAGTATCTAGTTGGTTTGTATCGTAAAGCTCTAATAAATCACGGATTTCAGCGAGTGAAAAACCCAGCCGTTTTCCTCGTAAAATCAACTTGAGACGAACTTTATCTCTGCGCTGATAAACACGCATGTTTCCTTTTCGCTCCGGTTGAATTAGACCCATATCTTCGTAAAATCGGATACTTCTTGTTGTTATATCAAACTCTTTAGCTAGATCGCTGATCTTGTAGGTTCCCACCAAGTGAAACTCCCAAAGTTTTAGTCATAGACAATTCACTGTCCGCTACGACGGTAAAAAAGATTTTACAGTTGGCGAAAGTGTTTCTTTACGTTAACGTAAATGTTAGTGCTATGCTTACGTAAACGTCAAGGAATAACCGTGCAAAAATTTAATGGCTTGAAAAAGTAAAAGCGATATTCAAAAAATTTGCTTTGTCGTTGCTTGAGGAATAAAGCCATTAATCAACCGTCAATAGGAGTAGGCAATGGAACAGAAAGACATTTGGATTGTAGCGGCCAAGAGGACACCAATGGGCCGTTTTCAAGGAATGCTCTCTGAATATTCTTCACCAAAGCTAGGGGCTTTGGCAATTAAGGCTGCGATTGATGAACAGCCTCAACTCTCAGAGCTTATCAATGAAGTATATATGGGCTGTGTTTTACCTGCAGGGACTGGTCAAGCTCCGGCAAGGCAAGCAGCTTTAGGAGCTGGTCTTAATGAAGGCATTGGTTGTACAACCATTAACAAAGTATGTGGTTCTGGTATGAAGGCCGTTATGCTGGCTCACGATCTCATTCGAGCAGGCAGTGCTCATTGTATCGTGGCTGGTGGAATGGAAAGCATGACCAATGCACCATATTTACTCAAAGAAGCGCGATCGGGTATGCGTATGGGTCACAAATCAAGCTATGACCATATGTTTCTTGATGGGCTTCAAGACGCTTACCAAGGCGAGTTGATGGGTGTGTACGGTCAACAAATTGCTGATAAATTGGATTTTTCTCGTCAGCAAATGGATCAATGGGCATCACTGTCAGTTAGTCGAGCGATGCAAGCTCAACAACAAAGATTGTTCGACGATGAATTGGTGCCAGTTGCTCTTAAAGGTGATGAAAAACTCGACTATGACGAACAGCCCCCAGCGATTAAACCTGAAAAAATTCCTCAACTTAGGCCTGCATTTGCTAAAGATGGATCCATCACTGCGGCAAATTCTAGTGCGATTTCTGATGGCGCAGCCGCTTTAATCGTAATGGATGGTCAATTGGCCGAGCAGAAAGGTTTGAAGCCTTTGGCGATAATAAAAGGCCATGCAACACACGCTCGCCAACCTTGTGAGTTCACCATTGCACCTGTGCACGCTATTGAACACTTATTATCGCAGCTTGATTGGGGCATTGACGAAGTCGATTTATGGGAAATCAACGAAGCGTTTGCTGTGGTGACTCAAATAGCGGTAAAGCAGCTCGGACTCGATAGCGAAAAAGTGAACGTCAAAGGCGGTGCATGTGCATTGGGTCATCCCATAGGTGCAAGTGGTGCAAGAATTATTGTGACCTTAATCCATAGCTTGCGTCAGTTACAAGCATTAGGCAGTGATGGAAATTCAAACAAAAAATGTGTGATGAAAGGTATTGCATCACTGTGTATTGGTGGCGGTGAAGCGACCGCTATAGGAATAGAAATACCTTTATAAAAGAAAAGGATAATCAATCATGATTCAGTCAGTTCCCTTATTTATTGGTGGAGAGTTCTGCCAATCTCAAACAACCGAGTGGGTTGAGGTGACAAACCCAGCCACAAGCGAAGTAATTGCTAAAGTTCCATGTGCAACTGAACAAGAAATGGAACATGCAGTGAAAAATGCCGCAGAAACATTTAAATCATGGAAGGATGTTGCGGTCTCAGAGCGCGCACGTTTGATGTTACGCTATCAACATTTACTAAAAGAGCACCATGATGAACTTGCCGAAACACTCTCGAAAGAAACAGGCAAGATTTTAATTGATGCCAAGGGAGATGTTTGGCGCGGTATTGAAGTGGTTGAGCAAGCGGCAAATATTGCCAGTAATATGATGGGTGAAACTGTCGAAAATGTAGCGACAGATATTGATACCTATTCAATGATTCAGCCTCTCGGGGTTTGCTGTGGGATAACTCCTTTTAATTTTCCTGCCATGATCCCTTTATGGATGTTCCCGTTGGCGATTGCAGCTGGCAATACCTTTGTTCTCAAACCTTCAGAGCAAGTTCCTCTCACTGCAATGAGACTAGCCGAACTTTTTGAGGAAGCAGGAGCACCTAAAGGTGTGCTTCAAGTGGTTCATGGTTGTAAAGAACAAGTTGATAAGCTGCTGGTTCACCCAACTATTCGCGCAGTTTCGTTTGTTGGTTCGGTGCCTGTAGCGCAATACATCTACAAAACGGGAACCGATTTTAACAAACGTGTTCAAGCGTTTGCTGGCGCAAAAAATCATATGGTAGTTATGCCAGATGCTAATAAAGCACAGGTTATCAATAACTTAGTTGGAAGCTCTGTTGGTGCGGCTGGGCAGCGTTGTATGGCGATTTCAGTGGCGGTGTTTGTCGGAAGTACGAAAGAGTGGATAGACGATTTAAAAACGGAGATGGCTAAGATGCATCCCGGCGCTTGGAATGATGATAAAGCGGCGTATGGACCACTTATCAGCAAGGAAGCGAAAAGTCGAGTAGTGAGCCTGATAGAAGAAGGGAAAGCGCAAGGGGCAGTGTGTCAGTTAGATGGTACTCAATGCAATGTTGAAGGTATGTCAGAAGGAAATTGGTTAGGTCCAACTCTGTTTACTGGGGCTACGACAGATATGTCTATCTATGAGCAGGAAATCTTTGGCCCAGTATTGGTTTGTATGGAAGTAGAGACTTTAGAAGAAGCGATTGAGCTTATCAACAATAATCCTTATGGAAATGGGACTTCTATTTTCACCGCTAACGGTGCCGCAGCGCGCAAATATCAGCATGAAATCCAAGTTGGGCAAGTTGGTATTAATGTTCCTATTCCTGTGCCATTACCTTTCTTCTCGTTTACAGGGTGGCGAGGTAGTTTTTATGGGGATTTACACGCTTACGGAAAACAGGCAGTGAGGTTCTATACCGAAACAAAAACCGTTACTACCCGTTGGTTTGATGATGATATTCCGACTGGGCCTAACTTAACGATTCAGTTGCGATAACGGGAGGACAAATGGACTTTGAATTGAATGAAGAACAACGTGCTTTTGCTGAAACCGCGCAGCAGTTTGCCATGGGACAGCTCGCGCCCATGGCCGCTGAGTGGGATGAAAAACAAATCTTTCCCAAGGATGTCATAAAAGCGGCTGGAGAATTGGGATTTTTGAGTTTGTACACACCAGATGATCAGGGTGGCCTGCAACTTAGCCGACTTGATTCTGCGATTATTTTTGAACAGCTAGCGATGGGATGTACTTCAACGACGGCTTTTATGACCATTCACAATATGGTGACTTGGATGATAGCGAGTTTTGCTTCTGATAAAGCCAAGCAGGAGTTTTGCCCAAGTCTTATCTCTGGTGATTGGCTAGGGTCGTATTGCCTGACAGAGCCTAATGCGGGTTCTGATGCTGCCTCTTTAACAACCAGTGCTCAAAAACAAGGTAATACCTATGTGATAAATGGCGGCAAAGCCTTTATCTCTGGAGCAGGAGATACGGATGTACTGGTCGTTATGGCCAGAACGGGCGAGCAATCAGCGAAAGGTATTTCAGCCTTTATTGTGCCTGCCAATGCAGATGGGATAAGTTACGGACGTAAAGAACCTAAGATGGGCTGGAACAGTCAGCCTACTCGAGCTATTACCTTCGACAATGTTGTTGTGCCTGAGCACTATTTACTGGGAGAAGAAGGTGAAGGGTTTTCGATTGCGATGAAAGGGTTAGACGGTGGTCGTATTAACATCGCAACTTGCTCTATTGGTACAGCGCAACAAGCACTTAACGAAGCGTTGCAATACGTTAAAGAAAGAAAACAGTTTGGTAAAGAATTGTCTCATTTTCAGGGTTTGCAATTTAAATTAGCTGATATGGTGACAGAGTTGGTCGCGGCAAGACAAATGGTTCGCTTAGCGGCAAGTAAACTCGATAATCAGGACTCAGAAGCTACGGCATATTGCGCGATGGCGAAACGCTTTGCTACTGATGTTGGGTTCAAAATATGTGATCAAGCGCTACAACTTTTTGGTGGTTATGGTTACATTAAAGAGTACCCCGTTGAACGTCATTTCAGAGATGTTCGCGTGCATCAAATTCTTGAAGGTACCAATGAAATTATGCGTCTTATTATTGCTCGCCGCGTGTTATCGGAAGGCTCTCAACTCGTTTAAATTTAGGGACAGATAATAATGAATCATTCAGAAAGTGGTGCGATTGAGCACATAATCCAAAACCACGTAGCCATTGTCACTATGAACAATCCGCCTGCAAATACTTGGACTGCAGAGAGTCTTTTAGAGCTTAAACAACTTGTCCTTACGCTCAATGATAATAAAGATGTTTATTCGTTAGTCTTAACAGGAAAGGGAGACAAGTTTTTCTCTGCTGGGGCAGATTTGAAACTCTTTGCCAGTGGTGATAAGTCAGTCGCTGTTGATATGTCACGTTGGTTTGGTGAGGCATTTGAAACCTTATCGAGTTTTCGTGGTGTCTCGATTGCGGCAATTAATGGCTATGCGATGGGAGGCGGTTTAGAGGTTGCTCTTGCATGTGATATTCGTATTGCCGAAGAGCAGGCAGTACTAGCCCTACCTGAGGCGAAAGTTGGTTTACTTCCTTGCGCTGGTGGAACACAAAACCTCACTGCTCTAGTTGGTGAAGGGTGGGCTAAACGGATGATTTTATGTGGAGAGCAAGTGACTTCTGGGCAAGCACTTACCATAAAACTTGTTGAAGAAGTTGTTAGTAAGGGTAATGCTTTAGATGCGGCAATAAGCCTTGCTGAAATGGTGGCTAACCAGTCACCTTCATCCGTTGCAGCATGTAAATCTCTTATTCAAAATACAAGAACCAGTCCTTTGACTCACGGTTTAATCAAAGAGCGTGAGTTGTTTATACAGCTATTTGATACTGAAGACCAAACTGAAGGGGTCAATGCATTTTTGGAGAAACGTCCTCCTCAATGGAAAAACGGTTAGGGGGCCACATGACAGCAAGTGTTCGTTTTGAAACGCTAGATTGCCTTGAAGAAAATACCAAAGTTGGTATGGCAACACTGGATAATTCGTCCTCTTTAAATGCTCTCAACTATGACATGTTGGCGCAGCTAAAAGCTCAACTTGAAGTATGGCATGAAGATGACAATATCATTTGTGTTGTCATTGAAGGGCAAGGAGACAAAGCTTTTTGTGCCGGTGGTGATGTACGTACTATGCACGATAAGATGTGTGATGGTTCATCTGAGGAAATTGCAGCCTATTGTACGTCTTTTTTTAAGCTGGAATATGAATGTGACTACCTCATCCATACCTATTGCAAACCTATTATTGCTTGGGGACAAGGGATTGTAATGGGTGGCGGTATGGGACTTTTTATGGGCGCCAGCCATAAGGTTGTCACGCCTCAAAGTCGACTCGCCATGCCAGAAATTAGTATTGGCCTTTACCCCGATGTTGGTGGAACTTGGTTCTTAAATAAATTAGACCCTGGAATAGGGCTATTTCTGGGCTTAACGGGTGTGATGGTTAATGCTAGCGATGCACTAGGTATTCGACTTGCCGACCATATGATTCGTGCGGAAGACAAAGAGGCTTTGCTGTCTCAACTTAAACACACGTGTTGGTCGGAAATTGAAGATGTATATCGAGAGGTGACAAAGGTACTTACTGATATAGGCAATGAGGTGAATGGTCATCAACCAGATCCACAAATGTTACCATTTATCAATGAAATCCAAACGGCATGCAGTGGAGAAAGTGTTAGCCAAGTGAGTAATAACATTCTCAGTCTCTCTGGGCAGACTAAGTGGATGGAGACCGCCAAAAACAATCACGCTCAGGGTAGTCCTATTACGGCGCATATTTGTTTTGAGCAACTGACTCAACACCACAATTTGTCTTTGGCCGATTGCTTTCGTCTGGAGCTTAATTTATCAGTCCGCTGCTGTTTACTGGGTGAATTTCGTGAAGGCGTAAGAGCTCGTCTAATCGATAAAGATAACCAACCTAAGTGGATTTATAACCGAGTGTCTAATGTAGACGAAACGACTATAAATACCTTATTTACCTCTTTGTGGGATGAACAAGAACACCCACTAGCTCAACTTGGTCATTACTAGGGTCCGTTGGCCTTAAATAGAAAGGAAAAATTACTCATGAAAACCATCGCGTTTATCGGTCTAGGTAATATGGGCGGCCCTATGGCTGAGAATCTGCTGGCGGCAGGGTTTAAGGTTAAAGTATATGATTTGATGCCAGAAGTCGTTAAAAGTATAGAATCTATGGGGGCTATTGCTACATCATCAGTGTCAGAAGCTGTCAAAGGAGCTGAAACTGTTGTAACCATGCTTCCAGCAAGCCAGCACGTTAAGGATGTTTACCTTGGTGATGGTAAAGACACCACTGGATTACTTGACTTGGTTGACGATGGAGCTTTTCTCATCGATTCGTCGACCATTGATCCTCATTCGGCCAAAATGGTAGCTGCTCACGCGGCTCAAAAGGGTCTTGATTTTGTTGATGCGCCAGTGTCTGGCGGTGTCGCGGGTGCAAAAGCAGGGACACTGACATTCATTGTTGGTGGTTCAGAAGCGGCTTTTGCTAAAGCAGAAAATGTCCTTAAACATATGGGAAAAAATATTTTCCATGCGGGTAATGCTGGCGATGGGCAAATGGGTAAAATTTGCAACAATTTGATGTTAGGTATTTTGATGTCTGGTACCTGTGAAGCCCTTAATTTAGGGATTGATAATGGGCTTGATCCTAAAGTCTTGTCCAATATTATGTTGCAAAGTTCGGGACGGAATTGGGCTTTGGAACTGTATAACCCATGTCCAGGTGTAATGGATACATCACCGGCCAGTAATGGTTATCGTCCAGGCTTTATGAGCAAGTTGATGCTTAAGGATTTAGGTTTAGGTCTCAACGCTGCCGCAATGAGTCAATCTTCGGTTCCAATGGGATCTCTTGCACGAAATTTGTATGCTTTTCATAACGCAAACGGTAATGAGGAGCTAGACTTTTCAAGTTTGTTCGAGTTTTATCAATCAGAAAAGTAATGGGGTACGCGGATGGAATTAAAACAAAGTGTGATAGCTATTACTGGTGCTGGGCAAGGTTTAGGCCAGATGATGGCGTTAACATTGGCGAAAGCGGGTGCTGAATTGGCCTTGCTTGATGTCAATGATGAAGCCTTGCTAAATACCAAAGAGCAGTGCAATGTGCTTGGTGTTAAGGCATTAACTTATAAGGCTAATGTGACTGATGAGCGGCATGTCGAACAGGTATTTAGCGATATTGTTAGAGACTTTGGTCAACTGGATGGTTTGATTAATAATGCTGGTATCCTTCGGGATGGCTTGTTGATTAAGGTGAAAGATGACGAAATGACTAAGATGTCGTTGGATCAATTTAGCTCAGTAATCGATGTAAACCTTAACGGAACTTTTCTCTGTGGCCGAGAAGCCGCGGCGCAGATGATCAACACCCAGCGTAAAGGTGTAATTATTAATATTTCTAGTGTTGCAAGAGCTGGAAATATTGGCCAAAGCAACTACGCTGCTTCCAAGGCTGCTGTCGCGACATTAGCCACCACTTGGGGTAAAGAGCTTGCACGCTATGGAATTAGAGCTGCCGCTATTGCTCCTGGTGTGATTGAAACCTCGATGACGGGTGGAATGAAACCAGAGGCTCGTGAACGTTTAGAGAAGATGGTACCAGTCGGTAGGATGGGTTCTCCGGAAGAGATAGCCCAAACAGCGAAATTTATTTTTGAAAATGACTATATTAACGCGCGAATTTTTGAAGTAGATGGCGGAATATTTATGTAAACAAGCATTTTTTCTGCTAAAAGGCACGCTTTCCAGCGTGCCTTTGTTATTTATCGGCTACATATTCTGATAATTAGGCCCGCCGCCGCCTTCTGGTGGTAGCCAAGTAATATTTTGCGAAGGATCTTTGATATCACATGTCTTACAGTGGAGGCAATTTGCCGCATTGATTTGTAGTTTGGGTGAGTCATCAACAGTGATGATTTCATACACGCCTGCTGGACAGTAGCGCTGGCTTGGTTCCGCAAATCTTGGAAGGTGATTTTCAATAGGGATACTGGCATTTTTTATAACCAAGTGGCATGGCTGATCTTCTTCATGCTGAGTTCCTGAAAGATACACCGATGAGGGCTTATCAAAACTCAATTTACCATCAGGCTTGGGGTAATTTATGGTTTCACATTCTGAGATCTCTTTCATTCCAATATGGTCTGGTTGAGGATCAGATATGTTCCATGGTGCGGAACTATTAAATAATTTATGCCATACATTTTGTTCCAGTGTTGCTATCGCACCACCTGCAATTGCGCCATATTTATGAATTGAAGAGGCAAAATTACGGCTTTGGTTAAGTTCTGTGTAGAGCCAAGATTGTTCAAATATACTGTGGTAGTCGGGTTCAGTTAAACTATTCCCTAATTTTAGCTGTACGAAAATGGCTTCTGCGGCAAGCATGCCTGATTTCATGGCAGTATGGCTACCTTTAATCTTACCTGAACTAAGAGTTCCAGCATCACAGCCAATTAACAGACCTCCGAGAAATTGCTGCTTTGGTAAAGAACGAAGCCCTCCTTTTGTAATGGCACGAGCACCATAAGCAATTCTTTCACTACCTTTGAGGTATTGGCTGATCAAAGGGTGGTGCTTGTAGCGCTGGAATTCATCAAATGGACTAAGATGGGGATTGGTATAGTTTAAATCGACGATAAGACCAACGACAATTTGATGATTATCTAAATGATACAGGAAGCTGCCACCAGTTGAATTTGTTTCATTCAGTGGCCAGCCAGCACCATGAAGAACTCGTCCTGCTTGAAATGCAGGGTGGTCATTTGGGACTTGCCATATTTCTTTAAGCCCGAGCGCGTAATGTTGAGGCTCGCATCCTTGGTCTAATTCAAATGTTTGGATTAATTCTTTACCCAAGTGACCCCGAGCACCTTCAGCAAAAATTGTGTACTTAGCTTTGAGTTCTATGCCAGCTTCAAACGTTGATTTTTGTTCGCCTGATTTATTTAGCCCCATGTCTGAAGTGTTGATGCCAGTTACAGCGCCGTTTTGATCATAATTGATACTGGTTGCAGCGAATCCGGGATAAACTTCTATTTCGAGCTCCTCAGCTTTTTCACCTAACCAACGGCATAAGTTCGCTAAGCTGATAACATGATTATTTGAGCTGTTGTGCATTAGGTTCGGCGTCAAAAAAGATGGGACTTTCACATGCTGCTGCTTTGATGTTAGGTAGAAAAATTCATCTAGATTGACTGGGTTATTGACCGGAGCCTGCAAATTTTGCCAATCAGGGAGTAGTTCATCTAATGCTTTTGTTTCAAATAGCGCACCTGAAAGGATATGAGCGCCGACCTCTGCACCTTTTTCTACCACACAAATAGATACAGGTATGTCATTGATCTTACTCAGCTGTGCAAGTTTTATTGCAGTTGATAATCCCGCAGGCCCTGCACCGACAACAACGACATCAAACTCCATACATTCTCTTTCCATTGGTGTAAACCTACCTTTCCAACTGTTTAACACTAATCAATATAGTCTAGTTGACGTAAACGTAAACTTAACTAAGCTGAGTATAAGATAAAATCGGTAACCAATTATGTTTAATGTGAAGCCGATCAGCAAAACATAGCTAAGAAGTTTAGAATAAACAGTCTTAATATCAACCGATTACAGTTGTGTAGTTACTTTTAGCACCAAGGAGGAAATGTGAAAATATTAGTAGCCATAAAGCGAGTGATTGATCCTTATGTGAAAGTCAGGGTTAAGAGTGATGGCAGTGGTGTTGAAACGAACAATGTTAAAATGTCCATGAATCCATTTTGTGAAATTGCTGTTGAAGAAGCGGTTCGTCTCAAGGAATCGGGTACTGCTGATGAAGTTATCGTAGTCTCTATTGGAGATGCGGCGTGTCAGGAAAACCTTAGAGGAGCTTTGGCGCTTGGTGCTGATAGAGCCATACATATCAAGCATGATATTTCTCTTGAACCACTCGCGGTCGCCAAATTGCTTAGAGCTGTGATGGATAAAGAAAACCCCACATTGGTGCTTCTTGGAAAGCAATCTATTGATACTGATAACAATCAGGTGGCTCAGATGCTAGCAGCGTTAACTAGCCGTCCACAAGGGACGTTTGCCTCTGAACTTAAAATTGATAGTGAAGCTGTTTGTGTGACCCGTGAAGTTGATGGTGGGCTTGAGACAGTAAAACTTCAATTGCCAGCCATTATTAGTACCGATCTAAGGCTCAATGAGCCACGTTATGCTTCATTACCTAACATCATGAAAGCTAAGAAAAAACCTCTTGAGGTGATTTCTGCAGATGACTTAGGCGTTCAGGTTACGTCTACGCAGGAAATCATTGAAGTGATGGCGCCTGAACTACGATCAGCAGGTGAAATGGTAGCGAGTGTGAGTGAATTGGTATCCAAGCTTAAAGATGAAGCTAAGGTTTTATAGGGAGATGAGCATGAATTCAAAAACGTTAGTCATCGTTGAGCATGATAACCAAGTATTGAGTAGCGATACTCTTAAAGCTATTTCGGCCGCTAGTGTACTCAACCAGCCAGTGAATGTTCTAGTGATTGGTTGTAATTGTCAGCCTGTTGTTGACTCGGTCACGAAAATTGAGGCGGTTTCAGCAGTACTTGTGGCTGATTCTGAGATTTATGAGCAACAACTAGCTGAAAATTCTGCTCTTTTAGTTCAGAATGTATCAGAGGGTTACACCCATTTGTTTGCAGCCTCTACCACATTCGGCAAGAATTTAATGCCAAGAGTGGCCGCTTTGCTTGATGTTGGGCAACTTTCGGATGTGATAAAAATAGAATCAGAAGATATAGTAATTCGACCCATCTATGCGGGTAATGCTTTGGCCAAAGTTAAGTCTTTGGATAGTGTAAAAGTGATTACAGTGCGAAGCTCAGCTTTCGAAAATGCGCCAGTGAATAATGCTTCTAACGCAGAAATTCAAGTTGTTGACATTAATATTGGCAATGACTCCTCACAGTTAATTGAACGCCAAAAAACGCAGAGTGTTCGTCCTGATTTGCCAGCCGCGAGAGTCGTGATATCAGGTGGGCGAGGAGTCGGAAGCAAAGAGAATTTTGCTTTAATTGAACAGTTGGCTGATAAGCTTGGAGGTGCTATCGGTGCTTCACGTGCTGCCGTGGATGCAGGTTTTGTGTCTAATGATTTACAAGTAGGACAGACAGGTAAGATTGTCGCACCTGATCTTTATATAGCCGTAGGGATATCTGGCGCTATTCAGCACCTTGCAGGTATGAAAGATTCTAAAGTAATTGTTGCCATTAATAGTGACTCAGATGCACCAATATTTGAAATCGCAGACTACGGTCTCGTTGGTGATTTATTTGAAATTTTACCTGAGTTAACAGCATCACTATAAAGTGGAACGCTAAAATATGAACACCATCCCGGTAGCTGCTTTGTCGATTATCGGGATTATTTGTATTTCATGCGTGTTTTTTTAAAAAAATACTCGAAAAGTCACTGAATCTTAGAAGATTTCCTAAACTAAACCTATAAGGTAAATTAAGGGACGTCTTCTAAATGACAATACATCTAGATATTGCAACTTTATCAATAATTTGCGTCTTATTGTCTGTATGCTATTGTGTAGGATTGTTTTTAATTCAAAGACTTCAACCAAGTGTTCGCGGTATTAACACCATTGCCACATCACTCTTATTACTTTCTGTAAGCTTTTTTTTCCTTAGTTTCGGCAACAATATTAGTTTATGGGTATCGAAAATCTTAGCTAATTCTTTAATGGCTTTTAGCTATATTTTGCTGTTATTGGGTATTTGTCAATTTAGAAGCTTTAGTACGAAGCTCTCTAACGTCGGTTTTTACAGTTTTCCAATCCTCGTTGTTGGGTTAACTTACTTTACTTTTTTTATGCCCTCCACGAGTGCGAGGGTGATTTTGATGTCAGTATATATCTCGAGTATGTGTTTCGTTGCGGTTATCGCCAATCATAAGGGTAAGAGCACGGATATTTCTACGTCAACACTTTTACTTTCTGTTGGACTTGCAATTCAAGCTAGTTATAATTTTTTCCGCTTTAGTTGGACAATTTTTGATGGTGTCATCGATGACTTCATGCGTGCAGGCACTATACATCAACTGGCATTTGTTAGTACATTGCTGATGATTATTCTTATATTTTTTTCAGTCACTTGGATGCTGACAGGCCGATTAGTAGCGACGCTTCATGATAGTGCAATTAAAGATGAATTGACCCAGCTGTATAATCGACGTGCGCTTGAGGAGCTGCTCCCTACAGAGGTAGCTAGAGCACATAGGCACGACCTGCCTCTATCGATTGTTTTACTTGATATCGATCACTTTAAACAAGTCAATGACACTTATGGTCACCAGGTTGGCGATGAAGTATTGCGCATAACGGGGCGAGTGCTCAAGCTCCATACTCGCAGGGACGACTTAAGTTTTCGTTATGGTGGAGAGGAGTTTATGGTTTTATTACCTAATACGGATATTGAAAAGGCCTTAATTGTGGCGGAAAAATTAAGGGAAGAAATAGAAGAATCTAGGATGCTACCAAGTAAAAAAGACCGCTGTACCGCTAGTTTTGGTGTTACACAATTATATGATGAAGAATGGCAAAGCGCTGTAGAGCGCGCTGATATCGCACTCTACAATGCTAAGACAAACGGTCGTAACCGAGTGATTAATGGGGAGCGTTAATTTTCCCTATGATGGTCTTTGCGACGCTCCCACAAAGAGTTTATTTGAGTTTCATTTCCAAATGTTCAACCATGAGTTTGGTAAAACGTGCTGCTTCTCCGCCAGTACAAGCTCGGTGATCGAATGTTACTGATAATGGCATAGCCTTAACGGCAACTGCTTCATTATTTCTCATAACGACTTTTTCGATGATTCGTCCTGCACCGACGATAGCAACTTGAGGTGGCGAGACTACGGGAGTTGCATAGATCCCAGCTATAGCACCAAAGTTAGACAGAGTAATGGTTGCATGTTGTAGTTGTTCACGGCCAATTTTACGGTCACGTATCCCAGCTACTGTATCATTGAGCCATGAGCGAATATCAGCAGTCTTTACTTCGTTTGCGTTACGCAATACAGGTACATATAGTCCATGGTTGCTATCTACAGCGATACCAATATTGACGGTACTGTGGACGCAACGAGTCATTGTTTCAGCATCAAACCAGGCATTTAATGCTGGCTCTTGTTGGCAAGCATGAACCACAGCTTGGATTAAACGGCCCGAAATATCCTCTCCTTTTACCCAATTCTCAAGTAAGGCTTCTTCTGTAATAGTTACGGAGGCGACATTGTGATGAGACTCGGACATAGTGCCAACCATGGTTCGACGAGCACCTTTTAGCACCTCAGTACCAGGCTGCTGTTTACCTGCTTCTTCATAAATATCAGAATCGGTGATCATACCATCATGTCCACTACCTTTTATTTTCAGCAAATCGACACCTAGCTTTTTGGCTAATAGTCGTGCTGAAGGCATAGCGGTAATAGGAGAGTTATCGTCATTATTACGAGATGCACCGATCCAGAAATCGTCGACATCAACTTTGTGAGTTTGACTGGAAACATTGCCAACCACTGTTGCCGCATCTTTTTGCCTTTCTTTGTTGCCCTCACTTGCTCCTTCTTCTTCAATTTCTAGAAGAAGGCTACCAATGTTGATTACATCACCTTCTTCACCATGGCGACTTACAATCTTTCCGCTATAGGGCGCAGGTACATCGACAACGGCTTTTGCTGTTTCAACAGTCAAAATGATCTCATCTAATTTGACCATATCACCGACGCTTACATGCCATTGCACAATCTCTGATTCTGCAAGTCCTTCACCAAGATCCGGTAGTAAAAACGATCTCATTTCCAATCCTCCATGAGTTCTTTCGCGGCAATAACAATGTCTTCTTCTTGAATCATAAAGTAGTCTTCGTTTCTATAATATGGCATGACGGTATCCATACCAGTTACACGCCGAGGTGGAGCTTTCAATTTGCACATTGATTGCTCAGCTACTCTTGCAATAATTTCAGCCCCAACACCACATGTTCTACTTGCTTCATGAACGACAAGTAAGCGTCCAGTTTTGTTGAGTGACTTAAATATAGTATCCATATCGATAGGCTTAATGCTGGCCAAGTCAATCACTTCTGCTTCAATACCTTGCTCAGATAAGCGGTGGGCAGCTTGTAATGATTCAACGACGCAGGCTCCCCAAGTGACAAGAGTCAAATCTCTACCTTTACGTAAGGTAAAACAGGTATCAAGAGGAAGTGCCTCACCATTATCAATAACATTTGATTTCACCGTACGGTAGATCCTTTTAGGTTCAAAGAACATTACCGGATCGTTACTTCTAATAGCTGCGAGTAATAGGCCATATGCACGTTGTGGTGATGAAGGGATTACTACCCTAAAGCCTGGTATATGAGCGAATAATGCTTCAATACTTTCGGAGTGATGTTCAGGTGCGTGAATGCCTCCTCCAAAGGGTGCTCTGAATACAGCAGGGCAAGTTAAACGACCCCGTGTCCTATTACGCATTCTTGCTGCATGGCAGATAAGGTGTTCTAAAGCGGGAAAGACAAACCCTTGAAATTGGAATTCGGCAACAGGTCTCAGACCTTGCGTTGCCATACCGACACTGACACCACCGATCAGGGCTTCTGCTAATGGAGTATCGATGACGCGTTTAAATCCAAATTTGTCTTTAAGGCCAACAGTTGCTCGAAATACACCACCATTATCGCCGACATCTTCCCCCAAAACGATGACATTGTTATCGTTTTTCATTTCATGATGAAGAGCAAGGTTCACTGCTTCAACTAATGTAATCTCAGACATGTTTACCACCTTGCATACGCATTGCTTTAGTTACCAGTTCATCACGCTGCTTGTTTAATTCTGAAACCGGAGACTCATAAAGATAGTCAAATGCCGCTTCTGGTGCCTGAGGTGGAAGGTTTAGGTAACGTTCAACGGCTTTCTCTACATCTATTTTTGCGCTTTCTAGAAGAGCTTTTTCATCTTTTTCAGACCAGTGCCCCTGATTTGATAAGTAAGTTTTCAATCTCTCTATAGGCTCATATTGCCATGCTTGATCGAGTTCTTCTTTACTTCTATACCGGTTTGCGTCGTCGGCGGTAGTGTGATCGCTCAGTCGATAACTAATCGCTTCAATCAGAGTTGCCCCTTTGCCTTTTTTTGCTCTGTGCAGTGCTGTTCTAATCGCATCATACATCGCGACGACATCGTTACCGTCAACGGTAATTCCAGGGATACCAGCTCCTTTTGCTTTTTCAGAGAGGAAATCAGCAGCGCATTGCAGGGCCCTTGGGACTGAAATAGCCCACTGGTTGTTGTTAACAACGAAAACTAGTGGAATATTCCAAGTACCAGCACAGTTGATCGATTCGAGAAAGTCACCTTTTGACGTTGCACCATCACCACATGTGACAAGAGCAGCATTATGGTCACCAGCAATTTTTAGTGCAGCAGCAACACCCACTGCATGAGTACACTGAGTTGCAATAGGTACACAGTAAGGTAAGTCACGACATGTAAGTTCACTGTCTTCGAAATCAAAATCGCTACCACGTTCATCACCTCCCCAGTACTGGAGGTTTTTCTCCATGCCAATACCACGCACCCACATTGCGGGCATATCCCGGTAGTAAGGAATGAAAACGTCTTGAGGTTTTAATGCATGGCCAATGGCAATACCAAAGGCTTCTGCGCCAAGGTGTGAGGGGTAGGTACCTAGCTTTCCGGTTCGTTGTAATGCGACAGCTTTGTTGTCGTAGGTGCGTGCAACAACCATGTCACGATAGAACTTTTTCAGCGTTGCTACATCAGCCCACTCTGGAAGTGGTTTGATGACCTGGCCATGGTGGTCGATAAATCGATTCATGGGTAATGCCTGAACGTTCATATCAAGCTCCTTGTTGTGCTGCATTCTCTGGCAGCAATTAATTAACATCCTCCGAGCGTGGCCACTTTATGACATTCTGAGTTTTTAATCATATTGAAACACTATTCTGGATAATTGAAAAAAATCGTTGTTTAACACTGATATATAAACATTATCCAGTTGTGAATGTCGGCCATGCCAGTTGGACTAAGTGTAACTAATTTGTTAAATATTGCCTCCTGCTGAACACTCTTTCGAGAGTAAACTAATCCTTACAAACGTTAAAAAACAGATGAAACTACTGGTTTTTTTGCTGCAAGGCAGTGGAATCTGGAAATATTCACTGATGATGTGAAGAATTTTACTAGAATATTATCTGGATTTTTTTATAAAAAAGATAAAAAAAATTATTTATGGTTGAAAAATTAGAGCCAAAACAGGCTATTGAATGACTTTATAGCATGAGAATGTGACCTAATATCGACCGATATATTTAGATTAAGTTGTATAAAATGGCTTCAAGTAGTGAATATAAAACTTAGAAAAAACAGGGTTATTATATTACAATAATGTCAATAGCCGTGTTGGTTACGTTAGACGGTTAGGCTCAAAATAATAAACTGCGGACACAAAGTACCGCATAAGGGCTTCATATGAAAATTGCCACAAAAATAGTCATAGCTTCGACTTTGTTGTGTAGTCTAGCGGTTGTTGCCACTGGTACATTTGTGGGTTGGCGAGCGTCGGTGTTATCAGAGCAAGCATTATATCAGCGAGCGATGAGTCAATTGACATCGATTAGAGAAAATAAAAAAAGTGAAATTGAAAACTATTTTCAACAGATTCGTGGCCAAATGGTTACTGTGGCTAATTCTATCGGGGTCAAGGACGCTATGGTTGCGTTTTCAGATGCCTTTGAGAGATATCCTGTTGAGTTAGTCAGCTCAACGGATATGAATAAGTTATCGGACTACTACTCATCTGGTTTTGGTGAAACATATCGGAGTACTAATGGCGGTCAAAGTGCTAATGAGCTACAAGTCTTAGCCAAGTTATCGGGCAAAGCTAAAGCACTACAGGCCCGTTATATTGGTGTGAACCCCAACCAATTAGGTGATAAACATCAACTTGTGGCAGACTCTTTGGGTACAGAATACGATGATGTACACAGAACCTATCATCCGAGTATCAAAGGGTTTTTGGAAGAGTTTGGTTACTATGATATTTTCCTAGTTGATACGAGTGGGAATATTGTCTACTCAGTTTTCAAAGAATTAGACTACGCAACGAGCCTGTATTCCGGACCTTATGCGTCTACTGGTATAGCGCAAGCATTTAAACAAGCTTTGAATATTAGCCCCTCGCAGTATTACTTAGAAGATTTCTCTCCCTATTTTCCTTCATATGAAGCCGCTGCTTCTTTCATTGCTACACCCATTGTAGTGGACGGTATCACTGTAGGAGTCCTAATATTCCAGATGCCGGTTGATAAGATAAATAGCATTATGACATTTGGAGAGAATTGGCAATATGCAGGGTTAGGGCAAACGGGAGAAACATACTTAGTTGGTCCTGATGAATTATTAAGAAGTGAATCGCGCTTTTTGATCGAGTCGCCAGAACAATATTTTTCAGAACTTAAAACATTTGGTGTACCAGCGGCGACGTTAGAACAAATAGAAGGAAAATCCTCTGCAATTGGTCGCTACAAAGTCAGTAGTACAAGCGTCAAATCAGCACTTAGTGGAGAAAATGGCACTGATGTTGTAACGGGCAAAAGGGGAGTTGAAGTTTTATCTGTCTATTCCCCCCTCGATGCCGCAGGTTTAAAATGGGCAATTGTTACTGAAATCAATAAAAATGAAGCTCTAGCAGATTTAGAAGCATTGATTCAGTCAAAATTTATCACCGTTGTTATCAGTATCGTCATTGGCGTAATTGTTGCCATATGCGTTTCTTATTTTTTGGGAAGGAGTATCGCTCAACCAATTAGTAAGGCAAGTAATAAAATCAAACGCATCAGTAGTGAGAACGATCTTACAGAGCGCCTTGATGAAAATGGTAAAGATGAGATGACGGATTTAGCTGTGTCGCTTAATTCTTTATTTGCTCATCTTCAAGACATAATTCGAAAATTTGCTCAAGCAACAGATGATCTGAATAACAATATTCATAGTATGAGCGGAAGTATGAATAGTACTCGGTTGGCGGTAACAGACCAGAACGAACGCGCTGAATCTGTTGCAGCAGCGATCAATCAAATGGGGAACTCAATTTCAGAAGTTGCAGAGTTTGCCAACCGAGCAGCAGAATTTGTCAAAAATGCGAATGAAACTGGTAGCCAGGGAGTAAGTGTTGGTCGAAATTTGGGCACAGAGATCTCTCAGCTCAATGAGGAGATGCAAACCGCTGTAGATGCAATCAGTCGTCTCGATAAAGAGAGCAACTCCATCGCAGAAGTACTGGATGTTATTCAAGGAATCGCTGAACAAACAAATCTATTGGCGCTCAATGCGGCTATAGAAGCCGCGCGCGCTGGTGAGCAGGGGCGGGGTTTTGCAGTGGTAGCCGACGAAGTACGCAATCTTGCCGGAAGAACTCAGTCTTCGACTGAAGAAATCAGAGAGAAGATAGAGTCGTTGCAAAAAGAGACAGGTGACGTGTCAACAAGTATAACTAATGCGAATGAAACTGTGTCTCAAGGTGTTGAAACGTGTGACACAAATGCACAGATGTTGGAGCAGATAGTCACTATGTTAACTGACCTAAACGAAATGAATGTTCAAATAGCGGCTGCGACAGATGAGCAACAATCTGTGACAAACAATATTACAGATAGTATTACGTCTATCACTGATTCCTCATCGGAGGTTTCCAGTCAGGTTGGAGATGTCGATACTATTTTAAAGGGACTGTCTTCTCAAGCGGAGCAACTTAACACTGAGGTTTCACAATTTAAGTACTAGTTTGGTCCTGTATTATGGATCAAGCTGGAATTTCATTCTAATTGATGATCGAATGTGCTATTAAGATGGCTTTTTAACCACCTGAATCAAAAAGACAAAAATTCTATTGACCTAAAATCATAATAGGTTAAAGTACGCCTCGTTCCAGCGGGTATTAGTCTCGCTGAGATGGTGTTGACCATCGCATTATGCGTTGCCCTGGTGGTGGAATTGGTAGACACAAGGGATTTAAAATCCCTCGGCGTTCGCGCTGTGCCGGTTCAAGTCCGGCCCGGGGCACCATCTGAACTTTCTCTTCAAAAATGAAATATCAAATAAGGCGCGTTGGCAGAGTGGCTATGCAGCGGATTGCAAATCCGTGGACCTCGGTTCGACTCCGGGACGCGCCTCCATATTCTAACACCCATCAAAACTTACAAATACTGGTTTTTCCTATCACAAATACCTATATAGTTGGTGCTTAGTAGCATAAAATGAACCTAATGTTCGCGCTGTAAGCCTTACAATTCTAATTTCAGATAATAGCCTTTTCTCAATACATAAATTATTTTAATGACGTGTCTATCATTATCTTTGCATGATTTTTTATAAATTTGTTACTGAGCAATTTGCATTCACTATGTCACCTGTCGGGTTTAAAGTGAAAATAAAGAAAAATGTACAGTAAGGGATTGATTGTTGAGCAATGAATCATCGGGGATTTGCTGATGAATCATTGCTCCATTTAGATTAGAAAGAGATAGCTCAACTTATTCTCCTGCCACTAAATGATTCTTGAACTTTAAGCTTGCAGCAAGCATGTACAAACAAGTTGCCAGCAAAATAGAGAATAAATATCCCTGTAAAGAATGCTCTTGAGACATATACTGGTCAGCAATAACTGGGCCTAATACTGAGCCTATGCTATAGCTAAACAGCATGACTTGAGTCGCTGATATTATGTACTTGGAATCTAAATTGTCACAGCCAAGATTGATGGCTATTGGATACAATGCAAACGCAGCCATACCAAGCAAAAATAGACCCAAAGCCATTAGGCGCATGTCGTCGTCAAACATAATCAAACTGACCGCCAGAGTACCCAATAGACAGAAAAACGCCATTAATAGTGTACGACCTAAATATTTTGACATCCAAGGGACTATTGGCTGCACCAGCATACCGCCGAGTATGATAAGCGCCATCAGTGATCCTATATCGGAGTCTTCAATTCCCTGTGCCGCAAGTTCAATAGGCATCATGCCATACACAGCGCCGATAATGAGCCCAGATACAATACTGCCAATAATGGCCGCATGATTAAGCTTTAAAATTTGCTTTGCTGTTAAATAGGCAATGGACTCGGACTGAGGTTGCTCACATCGTCCAAGTAAAACAACAGCAATGGCTAAGCAAACTAAGATGCTAATGATAAGGAAAGGCAAGTACCCATTGATACCCACATAGCTAATCCCCAATTGTCCAATTGCGCTGCCACCATAAAGCGCTGCCATGTATAAGCCGAGACGTTTAGCTCGGGCCGCTTGAGAGCCTTGCAGTAACCAAGATTCTACGACAACAAATATACCTGCTACGGAGAAGCCTGCCACAAGACGGGCTACTAACCAGGCAGACGAATGTACCAAGACTGGCAGAACTAACGTTGTAGTGATAAATATTGCCAGACATAGAACAAGTGTATGCTTGTGACCCAATCGACTCACTATAGGTTCACTAATGACCGCACCAAGCAAAAGACCAACGTAAAACATACTTGCCAACCAACTTGCTAATGAGCTGTCGAGCTCATAATAAGGTAGCATTAGTGGGATCAGGCTCATTAAATAGCCTGATGCTACCGCATAAAGAGCTAGCGCAATCACAGGGATTGAAATGCGAGCTTTTGCTGCAGGAGCAAGAATGTTTTCCAAAGTCGTAGCCTCTAAGTTTGATTGAATGTATAAAATTTGGCGCGACTATGAGGCTATTTTAAGCAGGGGTAAAACGAATAATTTTAGTCGTTTCGATAAAAAATATTTTTCGAAGCTATTTTGGTCTTAAAATAAATAAAAGGCCGTATAACATGAATCGATATAGGCCTTTTATGACAACCAATGTTCCTGCACGGGGAAGGTAACCACCGCATTGAATGGGGTGATACCATTCGTAACCCTAAGTTCTTGGAGTCAGGGCATCAAGATAAAGAAGGCGGCTTGCTGCACTTTGATGTGGTAACAGCCAACCCGCCGTTCTCGCTCGATAAATGGGGCTATGAAGATGCAGGTAACGATCGCTTTGGTCGATTCCGCCGTGGCGTACCGCCAAAAACCAAAGGTGACTATGCGTTTATCTCACACATGATTGAAACGCTAAAGCCCGCTTCTTCTACAACGAAAGGCGGTCGAATGGGGGTGGTTGTGCCTCATGGTGTGCTTTTTCGCGCATCAAGTGAAGGTAAAATTCGTAAACAACTGATTGATGAAAACCTGCTCGATACCGTCATTGGCCTACCTGAAAAACTGTTCTTCGGTACAGGTATCCCAGCCGCGATTCTTCTGTTTAAAAAGCACAAAGATGATAACAAGGTATTATTTATTGATGCCTCACGTGAGTTTAAATCAGGTAAAAACCAAAACCTATTAACTCCTGAGAATATTCAAAAGATAGTTGAAACTTACAAAGCACGTCAAACCACCGACAAATACTCATACCTAGCCACGCTCGAAGAGATTGCCGAGAATGACTACAACCTTAATATTCCCCGTTATGTCGATACCTTTGAAGAAGAAGAAGAGATCAATCTAGTCGTTGTACGTACTGAGCGCCTAGCTCTGCAAAATAAGCTAGCAGAACTTGAAACTGAAATGGCAGGTTACCTAGAGGAACTTGGCTATGAATGAGCCCACAGATAAGGTTTACGGTCAATTAATTGATACCATTTCGACCACATTTGCACAAGGGAAGCAAAAAACCGTTGCAGCCATTAATGCAGGCTTGGTGATGACCTACTGGAAAATTGGCCAGCATATTGTTGAATTTGAACAAAAAGGACAAGCAGCAGCGGAATATGGCAAACAGCTACTCACTAACCTGAGTCACGATCTAAAGCTTAAGCATGGTAAAGGCTTTAGCCTTTCTAATTTAAATCGTTTTCGTCAATTTTACCTAGCTAATCGAAATAGTGCGACAGTGTCGCACCAATTGAGTTGGTCGCACCATGTAGAGCTACTTAAAATCAGTGATGATACTGAACGGGCTTTTTATATCAATCAAACTCTAAATGCCAACTGGAGTGTACGCGAGCTAAAACGTCAAAAAGAGAGTGACCTGTTTTTACGTCTAGCCTAAGTTCTATGTGAGTGGTGAGATGCAGTTTTATCTTGGTCGTCGTTACGTATTGAAGATCGTGGAAGATGCCAAAGCACTGCCAACAGTAAAAATGACTCGCGGTAAATTGTTGGTCACCTTAACTCGTTTTAATGAAGACAAAACAGCCATGGTTCGAGCATTAGTGCGTAACTGGTACAAGGTACGTGCGGAGCGTATTTTTCATGAACGTTTATCTGAATTGCTGCCGCAAGCCACTTGGGTTGATGGCATACCGAGCTTTCGTGTTCTTCCTATGAGTAAACAGTGGGGAAGCTGCTCTACTAAAGGAAATCTGATGCTTAACCCCCATCTCATTAAAGCGCCCAAAGAATGTATTGATTACGTGATCCTCCACGAGCTTTGCCACATCGCCGAGCATAACCACAGCGAGAAGTTTTGGCGATTGTTAACCAGCGTTATGCCCAACTGGAAAGAAGTCAAAAGCCGCCTAGATGGTATGGCGGAGTTGTATTTAAATGAGTGAGGGTTGTTGAGTGAGATTACTACCTTGAGGTGCCTGTCCTCGCAGTTTCTCATGGATAAAGCAAGATGTCGCCTTATGCAACCAGATCGTATATCATCATAAGCCTATGATCTTTTGTGGTATTGATAGGCAGTGGCTAGTGAGCATTAGAAGAGAAAGCTCAAAAAATATATTGGAATCTTGGCATCTAGTGGAGTTTTTTCAAGCCTACTCAGTGCCAGATAAAGAAGACAGTAAAATTGCACCAGTAAACGTGTCTGGTCTCGAATTACAGTCACATGGCAATCATCTGCTTCCTTGGTTAAATCCAGCGATTCGTGATTCACTTGGTCTTACTCTGGGTAAAAAATGCGTTTATACCCTTTATTTGGGGCTGTTCGATAAATCTTCGATAGATAAAAAAGTTGCACAATACTTTTCTACTAACAATCAGGACGATTGCGCTTGTGAAGAAATAGAGCAAAGAAGAGACAATGAAGGAATGTCTTGCTTTGCTAAGTTGATGTTGGATGAGTTTGGTGCACCTCGGCTCGATACTTTTTCGGTAAGCACACTACCTTGGGCTTTAGCCGAGTTACTCGAGGACAGAGCGGGGGCAATATCTCAGGAACGATTTGATACAAGGTGCGACGACCTAAAAGAGTTTGTGGAGCGCTGGGAAACGACCTTGCCTAGACATCCTAGCTTAGAGGGTAGGTATACTCTTTGTGTGAACAGCCTAATGAACTTAATAGAGGGACTTTATCAATGGGCTGGCATCTCTAATGAGGACTTATTACTTTCTGAAAACTCGAAAGTTTATCCGTTTCAGATGGCTTTTTACGAGTACGAAACTAAGTCTGATAACCTTTTAGTGGACAAAAACAAGCCAGAAAATATTCAAGACGATAGTGAAGATGATCCTATTACTGATGACTCTCAGCTCCCCATTCTAAACAGCTTTTACATTCGAGATATAGAGCGCGCGATTAATGCAATTGCGGCCGGCAGGACTAGCCAACCTCTTCAAGCTTATCTAGGACAATCCAGCTCCAAGCATGTAGATCTGTATACCAATGATTCTATTCCTCTAATTCATAAGCATTTGAACCCAAAGATGACGCCAGAAGGTCGATGGTTGACAGAACCTGTACATAATATGTCCTTAATGCAGCAGTTTGCCATCAATACTGTATTCACGGAGCTAAAAACAGGTGGTGTTATCTCCGTTAACGGGCCTCCTGGCACAGGTAAAACTACATTGCTGCGAGATATCATAGCGCAAAATATTGTAGAGAGAGGGAAAGTTTTAGCTTCTTTTTCAAAAGCTCGCGATGGGTTAAACCCAGAAGGGTTCCTTGTTGAAGAACTCACTGATTTTGAAATGGTGGTTGCATCATCGAACAATGCGGCGGTTGAAAACATCTCAAAGGAGCTACCTCAAAAAAAATCAATAGGCAGCAGATATTTTGATACCAGTTTCTTTCGTTCTGTAGCAAATCAAATTAGCGCAGATGAAAAGAAAGGTCGTTTACAACCTTTGGATGAGAAAAAGCAGACTTGGGGAAATATCTCTGCCGTTATGGGGGCTTACAAAAAGAGGAATAGGTTTCTTGAGCGCTTTTTCTTTAAATACCACTATGAAAAAGGCAAGGAGCCTGAGGTTAGAGAACCTCCTTTAGATTTCTTGAATTTTTGGCAATATCGCTCAACTTATACAGGGCCTTCTTTTCATGTAGCCAAAAAAAATTTTAATGACAAGTTATCTCGCTTTCATGAGCTTAATGATAAGTTAGCCTACTTCGATAGCCTACAAAATACTTTCGATGCACAGCGATTTGATGTTGATTTAAATCGAATGAACTTAGCTCTAAATGAATTAGAAAACTATGCTCATTCGCTATCTGTAGAGCTAGATATTCTTAATTCAACCAGAAATTCTGAAGCGAAAAGGGAAGAAGAAATTTCAATTTCCCTAGAGTTGATGAGGCTTAATTCTCCCAGTTGGTTCAGTTGCTTCTTTAATACCAAGAATAATAAACAATATAAGATCTCGCTATCGAACAAACTTAGTGAACTCGAAAATGTCAAAAAAGCTATTCGGTTGATTGTTGGTGATGTTGAAGCCAAACAAATCGAGATAACAGCATCTACAAAGAAAATTTTACAGCAGAAGATTGATATTCAATCCAAAGAGGCTGAAAAGCAAAAGCTTTCAGATGAATTAAATACTTATAGAACGGAGTTTAAGGGGTATCACTTACCTGAAGTTACCGATGGTATCGAGTGTCATGACAGACAGAGACATGCTTGCTGGCAGCATGACAAGATAAATGCCTTGAGGTCAGACGTATACGTGGCAGCGTTACAGCTTCACGAGGCTTGGCTCATAGAGGCAAGTAAACAGAATGCCTTTCTAAATCAAGTATATAAAGTTAAGGATGCCGTGTTAGGCAAGAGTAGTGATAATGCTCTGGCGATTTGGCAGATACTATTTATGTTTGTCCCCGTAGTTTCGACGACTTTTGCTTCATTCGGAAACATGTTTTCTAAGCTGCCTCCAGAGTCTCTAGGTTGGTTGATGATTGATGAGGCTGGGCAAGCAATACCGCAAGCAGCGGTTGGTGGTTTACTTCGTGCTAAGCGAGCAGTGGTTGTTGGAGACCCTTTACAGATCGAACCTGTATTTACTTCACCACCAGAGCTTATTGACTACTTAATGCAATCTAAGTTGCAAGAGGAATCAAAGCAGTGGGACCCTTGTATGTGGTCAGTTCAGACGTTAGCCGATCGAGTTAATCCATATGGCTGTATGATAGATATGAACGGCGAAGATCAATGGATAGGAATACCCTTATGGGTACATCGCCGATGTATCGAACCAATGTTTAGTATTGCGAATGAAATAGCTTACAACAATCGCATGATACACGGCTCTGTTGAAGATAAAGATATCGAGCCAATAACTCATAAGGCGTTAGGACACAATCGCTGGAATGATTCACAAGGAGACTGTGTACTGAAACAGTACAAACGTGAGTTGGGTGAAGAGGTTAAAGCTCTTTTACTCGAGTTAGCAGCACACAACGGCGACTTGAGCAGTATCTATCTAATAACACCGTTTAAGGCGGTGAAAAGAGAGTTGAAAGAAGAGCTAAGACGTAGTAAATCGCAGTTACTTAGTAATTCGAGTTGGACTGGAAAGAAGTTTAATGACTTTTTGAAAAACAACGTCGGGACGGTGCATACCTTCCAAGGCAAGGAGAACAATACCGTTATTTTGGTGCTCGGCTGTGATGAAAAAAATAGTGGCGGCGCGTCTTGGGCTTCTTCGAAACCAAACTTATTAAATGTTGCTGTTACTCGAGCAAAAAAACACTTGATTGTCATCGGCGATATCCAAGTGTGGTCCGATAAAAGCTATTTTGATAAGGCTTACTTGAAGCTGACTGAACTGGCACATAAAAATACATCAAAAATAGATGGTTCAACTCACTTACATTGGGCGAGTGATGATATTTATGCGGATGGAAGGCTATTACCTAAAGAAATCGCTCCTGAGCTGAGTTAATGAAATTATCACCTTGAAGTACTTGTCTTCGTAGTTTCTCGGACTCATAAGTAAATCAATATATAAGGAAAGAATGTGGAACATTTAGAAATATCTATTTTGGGTTCAATCCAGAAAAATAACTTTGCTTCTTGGAAGTTGGATTTACTTGAACAAATAGCGTCGACAAATCTAGAACTCGAAACCGACAATGATTTTGCTACTGCGTCAGATAATGTTAAATCATTAAAAATAGCTGAAAAAACGTTAAAAGAATGCAAAGTTAAGGCTTTAGAGCAAACGCATGATATTCAACAACTTTTTTCAGCAATTGATAAAGTCTCAGAAACGGCTCGAGAAACTCGTTTAATTCTAGAACGTCAAGTCCGAACAAAAAAACAGCAGATAAAATCTGACCTCGTGACCCAAGCACAGCTAAAGCTTGTCGACTACTGTAAAGCAAAATCTGAAGTATTCTCGTATGTTGATCAAGAGCAGTTTACTGGGTTGAGCAGCTTGGAGGCTGTTATAAAAGGTAAAGCGTCTTTGACTGGGGCGGAGAGGGCTCTGAATACTAAAGTTAAGGAGCTAATGCAAGAGATCGACGCTCAAGAACAGTTAGCTCAAGAGAGTTATCAGTTTATTTCAAATCAGAGTGACCAGCATCGTCTACTACTTCAAGATATGCAATATCTTTTGTCTCTACCCTTGCCTGAGTTGAAATTAACCGTTGAGAATAGAATTGTTAAACTTTCTGAGCAGCAAGCGCTCAAAAGTGCTCAAGAATCTGAATCAGAGTTACAAGTAGCCTCATATGAAGCTGTTCATGGCTCTCGAAGTGAAACTATAAATAACTATGTTATTTCTATAGAGGTTAGTTCAACCCGTTCAGATGCAATCGAAATTGCTCGATCAGTGAAGCAGCATTTGATAGCACGACCACAGGTTACCGGTATTAAATTAAATATACACCGTGACTAAATGAGACCTAATAAAGCATTTAAGAGTTATTCCCAACGCGTTGTGCTCTATGTTTGAGTTGAATGGTAGAGTTTAAGCTTAGCGTTTGCGCTGTTTACTCGTTAATTCGGCGTTAGGCCCACGACAATCTCCCACACCCGTAACATCGGATGCTTTACAACAACCTCCGCCTTTGATTGGCTTGCGGGAAAACATCACACCAATGGCAAGCATTGCAATACAGCCCAGGAAAATAAGAACGGTAAGAACTAAAGTCATAACACCACCTCCTATCAATCGCTATGGTGGTATTTTTCTTCAATTTTACAAACAAAGCAATGGTTATTTTGTAACCAATTGTTGGTTTTGCCAATAGTAAGGTCAATGCGTGTGGTGATAGCTGATGAGATACAAATAACAAAAACATTGGGGATATTTGGTCCCCTTTTCAGATTACAAGGCCATATCAGTTAAACTCATTATGGCCTTTTTTAGAATGAATGCTGGTAATTTTATTTCTCTAAAGATTCATTAAGCCATTGCTTAAATTGATTTTTAGGCATTGCGCCATTTAAAATATCAACTCTTTTACCATCTTTGAACAGCATTACTGTTGGAATGCTCCTAATTTGATACCTAGCTGCTAGGTTTGTCTGGCTTTCAGTATCTATTTTCACAAATCGAACATTTTTTGCGCACTCCAGTGCAACATCGGAAAAAATTGGGGCAAAGCCCACACAAGGGTTACACCAAGGTGCCCAGAAATCGACAACCACTGGTTGGCTACTGTTTAAAATCGCGTCGAAGTTGGACTCAGTCCCTTCAACGGGGAAGCCATCAAGTAATTCATTAGAACATTTGCCACATTTTGGGCTTTCAGACACTCTTTCACTGGGTATGCGGTTCATACTCTGGCAAGAAGGACAGCGTGTATTAAATGTCGACATTAATCATCTCTCGTTTAGTTTTCTACACAAGTGTGACCTTGATTTTATCAATCAGGTGACACTGAAGATAGTCGATAGTTATACTTTGAACATATATTTGTTCCAACCGATTATGTTGGCTATTTAACACAATAAAAATAAAGGCTTTGAATGACTACAACATATGCAGAAATTACTGGCTGGGGTAAGTGCCTTCCACCTACTGTTTTATCTAACCAAGATTTAGGTACATTTCTTGATACTTCGGATGAATGGATTCAGGCTCGAACAGGAATTGAAAATCGTCGAATAAGTCATGTCAATACCTCAGAACTTGCAACCGTAGCTGCTAGACATGCTATTGCTTGCGCCGGCTTGGAAGTCAACGATATTGATCTTTTGATTATTGCAACGTGTTCACCAGACTCTCTCATTCCTAATATGGCGTCAAAAGTTTCACAAAATCTCGGTATGGAAGGGACCATGGCGTTTGATTTAAATGCGGCATGTACGGGTTTTTTATATAGTTTAGAAACGGCAACGCAAATGATGCGATCAGGCAGTTATCGTCATGCTTTAGTTATTGGTGCAGAGCGCTTATCATTTTTTATCGATTGGTCGATGCGAGAAACCGCTGTGTTGTTTGGTGATGGCGCTGGCGCTGTGGTATTAAGCCAATCCGATAAACCTGTAGGCTTGCAAAGTGCACAGTTGGGCTGTGATTCGAAAGGTAGGGATATTCTATCGGTCCCTAAATTTGGTAGTTCAATGGATCGTTTTGCAGCGGATAATGGCTACTGGAAATTTCATTTTGTCGGCAAGGAAATTTTCAAACGTGCAGTGAAAGGAATGGGAGCGGCCGCTCAAAAAGTATTGGCAAGCAGCCAACTTTCGACTGAAGATGTGGATGTGGTTATTCCGCATCAAGCGAATCTTCGTATTATTCAAACTCTATGTGATTTATCTGGGCTTGATCGTGATAAGGCATTTATAAACATTAATAAATATGGCAACACATCTGCGGCAACTATCCCAATTGCACTTTGTGAAGCTATTGAGCAAGGACAAGTCAAAGCGGGTGACAACATACTGTTTGCTGCCTTTGGAGCTGGGCTAACTTGGGGGGCTGTGCACCTGAAATGGGGAGAGCGTGTTACACCGATTGGTGTTAGTGATGCAATGCTGCTTGAGTGTGATCAATCGGCGCTTAATTTGATCGATGAAGCGGTTAAGTTTTGCAAGAAGCATGGTACGCTCTAAAGGTAAAATACCCTTCTAGTGATAAGGCGTGTCGAAGTGCTATGATACGCTTTAAATAATAAGGTTAGACCTAGGTTAAAAATGAAGTTTCTCCACACCTCTGACTGGCATATCGGGCGTCAATTTCACAGTGTTTCCCTTGTAGAAGATCAAAAAGCGGTATTGACCCAATTAATTGATTATTTGACAGAAAACTCAGTTGATGCGTTAGTTATTGCCGGAGATATTTACGATCGATCAGTTCCACCAACGACGGCAATCGAGCTCATGAATTCATTTGTCAGTCAGGTTTGTGATGAACTGAAACTACCCATTATTATTATTCCAGGTAATCATGATGGTGCTGAAAGACTTGGTTTTGGTTCATCACAAATGAAAAGAGCTGGGCTGCATATCCTATCAAGTTTTGAGGATATGTTGAGGCCTGTTGTTATAAAGAGTGACATTGGCGAGGTTGCATTCTATGGAATGCCATATAATGATCCTGAAATGGTACGGCATTACTTTAAACAATCTATATCTACTTTCGATGAGGCTCATTGCTTCTTAGCGGGTGAAATCAAATCTCAATTCAAACCTGAACAGAAAAATGTTTTGCTAAGTCACTGTTTTGTTGATGGCGCGATCGGGTCTGACTCAGAGCGGCCGCTCTCTATTGGTGGCTCTGATCGTGTTAGTCATGAACACTTTGTTGATTTTGATTATGTGGCACTAGGTCATTTGCATCAGCCGCAGAAAAAAGGACAAGATTACATCCGTTATTCAGGCTCTTTAATGAAATACAGCTTTTCTGAGCAATATCATAAAAAAGGTGTGACGCTGGTTGAGTTTGATGAATGCGGTTTTAAGTCGGCTACGCATGTTGATCTTACTGCGCCTCGCCAGATGCGCATTATCGAAGGGGAGCTCAACAATATTATTGAACAAGGTAAGGACGACCCGAATAATCAGGACTACTTACTGGTTCGCTTAATGGACACTTACGCTATTTTAAACCCTATGGAGAAGCTAAGAACAGTCTACCCGAATGTGCTACATATAGAAAAACCGGGTATTTTAGTGGGAGTTGAGAAAGAGTTAGCCACGGCCAAGTTGGCACGTAGTGAAGTAGATATGTTCCGTGATTTTTTTCAACAAACTCAGAGTGTTCATTTGAGTGATGAACAAGATAAGGCGGTTGCTGAAATTATTACCCAGCTCAGTCAAAATCATAAGGAAACGCAATGAAGCCGCTATCTCTGACATTACAAGCCTTTGGTCCATTTGCTAAAACAGAAGTGATTGATTTCAGTTTACTTGGTAGTAGCCCACTTTTTTTAATCAATGGACCGACAGGCTCGGGTAAAACTTCAATTTTAGATGCTATTTGCTTTGCTTTATATGGTGAGACCACAGGTAATGAGAGACAGGCTGCTCAAATGCGTTGTGATTTGGCAGACATAGCAGTGCCGACAGAGGTGGTATTTGAGTTTGCATTTCACGACAAGCGTTACCGCGTAACAAGAATGCCAGAGCAGCAAGCGCCTAAAGCTCGTGGAGAGGGCACAACAACTCGCAAGCATACGGCATCATTGTACGAAACCACTGCGAACGATCGGCTTATAACCAGTAAAACAGCACAAGTTAAAGTGGATGTGACACAGCTTCTCGGTCTAAGTGAAAGTCAATTTCGTCAAGTTATGGTATTACCTCAAGGTAAATTTCGTGAGCTATTGCTGGCAAGCTCCAAAGATAGGGAAGCGATTTTTGGTCAGCTTTTTCAAACTGATATATATAAAAAAATCGAATCTGCATTAAAAGAACGGGCGCTTTCTATCGTGACATCAAAAGAAGAGTTTGATAATCAAATTCGCGGTGCATTGAAGGTTGCTGAAGTGGATTCAGAGGCGGAGTTAAAAGATAAACTGGGCGAAGTGGCTGAGCAATTGAGCAAAGCTAAAGCAGAAGAAAAATCAAGTTTAGATAGCCTTAACCAATCTAAAACTCAATTTGAGCAGTCTAAGATGGTTGCTGATCAATTTATAAAATTAGATCAAAGTCAGTCGACTTTAAACGCGCATTTTAATGAGAAAGAGATAATTAATAAACGTTCTGTAGAACTTGAACTTGCTCAAGCGGCAGAAAAGCTCAATATGCCTTATCAAAACTGGCAATTATGTCTTGCACAAGTCAAAGAGTTTGAAAGCAAAATTGTAGCGTTTAAGCTTGAACATCAGCAAGCGCAGGCCAATTTGGCTTTATGCGAGCAACAGCTTCAAAAGGCATCTCTCGACTCTGAGCAGCTCCCAGAGTTAAACGAACAGTTATTTCAGTTAGAGCAAGATCGGCAAAAGCTTGAAGAGCTCGTTCAACAACAATCTAGCATTATTTTGTTGGAGGCAAAGGGGCAGGAGCAAGATCAAACCTTGTCACAATATTTGGCGTTAAGAGATAAGCTTTTCGCCGACATGTCAAAAGGAAAGCAAGACCTAGATCAAGCACGAAAAGATGTCACGGCAAAGGTCACTCTTGAGGCTGAAATTGTCAAAAATCAGAGGTTATTAGCTGATCTTCATAAACTGCGATCTTTGGTTTATAACGCGGCTCAACTCTCAAGTCAAACTCAAGTCAAATGCCGAACTAAGCAGCAGTTGGAGAAAGAATTAGCACAGAAACGCCAATATGCTGATGAAGTTGATCTTCACTGGCATAGCGCTCAGGCGGCTGTTCTTGCAAAGCGGCTTAAACCTGATCAACCCTGCCCAGTTTGTGGTAGTTGTGAGCACCCTACACCCGCAAAATTTGCTGGCAAAGAAGTGTCTAAGCAGAATGTTCAGGACGCTCGTCAAATAGAGAAAGTGGCACAAGATCAGTTTAACTTAGCAGCAAGTGAGCTTGAGCGTCACTATGCTTTATGTGAACAACAAGAGTCCTTGATTCAGTCGTCCAAAACTGAACTGGGTGACAACTCAGCCTTAGAGATAGAAATAGTTGAAGACCAGCTTGTTAAGCAAAAATCTCAATACCAATATCTAGATTTAATTGACTTGTCAAAATTGGAAATGAAGGTCAACGAATTGAGTAATAGGTGCGAAAATGGTGAAGCAAAGATTAATCTATTACGTGAAGAAATATCGGCTAATCTAGCAACACTGCAGTCAAGTAAGCAGCAACTCAATAATCTTCAATCGTCAGTTAAAAATGCTTATGAATCGGTTTCTCAACTTGATTCAATGCGTGCAGAGATTAAAAATACTATTTCGCGGCTTAATAATGAGTTAAATCGTGCTCAAGAGTCTAAACATAACGCAGTTATACATAATTCTAATCTTCAATCTCAAATAGACTCCCATAGTGATTTACTTGCTAAGGCACTGCATAATAGCCAAACGGCAAAAATAGAATGGGATACAGTGTTCCAAAATGGCGCGTTTTCTTCACTACAACATTTCTTGGAGTGCCGCTCTACATATGTGCAAATTGAAGAGTGGAAAAATGAAATTGTTCAATATGAACGAAAGACTTTGCAAATTGAGCAAACCATTGCTGACTTAAAGCGGCAACTTTCTGGTGCAATTGAGCCTGATTTAGAAGCTAGCCAGCACAATGTAAATAAGAATGAGTCCGAGCATCTTATGAGGCGAGGGGAGCTTGAGCTTATCCAGTCACTTTTTCATCGTTTGGAAAAGGTGTCGCTAGATATTACCCAATTGCGTGGTAAGAACACCAAGCTTGATGATGAATACAAGGTTTTTGGCACACTCTATGATGTGGCAAGCGGAAAAACGGGTAGTCGAGTAAGCTTACATCGTTTTGTTTTGGGCGTATTACTTGATGATGTGTTGATTCAAGCGTCTCAAAGGTTGAGTGTTATGAGCCGAGGGCGTTACCAATTGGTTCGAAAAACTGAGGGCTTTAAAGGTGTTGCGGGTCGAGGGCTCGATTTATCTGTCGAAGATGGTTACACAGGTAAAACGAGAGATGTGGCGACACTTTCTGGTGGTGAATCTTTTATGGCGGCGCTGGCTCTTGCATTAGGCTTGTCTGATGTTGTCCAATCATACAGTGGCGGTATACGACTGGATACTTTATTTATCGATGAAGGTTTTGGTAGCCTAGATCCTGAGTCGCTAGATTTAGCGATGCAGACCCTGATTGAACTTCAGCAAAGCGGCCGTATGATAGGCGTAATATCTCACGTTTCAGAGCTCAAAGAGCAGATTCTACTCAGGCTAGACGTAGAGCCATCGAGAACAGGCAGTAAGATCCGCCTTGTTGGAGTTTAGTGACTTAGTTCAGCGTAAGAGCTTATGCATCCTCGTTACTCTCTTGGTTTTCTCGCAGTAAATCTTGAAGGTTCGAATGATGCAGTGATTGATAGATATTTTTCGTGGTGCCCCAAAGCTGTGTGGCAAATACTTTTCCGTTGCCTTTATATTTTAAACCAGTCCAATGGATAGGATAAAAATAGTGAGATGGATAAATCGTTAGTGGATAGGTGGTTTTTTGCCATATTTTCGTTAATGCAGCAGGACCAGTCACTTTGAAAGGTAAATCATCGATTAAGACTTCTTTATCCATAAAATATTTTATTATTTGTGCAAAGAATGGTGAGTTGCGAGTCGAACCCATGGTTCCATTTGCGATAGTTCCTGAATGAGTATGCTCGTTTTCCCAAGCTGCAAACTCGTTGGTTTGTAACAACCAATCCTCTAATGGGTTTAAACAGATAGAATCTGCATCTAAGGTAATGCCCCCTTCTCTGTAAAGAATTTCGTATCTCATTAGATCGGCAATACCGGACGGGTGGTGTTTGGCCATCTCTTGCATCCAGTCACTTAAAACCCAACCATAATTTATGAGCTCTTGGTTACCCCAAATCTTAATTTCATAATCTGGATTTTTATCTTGCCAAGTTTGTATGCAATTATGTGGGCATTTTGTTTCATCACCAATCCAAATAAAATGCAGCTTCTTTTCAATCATAAAAACACCTCTAATGTTTCATTTTTATCAGTGGTCTTAGCCAAACTACACTCTATAATCTACGTTCATTTTTTCGATATCTGAGTAACTTGCTCGTTGCTTGATCATGGCCGGAAGGCGTGTGACGAACCTATATTTTGTTTGTAAACTTTTCCATAAAATATCTAAACAGTAATGATGGTTGACGAGTTGGTTTAGCTTCGGAGGCAAATTTATTGAACGCTCTAAGCCAAGGGCAGATTCGAAAAACGTGCTCATCAGCTGAATAGCAAACTCTCTTTTGACAATGTAACCTGATGCGGTTTGTGAATTGATTACTTGGGAGAATCCATTCTTGTTATTGACTATTTTAATGGGAATAGCTTGATTATTCCCTAGAAGGAAAATATCCCATTGTGCAGAATACTCCAAGATTTCTTCCAAATTTGAAAGAAACAGGTCACATTCTTGAATTTCAAAATCATCTTCTAAAACAAACAAATAAGAACTTGAAGAGTGAGATAGGTAATTCGCGATTAAATTGGCGTGACTCAAGCTACAACCTAAGGCGCCACATTCCGGTCTATGATAGGCATTAAAAAATGCATCATCACCTATTGTAATACCGCATTTCTTTAGCTCAGAGATGCTTTCTTCCTTCCTATCCGTTCTGTGAGCCAAATTAATAATTTTTAAATCAATATTGCTGCATAGCATAGAAAGCACCTTGAGCGTTTAATTGCTGACATGCTACGCGTAGGTTGTAGAAATATCAATATATAGCCTGTTTAATTCAATTTATTTCTAATGGATTCAGGTTGCTTCAGCATGAATTAACAAGTTTTTATCTCTGGCCAGTACATTTTCAAATATCTCAGAGTGACCCACAGGACTAAACCAGTTGCGATGCTGAGTTCAAAGAATCCAAATTTGTGCAACCAGTGGATTATATGATAGTACTAGTGTAGGGTGTAATATTTGAGAAAAAAGCAATCTAAATGAGAAATCTCTATGTATCCTCATAAAGAAGATAATATAAATGCTGAAAAATATTAGTTGCATAATGTTTGGTTTTAATACAAAGGTTTAAGAGGTTCTTGTAGTTAATGTTGGGTAGATTATGAAAACGGTTATGGAAGGAGTAAAAAAAGTATACCTGTATGCTGAACCTAATTTGACCTTGGTTGGTTGGATGGGTATGTTCGGGTTTCCTACATACTACTACATATGGACATACTTGTTTCCGCAACCATATGAAAATTTAATACTGCGCATAGTATGCTCTATACTATTTTCCATTATTGCTTTTCGGAAAAAATTACCTAAGTTTTTGCATAAGTATATGCCGCAATACTACCTAATATCGATTGGTTTTTGCTTACCGTTCTTCTTTAGTTTTATGATGTTTATGAACGAGTGGTCTACCATATGGGCCATGTCATTCATGGCTTCGATATTTCTGCATATATTAACTGTTTACCAAACACGTATTATGTTAATTCAAACGCTTATATCAGTTTCTATTGCATATGGTGTTGTTTATGGAGTAGATTTCACTCTAGCAATGAAGCATATTGTTTTTCCGTATATGCCAATTTTTATCTTTACATATATATTTGGTAATTTATTCTATTTGAGAAATCAAATAGAGCATGAAAGTAAAGTGTCAATAGCAAAATCATTTGGAGCTGGTATAGCGCATGAAATGAGGAACCCTTTAAGTGCGATAAAATCGTCTATTGACGTCATGAAATCAACACTACCGAATGAGAATGTTGAAATAAAAGAACATTACAGTATATCTCGTCGAGATCTAATATCAGTCAAAGAAATACTTACTAATTCAGAAAAAACAATTTCAATAGGTAATGAAACTATAGATCTATTATTAACATCTATTGATGAGAATCGTATTTCAATATCATCTTTTAAAAAGAGTTCACTAATGGAAATTATTAAGGATTCTTTGAAAACGATTCCATTTAATAATGGAATTTATCATGATTTTATAACATTCAAATTTGATGATGAAGCGTACATTTTGGGTAGCGAAACTTTAGTTAAATACGTGATATATAATTTAATAAAAAATTCTTTTCATTATCAAGATTCAAAAAATCTTAAGATAGAAATAGACTTGAAGTCCTTTGATGATTACCATGAGCTAAATTTTTTGGATAATGGAGCAGGTATTCCAGAAAGTATTTTAGAAGATATATTTAAAGATTTTTTTACTTACGGAAAAAAAGGTGGTTCAGGATTAGGTCTACCATTTTGTCGTAGAGTTATGAATGCATTACGAGGGAAAATTAGCTGCAGTTCAAAATTAAATGAATGGACAAACTTTACACTAACTTTTCCTTCATACAATTCAAATAGTACAAAAATATTAAAAATGGATATAACAAAGTATATGTCCACTTTGTATCTTGGTGATGAAAATAAATTTGGTAAGATTCTTTGTGATAAAGTTTCAAGTAGAAGTTTAAAGTTTTCCCATCTCACTTTTAAAGAAATTGATAGTAAGGAAGAGTACGAATTTGAATATGACTTGATTTTTATAGATTTAGATGAAATTTTAAATAGTGGTTCTGACCTAAAAATATTAGAAAAAAAACTTCGTTTTACGGAGGCAAGAATAATATATTTATATGATATAAAAAAACGGTATCACTGTGATATAAATAGATACTCAAAATTCTTTATGATAGCAAAAAATCGGTTAGAGAACGATTTTGATATAGTATTAGATGAGTTACTATTCGATATCCCGCAAACTAATCTCAACCAGGTCCTAACTAGAAATAATCCAACTGGAAAAACTATTGTTGTTGCAGATGATAGTCAATCTATCTGTACTCACACAGCTATTATACTAGAGCAACAAGGTTTTAATGTTATCAAAGCAAGTAATGGTCAAGAGGTTTTAAATCAGTTTAAAACTAATATAGTAGATTTAGTTATTATGGATATAGAAATGCCAAAGGTGGATGGTTTAGAAGCTGCAAGTAAAATTCGTTTATTTTCAAACATACCAATTTTGGCTCATACAGGTGATGGCACACAGCACATGATAGAGAAAATCTATGACTCAGGCATGAATGGATATATTATTAAACCTGCAGATGGAAATTTTTTAATTGATAAAGTGTCTAGTTGGGTATAAAGCTAAACTTAATAAGTTTAGCTTTATACATGTCTTATTTTAATATGTTTTTATCTAATGCCTTTCTACATGTGCTTATTATTTTTTCAGCTTGAAGATATGATATTGAACTATTTATAGAAAATCTAATGATATTCCTTTTGTATGGGGTCGCTGGTCGGCAAAATACAGAGCCAAAAATTCCATTGTCCTCAAGGAAATCCCTTACTTTTTCAGTATTACATTCGCTCCCTGTTTCAATAGCAATTATTTGAGATTCACTTCTAATGGTTAATCCAATAACAGATAGTTTATTACGAATGTATTTGCTTATTTTATGCAAGTACTCTCTATCTTTATCTTTTTTTCGTATAACTTGCATTGTTTTATCAAGTCTATCCAGTTCAAAAGGTAACATTGCAGAACTGAAAATAGATGGATACGCTACAAATGGGATACATTCATTAGCTTTGTTATTACAAAAGATAGCTCCAGCCCTATAAGCAAATGTTTTGGCTAAACTTGCAGTCATGAAGTCTACATGGCTGGTTAGTCCCAAGGCGTTTACGAGCCCAGAGCCTTCATTACCATGGGTACCTAATGAATGTGATTCATCTACAACAAGTGCACATCCATATTTTTTAGACAACATAACAATATTTTCCAAAGGGGCAATACTACCGATTGTGCTGTAGATTGAATCGACTAAAATAATCCCTGGACCATGGCGCTTAATAAGCTTTTCAAGGTGGTTTACATTGTTGTGCATGAATGGATGAATATTAGCGCCCGCAATTCTTGAGCCTTCCCATAATGACATATGTGCAAAAAAATCAATATAAACAATGGTGTTTTCGTTACAAATGGTTTGTAATAGTGCAATGTTTGCAGTCCAACCAGATTGTGAAAGTAGACAGGACTGAAAACCTACATATTCTGCTAGTGTTTGCTCAACTTCTGGTCTGGTGTTTATATCACGGAGAAATATTCCTGACATAATAGGTGAAGAGGTGTGTTTGCGAAGTGCATTTATATGATGTTCTACTATTTCTGAGTTATTTGATATATCCAAATAGTCATTATTTTGAAGAGTTATATCTTGTCGTGATGGCTTCTTCCCTAAGACTAGATGCTTTCCATTATTATTTTTATTAATCAGATCATCAAGATAGAAATCCAGCTGTTTGCTTATAAAATCAGGTAGATGTGAATTATTTTTAATTTGTTTCATTATTTTTCCTTTATTGTTAGTGTCAGCAATCTCTGACTTTGCCTATAAGAACAAAAAAGGATAGTATTTTGTTATTAATTATATCTTTTAAATGATTATTTATTGTTAAGTAGATAGTTTAGAGTATGAATTACTTTCAATAAAGGGATGTATTTTATTTGTGTAGAATGTATTTTAATCTTCTATCGATTAAAAATTATTCTCTGGCCAGTACATTTTCAAATATCTCAGAGTGACCCACAGGACTAAACCAGTTGCGATGCTGAGTTCAAAGAATCCAAATTTGTGCAACCAGTGCCACTGAGGGTGGTACTGTTCAAAAAAGCTTGTTAGGCGGTGCATTGCTATCGCACTGATGACAGAAGGAAAAGTTACAGATGCAATTGAAGGCTGGAATTTAAGACGCATCAGACGGAAATAACACAGATAAATGGTTAATGTCATGGTAATAGCAATTCCTGCTAAAGCGCCAGTCAGTATGGGATCTGGCTGGCTAAAATTGACTAGGTAAGTAGCTAAAGACAAGTTAATTGGAGCTGCCATTATGGCTAATGTTGGTCTTGCTCGCATGGGAAGTCGACCTTCAAACATCAGCCTGTAGAGTACGACTGGCAATAAAAAGAAATAAATAGCGATACATATATTTACTAAAGATTCGGAAAAAACGGTATGTCCAAACGTGGTGCCAGCCAGTGAGCTACTGATTAACCCTATGGGGTACAAAAACCAGCTAGGAACGATATTTGAAATCTTGAAATGACGAATTTGGAAAAAGAAAAACAATCCCATCATAGTGAGGTGTAGAGACAATGCAACAAGCCATAATGGGTAAGCAATAAGCGGAGAGATCACCGCTAAATAATCGCATAATATGAGTAATGCCATACTCATAGGTGCCATTAAGCTCCCGTTTAGAGGGTGGCGTAGATCATTGAGAAAGGATCGATAATTTGCAAGATACTTAATTAAAACGGGAGCCAGTAATAACGCACCGAAGGCTGCGAGATAAGGACGAATGACAAGACCTATTGGGGGAATGTACAGTGCCCAAGCATGGCCTAAACCAATCATCCCTAGTGCGAGCGCTGCTTGTGAAGGGGGGACATTTTGAAACTTTACAAAGCGTTTCCAGTTCAACAGTTTACATCCTAATATAGAATAACAATTTCATGCCATACATATACTTTAGTATATATGAATAGGATGAAGATGATATCAATTCAGTTGCGCATCAAGCAACTATCATTTGTTTTCACAAGGTAGATTTTCTTGGCGCAATTTTTCATTTTTTAATGTGCGATTGAGCAGTTGGTTGTATATAGGTTGTCCGCCAAGGAACTGAGCAAAAATTACGGCTCCAAGGCAAGTAATGATGAGGGGTAAAATTAGGTAATAATTATTGGTCATTTCAATAACCAATAAAATACCAGTAATGGGTGCTCTGACCGTTGCGGCAAAAAGCGCCCCCATACCTGCAATCGCGAACATTCCAGGAGATATCATAAGTTCAGGAAAAAGATTTTGTGCTATCAAGCCAAACGCATAGCCAAATAAGGTACCAAGTGCGAGCATAGGGGCGAAGATACCTCCTGGAGCGCCTGAAGCAAAACACAGCAAGGTTGTTAAAATACGCACGATGAAAAGAATAAGTAAAGCGCTTGCACCATAGCCTCCGCTTGCAATAGTCGGTATGAGAGTAATGCCTCCGCCAGTGATTTCAGGCAGATAGAGAAGCATAAGGCCAAAAAATCCACCTAAACAACTTCCAGTGATTAAGTACCGCTTACGGTCATTTTTATGCAGTTTGACAAATAAATCTTGCGACAGGGTAATTAAGCGATTGAACGCCACACCAAATACACCAAACATTGCCCCTAGCAGTAAGAAAAGCCATAAGGCTGCCAGTTCAGGCCTGTCATATTGTGGCATAGTGATCACGGCTTGTTGGCCATTGATATAGCGGAAGACTATGTTTGCAGAGATAGCGGAGATTATGACGGCTTTTATTGAAATAAGTGAGTAACGAAATTGAGGGCGCATTTCTTCAACAACAAACATGATGCCTGCTAATGGTGCGTTAAAGGCAGCAGCGAGGCCACCTGCTGCCCCAGAAGCCAGTAATGAATGCTGTGTGTCATCGTTTTTAACGTTAAAGATGTCTGTGACCATACGGCCAATAGCGCCGCCCATCTGAACGGTTGGTCCTTCTCTACCGAGCACCATACCAGAGCCAAGTGCCCCCATGCCTCCAAAAAACTTAACCGGTAGAACTCGCCACCAACGAACTGGGCGTATTCCATCCATTGCGCCTTCAATTTCAGGTATGCCAGAACCTGAGGCTTCAGGAGCAAACCGATGAACCAAGTAGTATCCGACGAATGCAAGTGCAGCGCTAATCAAAATCGCGGCTAACCACAAAGGTAAAGCACGACCTATGGCTTGCTTTAACCAGTCTGTCCGGGTATCTGAAACAAAATGAACCGCAAGCTCAAAAAGGGTAGCAACAAGGCCGGATAAAATACCGACCATTAAAGACAGAATTAAGATAGATAATGGTGTTTTGTCTTTTGAGAGAAATTGATTGATAGCATCCTTTGGTACGTTAGATAGTAAGGATTGCTTGATCCTCTCTTTGGTGTTCATTTTTTGATTGGTCTCTTGTATTGGTATGAATATCAAGTTCTACCTACGATATTCGAGCAAGTTGTAGCTTACGAAATCATGGGTTTCTTGGGCAGATTATACTCTTGAGAATGGATATCTTTATCTATCAAAAATGAAATATTGAATTTCAAATATGAATAGTATTGATGGTTGAAACTAAACGCATATCATTGGTAGAAGATCACGTTTATTGACTTGCATTTTGGACGATTTGAACCAAAATTAGAGTGTAAGGTAACCTGAACTGTTCGAATAGAGGATGTGTACCTTACCTACAATATGGATAGTTTTTATTAAATATTTGGAATCCTCGCAATATGATCAGAATGTCGAATAATAAGACACTGATTCGCAAGCTCACGATTGAGCAGCGGGGGACAAGGCGCACTGATTAGTGCGCCTTTTGTTGTTTATAGGATTAAGAAAGACCACCAAGTTGCTGAAGAAGTTTATCGAGCTGATCCCAAGGAAGCTGTTGGCTATCGATGACTTCTATTCGACTATCACCAGTTGAAATAGTTGCTTTTGTGATTGAAACGACTCCAGAGGATATATTCAATGTCATATAGCCTTTGTCTGTTTTCATTACCCCTTTAATTCGTTCCGCGGACAAATCAGACAACATTGAAAATAGTTGATCAAAACAAAACTCTACCTGACTGCTAAATAACCAACCACAGCTATAATAGCCTTGTCCGCTGTTTTCTCGGCGTAGTGAATGTTGCCCCGACTTTAAGGCTAATGGCGGAGTAGCATGATGATGATGCGCATGCTCTGTATGGGTATCACTTGGCTGAATTCGCCTGATATTGTCAAGGATTTCACTCGGGAATTTACTCTGTTTAACCAGTTGCCAGTAAGTTTTGGAAGGTTTTTGCACCGTGATCCATGCATTAAATGCATCAATATCACTAGAAAGACATAGATCGGTTTTATTTCCTATTACGATGTCAGCAATTTTAAGTTGTTCAACAAAGTTGTCGTTACTGAGGTACTTAGAGTCGGAAAGATTTCGTGGGTCGACCATGGCAATTGTTGCTCTAAGATCAATATGATCTTTGAACTGATCTGACATCAGCGTAGCAAGAATCTTATCTGCATGCCCGAGTCCCGTAGGCTCGATAATTAACCGATCTGGCTTACTGCGTAGTAGCGAGGTGATGGCAACTGAAGTTGGAACCCCAGCAGCGCAGCACATACAACCTCCTGGAACCTGTTTAACTAGTGTTCCTTGTTCAGTCAATATGGCACCATCGATACCTATTTCGCCAAATTCATTGACCAGAACTGCCCAATTTTGATCTGCGGGTTTTTCTTTGAGCAGGTTAAGGATTGCTGTTGTCTTACCTGAGCCTAAAAAGCCAGTAATGATGTTTGTTGGAGTTTGCATGGCAACCGCTTAATATTCCAATTTCAAATGAGTTTCAGATTTGTATTAGCGCTTATTTTTCAGATAACGTTTACGACGTTCTTCTTTTTTCTGTATTTTAAGCTCGGCTTTACGAACGGCTTCTATTTCAACCTCGACCAACTCTTTGGTGATCATTTCAGGACGTTCAAGAGTAATTTGCCCTAGGGTTCCGCTGCGCAGCTCATGGAGTAAAATTTCTGAGCACTTGTGTAGGTCGACCCGACCACCCGATCGTAAAGCGCCGCGTTTACGACCAATTTCTTCCATCAATTCGATGTCACTTTGTGGCAATTCATCAAGTTGATAGCGCTCCTTTAAACGATCTGGATATGCTTGGGCTAGATATTCTACGGTGTAAAAAGCCACTTCTTCATATTCCATCGCGGTATCTTTGACGGCGCCTGTTGCTGCCAGCCGAAATCCACTGTGGGGGTTTTCAACTTTTGGCCATAGAATGCCAGGAGTATCGGAGAGTACAATACCATTTTGAAGGTTAATTCGTTGCTGGCGACGGGTTACTGCGGGCTGATTACCGGTTACCGCGATAGTGCGACCTGCAAGAGAATTGATGATTGTAGATTTTCCGACATTGGGTATGCCCATGATCATAGTGCGAATATTTTTGCCGATTTCTTCACGATGCGGAGCAAGTTTACGGCAAAGCTCGAGGATTTTATGCACTTCTTGCGGGATAGATGTCGTAATGGCCATTGCTTTGACATTTTGTTCTTTCTCGAAGTGCTCAATCCATAATTGAGTTAACTCTGGATCAGCAAGATCTCGCTTGTTCAGAACTTTTACCACGGGTTTTCCAGAGCGAATTTCAGAAATCATCGGATTTTCACTACTAAATGGAATGCGCGCATCCAACACTTCGATAATGACATCAATTTGTGGAATGGCTTCTTCGATCTCTTTTCGGGCTTTATGCATATGCCCCGGGAACCATTGGATTGTATTGTTAACCATTTGAATATGTTGCCTTTAAATATATTGTATGATTTACAAGTAGAGAGTTGCGGTGATAATCGTCACGCATCTGACAGCCAATCTACCGTAAAGTACAGAGCTATGATTAATCTTAACATTGAGTTTGATATTCTCATAACTTAGGTTGTCACTTTCGCAACAAGGTGAGGTTTAACTTAAACCTCTGATTAACGTCAAAAGTTACCACTATTAAAAAGTGTTAAATGAAACTGATTTAATACTTTGCCATGCTCAAATTTGTTGTTTATATTGCGTTTCTCATATGGATAATTCAAAGAATAGCGTTATGACAGCAAGCAATGCACCTTCGGACCATGAAACCTTATTAGAAACTAACGAACAGTTAGTTTCCACAACCGACTTAAACGGTGTTATTACATACAGTAACGAAGCATTTTGCCGTATTGCAGAATTTAGCCACGATGAGCTCGTTGGGCAAAACCACAATCTTGTTCGTCATACCTCTATGCCAAAGGCAGCATTTGCTGACATGTGGTCCCATTTAAAAAAAGGACAAGCATGGAGAGGGATAGTTAAAAATCGTACCAAGTCAGGTGGTTTTTATTGGGTTGATGCGTACGTGACTCCAATTTATGAAAATGGCCAAATTATTGGATATCAGTCTGTTCGTGTTAAGCCAAAGAGAGAATGGGTCAATGTGGCTGACAAAACATATAAGCGCCTGCGTAAAGCAGAAATGTCAGGAAAACGTTGGTCAACACCACGCTTTGACGCAGTACGCTATACCATTTTGTTTGTTTCACTTTTGGCACCTTTGCTGACCAATGTAGTCGAGATTCAAGGTGCTTTTAGTTGGGTTTTGAGTCTACTACCCATTGCTGCGATCTTGATGTTTAAGCAAGAACTGTTTGATACGCCCAATCACCTTAAGCAGTTAAAGTCGGATTATGACAGCATCAGCCGTTTTATCTATTCTGGTCAAAGCCAGTTTTCTGTGGCTGATTTTCATATCAAAATGCTCTCAGCTCGCATTCGCACAGTTTTGGGGCGCATGACTGATTCAGCAAAGCCGCTCCAGAGCCTATCGGATAGCCTGAGTGCAACTACCTACGAAGTGTCTAAGGCTTTAGAGCAGCAAACACGTGATATCCGCCAAGTGCGCGAAGCATCTGAAGAAGTTGAATTGACCGCTAATGAAGTGTCTACCAGTACTCATGAGGCTCATGAGCTAATCGATGATACCCTTAATACCTGTTTGCTGGCCAAAGAGACCATTGATAAAACCCATGCTAATCTTGAGCAATTGAGTCTTCAAGCTGAAAAGGCGACGCAAGCAACCTTCCAACTCAGTGAGCAGGCACAAAACGTCAGCAAAATGATGGAAGAAATAGGGGGAATAGCTGAGCAGACCAATTTACTGGCGTTGAATGCGGCTATTGAAGCGGCGAGAGCGGGTGAGCAGGGAAGAGGATTTGCTGTTGTCTCTGACGAGGTTCGTGCTCTCTCAGGCCGAACTGCCAATGCAACATTGCAAATTAAAGACAGTATTGGAACCATGCTGGCAACCATTGAAACATGGCAGCAAGATATTATTGAAAATCGTGAGCAAACTAATATTTGCGGCGAGGTGGCTCAAGAGAGTGCAAAACGTTTGTCAGATGTTGAGAGCATGATGCATTCGATGAACCAACTGATGACAGTGGTTGAAGATGCCTCGATGAAACAGCGCCGGCTCTCTGGCGATGTTAATCAACACATTCAGTCTATTACCCTTGCTGCGGAGAAAAACCTTACCGCGACCCACTCTGTAAACCAGCATTCACAGGATCTGCGGAATCAGGTTAATGAATTCTATCAACTTGCGCATCGTTTTGAAGAAAAGCAGTAGCCGAACATTAAGGATACTGCTTTTAGAGGCAGCACTACGCAGGTATGAAGCTGCGTAGGTGCTTTTTGATTTGCTCTGAAGTAAATGCAGCCTCAACACTGTATGAATAAATCGTAAAATAGTCGTCAAGCGTTAAAGCAAACTCGTGCATCACTTTCTGTATTTCATCAGTCATCGTCGTGTTCGAAACGGTGCGGTTATCTGTATTGATTGTAATGGCTACCCCATCTTTTAAAAACGCTTTAGCGGGGTGCATAGATAACGCAGGTACGGCTTTGGTTTGAACATTACTGCTTGGGCAAGTCTCTAACGTTACCTGCTGATCTTTAACCATATCATAAGCCTCATGGTGCCCTGTGATATGAATGCCATGACCAATGCGTTCTGCGCCTAATAAGGTGATTGCATCAGACACATTTTGCCCAACGCCTTGTTCCCCTGCATGAATGGTGACGTGGTAACCTTGTTCTTTAGCATATTTTGCATAAGGAATAAATTCACTACAAAAGCCCGCTATTTCACCACCCGCGAGATCAAAAGCCGCGATACCATTGCCCAAATATTGATGACCAACATCCAGTACTTCTTTAATTCGATCTTTAGGTGCATGACGAAGAATTGAAAGGATATAATTTCCGTTGATATCGTAAAGTGACTCTGCCCGTTTCATCCCTTTGACGACACTGGCTAAAACGTCTTCAAGTGTTAATCCGCTTTCAAGGTGCAATAGGGGACCAAAACGAACTTCAAGGTATTTAACGTTTTCCTTGGCGGCATCTTCATAAAGTTCGAAAGAAATCCTTTCAAGCGCTTCAGCGGTCTGCATAACCGACAGGGGTAAATCAAACCGCTTAAGGTATTCATCAAGATCTTGACAAGTTTCTGGAGCGATCATTAGCTCACGGATCTGCTCGATATCTTGAGTTGGGAGCGTTACGCCTTGCTGGTTAGCAAGATCAAGGATAGTTTCTGGGCGTACACTGCCATCAAGATGGCAGTGTAAATCAATTTTCGGAAGATCAATAAATTGCATCAGTCTTTACCTTTATTGGAAGGTTAAAAATAAAGTCATGGTAAGTAAACGAAATTAAATCTACGCTGTTCGTTTGGCTTATTTAAAAAAGCCCCGCATTGCGAGGCTTTGTTCAGCTTGAAAGCTATTAATCGAGTAATTCTTTCGCTGTGTTAACGACATTTTC
>NZ_JAHKPM010000014.1 GCF_018860525.1 Vibrio hepatarius
CATTTCATTAGACCTGACCCCATTACATTAAGTTCGTCTACTTTACCTAGATATTCAAGAGTCGGAGAACGGAAAAATATACTCATACTCAGTGGAACCACACCAACTAATTTCTCAGTTTATGTTGGACCCTCGGTTAACAAAAGATGAGGCACATGAGCTGAAAGCTAAGTTAAGGAGGGTAACAAAGTTTAAAGGCGAAATAAAACGGTCACTGTTATATGAACCACCAAAGCAAAAATTTATCGAAGTACGAAGTGCCTAACAAGCGAATGAACCTAGGACGTTTACTTGTGGCGCATGTTTCAATGAGACGTCGTGAATCAGGTGCTGAAATCAGTTTGGGTTAGTAAACGCCCGTTATTAGAACGTTAGGGATTAGTAATGATAGAACAATATGAAATCGAATATGCGGCATATCACAACACACTTAGTTCAGTACTTATAGACTTTCAATTTATTGAAGAATCACTGAAGATGAATATAGCATCATGTTATGAGATTGTTTTATCATCATTAGATGGTTTGATTCCATTCAAATTTGATTACAATGACCTAAAAAAAGATGCTTTAGGAGTGCTGATTAAGAAATTTGAGAAGTACTCTGATGATACGGATTTGATCAAGGAGCTGCGTGATCTAGTTCAGTATAGGAACGGAGTGGCACACAAAGGCTGGTTGTTGACCACAGATGAACAGAGAAATTCTGAGCGATTAAAGCAACTCACATCAGAGCTTACAACGACTAAAAAAAGGACTGAGGTCGTACTTCGAAGACTTATCGACAAAGCTAAAGAAGTTGAGGAAAAAGCCCATAAAAGTGAATGAACGGTACGTTTACTTGAAATATTGGACACCTTAGTAAAGAGAAAGATAAATTATCCAGACTACCTTGAGGTTTGTTTTGATGTACTACCGTCTTTGAGATACGTTGTCGCCCATAAATGCGCGGGGTTAGGTGTTGTCTTTTGCTTGTCAGAATTTCTATACTTGAAGTAATCCATAATTTGCTAAATTAGCAAAGTCTCTGTCAAACTGTTGTCCAATATTGAGCTATTAGATCTGCAACAAAAACCTACACCCATTGCCCTGCAACAAAACCTGAGCTCCAGCACCACTGGAAGTTATAGCCTCCCAGCCAGCCTGTGACATCCATTACTTCGCCAATAAAGTACAAACCTTTAATGTCTTTACACTGCATGGTTTTGGAAGATGTGTGCTCTGTATTCACCCCACCCAAAGTCACTTCAGCAGTACGATAGCCTTCAGTGCCATTGGGTGCTATTCGCCAGCTTTCTAACTGCTCAGAAACCTCTAACAACTGTTTAGGAGTGAGCTGCTTAAGTGGTTTATCAATGAGAGTTTTGCGCTCAATAAGAACGTCAATCAAACGCTTAGGCAGCACTTTGGCCAAGGTATTTTTCAGGCTCTGGTTAGGGTGCTTTTCTAGGTTACTTGCCAGCAAGGCGTCAATGTCTATATCTGGTACTAAATTAATCGTTACCGCTTGCCCTGCTCTCCAAAATGAGGAGATTTGCAGCACAGCAGGCCCTGATAAACCTCGGTGAGTAAAGAGCAAAGCTTCTTTAAATACAGTACCATCTTGGGCGGTAATTTCAGCATCTACCGCCACACCTGACAGTTCTGCAAACGCTTCTTTGTCTTCTTTGTGCAGGGTAAAGGGCACAAGGCCCGCCATCGTGGGTACTATGTTTAAACCAAACTGCTCGGCCACTTTATAGCCAAACGGCGTAGCGCCAAGTTTGGGCATCGACAGGCCCCCCGTGGCAATCACTAGTGAATCACATTCAATAATGTTGGTGTTGGCATGCAGCTCAAAGCCAAGCTGGGTCTTTTTAAGACTATGTACATCTTGTTGGTAGCGCTGAGTAATCGTGGGTAAATCACACTCGGTCAAGAGCATTTTAACGATATCTTTTGAAGTGAAGTCACCAACACAAAACAGCTGGCCATGATCGCGCTCTTCAAACTCAATTCCATGCTTGCTGACCATGGCAATGAAATCCCAATTAGTGTACTGAGAAAGTGCAGATTTAGTAAAATGAGGATTTTGACATAAAAAATGGTGGGCTGAGACGTCATAATTGGTGAAGTTGCACCGGCCACCACCAGCAATGAGAATTTTTCGTCCTGGCTTTTTAGCATGGTCAAGCACCAGCACTTTGCGACCCCGTTTACCTGCTTCTGCCGCGCACATCAATCCTGCCGCACCGGCGCCGATAATGACAACATCAAACTTCTCTGTCATGACCTTTCTCAACTCAAACCCAATAAAAAAGGATGTGCTTAAAGCACACCCTTAGCCAATCGGCGACATTCTAACCCTAAATGAGAATCTTGCCAAATACCCCTCTATAAAATAAATGCCGCAAACAGCGTCACACTAAATAAAGAACTCGACAAAATAAACAATTCTCTAACCCTTTCGCATTTGCCAGTAAAAATTTCATCATGGTGATGATGAAATTCCCTACTTTTCAAATAATGAAACAGCCGAACCTGCTTGGTGACATTGCCATGGGTAGTGAAAAAACCACCGCCATCAACTTGCTGATAGAGCAAGGGGTGAGCTTCACGCATAATGTATATCAGAGAACGTAAAGCGGTTAAATATCTGGCCATATTAACCAAGGTGATTAACATGAGCGTGAACAGAATCGTATCAGCATTGATCATCTTTTCCTCCCTACATCTTCACCTGAAGCCCGGAAAGAAAAGACAATCTTGCTCAGAAAGTCTTAATGCTGAAAATTATTCAGCAGGGGCAGCCATGATAGAAGATGAACCTTCTTTCGCCAAAGCCGCTAAATCTTTATCAATAAAGAACAGGGCTTTGCCGTCTTCACCAACAAGATCAAGCTTGTCTATGATCCCTTTAAACAACTTCTCTTCTTCGTGTTGCTCTGCGACATACCACTGCAAGAAGTTGAAGGTTGAGTAGTCTTGGGACGTAAAAGCAACGTGGGCAAGCTTGTTGATGTTTTGAGTTATCATCTGTTCGTGTTCATAAGTCTCACGAAAAACGTCACCCAAACTGGCAAACTCATGCTTAGGGGCACTTATCGCACCCAAAATTGGCATAGCTCCCGTTTCACTTACGTAAGTAAAAAGTCGCTGCATATGCTCCATTTCTTCTACTGCATGTCCACGAAGAAACTCAGCGGCACCTCCAAAACCTTTATCTTCACACCAAGCACTCATTTGTAAGTATAGATTGGATGAGAAAAATTCGAGATTAATTTGCTCATTCAATTGATCAACCATTGCCTGTGAAAGCATTTCTTACTCCTAATTAACTTGATTTACTTCAATGAATCTTATCACTACCACACCTTAACACTTTGCTGGGTGAATGTGGATCTGAGATCACAACAACAAAAATATTTAAACGATAATGCTAACCTGTCAACAGATACCTAAATGGAGATACCACCATGAGCTATCAGCATATATTAGTCGCTGTAGACCTATCTGAAGACAGCAAAATTTTAGTCGATAAAGCGATTTCCCTCGCCAAGCCATTAGGCGCTGAGGTGTCATTTATTCATATAGATGTCAATTATGCAGAGCTCTACACTGGGCTGATTGACATTAACTTGGCAGAAACGCAGCACCAGGCGATTGAAGCTTCTCAGCAACAACTGCAAAAGTTTGCTGAGCATGCCAATTATCCAATTAAACATACCCTTGTTGGTAGCGGAGATTTGGGTAACGAGCTATGTGATACGATAAAAGAATTTAATATCGATATTGTTGTGTGTGGTCACCATCAAGATTTTTGGAGTAAGCTACTCTCTTCGACTCGGCAGCTGATTAACTGCTCACCTGTAGACATGTTGGTTGTCCCACTTAGTGACTGAACACATCTCATTTTTGGTATAGACTGCAGTCCATATGTTAATTATGAGTATGAATAATGGCCTATCTAACTGCAGCCACCCTTTTATGGGCTTTCTCGTTTAGCTTGATCGGTGTCTATCTCGCTGGTCAAGTTGACTCTTGGTTCTCTGTGCTGATGCGTGTTGCTTTAGCCAGCGTAATGTTTATTCCATTTTTAAAGTTTAAAGGGGTGGATAAAAGACTTATCGCTAAGCTCATGGCTGTGGGAGGGACTCAACTTGGGTTAATGTATTGCTTCTACTACCAGTCTTTTCTTTTACTCTCTGTTCCAGAAGTACTTCTATTTACCGTCTTTACACCTATTTATGTCACATTGATCTACGATCTTCTCAAGGGTCGGTTTTCTCCTTGGTATCTATTAACAGCCATTATCGCCGTTACTGGAGCAGCCTTAATTAAATTTTCTGGTATTAATGAAAATTTTCTGATTGGCTTTTTAGTCGTTCAGGGTGCCAATCTTTGTTTTGCCATGGGCCAAGTTGGCTATAAATATATTATTGAAGATCAGTCGGTAAATCTTTCACAGCACACTGTGTTTGGGTATTTTTATCTCGGTGCTTTGTGCGTGGCTTTGGTCGCATTTTCTTTGCTGGGGAACATCGAAAAGATGCCAACCACCAGCACGCAATGGGGCGTACTCATCTATCTCGGCATTACGGCATCTGGAATCGGTTATTTTGCTTGGAACAAGGGCGCCACAATAGTCAATGCTGGCGCACTGGCAGCAATGAATAATGCGTTAGTGCCAGCCGGATTAATCGTCAACATTGTGATTTGGAATAGGGATGTTGATTTAACTCGCTTAGCCATTGGTGGCGCTATTATCATGCTATCACTTTGGTTTAATGAAACTTGGGTCAAACGCAAAGTTGCCCTCAGCTATCAAACTCAAAATCAGTAAAATAACGCTCCTTATGGGGCGTTATTTTCAATGAACTTTATTCACCTCAATAGATGCCTTTCCAGTATTGCTTAGCTCCCTGAGATCAAGATCAGCTCTTAACTTAGCCTCACGTTTTTGTAGTTTTAACGTCTTCTTGGCGAGCTTAAGCAATTTCTTTTGCTGCTTATACTGCTTTTTTAGCGCCTTCTTGGCATTCTTAATCTCTTTATGATTAGCAAAGCTTTCCAGCAGGTTATTGGGGGCCATGCTCGTTTTTTGTTGGACTTTTTGTTTCACTTGCTCAACGACCTTCCTAACCACGAGTGATTTATCTTCCATTTGAAGAGTGAGAGGCTTATTTTGGCAAGAAAGAGGCGGAATGGCTGCTGGCTTACAAAGAGAGCCTCTTTCTGCTGAGGAACGCGCACAAGAGCGACAAACAAATTTTGGCTCAGAAACCAAACGGTGAATATCACCGAGGCCATCTGCTATTTGCTTGCGGCTCAACTTACACAAGCTTTTGGTCATGCTGGCACTCCAGACAAGAATACGAATAATTCTTACTATGATACACCGATGTTATGGCCTATTGGCAAGCATAATAAAACGTTAGGTACTAAATTTTAACTAAATCATCGACGCGTTGACATAAACGTCAAAACGGTTCTTTTTGGTTTCGATCGCCATTGTGGGCTTTTGCCCATTTAGCCATTGGGCGTAATCAGGACGCTTTACCACCACTCTTTTCTGTGCCATTGCTAAAGCTGGGGTTAACAAAGCATCAGCATCGAGATCTGAGCCAACAAGAGACTGAAAGACTCGCATTTCTTTTTTTACTAGAGCCGATTTCTTTTTCCCTTCTGGGTGAGGGTACATGGGGTCTAGATAAACCACATCTGGCTTAACAAATCCTGGTTCGACGGTTAATATCTCAAGTGCGTTATGACTCGAAGCGTGGCTTAAGAACAAGCGTTCACTGACCCAATCACCAATTTCAAGATCCTGCTTAGCGCGCATCAGCCCATCATCTAATAAAGCAGCCACAACCGGATGGCGCTCTAACATCTGAACTCTACAGCCAAGTGAAGCAAGAACAAACGCATCTCGTCCAAGCCCAGCCGTGGCATCCAAGACACTTGGTGTAACTCCCTTTTTCAAGCCTACGGCTTTGGCGATAGCTTGCCCCTTACCACCACCAAACTTTCGCCTATGGGCCACAGCTCCACCAGCGAGATCGACATATATTGCTCCTAGCTTAGGTTCATCGATTTTCCTTAACTCCAATCTCTCATGAGTTAAGACCAAGGCAAAAGAGCTAGTCTCATCGTGTGTTAGCCCCCACCGAAGTGATAAATTATCCAATTGATCATTTAGACTTGGGTCTTCACTGACAAGTTGTAATTGCAAATTTAGCTCCGCTGTGAGGGTCAGCATAATAGGCGGGTAAGTGTAATAGATTTTCTTTATCAGCACTATGCCTGATCAGGGGATGAAAGAAGCTCTTCGACTAATATTGGCAGTGGTTTAGGCGTCCCAATAACATAACCTTGAGCGTAATCAACATCTAACTCTACGAGCATATCGAGTATTTTGTTATTCTCAACAAACTCAGCGACTGTCTTCTTACCCATCTGTTTAGCAAGTTCATTGATTGAGCGAACCATGAGGTGGTCAATATTATTAACATCAATATCCCGCACAAACAGGCCATCTATTTTAACAATATCAACTGGGAGCTTTTTCAGGTAACCAAACGAACACAGACCAGAACCAAAATCATCAAGTGCTATCTTGCACCCAAGCTCTTTAAACTTTGTAAATAACTTGATGGCCTGTTTCATATTACTCATTGCGGCGGTTTCAGTGATTTCTAGGCAAATTTTACTACATGGAACTCGGCTAAATTGCAGCTTATTTAAGAGGAAATTGATAAATTCTTTATTTCCCATCGAGTGGCCAGAGAGATTGATCGAACACATACCAAGATTATCCAAAGCAAGCGGGTTTTCTTCCAACCAATCAAGCGCTTTAGTGACTACCTGCTTATCAAGCAACTGGGCAATGTTATAACGCTCAGAGGCTGGCATGAATATACCTGGAGCAATATATTCTCCTTGAGCATCACGAATTCGAATAAGTATTTCAAAATGCATCAATGAATTTTCTACTCTGAGATCTAAGATTTGCTGCGCAAACAACTCTATTCGATCGTTAGCAAGAGCATCGTGAACAAAGCTCACGCATTCCATTTCCTGCTCTCTGCGACGAAGATCTTCATCATCCTGGCAATATAAGTTAAATCGGTTTCGACCTTCTTCTTTAGCAGCATGGCATGCAGTATCGGCTTGGGCATGCACCATTTGTGGGGTGTCCGCCGTATGATCAATTAAACGAATACCAATAGAACAAGTTAAATTGAGTCTAATATCATCCCAAACAAAGTGCTGGTCGTTTAGCGCCCAGATAATTGAATTAGCAACACTTTGAGTATCTAGCTCTGTGCAGTCTTTAAGCAGAACAGCAAACTCGTCCCCTCCCATGCGCGCTAAGATCGCATTATATGGCAGCACTTCTTCTAACATGCTGGCACAAAACTGGATAGCCATATCCCCAGCTTCATGTCCTGCGGTATCATTAAGAACCTTTAGCTGATCAAGGTCTAAATAAAGCATAGCGTGAGTCCGAGTATGGCTTTCAACTTCGAGCAGGGCTTTTTCTAACTCTTTCTCAAACTGGTTGCGATTATAAGTGCCGGTCAGTAAGTCATATCGAGCTTGATACTCCAACTGCTCAGCTAATTGCTTGGTCTCTGTAATGTCTTCTCCAACAATCAATAAGTGCCCTGTTTCAATCAAAGGCCGGATATTTTCACGTACCCATATTGAATGACCGTCGGCATGGCGATATTCAATTTCCCGTCGCCAAACACCGCACATAGCCTGTTTAGGCTGAAGTAAAATTTGCCTGGGTGTTGCTGAATCTTGATGCCAGTAAAATTCCACCAATCGATGCCCAAGTACCCGTTCAGAAGCGTAGCCAAGTAACAACTCTGCGAAATGATTAACCTGCTGAACACAATTATGTTCATCTAAAGTAATCATCATTACTGGCTGCTGATCATAGTAGTGACTCAGGTTAGATTCACGTTGAAACAGTTTGGTTTCAGTAATCTTTCTTGATGTAATATCACGGGCTTCAAACAAGTAATTTGCTCCCTGCCCATTATCTGGTAAAGGCTTTAACGCCATCTCCAAAACCATGGCACCTTGCTCCGGGTGCCAGATCTCAGCTTCAAACTGCGTACTTTGCTTCGTATGTTCATTTTCAAAGTATTTTTTTAATAATTTAGCTGAGCTAGTTTCCCAATGCTGGTGCTGCCAAATAGGTCTATCTACTCTGAAATCTTGGTGATACAGCAGTTCCTGAAGCTTGCTATTACTGGAAACAGCTCGGCCATAGCTATCTAATAGGCCAATGAAGTGATAACTTTGATCGAAGACCATTTCTATCAACATCTGGCTTTCTTTTGCTATCAACTCACTTCTTTTCAAACGGCTTAAATAATAGACCAATGCCATAATAACCATGGTCAAAAACACTACTACACTGATGAACAACTTGAGTTCGTGCTGATAACGCACGGTGAAAGGCACGGGCTTATTGAATAAAATTGTCGATATTTCGCCATCAATTCCTAAACCCCATTTTTTCACAGCCTGATAATCCAGCTTTATTTCGGGCGTCCCCATTTCCACATTAGGTATTTGCTCAGAACCAAAATGCAATACTTTAAGTAACTGATTAGCAGTTTGCTGGCCGTGAGTTCTGCCACTTTGAATAAAGCCACCTACCGCGCCCTTACCCAACCCTAAATCATGCACAAGATAGATAGGTGCCGCTGAATTACGATTCAAAGCCTGCCACTCTTTCTCTTCCGTGATCCAGCCATGTTTGTCTCTGTAATACATACAAAATAAAATACTGCTCGACTTGTCCAACGTTTTTGAAAAATCAATCAGTTGCTGGTAATTCTCTGGAGTAATTTGTTCGACTACGTTTCTATATTCTGGGTTGATGGTGAGAAACTGCTCAACTTGCAGACGAATGAGCTCTCCTGACACAGAAAAGTCGCTCACCACATAGATTTTCTTTACTTCAGGTTGAATACGCTCAATTAAGGCGATATTGCTGTAGATGTCTATATCTTCAATCACACCCGTTGCCCTCAACCGAGAGTGCATACTAGGGGTATAATGGTTAATACCACCAAATATTACTGGTGTATCACCAACCTCGGGTGCTAAGCGCTGCACCAGATTAAGTGCATTATTGTCACTAACAACAATCGCAGAAAAGACTTCTTGGCTCAGTTTGGTTTTATACAACTGGTATAGTTGCTCGAGATAGGTTGGATTTTGTATACGCTTTGAATCAAGGTACTCAACCCTCAATACAAGGTGATCGTCTTGCAGGACATCTTCAATACCCATTTGAAAGGCATCAGTCCAAAAGAACCCCTGGTGATAGGAATGAATAACCAAGACATCTTTGTCTGCACTATGAGCATACGAGAGTGATGCAGAAAATACCGCTAGAAGAATGAGACAAAAGCGCACTAAAATAGCTCTCATATTAATGTGGCAATTGATCTAATAGTACCACTATTGGTGATATTTTGAACTAGACATAGACGTTAAGTTGAGAATCAGATGCAAACTCATAGCACTAAGATGGATGATTTAGATAAGGCGATTTTAAAAACCTTAATGGAAGATGCGCGGACACCATATGCAGAGATGGCCAAACAATTTGGAGTCAGTCCAGCCACTATTCATGTGAGAATAGAAAAAATGAAAGCGGCTGACATCATACAAGGTACTGAGGTCATAGTTGACACTAAAAAGCTCGGCTACGATGTATGCTGTTTTATCGGTATCAACCTAAATGCGGCGCGCGACTATCACTCAGCTCTAAAAAAGTTGAACGCTCTTGAAGAAGTGGTAGAAGCTTATTACACCACTGGCGCCTATAATATTTTTGTTAAATTAATGTGTCGTTCAATAGAAGAATTGCAATTTGTACTGATTGACAAGTTACAGGCAATTGATGAAGTTCAATCGACAGAAACGCTTATTTCTCTTCAAAATCCAATAAATCGGAATGTAAACCCGTAATAATGCCCGCATTGCTGGGCATTATTGCTAATTCGATTCCAGATATTGCTTTAGTTCATCGACAGAAATACCTTGCTCAGCAATAGACTTAGCGATGGAGGCTACTTCTTCCCCTTTACGATCTTCAATCACCTGCTGAAATTGGAAGATAATATCACGTAGCATATTTAGAGGAACTTGTTTAGCAGCGCTGCGAATACGTTCGCCACTTTGATTACCTAACTCATTGAGCAATTTGCCAAACATTACCTTTTCTGGAGATTCGTCAAGTTGCTCCAGTACACGGGCCATTTCATAAGTTGTCATCGACATCGAAGTTAAGCGTCCACATTGTTATTAGAAGTGAGGTTTAAATATACAATGTTTTGTTTGTTGTTCAAAGCAATTAAAATTAAACCAAGGATAAGTGCCATTTTTTACCCTGTTTACTCATCAAAATCAAAACACTTGGTACAATAAGAAACATTTGCACAGCAATCATCACCTGTGGTTGCATATCGAACCGCTGAACTATTGCCACAATCAAGCCTGAACCACTCATCTGAAACAGTCCCAATAAAGCAGCGGCAGTACCTGCCTTGTCACCAAATGGTGCCAAAGCTTTACCTGCAGCCACACCAAGAATAAATGCAAAACCTACTGAGGATATAAAAATTGGCAACATAAAAGCCAATGGACTTTGATACTGAGTCAAAAATAGCATCAATACTCCGCCAAGTCCCAAAATTCCTACCCCTATAATTAAGGTGCTATGAGTGCCGCACTTATCCATAAACTTAGGTGCACCCATACAAGCAATAATACTGACCACCGCATTAATACCAAACCAAAGGGTAAACTCATTCATGCTCAGCCCTAAATTTTCTATCAAAACAACAGGGGCAGATGTTACATAGGCTAAAATAACGGCCATTGCTAACATGCACAGCGAAGCATGAAATAGGAAAGATGGATTTTTCAACACCGCCATATAACGACTAGCGCGAAAAACCGGTCCATTAGCTGGTTCAGAATTGGTCTCTTTCATCGCAAAAAATAAAGCTAGGTATACGCACATACCAAAAACAGCCATAAATGAAAAATTTGCACGCCATCCAAATTCTTGCGTAAGCAAACTACCGATAATTGGCGCTAAAGCAGGAATAAAACAAATGGCACCATTGAGGTAGCTAATTATTTTGCCACTTTTATTCGGCCCAAAAATATCGCGAACTGTTGCAAAGGCTGCCACCGATGTAGCACACGCACCTAAGCCTTGTAGCAGTCGAGCTAATAGCATCCATTCAATCGTCTGAGCACCCCACGCCAATAAGGCGCTCATTGCGTAAATGCTAACTCCCCCCAATGCAACAGTTCGACGCCCTAATTTGTCAGCTAAGGGGCCAGCAAATAATTGACCCACTCCCATAGCAAACAAAAACCATGTGATCGTATCTTGGGCAAGCGCATGCTTAACGTTAAATGACTGTGCGATCTGTGGTAACGCTGGTAAATAGATATCGATACCCAATGGACTAAATAGAACCAGTAAAACCAATAATACTATTTGCATTTGACCATGATTATGTTGGACAACGTTTGGCACAGATTCAGCTCCTGACAAGAATTGATGAAATTATTGACAGTGTATGGGATTCAAGTTATGACATCTAATGACACTTAGTCATCAATGATATTCCAAATGGGAATTTCCAATGAATATAGAAAAACTGTCACGTATTGATCTCAATCTCCTTGTGTGCCTCAATGTTCTAGCAGAAGAGTTAAATGTTACCCGAGCCGCTCACCGCCTATGCTTAAGCCAATCTGCGGTTAGTAAGAATCTCGCTAAGCTACGTATACAATTTGATGACCCTTTATTCGTCCGTCATGCTCATGGACTAAAACCTACACCAAAAATATTGTCTCTTAAGCCTAAACTCGACAACTTAATTAATCACTTAGAACAGATTACTCAACCAGAGAATTTTTCCCCAGATTCAAGTGACTACCGTTTCCAAATTGCGGCTGTTGAAAGTGTTTATCCACTTATTCTCCCACACTTTCTGCCCGAGATATTCAAGCGTGCACCTAGTGTCACTATTAATACTCATTCTTGGGCAGAGAACACGTTCAACCAGATTCTTCGCGGTGACATAGACCTTGGCATAACAGGTAAAGACATTGACATCAATGATGCTAAATTAACTATGCTACCACCAGCTGATATCAGCGAGAAAGAAATCTATCGCGACAATCAAATGTGTCTATTGCGGCAAAATCATCCAGCCCTCTCCGGCCCTTGGAATATCGACAGTTATTTGTCACAAAGACATGTTCAAGTAAGGTGTGATGGCAACGATCGCTGGTTGCTTGATTATCGAATCGCTGATATTGGTAAAGAGCGGGATATCGCCATTATCGTTCCAGACTTCAATAGTGCAGCAAGCCTATGTTCTTATACAGACTTTATATTTACTGCACCTAGTCACTTCGTGCAATTATCCTCGCGACAACTTGGCTTAACAACACTGCCTTTGCCACTCGATTTCCCCCCAATGGCCTATACCTTGTTTTGGCACAGAGATAGGGAAAACGATCCAGCCATTTCTTGGCTACGAAATATAATTCAAGATAAAACCACTTCTCTTAGATGATTTGCAGGCCAGCAGCAAAAAGAGTAGCTTATTCATATCGTCCGCTTTAAGTCATTTTTGCTGACATGGACGCATATTAAAATGAAGGATTAACATAGATGCTTAAGACTACAGAGCAACGCCTAACTGCAATTCGTCAGTGGCTAATACAAAAAGATATCGATGCACTTCTTGTCCCGCATGAAGATGAATACTTGGGTGAATATGTACCAGCACACAATGAACGTCTGCACTGGCTGAGTGGCTTTACGGGTTCAGCTGGAGTCGCTGTCATTACACAAGATAAAGCTGCAATTTTTATCGATGGTCGCTATACGGTACAAGTCACCAAGCAAGTGCCAGCCGATCACTTTGAATATCGGCATCTTATAGAAGAGCCAGCTCTTGAATGGGTTAAAAGCCATTTACCCATCGGTGCGAGTGTGGCTATTGACCCAAGAATGCACAGCTCATCTTGGCTAAATATGGCTCAAACACATCTAGCCAATGCTCTTGAACTTAAAATTTTAGACACTAACCCAATTGACGAGTTGTGGCTAGATCGCCCAATGCCGTTAGTATCAGATGTTCGCCTAATGCCAACCGATTCTGTCGGTCAAAGTAGTGAAAGTAAACGCAAGCAGATAGCTGAACTTATCAAAAATGAAAGTGCTGATAGCGTTGTCATCACAGCACTTGACTCTATCTGCTGGCTGCTCAACATACGCGGGCTCGATGTTTCTCGTCTGCCGGTTTTGCTTTCACATGTCATACTACATTCAGATTCAAGTGTGGAGTATTTCCTCGATAGCGCTCGTCTACCAGATGGATTCAACGCCCATGTAGGTCCCGATGTTACTGTCCACCACCCCGAATCACTTCAATCTAGACTAGAAACGCTAACAGATAAGCAGGTTATCCTCGATCCAGCAACAAGTAATGCTTGGTTCAAACTTGTTTTACAAAATGCCGGAGCTTCCATCATTGATTGCGCAGACCCATGTTTAATGCCTAAAGCGTCAAAAAATAGCGTAGAAGTGGCAGGTATGAAAGCTTGTCATGTCCGTGATGGTGCAGCGATGACAAAATTTCTATCTTGGTTAGACGCTGAAGTTAATATTGGTAATTTACATGATGAAGCGACCCTATCTAATAAACTGGAAGGATTTCGCTACCAAGACTCTACATTACAAGATCTTAGCTTCGACACCATATCAGCCGCTGGTAGCAACGCTGCGATGTGTCATTACAACCATGAAAATCAGCCACATCCCGGCCAACTCAAAATGAACACTCTGTATCTAGTTGACTCTGGCGGCCAGTATCTAGATGGCACAACAGATATAACTAGAACAGTTGCAATCGGCCAGCCTAGTGAAGAAATGATCAGACAATTCACCCTGACCCTAAAAGGCCATATTAGTGTTGCCTGCGCACGTTTCCCTAAGGGGACTCGAGGTTATCAAATCGATACCCTTGCACGCCAATACCTCTGGGCAGAAGGTTATGACTATGACCATGGTACTGGTCATGGTGTAGGTCATTTCCTCAATGTTCATGAGGGACCAGCTAGTATTTCAAAGCGACAAGTTGATATTCCACTTACCGCTGGCATGGTACTTTCCAATGAACCAGGTTATTACCGCGCCGACGCCTTCGGTATCAGGATTGAGAACCTAGAGCTTGTTGTAGAAACGCCCACTAACGGTGATTTTACAGTTCTCTCCTTTGAATCACTCACGCGCTGTCCAATCGATAAACGAAATATAAACCTTGATATGCTAACTGAGCTAGAACTGACCTGGTTAAATGATTACCACCAGAAAGTCTGGGATGATATTAGTCCACATGTGGAAAGTGATGTTAAAAAATGGCTTCGCCAAGCAACACTGGCCGTAATTAGATAGTGTTTATCATCAACAATCATTGCTAGTTAAAAGATGAAAAGCTCTCCACTGGAGAGCTTTTTCTCTATGTGCTTAATAGTATTAGGTTTATTGGAAAATGGACAACTTCCAATGTTTCACGTGAAACATTTAAGTCTATCCATAAATACCCGAATAAGCAGAATTCCAATCACGCCATACTGGATCAAACCCCTTCATACGTATCATCTGTTCCACTGTCGCCGCACTTCTGTCATCACTAATCTCAAATTGTTCAAGTTCAACATCATCGAACGAATAACCGCCTGGTTGGGTCTTGGAAGCAGCAGACATAGAAGTAATACCAAGAGGCAGAACGTTGTCTCTAAATAGAGTAGATTCACGTGTGGATAGTGAAAGCTCAACCTCAGCACTCAGTAATCGATACGCACATATCAGTTGTACCAATTGTCTATCTGACATTAATGATTTTGGTTTAGCCCCACTAGAAGAATTGGAACCTTCACATGGTCGTAAACGTGGAAAAGATATCGAGTAACGGGTTTTCCAATAAGTACGCTCTAAATAATCTAGATGCGCAGCAACAAAAAAGCAGTCTGTTCGCCACTCATCTAAGCCGATTAATGCTCCGATGCCAACTTTATCAATGCCTGCCCTAGCTAAGCGATCTGGCGTATCTAGCCGAAACTCAAAGTCAGTCTTATTGCCACGCAGATGATGCTGAGCATATGTCGATGGATGATAGGTTTCCTGATAAACCATAACAGCATCTAAGCCTAACATTTTTAGTTCAACGTAATTATCTTGTTCAAGAGGCTGTACTTCCATCGCCACATAATTAAAGCTGTGTTTAATCAGTGGCAGCATTTCGCGGAAGTAATTCATCCCGACTTTAGTTTCATGCTCACCCGTTACCAATAACACACTGTCGAACTTCATCTGCTTAATTGCTGCAACTTCATATGCAACCTCACTTGCATTAAGGGTACGGCGTTTGATGCGATTTTCCATCGAAAAACCACAATAAGTACAGGCATTGGCACATAAATTTGAAAGGTATAACGGTATATATAGCGACATAGTATTACCAAATCGCTTACGGGTCGAGGAATAGGATAGCTGTGCCATTTGCTCTAAATAAGCATCTGCTGCAGGAGAAATAAGTGCTTTAAAGTCCTCTAAATCACGCTTTGGTTTGCATAAAGCCCTTTCAACATCTTGTGCCGTCTTAGAATAAATCGACATAGATATTTCATTCCAATTAAGCTGGCTAAACCGTTTAACAAAACTCATTCAATCCTCGCTATAGCTCTACAGCTCATCTAAAAATGATGTTAAAGGACTAGAGGATACAGCGTGATAAGCTTTACTCGCCAAGCCAGCTTCATATCCAATGCGACCAGCCTCTACAGCCATCTTAAACGCTGTAGCCATCGAGATAGGGTTTGTCGATGCTGCAATCGCAGTATTTACAATCACAGCATCAGCTCCCATCTCCATAGCTAGAGCTGCATGAGAGGGGGCACCGATACCAGCATCCACTACAACAGGAACATTAGCTTGATCAATGATAATATTTAAAAAATCTTTGGTTACCATACCTCTGTTTGAGCCTATAGGAGAACCCAAAGGCATAACTGCAGAGCAACCCACTTCTTCCAAACGCTTACATAACACAGGATCGGCATGACAATAAGGTAGAACAATAAAGCCTTGCCGCACTAATTCATCAGCAGCTACAAGAGTCTCAATTGCATCTGGAAGTAAGTACTTAGGATCAGGATGAATTTCTAGTTTTATCCAATTGGTTTCAAGTGCTTCACGGGCAAGATTGGCTGCAAAAATAGCATCTTTCGCATTTTTTGCACCCGACGTATTAGGTAATAAATTGACACCAGCACCCAGCAAAGGCTGCACTATATTATCTTGCTTGTCATTTAGATTAACGCGTTTGAGAGCCATAGTGGCTAACTGAGACCCAGATGCTTCTATTGCCTCTACCATCAATTTGCTATTAGAAAATTTACCCGTACCTGAAATAAGCCTTGATTCAAACCTTTTATCACCGATTGTTAGCATATCACTCACCCTCCTGCGATTGCTTGAAATAAACAGATACGATCGCCCTCTGACAAGAACGTATTTGACCACTCACTACGCGGTACAATCTGGTTATTAATTGAAAAAACATAGCCGGCAACGGATAGACCTAACTGACCAATTACTTGTTGCAGGTTCGACTGATTAACAACTTGCTTTGATTGTTCGTTTATAGTTATGGTTATCGTATCACTCATTAAGGCAACTCCCTGAGTTACGGACTGCTGCGAAGAGGTCATTATTTAAGACTCCCTTTAATGAAAAACTAATTTATTTGCTTGCTTCACTCTGTAAGAGAAACAGGCACACCCTTGTTACGAGAACATACGCTGCACTGTTGATCTTTAATGATTCCCATCACCTTCCAGTCCATTTTTAAGCCGTCAAACAAATGCAACTTCGACGTTTCTAAATGAAACTTCCCTGTGGCAAATTTTTGAATTACAGCTAATGCTTGGTAGTTTCCTAAAATTCCAACGACCGGACCAACCACGCCGCTAGTAGTGCAATTTCTCGTTTGTTGAAGTTCAATGAAAGGATACAAACAATGGTAACAAGCTTGCTCTTCAGTACCCGACTGGTAATCAAAAACACAAAACTGCCCTTGCCAACCGGTAGCGGAAGCAGATACTAAATCCGTCTTTTGCTCTAAACAAACCTGATTTATAAGCTGCCTAGTAGGCATATTATCAGAGCAATCCAAAACGATTTCTGCCAGCATAACTTCAAGCTCCAGTTGAGCTTTCTCTAGCCTCGTATTTATTGTGCGCACTTTCACCATAGAGTTTAAAGCTAAAAGCTGACTGGCCATGGCTTCAACTTTATTTGATTTCACATTCTGCTCACGATAAACAACTTGCCTGTGCAAGTTACTCATATCGACTTCATCATCATCAACAATGACAAGCCTTCCAACACCCGCAGCAGCTAAATACAGACTCGCAGCACTTCCTAATCCACCACATCCAATCATCAAGACATGCAAATTTGCCAACTGAGCTTGTCCTGCCTCACCTATCTCTGACAACGCAATCTGACGCTGGTAGCGAATAAATTCTCTATCTATGATCATTTGTTTTCTTTACTCCATTAGGTATAGACACCTATCCTTTAATGGCTGTTGTGACTTTATCTTGCATTAAGTCGGTAAAAAAACGGATTGTAGATTTAAGGCATGGCGCCGAAGTAATCGCTCCAATTACGGCTAAACTCGACACGCCACATTGCCAAACCTGTTCAGCATTCGACTGGTTAATCCCACCAATTGCCACTGTTGGATAGCCAACCCTATGGTCACTTTCGACGTAATCAGAGTAGCAAGGCTGAATAATGCTATTGATAAGTCTTTGGTATAATGTCAGGCGCACTAAACCCTGTGGACTTGACCTCAATTGCTTAGTGTCTGTTGGGAATATGTGCCCAAGCGCAATGTAGCTGGGACAAAGCTGAACAATATGCAGTAGTTCATAATAGCCGTGGGTTGAAAGGCCCAAACGCAGACCTGCTTCATTTATCGCTATAAGATTAGCTACCTGTATATCTTCTTGGCCTAAGTGAACTCCATAAGCTCCATGCTTAATTGCTAATTGCCAATGGTCATTGATAAATACTTGTGTATTGTAAGTACGGCCAAGTTCAATCGCCCTAATTATCTCTTGTTCCAAATCAGGTTGATTTGGATTCTTAATTCTTAACTGAATAGTCTTAACACCCAAAGAAATAATCTGTTCAAGCCTGTCAGTTCTATCCACAACAGGATATAGACCTAAACTCTTTTTGGGTATCGCTGGAAACCTTGATAATTTATCTCTAGATAACCAGCTAACCTCATTACCTAACCGAGAATCTTCAATAACAGGAACTGGGAATTGAGCAAACTCATATGCCCATTGGTTTGGTTCGAAAAATATAGCGTCATCACCAAATGTTTCACGTGAAACATTTATTTTTCTATTACACATAGCACGAGATAAGATCAAACAATCTTCGATTGGAAAATCTAGTGCGAGCAAAGCAACTACCCAAGAAAAATGCACCTTTGGAACAAAATTATCTGCTAAGCCCTCTTTAATAGATAAAGCTCGGACTTCATTTCTAATCGGACATCTCCATATATCCATTTGATTTAGAACAGATTTGTTATCCATAAGCACCGGATCGTCGATGGAAATAAAAATAGACTCTATGGGGTGATTAATACACTCTGCTACAGCTAACTTAGAGTGATAATAAATAACAAAAGAAGATGTCAAATCATCACTAACTTTTGGTATCAAATCTGTGCTCAACGTTGTGGATTGCTGGTCTTGAACAAGTTGAAAATACAGAGTGGAACTAACGCCCAACTCTATATTATCAATATTAAAACCCTGTTCTTGCGCCACCAACAAATATTGCTGAACTAAAGGCGTTAGTCCAATCAATGACGAAGGAATAAGGATTTGGGTCATTAATCACTAGCCTCTACATGAGCAGCTGGGTGATAAAGCTCTGAGCCTGTATCTCTAAACTCTTGTGATTTCTTGCGCATCCCTTCAAGTGGATCGTCAAGTAGTTTGATCGAGATAGCTCGGTCAGCAGCAACCTGTTCGGTATCTTTAGCATACTCTCGCACTTCTTGAGATATCTTCATCGAACAAAACTTAGGACCACACATAGAGCAAAAGTGAGCAACTTTACCTGACTCCTGAGGCAGAGTTTCATCATGGAAAGCTCGTGCAGTATCAGGATCTAAAGATAAATTGAATTGGTCTTGCCAACGAAACTCAAAACGCGCTTTAGATAACGCATTGTCACGAACCTGTGCGCCAGGGTGCCCTTTTGCTAGATCCGCTGCATGCGCTGCAAGCTTATAAGTAATCAGCCCTATTTTGACATCATCTTTGTTGGGCAGCCCAAGGTGCTCTTTAGGAGTGACATAGCAAAGCATAGCGCAACCATACCAACCAATCATCGCAGCACCAATACCTGAAGTGATATGATCATACCCTGGAGCAACATCTGTTGTTAGTGGACCAAGTGTATAAAAAGGAGCCTCATGGCAATGCAGTAATTGCTCTTCCATGTTCTCCTTAATCAGATGCATTGGAACGTGGCCTGGTCCTTCGATGATTACCTGTACATCATATTCCCAAGCAACCTTAGTCAACTCACCAAGCGTACGAAGCTCAGAAAATTGAGCCTCATCATTAGCGTCAGCAATAGAGCCAGGGCGAAGTCCATCACCAAGAGACAGCGCAACATCATATTGGGCACAAATCTGACAGATTTCTCTAAAATGTGTATAGAGGAAACTCTCTTCATGATGAGCTAAACACCATTTAGCAATAATAGACCCACCACGAGAAACGATTCCTGTGACTCGCTTAGCTGTCATTGGTACATAGCGTAAAAGTAGGCCAGCATGAATAGTAAAATAATCAACACCTTGCTCAGCCTGCTCAATAAGAGTGTCACGCATCACTTCCCAGTTAAGGTTTTCGGCAACACCATTCACCTTTTCTAAAGCCTGATACATGGGAACAGTGCCAATTGGAACTGGGCTATTTCGCAGAATCCATTCTCTTGTTTCATGAATATTGCGACCAGTGGAGAGATCCATAACCGTGTCACCTCCCCAGCGTGTCGCCCAAACAAGCTTCTCCACTTCCTCTTCAATCGATGAAGTTACTGATGAGTTACCAATGTTGGCATTCACCTTAACAAGAAAATTACGGCCAATTATCATAGGCTCAGATTCTGGATGATTGATATTAGAAGGTATGATTGCACGACCTTCTGAAACCTCGTGGCGTACAAACTCAGCAGTAATATCTTTTGGCAAATTAGCACCAAAACTCTCACCCGAATGCTGCTGGTTTAACACCTCATCGCGGTATACAGCTCGACCCATATTTTCCCGTAGAGCAATATATTCCATTTCAGGAGTAATAATGCCTTGGCGGGCGTAATGAAGTTGAGTAACACATTTATCCTTTTGCGCGCGGCGAATAAGAGGTAGATTGCCATATCGCAGATCGTCGAGTGTGTGATCTTCTAAACGTTGTCTAGAATACACAGAACTTACATCCTCTAATAATTCAGTATCCGAACGCTCTTTAATCCACTGCTCTCTTAACTTGGGTAAACCGCTATATAAGTCGATTTTATGCTGAGGATCGGTATAAACTCCTGACGTATCATAAACTCTAACTGGCTCATTAGATTGGAAGATAGGCGTTTCTTTACTACCACTAATCAAGCTATCTGATAGAGAGATCTCTCTCATAGGAACACGAATGTCTGGCCGAGTGCCTTCAACATAAATTTTACTTGAGTTTGGATATGGCTGTACTGAGAGCGTATCAATAAAATGTTTTGCTTGCAGTCTAGCTTGCTTACGATTCGACATAGCATTTTTCCTTGCTTGTTATTCTTAGATAAAAAGTCATAAAAATGCTTGGCGGAAAGATGCAACAAGAGGAATCAAAAGATGTTAAATCAGCCTACTACTAGTAGCGAGGTAACAATCTTCGATGAGTTGATAGATAAGCCAGATAGAATACTGGCGAAGGTATCTTCTCCTGTTCCCTTCGCAGATATTAATCTGATCAGGTTCAACGGATCCCGAATAAACGGTCTCAGCCTTATGGCACTCCGACAAGTAGGTAAAGTATATAAAATTGCCTTGAGCAAACCAAGACATGTTGAGAAGTAATTAGCTAAATCTTACTTAAACTAGCTTTTAGACAGTAATTGAAAACCCAGCCAAGCAGCTGAAATACTCAAAACAACATTAAGTATTATATTAAGCCCCATTTTAAAAAAAGCGCCTTGTTGGACTAGCAGAACGTTATCCATTGAAAATGTGGAAAAGGTTGTCAAAGCCCCCAGAAAGCCTAAACCGATAATCTGGCGCCAAGGCTCAGTGGACAAAATATCATTTTCAAATGCGGCAACAAGAAGGCCCATGAAAAAGGAACCAACAAAATTAACCGTCAGTGTTCCATATGGAAAGCCACGTCCGAGTAAAACAACGCAAAATTCTGAAACAAGATAACGAGAACATGCTCCAAATGCCCCCCCTAGTGCAATAAAACCAAGAATATATAATTGCCCCATAGATTCCCTCCAGTTTTTATCCGCCGTCATTTTAGCTATTAAAGAATATTTTCAATCAAAAAAGTGGCCAAAACAGTACCAATTAATTTAGATATTTTAAAAGTTACAGGAGTCACTTTATTTCAATATAACCCATCAGGCCAGTTTTCATGTGCTCGATCACATGGCAATGATACATCCAACGGCCAGGGTTATCAGCGACAAGCGCTGCTTTTGCCGTGCCATTTTTACCAAGTAGCACCGTATCAGTATGGAAGGGTTCGGCTACTTTTTTTCCATCTAATTCCAACACGGTAAAAGTATGGCCATGAATGTGGATAGGATGATGGTACTGAGTAACATTTTTCAAATAAAAGATATATGTCTTACCAAGCTCAAGTGAAGCAAGTGGGGCAGGAATATTATCTTTGGACATTCCCTCCCAAGCTCGTTTATTTGTCAGCCAAAATTTTGGCATCGATTTTCCATTTTTTCCTACTGGTGATACCGCCCCCTCCCATTCAAATACAAAATCTAGCCTTTCAGCATTATCCAAATCAAGAGCTGGGACAGGATTGAGCGGTAGCCTAGGGATAGGTCTATGATCCGAAAGATCTGAACTGATCACATTAAACTCACACAAAGGGAATGGGAATCGCCCTTTCATTTGACGAACATAAACTTTTTGCCCTTGTTTTGGAGCAATTAACGCAACATCAACTCTCATACCCGGGCCAATTTTATGCTGCGAAATCTCATAAGGTGTTCTAACTGGATTTCCATCTATTGCAACAATCCAGGCTTGCGCTCCCTCAATCGCAATAGAGTAGGTAATGGTATTATCGACATTCGCAATACGTATCCGAGTTGTCGCATTTTCTTTCAATTGATAAATGGGCTCATGAATTCCATTAACACTACTCCATTCTCCAGGAGTCCCCATCCTAGCACTTAGGCGAGGAATCATAAGATCCTTCCATTGCCCTTGTTTATCAATATGCCAATGTTTAAGCATAAGATCGTGCTCTTCATCAAACTGGACAGGGATTTCTTCCTCAACAATAATCAAGCCAACCAGCCCCATACCCAACTGTTTGACACTATTCATATGTGGATGATACCAAAAGGTGCCAGCATCAGGTGGAGTAAACCTATAGATAAAGGTTTCACCTGGCATAATAGGAACTTGGCTCAAAAATGGTACCCCATCCATATCAATGGGGATCCTTAAGCCATGCCAGTGGATAGTCGTAGGCTCGTTCAACTTATTGGTGAATCTTATCGTGACTTCCTGCCCCTGGCGACAACGAATCGTGGGCGCAGGAATCTCACCATTAAAGCCAAGTACATTAGTGATATAGCCAGGAACAAGTTCAGCTGAAGCAGGCTCTGCTGTAATATCATAAACCCACTCATTTTGATTGCGAAGTGAACGAGTCAAAGTACAAGATGGCAATACACTAAGTGCTGAAAATACTAATCCAGATTTAACAAATTGGCGCCGAGAGATATCCATATAACTAGATTTTTGGTTTGACAGGGTACTAAAGGTAACAGATTAACAAGAATAGTTCTTAGTTATAAGCGAGAAAGATACCTGTTAAAATTAACCATGATGCTATATGGCATATAGCTCTCATATAGATGCCCTCTCTGAAGAATAAGCTGAATCCGCTAGCTTGTGCTTTCAAATGAAAAAGGCTCCAGTCTTTCGACTAGAG
>NZ_JAHKPM010000006.1 GCF_018860525.1 Vibrio hepatarius
AATAGGAACAGAACGATAATGAATTGACTGTGCCAAATAATGCCTTTCTACAAGAGAAAGTCGTTATTTGTATTGGTCACTCAGTTCATTGATACCTAAAGTGATTCAATAGAATCATTTTTGGATTATCATCAACGAGTGCCCACACAGATTGATAGGTTTATATTGTTAAAGAGCAATTCTTCTTTGGTTTAGTTAACTCTCAAAGAAGAGGCGGCTATTCTAGCGATATAAAATATAGTGTCAAACACTTTTTTAAATTATTTTATATTTCTTTTTTTGCCTATCGACATTGCTAATTGAGCTTGTGAGCCCTTGCCCTGTCGACGAGGAAGCATTATAGAGATCGCTATCACATTAGCAAGAGGTAAATTAAAAAAAACGCAAAAACAATGGTTAAGCGCCTAATATTCATTCAAACTTCTATTTATTCAAGTTTACCCATAGAATTTCAAGCTGATATTCACAGAGTTATCCACAATTTCAGCTGCGGCACATAAAAAAGACCGCCGTAGCAGCCTTTCATTCATATATAAATACTTACTTATATGCCTGAACCGTCACTCTCATCATAATGAAGACCACATTCCCGCTTAAGACCAAAAAATCGAGTCTGTTCTTCGCTCATTCCAGGCGACCATTTCTGAGTGGTATGTGTATCCCCAACAGATAGATAACCTTCATCTCTCAAAGGGTGGTACTCCAAATGATACTGCTCTAGGTAATAGTGCACATCTTTATTCGTCCAATCGATAATAGGTAGAAACTTAAAAACCCCATTTTGGACAGATAATATTGGTAAGTGCGCACGTGAGTGTGATTGTTCACGGCGCAACCCTGAAAACCATACTTTAACATTTAGATCATTGAGTGCTCGACGCATAGGTTCAACCTTATTAATGCGGTTATACTTTTCAATACCTTCCAGCCCTTGTTCCCACAATTTACCGTAGCGAGCTTCTTGCCAAGCTGTACCTTGCTGCGAACGGTATATCTTGAGATTGAGACTTAACTTATCAGTCAGCTCATCGATAAATTGATAGGTTTCAGCAAATAAATAGCCAGTATCGGTGAGTATTACTGGGATATTGGGTTTTATTTGGGTAACAAGATGCAGCATTACTGCCGCTTGGACACCAAAACTCGATGAAACCACATGCGCGCCTTCAAGATGCTCCAAAGCCCAACTTACCCTTTCCTGAGCAGTTTGCTTTTCGAGTTGAACGTTTATTTTCGCCAACTTCAGCGTTTGCTCAGTTTTTGTTGCACTGAGCAAATAATCCAAATCTGGTTTTTCAATGACCGAATCATTCATAAAAATCTCTCTTAGACACTATGACTTCATTGATAATGCCTGCACGAATCGTAAAATCTCCGAAATGCTCACCTTCTTCGCGCTCATTCGACCAGCGCCCAACTAGATGATCGATATCTTCTAAAATCTGTTTTTCTGTGATGTTTTCTTTGTACATCTTAGGTACTCGCGTTCCACCACGATTTCCTCCTAAGTGCAAATTATATCGACCTGGCGCCTTACCCACTAAACCAATCTCTGCCAGCATAGCTCGGCCACATCCATTCGGACATCCTGTAACACGTAAGATAATGTTGTCTTGATCAGGCAATTCATGTTTCTCAAGTATATTTTCTACATCAGTAACAAATTGGGGTAGGAAACGCTCTGCTTCTGCCATTGCTAAAGGGCAAGTTGGAAATGCCACACACGCCATGGAGTTCTTACGTTGCTCACTAACCGTTTTATCCATCAAACCATGTGTCTGTGCAATTTGCTCAATTTGGGCTTTATCTTTATTCGATATGCCTGCAACAATAAGATTTTGGTTGGCCGTCATACGAAAATCGCCTTGGTGAACCTTAGCAATCTCTGCCACACCTGATTTGAGCGGCTTATTTGGATAGTCCTGTAGGCGACCATTTTCGATAAAGAGCGTCAAGTGGTGCTTACCATCAATGCCTTCAGCCCAGCCGATTCGATCCCCTCGTTCGGTAAATTCGTAAGGTCGACTCTTTTCAAACTGCACTCTGGCACGCTTTTCTACTTCTGCCTTAAATACATCACTGCCAACGCGATCTAGCGTGTATTTAGTTTTGGCATTTTTACGATTTGATCGGTTCCCCCAATCTCGCTGAGTCGTCACTACCGCAGTAGCAACATCAAGGGTTTTGTCTAGTGGAATATAACCAAAGTCATCGGCTCGCCTAGGATAAGTCGATGTATCGCCATGCGTCATGGCCAAACCGCCGCCCACAAGAACATTAAAGCCCACCAGCTTGCCTGATTTAGCTATAGCAACAAAATTTAGGTCATTGGCATGAACATCTACATCATTTTGTGGCGGTATGACGACTGTCGTTTTAAACTTTCGGGGTAAATAATGATTACCTAAAATTGGCTCATCGTCTTCCGTTGTTTCTACCTTTTCCCCATCAAGCCAGATTTCTGCATAAGCTTTGGTCTTGGGTAATAGATGCTCACTGATCTTTTTAGCCCATTGATAAGCCTGTTGGTGAAGTTCTGATTCTACCGGATTAGTAGTACATAACACATTGCGGTTCACATCCCCCGCTGTAGCAATAGAATCAATACCGATACTATTTAACGTCTGGTGCATAAGTTTAATATTGGGTTTCAATACACCATGAAATTGAAACGTCTGACGTGTGGTTAAGCGAATACTGCCATACAGAGAATGTTCCGTCGCAAACTTATCGATCGCTAGCCACTGTAGCGGCGAAATAATCCCCCCAGGCATACGCGCCCGAAGCATCACATTATGCAAAGGCTCGAGTTTTTGTTTTACGCGTTCATTACGAATATCACGATCATCTTGCTGATACATACCGTGGAACCGGATAAGTTGGAAGTTATCTGCCGTAAAACCACCAGTGATCGGATCTTGCAGATCCTGCTCTATCGTACCACGCAGAAAATTACTCTCTTTTTTTAAACGTTCATTGTCCGCCAATGGGCCAAGCGCTTCCCCTAATAAAGGTTGAGTATTATTGATTATTGAAGTGCTCATTAGTAGACATCCTTTTGATAACGTTTTTCTTTGCGTAGCTGATTAATAAATTCTTCGGCATCATCTCGAGATCGTTTGCCATGTTGTTCGACGACATGGATCAAGGCTTGATGAACATCTTTTGCCATACGTAAGGCATCACCACAAACATAGATATAAGCGCCTTGCTCAAGCCAGCGCCACACTTCTTCACCTTTATCCAAAATACGATGTTGAACGTATACTTTTTCACCCTGATCGCGACTAAATGCCACATCAAGACGGTTGAGCACGCCAGACTTAAGATACTTTTGCCACTCAGCTTGGTAGAGAAAATCTTGAGTAAATGTGCGATCGCCAAAAAATAGCCAATTCTTACCTTGCGCATCACGAGCATCACGCTCTTGAATAAAGCTGCGAAACGGAGCAATACCTGTCCCGGGCCCTATCATAATAATGGGAGTACTATCATCTGCTGGAAGCTTGAAGTTGTTATTACTCTCAACAAACACTTTTACCTCGGCGCCTTCATCAAGTCGACAACTGAGAAAACTCGATGCGCCACCAAAACGTTGCTCACCTCCTTGCTGATATTCAACCAAACCCACCGTTAAGTGCACCTCTTCATCCACCTCACTTTGACTCGATGCAATCGAATATAAACGTGGCGTAAGACGACGCAGCATGCTCACCAATTCTTGCGCTGATAATTGAGTTTTCTTCTCATCGAGCACATCAACAATCTGGGTCTGGTTGGCGTACTCACGTAGCTTGTCTTTATTTTCTGCCAGTTTGAGTAATTTTTTACTCCCTGAAAGCTCGGCAAACTTAGTGACAAATTGTGGATTAGCCGCGGTGACTTCGAACTGGCTCACCAATGCGCTATGAATAGATAGGCTTTTGCCATCAAGCTCGATGCTTTCAACTCCAGATAGTGACACCTTGGACAATATGGCATTGGCTAAGTCAGAGCTATTTTCAAACCACACACCAAGTGCATCTCCCGGCTGGTAACTTAAACTCGAACCCTCTAAATCAATCTCAATATGACGTACATCCTTGCCAGATTCGCGACCTGTTATTTTCTGATTTGTCAGTAAGGTGGCAGGGTAAGGATGTTTTTTATTGTAAGGCGATGGTGAGGACTGACCAATTGGCAACTGCACGACTTGAGCTTCGCTGTTGGTCAATGCTAGGTCTTGTTTTACCTGCTCTAATGCTTTCTGGCTCCAGTTGACTGCGTCGGCTTCGTAATCAACGTCACAATCAATGCGCTCGATAAATGACTTAGCGCCAAGTTTTGCAAGACAAGAGTCAAAATCTTTTCCTGTCTGGCAGAAAAATTCGTAGCTCGAATCACCCAGCGCAATTACGCCATATTGTAAATTGGGCAATTTAGGCGCTTTCTTCGATTGAAGAAACTCGTGTAGCTCAATAGCATTATCTGGCGCCTCACCTTCACCATTGGTCGAAGCAACAATAATTACATGGGTTTCTTTGGCTAGCTGCTTACCTTTGTAGTCACTGGCGTCGTATAGCTGAACGGCAATACCTTGAGAAGCTGCCTCACTTTCTAGCGCTTCAGCCACACCTTTAGCATTACCAGTTTGAGAAGCAAAAATAATACTCAACTTCCCAGCAGGCTTGGCAGCCAACGCAACTTGAACACTTGATGCTACTTGCTCAGAGGCTGGCATCTGAGCTTGAGATAATCCCCATAAATAACCACTGACCCACGACAATTGTTGTGGTGACAGTTCTGAAATAGTTTGCTGAAGCGAGTTCAACTGTTGGTCATTTAAAGGGGGAGAGATTGGCGGTAATTCTGGCGGTAGCCCAGAAGGTGGCACCTTGTTATTTAAAGACATGGTTTCGACATCCCTATTCATTGCATTATGTTAGATTAACCACTCCCTTTAATAACAAGAAAGAATAGAAATGAATGTTTTATAACTTTTTGAATTAAAGAAAGCTTGTTTTTTCATCACAAGCGATCAATCTACCTCTACACGAACTTGAGTAAAACCAACAGCCATGGCAGATTTCGACGCTAGATCTAAGTCTGGATAATGGCATTCTTCGCCATGAACATCGGTGAGTAAAACAAACCCACCACGGGCATGACGAAATTCAACTATCCAAGTACCTTCCTGAGCAGAGGGTTCAATAATGGCTTCAACGAGCTGTTCTTCTCGGTAAAGATTTCTAAGTTCATTTATCGTCATAAGAATCCTTCCCATAACTAATGACAATCATCATTATTAATCATGGTCTACGGGACAAAGAACTGCTAATAAAAACCATGGCGTTATAACTAATGGGAATAAAAAAACGCCGCGATATTACGCAGCGTTTTCTTGTGTATCTTAATAATGGCTAGAAGCTGTATTCTGCTCCGATAAAGAAGCCATTAGCCATGATGAAAGGCTTGCCCAATATTGTATTAGTTGTCGTCGCTTTAAACTCGTCAGATTCAAGGTCAATGACACGATAACCACCACGAAAAGTTAATGTCGAGTCTTTAATCGGCATGCGATACTGCATCCCTGCCATAAGATCGGTACTCTTAATGCCGCTGCTATCACCAAAATTCATTTCACCAATAATATCAAAGTTAGTGTCTGGCACCGTTATTTCTGCATAACCATAAAAGGCCCATAGCAACTCATTAAAATCTTTGGTTTGGCTATTATCAGCATTTTTGTATTTGGTGTTACTTAGGTCACTGAACGTAATACCCGCATCAAAATGCAATAAGTCATGTTCCAAGACAGGGTAGTACAGAGTTAAGTCCAGCTTATCAAACGCCATATATTCGTTATCAACACCAGTGGTTCTTAATCTAGCATTGGGGACATAGTTCAGGTCGTGCTCAATAGCGACATAAATAGAGGGCGTCACTTCTTTATCGCGATCAATCTCATTGACTTCAGTTTGTATCCACCAGGCTTCAGCACCCACTTTTGCCACCACAGAATCCTCTGCTATCGCTGCAGAACTTACCATTGACATTGCAACTGCAGTCATCGCTGCCAGTGCTGTTTTGTTCATTATTTGAACTCCTGAGCCTATCTACAAAAAAGATGTTGCAGCGATAATAACACATTCTGTAGGCAGGGAATTGTCAAATTCTTGCGCGAATTAGCGGTGTTTACATACGTAATTTTTGAAAAACCAAATACCTATTGCAATGACAATAAGGTATGGAATGAGCTTAAACACAGCGCCGACCATTCCAAATAAGGCCATCACTAATAAACCGAAACCGGCAGCAGTGAAGACCGTTAGCATGGTAAAGCCAGTCACGAGCAAGGTGGCAATAAAAACCAATATAAAGATCAGTTCTAGCATCGTTTTCTCCTTTGTTAGCAGTAACACTGCAGAAACTACGCCAAGTTTAAGGTTTAAAGTTAATTCACTGATTTATATGAAAATAAAAAGAGCACTGAATACAGTGCCCTTTATATAAACAATCGTAATTGGTGAAATTTACCAAGTTATAGTCATCAATAGGTAATATTTACACATTCAGTTCTTGGGGGATCTTACTCAAAGCGGTTTCTACGACTTCCACACCAGAACCAGGCTTGTGAGCATTTTCACTAATATAACGACGCCACTGGCGCGCGCCGGGCATGTTTTGGAACAGGCCCAACATATGACGAGTGATATGACCAAGGTAAGCGCCGTTTGATAACTGCTTCTCAATATACGGGTACATCTCTTCCACCACTTGAGTGCGCTTTTTCACCGGCGTATCCAAACCAAAAATGTCTTGGTCAACCTGAGCGAGTAGGTAAGGATTTTGGTACGCTTCACGGCCAACCATAACACCATCTAAATACTTAAGATGTTCTTTTGCCTCTTCAAGCGTTTTTACACCACCATTAATGGCAATGTTGAGATCGGCAAAGTCTTGTTTAAGCTGATAGGCACGTGGATAGTCCAGCGGTGGGATCTCTCGGTTTTGCTTTGGGCTTAAGCCAGATAACCATGCTTTGCGAGCATGAATAGTAAACTGCTCACAGCCACCTTTTTCAGCGACAATCGATACAAAGTCGCTCAAAAATTGATAAGAGTCCTGCTCATCGATACCAATGCGAGTTTTCACTGTCACTGGGATATCTACCACCTCTCGCATTGCCGCAATACAGTCTGCCACCAGCTGAGGCTCAGCCATTAAACAAGCACCAAAACGACCGTTTTGCACTCTATCTGATGGGCAACCAACATTAAGGTTAACCTCATCGTAGCCTCTTTGCTGCGCAAGCTTAGCGCAAGTGGCCAAGTCTTGTGGGTTTGAACCACCAAGCTGAAGCGCAACCGGATGCTCTTCTTGGTTATGGGCCAAAAAGTCACCTTTACCGTGAATAATCGCCCCTGTCGTGATCATCTCGGTATACAGCAAAGCCTCACTGGTCAGCAATCGATGAAAGTAGCGACAATGACGATCCGTCCAATCGAGCATAGGTGCAACAGAAAGTCGGTTACTAGCGTATTTACTGGTTTTATTAGTGTTTGTCATGATTCAGTCTCAATTAATACTGTACAAACATACAGTTAATTACCTAGAATTAAACGGAATTACTTCCTGTAGTACCCCTCAAGTACCCCTTTAGGAGTTGGACAATGGCAAGTTATACCATCGAGACCAGAAAGCTAAAAAGCGGTGAACCAAGGTTCAAGGTAACAATCATCGTTAAAAAGAATTCGCGCATTATACACAGGGAAAGCAAAACTCTAAAAAAGAAAGCACTCGCTAAAGCTTTCGGTAAAAAAAGGGTAGCTGAACTAGAAGCTCAAGGGGTACTCAATCAGCCAAAAACAGTCCCCCTTTCGGTACTCCTCGATTTATTCATGGTCGAACGAGATCTTTGGGACAATACAGGCCGCACCAAACGCTATGTGATTAAGATTCTTAGGGATTGCGACATCGCCCAAGTTGAGAGTAATCAGTTACGAACTAGCGACTTAATCGAGCACTGTAAAAACAGAAGAGGTGCAGGAGCCAAACCCGCAACGATTTATCATGATATTGCTTACCTACGTTCTGTAATGAAAAAGTCTAAGCCTGTCTTCAACATCGACACCAATCACCAGATATTTGATGAAGCCGTTCCCGTACTTATTGATATGGGATTAATCGGAAAGAGCCAAAAGCGAACTCGTCGCCCAACTTCCGAAGAACTAAAGCGCTTGAAGCTTGGATTAGAACAGCGTGAGTCTTTCAGGCCAAACGGCAAAACTCGAATCCCGTTCACCGATATTCTTGAGTTCAGCATTCTCACATGTATGCGTATCGATGAAGTTTGTAAGCTTCGTTGGGAAGACCTCAACCAAGAACATAAAACAATACTCGTTAGAGATAGAAAAGACCCAAGGAAGAAAGAAGGTAACCACATGATAGTGCCGTTGCTTGGCGAGTCATTTGAGATCGCACTAAAACAACCGAACAAGGGTGAACTTATTTTTCCCTACAACTCGCGAAGTGTTAGCGCAGGCTTTCAGCGAGTAAGGAACGAATTGGGTATTGAAGACTTGAGGTATCACGATTTACGAAGAGAGGGAGCAAGTAGGTTGTTTGAAAAAGGCTACTTTATAGAGGAAGTTGCGCTAGTAACAGGTCATAGAAACTTAAACATCCTATGGCAAGTCTACACTCAACTTAATCCAAAACAACTCCACCAAAAATAAAGGACACTATAACGTGTCCTATAGTAGAAACTGGAGGTAAATAAGCCTTAAAGTGCAATAACCTTTTCATTCAGAACTTTAGAGTCATAAGTATGAAGTACTCCTGGAACCAAATCTTTATAAATGGCTCTAGACAACGCCGAAATTTCATCGTGAAAAATTGCTAATGCTTCGAGCTTCTTGTCAGAATTAAAAACTTTTCGTGAACCATCTGGAACACTAATGTCCCTTAACACTTCAATATAACGAAGATTACCCAATTGAGTTTCAATGGCGGCAACTAAAGCTAAAGGGGTATAAGCATTCACGTTCAACAAGTCGTTCATATGATAAACAATTGCGACTAAATCGAAGCTGGATAACTCTTTCGCTTTAACCTTCTTATAATCAGGCATATCAGCAACAAGTGTTTTAAGTAGACGCACACACTTTTTTAAGTTCCCACGGTAAATTTTGTCTTTCTCATCTACGAGCTTGATATGTTTAAATGGAGCATTCCCTAGAAGAATATGAGATTTTTTATCATAGATCTTCACGCCACGTTCCGATTCATCATTTGTATTCTGATACTCGGCTGTATCGAGCCAGCACGATGGTACAATATCAATTTTTCTTTGAAGGCTTCCGCCACTCATAGCGATGCTTTTAGCATTATCGCAATCAACTTCTACTTCATGATAACGAGTTGTAAGTTTTTCTTCACTTACCTCTCTGAGCCTTTTAATAATCTCAACCATTGGCCTTTTATCCGTAGGCTCTGAATATCGAAAAGTATCAACTACTGGATTTTGGACGAGGATTGTACTTTCCTCAAGAATTAACATGTCTACATCTGAATGCCCCTTAATATGGATATTTAAAGGCACTGAACCTTGCATTCTATACGTAGTATTAATTCCAGCTGTTTTTAACAAACCACTTAAAGTTTCGGCAACTCGTTCACCTTCTCGAATAGACACTTGCGTAGATGCATCATCAACAGCACTCATAGCTCCGATCGCATATTTAATTGAAGCACTCTGTCCTAGTTTTTCATATGCTTCTCTTTCCCGATTATCAAGATGTGAAGAGAAAGAACCAGCTTTCTCCAAAATCATCATGCTATCGGGGGTTGCTCTCTCTAATGCACCTTGACGTCTATCTTTTAACTTAGCTAATCGCTTTTCAAAATCAATCATTTAGGCTTCCTTTTTAGTTAGATACATTTTACCAAACGTTCGTCGACCATTACTGTTAAAGTAAGCTGCCTCACCAGACTTAGCATCTTGATCAAACTTGATTTCACAGTAGCCAGTATGATTTTGTAACTCAGTGAATTCGCCAGTCTTTGGAGTGTTTTTGTAGCTATAATGCAGAATGCTTCCCCCTTTAGTGGTGTTTCTTTTCTCAAGTGTTGCTGTGTAGCTGTTACTACAACTTTGTGTTGTTTCCTGAGAAATAAGTATCTTCTCCCACTTCTGACTTATATCTAGTTCACTTTCCCAATGATATTTGACAGTACCATCTTCATTTAGTGTTTCTCCCCTAACCTCCCAAAGACCATTGATATCCGGAATTTCAAACCATTTAAGACGCCAAAATTGTTGGTTGAAAACCCAATGCAAGCCAATATAAACAAGAGCAGAGGTAATACCTGCTCCGGCAAAAATTGTAGTTCCCGTTGCGGCTGTCAATACAGCGAAACCTGAAGTAAGGCCGGAAGCCAAAACAAATGATGCTACTCCAAGGAACCTTCCTATCGTAGACCTTGAATGATTAAATATTGCATAGTCATGCATTATAAACGCCCCTGTTGTTAGAAATACCGATTAATATGCAAGCCATTGCTTTACAACATAATATATGAGGGTAAAAGCCATACATTCAAGGTGGTTATAGACAATTGTTTTTAATCGATAATAAGTTCAGCGAGGACACACACCTAAAGTATGAAATAAGTGTGGTTATCCCCTAAGCACTTGTTGCACCACAACTCTTTCAATTAGCTTTTACTATATTTTCTTACTCGTTGAGTGAGGAAAAGCCAATGACCACCGCCAGAAAACAACTCGTTTCTCCTGACGTCACGTCCTACTATCATTGCGTTTCACGTTGCGTAAGGCGCAGTTTTCTATGCGGGGAAGATGCAGTTACTCAAAAAAGCTACGAACATCGAAGAGATTGGATAGTACAGAAAATATATGCCCTATCTAGTGTCTATTGTATTGATATTTGTGCTTATGCCATCATGAGTAATCACTACCATCTGGTTGTAAATATTAACAAAGATAGAGCGTTCACATTGTCCGCTCATGAGGTGGTTGCACGCTGGGGTCAATTACATAAGTTGCCTCACTTAATCCACCGCTGGATGAATAGTGAATTAACCAGCGAGTCTGAGACAGAGAAATGCTTTGAAATTATTGAGCAATGGAGAGGGCGACTCTGGAATTTAAGTTGGTACATGAAAGGGCTCAACTTTGATATCGCTTGCCGAGCAAATCGTGAAGATAAGTGCACTGGCCATTTCTGGGAAAGTCGATTTAAAAGCCAAGCCTTATTGGATGAGAAAGCACTCGCAGCAGCCATGATTTATGTGGACTTAAACCCCATACGGGCTGGTATCGCCGACACACCCGAGACCTCAGATTATACCTCTGTAAAAGCTCGTATTGATGCATTAAAGCAACCGTTATCCACCGCTCCGTGCCTACATCCTTTTATCGGCAATCCAACCAATGCTATGCAAGAAGAGTTCAGCGAGGACACACACCTAAAGTATGCGTTAATCGTTGTTAATCGTTTGCCCGTTAATCGTTTAAAACAGCTCTTGTCGCTCCAAATCTGGATAAAAGCCAATATGCATAAATAGAGAAAACATAACCAATTAAAATCTTACTATTGAATTTATCTAAATTAACAATACAATCAAACTCCTTTTTTAAACGCTTTTATGAAAATGAAAAAAAACATACCAATAATGGCTCTATTGTTACTTTCTGGCTGTGTATCAAAATATGAATCTTCACCTCCAGCAGAGAAGAGTGTGTGGGTAAAAAGACCGGACGCAGTCGTGGCAACGTCTGAAGAGTTGAAAGCCGCGAAAGATAAATGTGACTATCATAATCGCTTGTCAGCCGTAGTAAGCTCTTTTAAATACAACATGCAAGAATTGAATGAAGACTTAAAGAGGTATGCTAAGGTCAAAATTGAGGTTTCAGACTGCATGTACGATCTTGGTTACTACAAAAAAAAGGTTAAGGTTTCTAACAACGAAAAAAGCTAAGTATAGTCAAGTTGCTTATATTCATTCGGGGTAATAACCTCTTGCCCCGCAAAATCATTCAACTCTTGCATCATATCAATCAGCGGTAAAAGTTCATTCTTGTGAAATAGCCAATCAACCTTATTAAGGTCAAGTGACGTAATACTCTCGCGGCGAACGCTCATTAACTCAATTGGTACATGATGAAGGGGCAATACATCCGCTATGGTCTGATTCTTCACATCCTTAAACGCATCTTTCGCTTCAACCTGCCCTATCGCTTTTAATTCCGGTGCTTTGGTATCTTTTCCTTTCGCATTAACAAACAGGTTCTTAAAGGCCATGCCTTCTTGTGCCTGAAGCTGTTTCTTGATCTCTTCTTCCTGCTTAATACTTGCCCATGTTTATGGTCAATACAGTTTGAGGGTTAAGTTTGATATAGAGAAACACGAAGTACTAATTCTTGGTGACATAGGAATAACCCACTTAACCTCTCTCAAGGTTAAGTGGGTTTTACTTTATGGTACTACATTACTGAAGGCTTTCGATTTGGTCGGCGAGTTTGATTTGCTCAGACGCGCCGTGGACGATTGGGCGCAGTACATTATCACGTAGTGTTTGCTTGCCTATCTTGCGCATCGATTCTTCAAACACGTGGCGGTTGTCTTTGCCGACCCAGTTTTTAACCTCACTGGTCATTTGCGGGGTGAAAATAGCGCGGCACACATCGTCTACATGAGCGCTATTATCACTTGAGCTTTCTAAATCTGCTAAAAACTTATCACGATTAAATACGTAAACCGAGGTATCTTTATGGCCCCAGTTTCCCGGGATATTGATCGCTGACGACATAAACTCTCGTCCAACAATAGGCTTAATCAATTGTTTAGCTAAACGATATAAATTCACCGCAGGCGCAATTGGGTTAGGAATTTGCCAAGGCTTTTTAGATTTGTTGGCTTCAATCACACTGATATAATCACTCGAGTCAACTTTGCCCTCTTTCTTACCAAGGTAACCGTTTTTGCTGGTTAATCTTTTTACAATTCGACGTTCAAAATCATTGGCAAAGCCCTGCTCTTCGGCGAACTTAAACAAAGAATCAATCTGATCAAATCGCTCGTTTTTATTTTGCGGCTGAATATCAATATTTTGCTGCTTGGCAATATGCTGCGCTACAAAGGCTGAAAAGCCAGTGTAGTTATCTTGCTTATTGAGCGCCTGTTTTGCTTTTTCTATCACATCAAGCGTCGAGTTATCGGCATTGATCTTATCAAAGGCTTCGCGGTACAGCTTTCTGTAGTGCCCAGAATGCTCTTCACCGTATTTGAGTAAAGGCTTACCCGCAGCTTGTAAAATTTCACTGGCGTTTTTGTCTGGGTTTTTAACAGCGGTTTGGAAGATGTTTAACCACACTTTTGGTAGCGCTTGATCTTGGCTCAGTTCATAGAGCTTTTTGATCCTGCGTTGAATGACTTCGAATGGGGTTTTACCGGGCTCAGACCAGCGGCCGATCTCTTTCTCTTTGTCTGACTTCTCATCAGAGACTTCAAATACCTTGTTGGAATACTGAGCAGCGATTTGACTTAATCCAACCCCTCCAATAGTCGCGCCAACGCCAGCATAAAGCACAGGCGCAATGCCTGTCCCAAGAGGCCCACCAAGTATCATACCTAGCTGTCCGAGAGTAAGCACTGAGTTACCGAGCGTTTCTGCAATTACGACATTACGTTGATGGCGATTAAATTGACTTAGAATTCCTTTAACTTCGGTTAGGTCTTTATCAGAGCTATCTAATACTTTTGAGTCACGGATCTGATCTAACCAATCGTTTAAAGACTTAGCTTCATGGATTCCAAGCGCTGTTTTAGTTAAACCAGCCACCACCATTTGTGCTTGGCCTACCACATTAAACGCATCACCAACTTGAGACAAAGCATTCGTCAAAGTTTGCACTGAAGTACCTGCCAACGCCTCTATCGTTGCTCTAGCCTCAAAAGAGATCATGCCCCAATACATGCCACTTAGACCAGATTCGGTAAATGCTGAGGCCACATAAGCATCAGCAAATTTGGCCACTTTGTCATCCTGATTGGCTTTAAATTTCGCAACTTGCTGAAGAAATTCATGACATTCTGGTGAGGACGGATCAAATAACTGGCTTTGGTTATTAGTCGTTAACAGCTTTTGCACATTCTCGGGAAGGACAGTGATATCAAGGTCCGCCTTAGTGCTCATCACCTGATTATGGTTAGCTACTTCTTCCTTAAGCTGTTTTAGCGTGGCAATACTATCAGTGAGTGTTTTAAGGTTACCGTCAGCTTGCTTACCTGATTTTAAAATGGGTTGGACCGATTCTAGTACATTGGCCTTAAATTTGAGCTGTTCAAGTAACGCACTCTGGATATTTTCTATTTGGTTTTTATCAATGGCATTAATCAATTGCTCTTTTAGTACTAACTCATCACTCAGCGCTTTCATTACCGCGCCGCCAATATCTTCTCTCAGTGTGTTTTGCTCAGCTTTAAGATCGGAATACGCTTCACGAGTCTCATCAGATTCTTCCTTAGCCCCTTTCCAACCGGTAAACACTACACCTGCAAATACGGGGTATAAAAGAGTACTTTGCGCAGCTAAAACCAAAGAGCGTGGTAGACCTGAATTCTCCAAACTTACAGCAAGGTCGTCACCGCCATCAATAACCAGTACTGGTCCCGACTCGTTTGGAGTAAAAGAGGTCACATTATGAACATCTCGCCCTCTTATCATTCTCTCCATAGCGACCATATGTTTTGCTCTGTGTTTCAAAAAACCACCTTGCAGAGCTTGCTTCATTTTTTCCAATGATGGGAAACGAAAGCTTTGCTCCAGCGCACCGCCGCTAACTTTCCATGGGTAGTTTGTATTTGATGAACGAGTGATTTCTACACCCCATGCTTGCTCTATGTTTGATGCCAGCGCTTTATCACTAGAATAGTTATCTTGTAAATAGTCTTTGAGTGACTTCAGAGAATCAAATACCCGTACCTTGCTATATAAATCACTGGTTAACTCCCATGAGAAAAAACCACGACGTGCTATTTGCACATCAAATTCTTTGCTCAAGGATTGTATTTCATTTTTCAATAATGCTCGGTCATCCAGACGCACCACATTGGCTCTATTTTTTTTTCTATCGCTATTAAAAACTGGCGCTTGGGGGGGCTTTAACTCTCGCTTGGAATTTTCCACCTTTGCAATAGAGATGACCTCTCTACTTTCATTTTTTTGATTAGCCGTGTCAAATGACGTTTCTTGGGACTGTTTTACAACTGATAACATTTTGGACCTATAAATCAATTACTATTATTCCGTGAGCACTAGGTTCACGCCTTCCCCAGACATACGGGGATGCATAATATAAATGATAACAATTACCATTTCTATTTGAGATTGCCTTTTAATTACAATAAGTTGAAAAATTTAATTAGATAAATTATTTGGTTAGCGATTGAATATTTAAGGCCTTAAAAACAACTATCTCAGCTCCAAAGAAAATAGGGATTAGGGATAAAGCGTGATTGATTCTTAGCTCTAGTCTTTAGATAAGACCCCAAATTTCAGGCAAAAAAAAGCTGGCACGGAGAAGCCAGCTAAAGTCTCATTAACAACCCATTACATACTAATTACCTTGAGGCAAAGTAAGCATAGCCAATATTGGTTTGTGGATAAAAATGTGTCGCTTATTTCAGCTTTTTCATAAACCTTTTGCGTATCACTTCCCGAATTAAAGTAAATACTCAAGGCTAAGCAACTGCTTTATGTGACTGATATCGAATCTTGCGGTTTACCAAACTTTCAGTGTACTTAAATAAAAAAGCTGACCGTAATCAATACGGTCAGCGAAGTTGTACAGAGTTAAAAGACAAACATGAATGCATATTTAGTGCATATATCCCGATTAAGGATGAGCAAAACATACGGCAAAAATAATAAGCACTCAAGCTCATATTTGTTTTCTTTGTTTGCTAACTGTTTCTTTTGTTATTTTTTATATATAACGCACAAAGAGAAACACTATAAGTGATTGATTTGTAATATTTAGATTCGAAGTTTCACAAGATTTCACGCAAGAATCCAACCAAGATTAAAATCTAGAATAGACACTCCATTTTGATAATGCCCCTCAATATAAAACCAAGATAGTATCCAATGTAATTTCTGATAACGGTAATAACTATTAATTGGTCTTATATAATGAAAATACAACAATTCCTTATTTGTATCACAGCACTTTTGGCCATGTCAGCTCAGGCCCAAATCTCAACTTATGTCTATTGTGGTTTAGCCGATGGTAGTGATTGGGAATGGCATTTAGATCACAATGATAACTACTCTGTCATTTATGGTCACTGGGCGAGGGTGGCTGAAGCTAACGGGCGATACTTCAACGTATTTAGAGTGAATGAGTCAGACTTACAAGCTTTGGCACTGAACTGCCCTTCTGGTTATCAACCACAACCAGCTGATAGTGGTACATCCTATTGGGAGGTCTTTGAAGTATTACGAGCCGATGGTTCAAAATTTATTATTAACTCTTATCGAACTTACTACATCCATGGCACCTCTAGAATTGAGTCAAACTTTCAGCTCCGTGTATAGTGTTATTCATACATCTTCCTCAAGATTATCCCTTCAGGCAAAAAAGGAAATAGAAAAAGGGATGAAATATCACCCAATAAGATCAGCAAGCCTCAACGATAGAAAATTATCTAAACAAGTTTTTGTGCCATAACATGACATATGCCTAAACCCAATCTACAAAGTTAGTGCTCCCTTCCGCTTCTAGCAGTATCGTTTTACATCGGAATAAGGTAACGTATAGAGTTAAAAGCAGTTCTAGAAACTCAAAATGGACTCTAACCATTGACTGCTTTATCAGAAATACTGTTTGATAAACGATATTCATCTAGAAATGGTATATTATTACTATGTCCAATGATGATTGGTGAAAAATTTGGACCACAAGTTAATAAAACAAATTGAAGAGATGTGTGCAGCACGAGGAGTGAGACTTACTCCGCAGCGGAAAAGGGTTTTCGAATTAATCTGTGCTAGCCCGAAAGCATCAAGTGCATACGAGTTACTGGAACAGCTAAAGGCGAGTGAACCACAAGCGAAACCACCCACTGTATATCGCGCACTCGACTTTCTTTTAGAGCAAGGATTTATCCACCGTGTTGAATCAACAAATAGCTTTATCCAATGTAACTCATGTAATGCTCACAAACACTATTCACATTTGTTGATATGTGATAAATGCAGCAGTGTTATTGAACTTCAAGAGGATAGTTTGATAACTTTACTGACAAATAATGCTAAAAAACATGGATTTAAGATCACAAATCATGTGATAGAGTCCCATGGTATTTGTCAGTCATGTTCAACTGGACAGACGGAATAATATTACACCATGATAATGCGCGCCGAATTTATAAACCCGTTTTTAGCTTCTTTAATGAATGTGCTAAAAACGATGGCTTCTCTCGAATTGAAGCCTCAAAAACCTCGAGTTAAGAAAGACGAGATTGCTCGAGGTGATGTTTCTGGTTTAATTGGTATGGTTGGTCAGCCGACTCGCGGCTCAATGTCAATCACATTTGATGAAGCTCTTGCCCTAGAGATTATGCAAAATATGCTCGGCGAACGTCCCAACGGCCTAAATGATGAAGTCACCGATATGGTTGGTGAGATAACCAACATGGTGGCAGGCGGCGCTAAACGCATTCTTTCTGAAAGTGGCTTTGATTTTGATATGGCGACACCTATTGTCGTATCTGGAAAAGGACATACTATTCGCCACAAATGTGAAGGCGCTATCATAATCATGCCTTTCACATCTGAATGGGGTAACGCCTTTATAGAGATCTGCTTCGAGTAATTATTGGCTGTACAAAAAGCTTCCCCAGATGGAAGCTTTTTTATTTAAACGATAATATCACGTGCTTTTAGTACCTGTAAGCACTCTGCCACTAGTACCTCAATCGATTTTTCTCCAGCCAGTAAATCAATATCCGGCGCGCTGGGCGTTTGATAGTCAGAATCAATACCTGTGAAGTTGGTGATTTGACCTGCTCGGGCTTTTTTATATAATCCCTTAGGATCTCGCTGCTCACATACTTGCAAAGAAGTATTAATATATACTTCCAGAAACTCGCCATCAGGAAGCAACTCTTTGACAAGCTGACGCTCTTCTCGATAGGGCGATATGAAAGCAGATAATACGATTAAGCCGGCATCTGTCATCAGTTTTGCCAACTCACCAATACGACGAATATTCTCACGCCTATCTTGCTGCGAAAAACCAAGATCACTACATAGCCCGTGTCGGACATTATCACCATCCAAAAGATAAGTGTGATAACCCTGTTCAGCAAGCGTCTTTTCTAAAGCCCCAGCTACGGTTGATTTTCCCGCGCCTGACAAGCCGGTAAACCAGAGTACTACCGGCTTTTGTTGCTTGATTTGAGATCTAAATACTTTATCAATCTTGTGTTGGTGCCAAGTAATATCAAGAGCTTGGGGTTGCAACTGGGTTGTCATTATCACGTCCTTTAAAATGGAAAAAATTTAGGAATTAAAACCAATACTAAGAATGAGTACACCAAAGAAACTGGTAGTCCAACTCTGATATAGTCAGAAAATTTGTAGTGACCTAGTCTGTAAACCAGTAAGTTCGTCTGATAGCCATAAGGAGAAACAAAACTCGCACTGGCACCAAACAATACCGCCATAATAAAAGGCATAGGATCGACCCCATAACCTAACGCCATGCTATAACCAAGAGGAAAAGCCAGTGCGGCCGCAGCATTATTGGTAACCAGCTCCGTCAGTATCAAGGTAAAAAAATAAGTCGCAGCTAAAGCACCAAACGCTCCCCAACCATTAAATGTAGCGATAAACATACTACCCAAGGAAGCTGAAAGACCCGAAGAAAGCATAAGTTGCGCAATTGAAAGCGCAGAGCCAACAATGACAACAATGTCGAGTGGGAAACGCCGCCTCAGCTCACCTAATTGAATAACGCCACTCAGTAGCGAGACCATTAAAAATAAAGATAGTCCTTTAATAAGTGAGAATTCACCTAATAAAGCTGCAACTATCACTCCAGAAAATCCAAGTAATACCATCCTGGATTTATGGCTATCAAGACGGGCGCTAGAGTCAAGATCATTAACCAATACAAACTCTTTATTCTGCATTTGACGCTCTTGCTCAAACCGCTTGCCTGGTACCAGAACTAAAGTATCACCAGCATTAAGTTCGATATTGCCAAGTCCACCACGCAATCGCTCATGACCACGACGAATAGCGACGACAACCGCATCAAAATGCTCGCGAAACTGGCTAGATTTTAGGGTTTGATTACATACGCTGGCCGATGAGCTAACGACTACTTCAACTAGGCTTTGTCCATTAAGGTAACGCTGACCAAATAATCTAAGACCGGGAATTTCTTGCAAAGTAGTAACACTTTCAATATCCCCACAAAAAAGTAGCCTGTCTTTTGCGTGCAACACAAAATCCGGCTCAACGGAAGGCATGGTTTCCCCCCCTCTTATAACTTCAGCAAGAAATAGTTTACGCAAATGTCGTAGTTTATTATCACTTATACTGTTGCCAACTAAGTGTGAATGGGGTTCAACAATCGCTTCGAGAAAATAAGGTAACTCGTCCTCTTGCTGCGCGTCATTGGCAGGTAAAAAGTAACTCAGCGGAATGATTATCATGAGACCAGCACCCAGCACAGCCAACCCAATGACTGTTGGTGCAAAAAAGCCAAGACTTGGTAGTCCTGCATCTTCAACAAAGCTATTAATAATAAGATTGGTTGAAGTACCAATCAGAGTGAGTGTACCGCCAAGTATCGCAGTATAAGATAAAGGGATCAGTAGCTTAGATGGAGCATGAGTGGGGTTACGTTTGATAGCTCCAATCAAGGCAACCACTACAGCCGTATTATTGGTAAAAGACGATAAAAATGCTGTCGACAGACCAAGCTTAGCGATAACTGTACCCAGTTGACCTGAGGACAATAAACGACTAACCCAACTTATCAAGCGGGTTTTTTCAAGCGCACTCGATGCAAGTATCAACAAAACTAAGGTTAACAGCGAAGAGTTTGTAAAGTTTGTCGCTACATCACTTAGCTCTATCATCCCTGCTAGGAAAGCAATAAAAGCCGCTCCTGCAAAAATAAAGCTCGGCTTGATACGTGTGGCAATAAGGCAAGTGATTATGCCTAGTAATAAAGCGAACACAAATCCTTGTTGCCACATCATACTTTCCTACTTATTGAGTTAAATTTTGGCATCCCACTCAGGGAAGTGCTTAAGGATTAAGGCTTTAAGCTCATTTTCAAATGCACCCATTCGCTCATTTGGAGAAGATTTTCGCTCACTTAGGGCGCCACGAATCAAGCCAGCACCTACTGTTACGTTGGTTAAACGATCAATGATGATAAAACCACCGCTATCTTGCACTGTATCGTAAGCATCGACCACAATCGACTCGTTCAATCTCCATTCACAAAGGCCAATGCCATTAAGTGGTAATGACTGAGCTTCATGCTTGGACAAGTGATTAATATCGTATTGGTGACGAATAGTCTCTACATGACCAATGGTTTTCTTACCAGCAATTTTAATGTCATAATCTCGCCCAGACACCAAAGGTTGTTCTGTCATCCACACAACGTCTGCCGATAAACGCTGGCTAAGCTCAACCTTGTCATTCTCCAGTACAATCAAATCACCACGGCTAATATCAATCTCGTCTTCAAGTGTGAGCGTGACGGCTAAACCTGCTTGTGCCTGTGGTAAGTCACCATCGAAAGTCACAATACGTGTAACCTGAGACGTTTTACCTGATGGTAGAACTTTGATGATGTCACCAACTTTTACGCACCCCGATGCGACCGTACCGGAGAAACCACGAAAATCGAGATTAGGTCGATTGACATACTGCACCGGGAAACGAAATATACTGCGCCCTTTTGCCTGATTCACGTCGACACTTTGCAAAAGTGCTAATAAAGAAGGGCCGTCAAACCAACTGAGGTTTTTACTGGCTTCAACCACATTGTCCCCTTCCAATGCAGAAAGCGGTAAGATGTTTATGTCTGTTTCACCTTGTAGCTTATCGGCAAATGCTAAGTAGTCATCACGAATTTCTTCAAAGCGCTGCTGTGAGTATTCGACCAAATCCATTTTGTTGACAGCAACAATAAAGTGTTTCAATCCCAGTAAATTGGCGATAAAAGAGTGGCGGCGAGTTTGATCCAGTACACCTTTACGTGCATCAATCAATATTATGGCTAGGTCACAAGTAGAAGCACCCGTCGCCATATTACGTGTGTACTGTTCATGTCCAGGTGTATCAGCAATAATAAATTTACGTTTTTGGGTCGAGAAGTAACGATAAGCCACATCGATAGTGATGCCCTGCTCTCGCTCTGCCTGCAAGCCATCAACCAACAAAGCTAAATCTGGCCGTTCTCCAGTCGTACCAACCCTCTGACTATCTGCATGAACCGCTGCTAACTGATCTTCATAAATTTGCTTTGAATCATGGAGCAAGCGGCCAATTAAAGTACTTTTTCCATCATCAACCGAACCACAGGTTAAGAATCTGAGTAATGACTTCTGCTGATGCTGAGTCAGGTAGCCTTCTATACCCAACTCTGCCAATTGAGTTTCCACTGCACTGTTCATAATCTTTCCTTCGATCGTTTTAGAAATAACCTTGGCGTTTTTTTAGCTCCATCGATCCCGATTGATCGCGATCGATCGCACGTCCCTGCCTTTCACTGGATGTTGCAACCAGCATTTCTTCAATAATGTCAGTTAACGTTTTAGCTTCAGACTCAATTGCCCCAGTCAGTGGATAACATCCCAGAGTACGAAAGCGAACATTTTTCTCTTCAACCACTTCACCAGAATCAAGCTTCATTCGCTCATCATCCACCATGATCAACATACCATCACGCTCCACAACAGGACGTTTGTTAGAAAAATACAGAGGGACTATGTCAATATTTTCTAGATAGATATATTGCCAGATATCAAGTTCAGTCCAGTTAGAAAGAGGGAACACACGTATGCTTTCTCCTTTATTGATCTGACCGTTATAGGTACGCCATAACTCTGGGCGTTGGTTTTTCGGATCCCACGTATGGTTCTTATCGCGGAAAGAATAAACTCTTTCTTTGGCTCGTGATTTTTCCTCATCGCGTCTTGCACCGCCAAAAGCTGCATCAAAGCCGTAGTGATTAAGCGCCTGCTTGAGGCCCTGTGTTTTCATAATATCGGTGTGCTTAGATGAACCATGCTCAAATGGACTAATACCCATGGCTAAACCTTCGGGGTTCTTATGAACCAAAAGCTCAAATCCATATTTTTCGGCCGTTTTATCACGAAACTTGATCATTTCCTTAAACTTCCAGTCAGTGTCGACATGGAGTAAAGGGAAGGGGATTTTTCCTGGGTAAAAAGCCTTGCGGGCAAAATGAAGCATGACTGAAGAATCTTTACCAATAGAGTACATCATTACCGGGTTATCAAACTCTGCTGCCACTTCTCGAATGATATGAATGCTCTCGGCTTCGAGCTGCCTAAGATGAGTTAAACCTTGTTGGTCCATAGTAGTGCTTCCTTTGCAGCTCATCATGAGCAGCTGATAGAGGTTAAATAATCGTTATGCGAATTGTCGCTGTGGCAGCGAACTTTCTTGCTCACCAAACCATGCCAGTTTTCGTGACAAAGAGACGACCTCACCAACAACAATCAAAGAAGGCGACTGCGCGTCTTGAGCAAGGGTCGCTAACTCAGACAGTTGGCCCGTAAAGACTTTCTGACAGACTTGAGTACCACGTTCAATAATCGCTATAGGTGTGTTAGGTGCACGGCCATGATTTATCAATTGGCCTTGAATATATTCCGACTTCATCAACCCCATATAAATCACTAAGGTTTGATTGCCACGAGCCAATGTAGACCAGTCCATACCATCCCGATCAGCCTTAAGATGGCCAGTGATAAACATCGCACTCTGAGCATAATCACGATGAGTAAGGGGAATTCCTGCATAGGCCGTAGCACCAGAAGCAGCCGTAATACCAGGCACAACTTGAAAAGCAACACCTGCATCAGCCAGCACTTCTAACTCCTCACCTCCACGGCCAAAAACAAACGGGTCTCCCCCTTTTATCCGTGCAACGCGATACCCTTGCTGGGAAAAATCAACCAAGAGTTGATTGGTCTTTTCCTGAGAAACACTGTGATGGCCAGCGCGTTTACCAACACACACCAATATAGTATTACTCGGGATAAGAGCCAGAATGTCGTCGGAAACCAGATAGTCGTACAACACGACATCGGCCTGCTGTATAAAACGCAGCGCTTTGAGGGTCAGAAGCTCAGGATCCCCAGGGCCAGCACCTATAAGCGCGACCTCTCCGGCACGCAAAGTACTCTGCCCAGCGCCATAAAGAGCCTTTGGGCCACTCGACTTTCTTACGCTGTTAATGGGAAATTGAGAAATAGTATCCTTACTAGCCATCATGCTGTTCCTTGCCTGTCTTTGAACGCATTATGGCCTCATATACATATTACTTGAAATTCTAAAAGTTTATTTTTTATATCTTTTTGAAATAAGAAGTCCATGTCTTTGTCCTAGTCTAGGATCTAGATGCGATCTAACTGACAAAACACAGTAAAACTCCTGACTCCACATCACACTTCGCTAGTGATTGAAACATCCATTGCACAAGCTTTTGCTAAATTATGCTTGGTTTAAATTAACGCTACTGGAGCTAATATCAATGAAAGTCGCAGTCAATCCCCTTGCGGTGGCCGTACTGAGCGGCATGCTGGCTATCTCAGGCCCAGCTATGGCCAGCACCATAAAATTACGTATTGTAGAAACCACCGATATCCATACCAATTTAATGGACTACGATTATTACAAGGATAAACCGAGCCAAAAAATTGGTCTAACTCGCGTAGCGACTTTAGTGAAACAAGCTCAGGCGGAAGTAGAGAATAGTGTCCTAGTCGATAATGGAGATTTACTCCAAGGCAGCCCAATGGGCGACTATATGGCTGCAAAAGGTATAAAGCCCGGCGATATTCACCCTGCCTACAAAGCAATGAATTTACTCGATTATGATGTCGGTAATATTGGCAATCATGAGTTTAACTATGGTCTTAATTTTTTAAAAGAAGCCATCAACGATGCTGACTTCCCTTATATTAGCGCTAACGTATTTAATAAAAAAACAGGCCAGCACTACTTCACACCCTACATCATAAAATCTCATACTTTTAAAGATATCGATGGTGCAGAACATCAAATAAAAGTCGGGTATATTGGCTTCGTTCCACCCCAAATCATGGTTTGGGATAAGAAAAACTTAGAGGAAAAGGTCTTTACCAAAGACATCAAACAAACTGCCCAAACACTTATCCCAGAAATGAAAAAACAAGGTGCAGATGTCATTGTTGCCATACCTCATTCAGGTATTTCTTCCGACCCTTACAAACAAGGCGCAGAGAACTCAACTTATTACCTAGCGGAAGTAGAAGGTATTGACGCCATTGCTTTCGGCCATTCACATGCTGTTTTCCCCGGTAAAGGCTTTGATAATATTCCAGGAGTGGATAACCAAAAAGGCACAATTAATGGTGTCGCTTCAGTTATGCCAGGGCGTTGGGGTAGCCATGTTGGGATCATTGATATTGAACTTAAACAACAAAATGGCCAGTGGCAGGTTGTTAAAGGTGAGACACAAGCTCGCCCTATTTTCGACCCGAACAAGAATAATGCGCTCGTCAAAGCGGATCCAGAGATGATCAAAGTACTAAAATCCGACCACAAAGGGACCCGTGATTTTGTTAACCAACCCATTGGTCAAGCCAGCGATGTAATGTATAGCTATCTTGCGCTGGTGCAAGACGACCCAACGATACAAATTGTCAATTTGGCACAACAAGATTATGTAGAACGCTTTATCCAAGGTGATCCTGATTTAGCCGATCTCCCCGTTCTTTCTGCTGCTGCTCCGTTTAAAGCTGGCGGACGCAAAAATGATCCAGCTAACTTCACCGAGGTAGAATCAGGGCAACTCACTTTCCGTAATGCCGCCGATCTATACCTCTACCCAAACACCTTGGTCGCAATGAAAGTCAAAGGTCAGCAAGTTAAAGATTGGCTTGAATGCAGCGCGGGGCAATTTAACCAAATCAATCCCCAGTCCAGTCAACCTCAGCAATTGATTAACTGGGATGAATTTCGTACTTACAATTTCGATGTCATTGATGGCGTTAACTATCAGATTGATGTAAGTCAGCCTGCTAAATATGATGGCGAATGTAAACTACTAAACCCTGAGGCACAGCGTATTACTGGCTTAACCTTCCAAGGCAAGCCATTAGACATGGACCAAGACTTCCTTATTGCGACCAATAACTACCGTGCCTATAGCAATAAATTCCCAGGAACAGGCAGCAAGTTCATTGCCTTTGACTCACCAGATGAAAATCGTTCTATCATGGCCAACTACATTACTCGCGTGAGTAGGGAACAAGGCGAGTTTAAACCCAATGCGGATAACAATTGGCGGTTTGCGCCCATTAAGTCAGATAAAGCGCTCGATATTCGCTTTGAAACATCCCCCAGTGAAAAAGCAGAAGTATTTATTAAAAGCAATGGGCAATACCCAATGAAGCTAGTCGCGAAAGATGATGTCGGTTTTGCCGTTTATCAGATTGATATACAGCGCTAAATTCATAGATTAAAATACGCGACTAAGGTCGCGGATTTTACTTCACCACACAAACTTGCCAATAGAGTAGAATGAAGGAAATAGCATTAATATAGTCAACCCAATGGATCCGACTAAGAATTTCAAACAGCAACTTGCCCAAACCGACTTTAGCCAACAAGATATTAACCAACTCATTGCCTGTGCCAAATTGATTGAGTTGCCAACTCGCCATATATTGCTTAATCAAGGCCAAGTCGCTGAAGACATTTTTTTCTTGATCGAAGGAGTGTGCCATTCCGCCTATTTAACTGACAAAGGCAAAGAATTCAGCAAAGAGTTTTATTGGGAGGAAGATTGGATCATTGGCTTTGAAGGCTTAATCAAGCGACAACCTTCTCCTTATTTACTTGAATCTCTTACGCCATGCGTCTTATTTTCCCTGCCAATTAAAACGCTGAATGACTGGAGAGATAACAGACATGCTATTTACGTAAAACTGTTAGAAACGCAATTAATGTATAAGGAAAACAAAGAACGGTTTATGTTGCTGTATACTCCTGAAGAGCGCTACGAACTTTTCTGCCAGCATTACCCTCATTTATCGCATAGGCTGACCGACTACTATATCGCCGCCTATTTGGGTATTACCCCAATTAGCTTAAGCCGGATAAAGAAACGTCTACAAAATTAACAATAGTTAATGTGACTTTTAGTTACACCTTGTAAGCTCAGTTTTCACACCGATATCTAGATAAGGCAGATTATGATTTCTTGGCAGCTCCTAACTTTTGAACACTTGACTACCACCCAACTTTATCAGCTCCTTAAATTAAGAGTTGATGTGTTTGTTGTTGAACAAACGTGTCCGTATCCCGAATTGGATGAGAAAGATTGTTTTAGACATGTCCATCATCTACTGGGCTATGTAAATGGCGAACTAATCGCATACGCACGATTACTTCCCCAAAATACTGGTTACCCTTCAGTAAGCATTGGTAGAGTCGCAACAGCGAAAACTCACCGCGGTTCGGGTCTAGGACATACTCTGATTAAAAAAGCCATCACAGAGAGTCATCGACTGTGGCCGAGTGAAGATATTGAAATAGGCGCTCAGGCCCACTTGGAAAATTATTATAAACAACATGGTTTTGAACGCACATCTGACACTTACCTCGAAGATGGCATTCCCCATATAGATATGAAGCTTAGTCAAAAAAGGTGAACACAATATCACCACAAGCGTTCGCACTTTGGCTTTTAATCGCGGGTAACCTAAGCGCGTCATTATCAGATGTAATGGTGAAGATCCTTGATGGCAGTGTTCAACCTCTGCAATACATCTTTATTCGTCAACTGATTTCGGTAGCAATCATTTATCCTTTTTGGCGAAGGGAAAGCGCTCAATCACGTCAATTGCATGCACCGTGGTTAAATCTATTTCGTGCTCATCTAGTGTTAATTGGTAGTGGTTGTATGGTCGTTGCCATTACTAAAATGACTTTGGCCAGCGCCAATGCGGTCTTTTATGCTGCGCCACTACTTATGCTACCCATTTCGGTTCTGATGATGAAAGAAACACCTCCCAAAAGTAAAGTTTTAGCAACGTTACTGGGCTTTATAGGCGTTTTGATAGTTCTCAGACCTTCCCAATTTCATTGGGCAGCCCTATTTGCACTCACAACTGCAACCACACTGGCGTTATTCAATGTTTCTGCCCGAAAGCTACCAAATCAACAATCAATGATCAGTACACTATTTTGGACCTCACTTTTCTCACTTCCCGTTGCCGCAATACTCGCCGCCATATTTTGGCAACCTATCAGCATAAAGGAACTTAACCTCATTGCCGCCAGTGCGATTCTAATCCTTGTCTACAATGGATTAGCCGTACTAGCGTACCGAAAAGCACCTGTGGGAGAAATAGGTGTGGCAGAGTATTCAGGCTTAATTTTTGTTACTGTATTTGGAGCTTGGTGGTTTGACGAGATCCCTGATTGGCTGACAACTATTGGAATTCTATGCATCATTCTGCCTTTATTGCCTATTAAACGCAGATCGCTACCTACTTAATTAACTAGCCTAAGTTAAAATGCTTATCAACAGGTAAACCGACACTATTTGCTGCGGCCAAAACCACCATCAGATAGACGGAAAAACATCACAGACTTGGATCTTTTCTCCAGTTGTAGAATATCCAGCTTACCATCTTCAGCCAGTTTAAATCTAACCCGTTGTCCAGCTTTAATCTGGCTCAATGGCTTGTCATTTCCTTCTACACGAACCAGAGCGTTAAGATCAGCCATGGCTAAATCGTTATTACGAAAAACTTGAGCTAGTGTATCGCCCTTTTCTACCGTGTATTCTTGCCACGTCTCGGACTTTACACCTTTCTGTTGCTGGGAATATTGTTCACTAAGTCCCGTCGTATTAATATTTACCTGTACACGTTGCTTGGCACTTGATACTTCATTAACCGACTCAGACATAGATGGCGATTCAGATGTTGGAATGACAAATAAGATAAAAACAACCGGCACAAGTACCATCAAAGCGCGCTGATGAAGCTTGGGCAAAGCGAGCCAAAGTTCTTTGATACAACCAACCTTAACCTTCCAATCAACCTGTAAAATCTTTTGTTGGGCTAATTCAATATAATCTACCTGTTTAGGCTTTTTCTTTCTGCGGTTCATTGTGCGGGATCTCCATAAGGTCCTCGGCCATAAGTATAAAAACGAAGCGCGTTCTAGTATAGAGATTTTCAATCTGTTAGGTGATGTACAGGTTAAAATTGCTATTTGAGACAAAAAAATAAGACTTAACTCCCACATTATGGGCATTCTTCTCATCAAATTCTAGCATCATTTCATCCCGTGCCTATTACTGGTATCCTGTGGCCCTTAAATAAACTAAATATAGAGAGACACCATGTCTGAGGTTACATTTGAAACAGTAGAGCAAAAAGCAAGTTACGGCATTGGTCTACAAATGGGTCAGCAACTAGCCACTTCTGGCCTAGAAGGTCTAAGCGTAGATGCAATTGCAGTTGGAATTGCAACAGCACTTGTTGGTGATATGCCAGCGATTGAAATTGACGATATTAACTCTGCCCTTCAAGACATGCACCAGCGCGCTGAATCTGCACGTGAAGAAGCGGCTAAAGTAGCAGCTGCTGACGGTGAAGTTTTCCTGAAAGATAATGCCCTACGCCCAGAAATCACTGTATTAGATTCAGGCCTACAATATGAGATCATGACTGAAGGCACTGGTGAAATTCCAACTTCAGACAAGCAAGTTCGCGTTCACTACCACGGTGAGTTAACAGACGGCACTGTATTTGACAGCTCAGTATCTCGCGGTCAACCTGCCGAATTCCCTGTAACTGGCGTAATTAAAGGGTGGGTTGAAGCTCTTCAAATGATGCCTGTGGGCTCTAAGTGGAAACTCTACATTCCTCAAGATCTTGCTTATGGTGAGCGTGGCGCAGGCGCTGCTATTCCTCCATATGCTGCTCTAGTATTTGAAGTAGAATTATTGGATATCCTTTAAATCCAGTAGAACTAACTAGAAGGCGGCTCAAAGGTCGCTTTTTTATATTGTTTTAAAAACAAAAAAGCCGAGCAAATGCTCGGCTTTTCATTACTACGAACTGATTACTCAGCAGCTTCTTCAGCAGCTGGGCGATCTACAAGCTCAATGTAAGCCATTGGAGCTTTGTCACCAGCACGGAAGCCAGCTTTTAGGATACGAGTGTAACCGCCCTGACGAGCAGCAAAACGTGGACCTAGTTCGTTAAATAGTTTTGCAACTACTTCGTTGTCACGAGTACGTGCAAATGCAAGACGACGGTTAGCAACGCTGTCAGTCTTAGCTAGTGTAATCAAAGGCTCAACGACGCGACGCAGCTCTTTTGCTTTTGGCAAAGTAGTCTTGATAACTTCATGACGTACTAGAGAGCTAGCCATGTTGCTGAACATCGCTTTGCGATGTGAGCTGTTGCGGTTGAGTTGACGACCACTCTTACGATGGCGCATGACCTAATCCTTCTAACTAGTATCGATTAATCTTCAGCGATAGACGCTGGTGGCCAATTTTCTAGGCGCATACCTAGAGACAGGCCACGTGATGCAAGTACGTCTTTAATCTCTGTAAGAGATTTTTTACCAAGGTTAGGCGTTTTAAGTAGCTCAACCTCAGTACGCTGTACAAGATCACCGATGTAGTGAATCGCTTCTGCTTTCAAACAGTTAGCAGAGCGAACTGTTAGTTCAAGATCGTCTACAGGACGCAGTAGGATCGGATCGAATTCTGGCTTCTCTTCTTTCTCTTCAGGAACTCGTACATCACGTAGATCTACGAATGCATCCAATTGCTCAGCTAAAATTGTAGCTGCGCGACGGATAGCTTCCTCAGGGTCCAAAGTACCGTTCGTTTCCATATCGATGACAAGCTTATCTAAATCTGTACGCTGCTCTACACGAGCGGCATCAACAGAATAAGCTATCTTGTCTACTGGGCTGTACGTAGCGTCAACCAGTAGGCGACCAATAGGGCGCTCATCTTCTTCAGTATGGATACGAGCTGAAGCTGGAACGTAACCACGACCACGTTCTACCTTGATACGCATTGCGATCTCAGCATTGCCATCCGTTAGGTGACAAATAACGTGTTCTGGGTTAGTGATCTCTACATCACCATCATGGGTGATGTCACCTGCAACCACAGGGCCCGAGCCTGATTTATTCAGCGTAATAAACACTTCATCTTTGCCTTCGGCAACGCGTACAGCCAAACCTTTTAGGTTAAGAAGAATCTCAAGAATATCTTCTTGAACACCTTCTTTAGTACTGTATTCGTGTAGAACGCCTTCAATCTCAACTTCTGTTACAGCACAACCTGGCATAGAAGATAAAAGAATACGGCGAAGTGCATTACCTAGAGTGTGACCAAAGCCACGCTCCAATGGCTCAAGAGTTACTTTTGCGTGTGTCGTGCTAACTTGTTCGATGTCAACAAGACGTGGCTTAAGAAATTCTGTTACAGAACCCTGCATTGTGTCCTCTCTTTAGTTTAACCTTACTTAGAGTAAAGCTCGACGATCAGTTGTTCGTTGATGTCAGCAGATAGATCTGAACGCTCAGGCATACGCTTGAACATACCTTCCATCTTACCACCATCTACTTCAATCCAAGTTGGTTTTTCGCGTTGTTCAGCAACTTCAAGAGCTGCCTTAATACGAGATTGCTGTTTAGCTTTCTCGCGGATAGAAACAACGTCATCAGCCGCAACTTTGAAAGAAGGAACGTTTACAACTTTACCGTTAACTAGGATAGCTTTATGGCTAACTAGCTGACGAGCTTCTGCGCGAGTTGCACCAAAGCCCATGCGGTAAACTACGTTATCAAGACGACCTTCAAGAAGCTGAAGTAGGTTTTCACCAGTGTTGCCTTTAAGGCGCGCTGCTTCTTTGTAGTAGTTACGGAATTGTTTTTCTAAAACGCCATACATACGACGTACTTTTTGCTTCTCACGAAGCTGAACGCCATACTCAGATAGACGACCGCGACGAGCGCCGTGTACACCTGGTGCGTTATCAATTTTACACTTGGTATCGATCGCACGAACACCAGACTTAAGAAATAAGTCAGTGCCTTCACGACGGCTAAGCTTCAGCTTAGGACCCAAATATCTTGCCATGATCTTTCTCCAGTAATCTAAAAAACGTTATACACGACGTTTCTTAGGTGGACGACAACCGTTATGAGGGATTGGTGTAGCATCAACAATATTTGTGATGCGGAAACCAGCAGCGTTCAGTGCGCGAACCGTAGATTCACGACCTGGACCTGGACCCTTAACCATAACTTCCAAGTTCTTTAGACCGTATTCTTTCGCCATTTCAGCACAACGCTCTGCAGCTACCTGTGCCGCGAACGGAGTAGATTTACGAGAACCACGGAAACCTGAACCACCTGCGGTAGCCCATGCGAGAGCATTACCTTGACGGTCAGTTATAGTTACTATTGTGTTGTTGAAAGAAGCATGGATGTGCGCAACGCCATCGGCAACTTGCTTGCGTACGCGCTTACGAGCGCGAGTTGGTTGTTTAGCCATTGTACTCTACCTTCCCGATTATTTCTTGATCGGCTTACGCGGACCCTTACGGGTGCGAGCGTTGGTTTTAGTACGCTGTCCACGTAGTGGTAGACTGCGACGATGACGAAGACCTCTGTAACAACCAAGGTCCATTAGACGCTTGATGTTCATTGATACTTCACGACGAAGATCACCTTCTACAGTGTACTTAGCTACACCATCACGCAGTTGATCGATCTGCTCTTCAGTTAGTTCACTGATCTTAACACTTTCAGCAATACCCAAATCAGCTAAGATAGCTTGAGATCGAGTTTTGCCGATTCCGTAGATCGCGGTTAAGGCGATTACAGCATGTTTTTGATCAGGAATGTTAATGCCTGCTATACGGGCCATTATTCACTCCTAAGTGTTTCTATAAAAGAATTAGCCGCAGCAAAGCCCGTTATGGATACGCTGCGGAATACTACTTCTTTTGCACGCAAAAGGTAGGTCGAGCAATATACTCAACGCTACCTTATATTTCAAGTAAAAATTTCTGCTTATTAGCCTTGGCGCTGTTTGTGCTTTGGCTCACTGCAAATCACGCGAACGACACCGTTACGCTTGATAACTTTACAGTTACGGCAGATTTTTTTAACGGAAGCACGAACTTTCATTGCTAAACTCCGTAAATAAAACCTGATTTAACGGCCGTAGCCTTTCAGGTTTGCCTTTTTCAACACAGAATCATACTGCTGAGACATCAGATGAGTCTGTACCTGTGCCATAAAGTCCATGATAACCACTACAACAATCAGTAGTGATGTACCGCCGAAGTAGAAACGTACGTTCCACGCGACCATCATAAACTCTGGAATCAGACAGATAAAGGTAATGTATAACGCACCCGCGAGGGTTAAACGCGTCATTACTTTATCTATATATTTAGCTGTCTGCTCACCTGGGCGGATGCCGGGTACGAATGCACCAGACTTCTTCAGGTTATCTGCTGTTTCTCTTGGGTTGAATACCAACGCCGTATAGAAGAAACAGAAGAAAATAATCGCCGCTGCATAAAGCATTACATATAAAGGCTGACCTGGGCTAAGAGCCAAAGACACGTCAGTTAACCAACCAAGCGTGCTACTCTCACCATTTTGACCAAACCACTGCGCCAGTGTTCCTGGAAACAGTATAATACTAGATGCAAAGATTGCTGGAATAACACCTGCCATATTAATTTTAAGTGGCAAGTGTGTGCTTTGTGCAGCAAAGACCTTACGACCTTGTTGACGTTTCGCATAGTTAACAACGATACGACGTTGACCACGCTCCATGAAAACAACGAAGTAGATCACTGCAAAAGACAGTACAACAATCAACAGCAGAAGAAGTACATGCAATTCACCTTGACGCGCTTGCTCGATTGTTTGACCGATTGCTGAAGGCAATCCAGCAACAATACCTGCAAATATCAGTATCGAAATACCGTTACCAATCCCGCGCTCTGTAATTTGTTCACCTAACCACATCAAAAACATGGTACCGGTTACTAAACTTACGGTAGCAATTAGCGTAAACATGGTTTGGTTGATAACAACCAGATTATCGACCATGTTTGGTAGGCCAGTTGCAATACCAATTGCTTGGAATGTTGCAAGTACAAGCGTGCCATACCGCGTATATTGGCTTATCTTACGACGGCCTGCTTCACCCTCTTTCTTGAGTTCAGCTAACGCTGGATGAACTACAGTTAGCAGTTGGACAACAATTGATGCCGATATATACGGCATGATGCCCAACGCTAATATAGATGCACGCTCAAGGGCACCACCGGAAAACATGTTAAACATTTCCACGATGGTACCTTTTTGCTGTTCGAACAAATCGGCAAGTACAGCCGCGTCAATACCAGGAATCGGCACAAAAGAGCCCGCTCGGAATACTAAAAGTGCACCAATTACGAATAATAAGCGCGACTTCAGTTCACTTAAGCCGCTCTGAGCACTACGAAAATCTTGTCCTGGTTTCTTAGCCATCTGTACCTCGTTCCTCGAGATTATTCCTCGATTTTACCGCCTGCAGCTTCGATTGCAGCTTTAGCGCCTTTAGTCACACGTAGACCTTTAACAGTTACAGCTTTCTTAACATCACCAGAAAGAACAATTTTAACAAATTCAATGTTCTTAGTGATAACGTTAGCCGCTTTAAGGCTGTTTAGATCAACGACGTCACCTGTTACTTTCGCTAGCTCAGCTAGACGAACTTCAGCAGACACTAGGCTCTTACGAGAAGTGAAACCGAACTTAGGTAGACGTTGTTTAAGAGGCATTTGACCGCCTTCAAAACCTGGACGAACACTGCCGCCAGAACGTGACTTTTGACCTTTGTGGCCACGACCACCGGTTTTACCAAGGCCAGAACCGATACCACGACCTACGCGCTTCGCAGAAGGCTTAGAACCCGCAGCCGGTGATAGAGTATTCAAACGCATTCTGATTACTCCTCAACTTTAACCATGTAGAAAACTTTGTTGATCATACCGCGTATACACGGCGTATCTTCAAGTTCTACTGTATGGTTGATTTTACGAAGGCCCAAACCCTTTAAGCACGCTCTGTGCTTAGGTAGGCGACCGATTGAGCTTTTAGTTTGAGTAACTTTAATAGTTGCCATTGTGTTCTTACTCCGAAATAGATTCAACAGTTAGACCACGTTTAGCAGCAACCATGTCTGGCGACTTCATGCTACCTAGCGCATCGATCGTAGCACGAACGATGTTGATAGGGTTCGTAGAACCATATGCTTTAGATAGTACGTTATGTACACCTGCTACTTCTAGTACTGCACGCATCGCACCACCTGCGATAACACCCGTACCTTCTGCAGCCTGCTGCATGTAAACTTTAGAGCCCGAGTGGCGACCTTTTACCGGGTGGAAAAGGGTGCCTTCGTTTAAAGCGATCGTCGTCATATTGCGACGCGCTTTTTCCATTGCTTTTTGAATCGCTGCAGGTACTTCACGAGCTTTGCCGTAACCGAAACCTACGCGACCGTTACCGTCACCAACTACTGTTAGTGCAGTAAAGCTCATGATTCGACCACCTTTAACCGTTTTTGAAACACGGTTAACGGCGATTAGCTTTTCTTGCAAATCATTCGCTTGAACTTGTTGTTCTTTAGCCATCTTCCAACCCTACCTTAGAATTTCAGACCAGCTTCGCGAGCAGATTCTGCTAGCGCCGCTACTCGACCGTGGTATTGGAAACCAGAGCGATCAAATGCAACTGAATCTACGCCTTTTGCAAGAGCGCGTTCTGCAATAGCTTTACCTATTGCTTTTGATGCATCGATGTTACCAGTGTTCTTAATTTGCTCACGGATCGCTTTTTCTACAGTAGAAGCTGCTGCGATAACCTCAGAGCCGTTTGATGCGATAACCTGAGCGTACACGTGACGAGGAGTACGGTGTACTACTAGGCGAGTTGCACCCAGTTCTGCAATCTTACGACGTGCGCGTGTAGCACGACGGATGCGAGATGCTTTCTTATCCATAGTGTTACCTTACTTCTTCTTAGCTTCTTTAGTACGCACATTTTCATCTGCGTAACGAACACCTTTGCCTTTATAAGGCTCAGGCTCACGATAAGAACGAATGTCAGCCGCAACCTGACCAACAAGTTGTTTGTCACAACCAGTGATCACAATTTCAGTTTGGCTTGGACACTCGGCTTTAATACCCGCTGGCAGCTCGTGCTCAACTGGGTGTGAGAAGCCTAGTGTTAGACCTACAGCGTTGCCTTTCATAGCAGCACGGTAACCAACACCTTTAAGAGTCAGCTTCTTAGTAAAGCCTTCAGTAACACCAACAACCATGTTGTTAACTAGAGCACGAGCAGTACCTGCTTGAGCCCAACCGTTAGCAACACCATCGCGTGGACCGAAAGTAAGATTATTTTCTTCCTGAGCTACAACTACCGCAGCGTTAAGGACGCGTGATAGTTCGCCTTTCGCACTTTTTACAGTGATTTCTTGGCCGTTTAGTTTCACCTCTACGCCAGCTGGAATAGCGACAGGTGCCTTAGCAACACGAGACATATTCTACTCCTATTAGGCTACGTAGCAGATGATTTCACCGCCAAGACCTGCTTTACGTGCAGCACGGTCTGACATCAGACCCTTGGAAGTTGAAACGACAGCAACACCAAGACCACCCATTACAGAAGGAAGATTATCTTTCTTCTTGTAAACACGTAGACCTGGACGAGAAACACGCTTAAGTTGCTCAATTACTGGTTTAGCTTGGAAGTACTTAAGAGTAACTTCTAGCTCAGGTTTTACTTCGCCTTCGACAGCGAATTCAGTGATGTAACCTTCAGCTTTCAGTAGTGCAGCAATTGCAACTTTAAGCTTTGAAGAAGGCATTTTAACAGCAACTTTGTTTGCTGCCTGACCGTTACGAACGCGGGTCAGCATATCCGAAATCGGATCTTGCATGCTCATATGATTTACTCCAAATGATTAAGTGGCAATTACCAGCTAGCCTTACGAAGTCCAGGAATCTCGCCTTTCATGCAAGCTTCACGAACTTTGATACGGCTTAGACCGAACTTACGTAGGTAACCATGTGGACGACCAGTTTGGTTACAACGGTTGCGCTGACGTGATGCACTTGAATCACGTGGAAGAGTTTGCAATTTTAGAACTGCGTTCCAACGATCTTCTTCAGATGCGTTTACATCGCTGATGATAGCTTTTAGCGCTGCACGCTTTTCAGCGAACTTAGCTACAAGCTTTGCACGTTTTACTTCACGTGCCTTCATAGAATTTTTAGCCATAACAGTAACCCTTCACCTTACTTACGGAATGGGAAGTTAAAGGCAGCCAGCAGAGCACGGCCTTCCTCATCAGTACCAGCAGACGTCGTAATAGTGATGTCTAAACCGCGTACTCTATCAACTTTATCAAAGTCGATTTCCGGGAAGATGATTTGCTCGCGAACGCCCATGCTGTAGTTACCGCGGCCGTCAAAAGACTTAGCGCTAACACCACGGAAGTCACGTACTCGTGGAAGAGCGATCGAAATTAGACGCTCAAGAAAATCCCACATACGTTCGCCACGCAAGGTTACTTTACAACCGATAGGGTAGCCTTCGCGGATTTTGAAACCTGCAACAGATTTGCGCGCTTTAGTGACAAGTGGCTTTTGACCAGAGATCGTTGCCATGTCTGACGCTGCATTTTCTAGCAGTTTCTTATCGTTGATTGCTTCACCAACACCCATATTAAGGGTGATTTTCTCGATTCTAGGGACTTGCATGACGCTTGTGTAGCTGAACTCTTTGGTAAGCTCAGCGACTACAGACGACTTGTAGTAATCATGCAGTTTCGCCATAGTAGAACTCCAAATTACTCTATTAGTTAGAAACAGTTTCGCCATTAGATTTAAAGAAACGAACTTTCTTACCATCTTCAAAACGGAAACCGATACGGTCTGCTTTTCCAGTAGCTGCATTGAAAACTGCCACGTTAGAAACATCGATTGCTGCTTCCTGCTCGACAATACCACCTTGGATACTTAGAGCTGGAACAGGTTTTTGATGCTTCTTAACAAGGTTAATGCCTTCAACGAAAACTTTACCAGTTGCCAGAACCTTAGTTACTTTACCTTTCTTGCCTTTATCTTTACCAGCAAGAACGATTACTTCGTCATTACGACGGATTTTAGCTGCCATTTCTACGTGCTCCTTACAGAACTTCTGGAGCCAGTGAAACGATCTTCATGAACTTATCGCCACGAAGTTCGCGTGTCACAGGACCAAAGATACGTGTACCGATTGGTTGCTCAGTGTTATCATTCAACAATACGCAAGCATTTCGGTCGAAGCGAATGACAGAACCGTCAGGACGACGTACGCCTTTACGGGTGCGAACTACCACCGCCTTCAGAACGTCACCTTTTTTAACTTTACCGCGAGGAATTGCTTCCTTAACAGTAACTTTGATAACGTCACCGATGTGTGCATAACGGCGATGAGAGCCACCCAGAACCTTAATACACATTACGCTGCGTGCGCCTGAGTTATCAGCTGCGTCCAGCATACTTTGCATTTGGATCATGTTAGTGCTCCGCTAAATATAAAAAAAACTAGACCCTCACGGGTCGGGCTGCCTCTTTAAAAGGGACGCGAATTGTACCACCCTTTTGTGTCGTTGGGTAGTCAAAAAATAAACGGCCCCAAAATATTTCTTGGAGCCGTTTTATTTATAGAATCAACGAAGTTAAACCTTCGCCTTTTCTACAACTTTTACCAATGCCCAAGACTTAGTCTTAGACAGTGGACGGCACTCTGCGATTTCAACTTTGTCGCCTAGGCCACAAACGTTGTTTTCGTCATGTGCGTGTACTTTAGTCGTGCGCTTTACGAACTTGCCGTAAATTGGGTGTTTAACCATGCGCTCGATAGCAACAGTGATAGACTTATCCATCTTGTCACTAACAACACGACCTTGTTGAGTACGTTTTACTTCGCTCATTATGCGTCTGCCTTCTCAGTCAAAACAGTTTTCACACGTGCGATATCACGGCGTACAGCTTTCAGAGTATGAGTCTGCTGTAGCTGACCAGTTGCAGCCTGCATGCGCAAGTTGAACTGTTCGCGTAGCAAACCCAAAAGCTCAGAATTAAGCTCTTCAACGCTCTTTTCGCGTAGATCTAGTGCTTTCATCACATCACCTGCTTAGTTACAAATGTAGTCTTGAAAGGCAGCTTACGAGCCGCTAAGCGGAACGCTTCACGTGCCAATTCTTCAGGTATACCACCCATTTCGTACATTACCTTTCCAGGTTGGATTTGGGCTACCCAGTACTCAACGTTACCTTTACCCTTACCCTGACGAACTTCAAGTGGTTTTTCTGTGATAGGCTTATCTGGGAACACACGGATCCAGATTTTACCTTGACGCTTAACGTGACGTGTCATTGCACGACGTGCCGCTTCGATCTGACGAGCAGTTAGACGACCACGGCCAGTTGCTTTAAGGCCGAATTCGCCGAAGCTTACTTCAGTACCTTTAGCTAGACCACGGTTACGACCTGTCTGAACCTTACGGAACTTAGTACGTTTAGGTTGTAGCATCTGTCGACTCCTTACTTACGGCCTTTGCGCTGCTTCTTAGGCTTATCGCCTTTAGGCTCTACAGCGTTAGCTGCTGGCATACCGCCTAGGATCTCACCTTTGAAGATCCAAACTTTAATGCCGATTACACCGTATTGAGTGTGAGCCGAAGAAGTTGCGTAATCAATGTCAGCACGTAGAGTGTGTAGAGGCACACGGCCTTCACGATACCACTCTGAACGTGCAATTTCAGCGCCGCCAAGACGACCACTTACTTCCACTTTGATACCTTTAGCACCTAGGCGCATTGCATTTTGAACCGCGCGCTTCATCGCACGACGGAACATAACACGACGCTCTAGTTGAGACGCGATACTGTCACCAACAAGTTGTGCATCTAGTTCAGGCTTACGTACTTCAGCGATGTTAATTTGCGCTGGTACACCTGCAATTTTAGCTACAGCTGCGCGTAGCTTCTCAACGTCTTCACCTTTCTTACCAATTACAACACCTGGGCGAGCAGTGTGAATAGTCACACGAATACTCTTAGCAGGGCGTTCGATAACGATGCGTGATAGAGACGCTTTTTTCAGTTCACTTGTAAGGAACTGACGTACCTTGAAGTCGCCGTCTAGGTTGTCAGCGAAATCTTTGGTATTAGCAAACCATGTAGCATTCCAAGGCTTAACGATGCCAAGACGAATACCATTTGGATGTACTTTCTGACCCATTGCTTACTCTCCTAGTCTCAAGCGTCTGCTACAATAACAGTGATGTGGCTTGAACGCTTCAAGATACGATCCGCACGACCTTTAGCACGAGGCATAATGCGCTTCATGATAGGGCCTTCATCTACGAAGATCTTTGCGACACTTAGGTCGTCAACATCTGCACCTTCGTTGTGCTCCGCGTTCGCGATAGCTGACTCAAGAACTTTCTTCACTAAATCAGCCGCTTTTTTGTTGCTGAAAGTTAAAATTTCTAGAGCTTGGTCAACTGATTTACCACGGATTTGATCCGCGACTAAGCGAGCTTTCTGAGGCGAAATGCGAGCAAAGTTATGTTTAGCTAGTGCTTCCATCATCTACTCCTTAACGCTTCTTAGCTTTCTTATCCACGACATGACCGCGGTAAGTGCGAGTTGGTGCAAATTCGCCCAGTTTGTGGCCGATCATTTCGTCGGTTACAAATACTGGTACGTGCTGACGACCATTATGGACAGCGATGGTCAAACCGATCATCGTAGGGATGATCATTGAACGACGGGACCAAGTCTTAATAGGCTTTTTGTCTCCGCTTTCCACCGCTTTCTCTACCTTCTTCAGCAAGTGCAGGTCAATAAATGGACCTTTCTTGAGAGAACGTGGCATGGCGATTCCTCTTTAAATAGATTACTTATTACGACGACGTACGATGTACTTGTCAGTGCGTTTGTTCTTACGAGTCTTGAAGCCTTTAGTTGGCTGACCCCATGGTGAAACTGGGTGACGGCCACCAGAAGTACGACCTTCACCACCACCGTGTGGGTGGTCTACTGGGTTCATCACAACACCACGAACGGTTGGACGAACACCACGCCAGCGGCTAGCACCAGCTTTACCAAGTTCACGTAGCATGTGCTCAGAGTTACCAACTTCACCGATTGTTGCACGGCCTTCAGAAAGTACTTTGCGCATTTCGCCAGAACGTAAACGGAGAGTAACGTATGCACCGTCGCGAGCGACGATTTGAGCATAAGCACCAGCCGAACGAGCTAGCTGACCACCTTTACCAGGTTTAAGCTCAACGTTGTGTACTGTTGAACCTACTGGAATGTTACGCATTGGAAGTGCATTACCAGCTTTAATTGGCGCATCTGCACCAGACTGGATTGCATCACCAGCAGCAACACCTTTAGGTGCTAGGATGTAACGACGCTCACCGTCTGCGTACAGAACTAGAGCGATGTTAGCGCTACGATTTGGATCGTATTCTAGACGTTCAACTTTCGCTGGAATACCGTCTTTAGTACGTCTGAAATCAATAACACGGTAATGGTGTTTATGACCACCACCGATGTGACGTACTGTAATACGACCGTTGTTGTTACGACCACCATTTTTAGAGTTTTTCTCTAAAAGAGGTGCGTACGGCTTGCCCTTGTGTAGGTCAGCGTTAACAACTTTAACAACGTGACGACGACCAGGGGAAGTCGGCTTACATTTAACAATAGCCATTTCTCAACTACTCCTGTTATTCCGCGCCGCCAGCAAAGTCAAGATCTTGACCTTCTTTCAAGGTAACGTACGCTTTTTTAACGTCGCTGCGGCGACCTTGGCGTAGACCTTGACGTTTGGTCTTACCCTTATTAATAAGAGTATTCACAGACTTAACTTCAACTTCAAATAGCTTTTCTACAGCTGCTTTGATCTCTTTTTTAGTTGCATCTTTAGCGACTTTAAAAACGATAGTGTTCGCTTTTTCAGCTGCCATAGTTGCTTTTTCAGAGACATGTGGAGCGCGTAGAACTTTTAGGATACGCTCTTCAGTAATCATGCTAGCATCTCCTCTACTTGCTTAACTGCTGCTGCAGTCATTACAACTTTGTCGAACGCGATTAGAGAAACTGGATCAATGCCAGCTGCATCACGTGCGTCAACTTTGTATAGGTTACGAGCAGCTAGGAATAGATTCTCATCTACTTCGCTAGTCACGATAAGCGCGTCAGTTAGCTCAAGCTCTTTAAGCTTAGCTACAAGCTCTTTTGTCTTTGGCGCTTCAACTGAGAAGTTATCAACAACGATTAAACGCTCTTGACGAACAAGCTCAGAAAGAATGCTTTTCATAGCACCGCGGTACATTTTCTTGTTTACTTTTTGGCTGTGATCTTGTGGTTTCGCAGCAAAAGTAACACCACCTGTACGCCAGATTGGGCTACGAATTGTACCAGCACGTGCACGGCCAGTACCTTTTTGACGCCATGGCTTAGCGCCACCGCCAGCAACTTCTGAACGTGTTTTTTGAGCACGTGTACCTTGACGAGCACCTGCTGCATATGCAACAACTACTTGGTGTACAAGAGCTTCGTTAAACTCACGTCCGAAAGTAGTTTCGGAAACAGTTAGTGCATCAGCACCTTTAACTATTAGTTCCATTACTTACTCCTGAGACGTTATGCTTTAATAGCTGGTTTAACGATCACGTTACCGCCAGTTGAGCCAGGGACTGCACCTTTAATAAGAAGCAGGTTGCGCTCAGCGTCGACACGTACGATCTCTAGGTTTTGAGTCGTTACACGCTCAGCACCCATATGACCTGCCATTTTCTTGCCTTTAAATACGCGACCTGGAGTCTGACATTGACCGATAGAACCAGGAGCACGGTGAGACAATGAGTTACCGTGAGTCATATCTTGAGTAGAGAAGTTCCAACGCTTGATAACGCCTTGGAAGCCTTTACCTTTAGAAGTACCAGTAACGTCTACTTTCTTAGTTTCGTTGAATAGTTCAACAGTTAGTTCAGTACCAACTTCAAACTCTTCACCGTTTTCCAAACGGAATTCCCAAAGACCACGACCAGCTTCTACACCTGCTTTAGCAAAGTGACCAGCTTCTGGCTTAGTTACGCGGTTAGCTTTCTTAGCACCAGTTGTTACCTGAATTGCTGCATAACCATCTGTTTCAAGTGTACGTACTTGAGAAACGCGGTTAGCTTCAACTTCAACAACAGTTACTGGGATAGAAACGCCTTCTTCAGTAAATACGCGGGTCATACCCACTTTACGACCGATTAGACCAATCATTCTTCTAATCTCCCTTAACCTAGGCTAATTTGTACGTCAACGCCCGCAGCAAGGTCTAGACGCATCAGAGCATCAACAGTTTTATCTGTTGGCTCAACAATGTCGATTAGACGTTTGTGAGTACGGATTTCGTACTGATCACGAGCATCTTTGTTAACGTGTGGAGAGATAAGAACTGTGAAACGCTCTTTACGAGTAGGTAGTGGAATAGGACCACGAACCTGAGCGCCAGTGCGCTTGGCTGTTTCAACGATTTCCGCTGTAGAAGCGTCGATTAGTTTATAATCGAAAGCTTTTAGGCGGATACGGATACGTTGGTTCTGCATGAGACAGAGCTCCAAAATTAAATATTACACAAACAATATCGCCACTCTTACTCGAATAGCCGAGAGAATGTCGATTGATTTATGTGAAACCGTAGCATCCAAGATTAGGACGCATTGTCAGTTAATTTTCGATTAACTACCCCTACATATCAGAGTCACCTCTGAGGATAGTTTTTCCAAAGAAAAGATAGTTAATTGTATTAACTGCGAACATAAGCTGAGTTTACATTACCTGAAAAATCTTAAAGATAATTCAGCTCCTCGTTACTCATTGGTTCACAACTGGATTAACCAGTGCGACGCATTATACAGATCGCAATTTTACATGCAAGTGTTGTTTGAAAAATAAACGGGTTTGAACTCAAATGGGGATACTCATTTTTACTCGCAAAACCAAAACGCAGAAGGTTGAGCCTTCTGCGTTTTGTGTATTTCCTCTAATTAAGAAGTGACTCGTTAAGACAACCTTTGGCGAACCGCTTCAAACAAACAGACCCCAGAGGCCACTGACACATTCAAACTAGACACACTTCCCGCCATCGGGATTTTTATTAGATCATCACAGGTTTCACGGGTCAAACGTCGCATCCCATCACCTTCAGCGCCCATCACAATAGCGAGTGGACCGGTTAATTTAGCTTGGTAAATATCATGCCTAGCTTCACCTGCTGTACCGACAAACCAAACCCCGTGTTCTTGCAAAGCTCGCATGGTACGCGCTAAGTTAGTAACGCGAACGAGTGGCACACTTTCAGCGGCGCCACATGCCACTTTACTCACTGTTGCGGTAATATTTGCTGACTTATCTTTCGGCACAATCACCGCAGCTACTCCAGCAGCATCGGCATTACGTAGACAAGCGCCTAAGTTATGCGGATCGGTAACGCCATCTAAAACCAACAGCAGTGGATTATCTTGCTGAGTAATAATATCGTCTAAATCATGTTCATTGAGCTGTTTGGCTGGTTTAACTTTTGCCATAATCCCCTGATGATTTGCCCCACAAGCTTTATCATCCAGCGTCTTACGTGTCATTTGCTGAATAGAGACTCCACAGATCTGCAGCTGATTGATAATAGGCATTAGCCGATCGTCTTGGCGACCTTTTAAAACAAAGGCTTCTACAAAACGTTCTGGCTCTTTTTCAAGCACCGCTTTTACGGCATGAATACCGTAAATAAATTCATTACTCATTAACTTTTCCGATTATTATTTCTTAGCCCGTGTCTTTTTGGCTTTGTTACGTGGCTTTTTCTTGGCTGCTTTATTTGCAGGTTTCTTCGATGCTTTGCTGCCTTTCCCTTCACTATTAACTTCATCCGGTCTTTTTGTCGGCTCAACGGCAGGCTTAGCTTTACTTCCGCTGCGCCGACCCTTTTCGGCAGCACTCTTTTTAGCCTTGGCTTTCTGCTGAGCTTCTGCTGCACGCTTCTTGGTCGTTTTACCTTTTCCGCGTAGCTTACGACTTGTTTCAACTAATTCAAAGTCTATTTGTCTATCATCAAGGTTTACCGACAGCACTTTGACTTTAACCGCATCGCCAAGGCGATAAATTGCGCCAAAACTTTCACCGATAAGTCTTTGACCAATCGGATCAAATTGGTAGTAGTCATTTGCAAGATTCGAAATATGCACTAGGCCATCTATGTGTAGCTCAGTCAAACGCACAAAAAAACCAAAACCTGTTACGTTAGCTATAACACCTTCAAGCTCTTCACCGACATGATCTTGCATGTATTCACATTTCAACCAGTCAGAAACTTCTCGGGTTGCATCATCGGCGCGGCGTTCAGTCATAGAGCACTGTTCACCATAAAATTCCATATCATCGAACGAATAATGATAGCCACCGGTCGGTGTCCAGCGATCTTTAAGCGTGCCATTTTCCTTTGCAATAAGGTATTTGATCGCACGATGCAACAAAAGGTCAGGGTAGCGACGAATTGGTGAGGTAAAGTGCGCGTAACGTTTAAGGGCCAACCCGAAGTGACCACGGTTATCGGCGTTGTAAACCGCTTGTTTCATCGACCGCAGTAACATGGTCTGAATAAGCTCTTTGTCTTGGCGCTCACCAATCTGGCGGATCAATTCTGCATAATCGGTTGGTGAAGGTTCAAGACCACCTTTTAAATCAAGGCCAAGCTCACTTAAAAAATCACGAAAGCCCATTAAGCGTTCTTCACCGGGAGACTCATGGATTCGGTATAAAGCCGCCTCTTTGGCTTTTTCGACTAAAGACGCAGATGCAATATTAGCCAAAATCATACATTCTTCGATGATTTTATGCGCATCATTACGAATCACAGGTTCGATACTGTCTATTTTACGTTCTGCATTAAAAATAAATTTGGTTTCAACAGTTTCAAACTCAATCGCACCTCGGTGATCACGCGTTTTCTTCAGCACCTTATACATTTTGTGCAGCTCTTCAAGGTGAGGCACCAAAGGCTCATACCTTTGACGCAACTCTTCATCACCTTCCAGAATATGATGCACCTTGTTATAAGTCAGTCGCGCATGAGAATTCATAACCGCTTCATAATGCGTATAACCCGACAGGCTGCCTGACTCAGAAACCGTCATCTCACACACCATACACAGGCGATCCACCTGAGGGTTTAGTGAACAAAGGCCATTAGACAGCACTTCAGGTAACATAGGTACGACTTGTGAAGGAAAGTAAACCGAGTTACCACGGTTGATAGCTTCTTTATCTAACGCCGAATCAGTACGCACATAATAACTAACATCAGCAATCGCTACCCAGAGACGCCAACCACCACTTTTTTTCGCCTCACAGTAGACAGCATCATCAAAATCTCGCGCATCCTCGCCATCGATAGTGACTAGCGGTAACTCTCTCAGATCCACTCGTCCTTGCTTGGCCTCTTCCGGCACCTCTTCCCCCAAACCCGAGATTTGTTCATCAACTTCTTCTGGCCACTGATGAGGGATTTGGTGGGTACGAATGGCAATCTGAGTTTCCATACCGGGTGCCATATTCTCACCTAGTACTTCAACCACCTTACCTGTCATGCCACGAGCGCGAGAGTCACGGTCAGTAATTTCAATCACCACCACATTACCCATACGAGCACCAGCACGTAATTCGTTGGGGATTAAAATATCTTGGCTGAGCCTTGAATCATCAGGTACCACATAAGAATACCCATATTCCATAAAGAAGCGGCCAACGATTTGCCCTTGCTTTTCTTCCAGTACGCGTATTAAACGACATTCAGTTTTACCTCGTTTTGAGTTTTGCGTTGGTTGCACCAATACAAAGTCGCCATGAAGCACGTTTTTCATCTGATGATGAGGCAGTAAAACATCCTTTTCTTTACCAACACTGCCTTCAGGGCGAACCCAGCCATGACCGTCTTTATGACCTATCACATAGCCTTTAATCATTTCCAATTTTTCAGGCACGGCATAGCATTGGCGACGAGTAAACACCAACTGACCATCTCTTTCCATCGCTCTGAGTCGGCGGCGCAATCCTTCATATTGCTCTTCACCTTTTAAATGCAGGGCTTCAAACAAATCGTTACGATTGAGTGGCGTGCCTGCTTTCTCAAGAAACTCGAGAATAAATTCACGGCTGGGGACCGGATTGTCGTATTTCTCGGATTCGCGTTCGGCAAAAGGGTCGTTTGGAGTCTGTTCTGACATAGGCACGCCTAATTCTACAAGGGAGGTATTTAAAGCTAGTATATCCGACTCACTTACTAAGCTACAGGAGAGTTAGGTCAAAATGCTAAATTGTCATGCTATTTTCATAGCTTAAAGCGTGCAGGTCGAAGTTTTTCGGATAGTAACAGAATGAACTGAGGATAACTTTTGAACGCCCCCATTCAAACCATGAGAGAAACCTTAGGATTGAATATCAAAATAATCATTGAAGTACCTAAGAGTCGATTAATAAAAAGTAAACTGACTCTTGGCGTTCATCTGTCTTGCTGAAAATCTACTCTAGGCACAATAGAAAATAGTTATAAATATTGCCGCAGTGCCCTGTATCCCCTTGACTTAATTTTGTTAATGTCTTTTTTACATCTTGCCTAATCGATATAGACCCAGTGGCTATATCGGGTATTTCTTTCTTTTGTTCCTCAGCATCTTTTGCAACTTTTTCTCCTAACTTGGCCAAACAAGAGATGGAATTAAGGACTTCTGATACTTCACAAATAAAATTGACCACCTGATCTTCATTTAAAAAGTCATTCTGATGATTCTTTATGGAATCGGTTATTGAACGAGTCTCATTAGATAACCGTGTTACTTTCCGTGCTAAAAAGCTTACATCATTGGCCACATTCGAAAAGCTGTTACCTTTTTCTCCAGAACGTGCAACATCCATCGCCACGTTTAGAGCTAATAAATTGGTCTGCTCACTGATATCATTAAGCACAGTAATAATATCAATGACCCCATCGTAGTTAATATTTTTTGTTAATTGTATTAAAGATTTTAAACGCTCTTTGAGGCATGAAGTAGAGTCTTCGGCACTTACAAAAGTATTGCCTTCGAGGTCTACATTCTGTTTGGGCCCCTCATCACCCAAAATAGTATGTTTTATTTGATCATTTAGCTGCTTATTTTTTAGGTGTGCTTTATGCAGGTTATTAATCAACATAGTAACTTCATTCTCAAGCTCTAAATCTTTCTCATGCTTTTTATGCCAAACATCAAAGTATGCATATAATCCCATAGCGCATACACCTATAAAAGGGATTAGCATATATGCGATATCACTGAGCATTATCTTGCCTCAAGATATGTATAGCAGCATTCATTCGTGAAAGCTTTATTGTTATCTCTTGCCCTTTTAGGTAATAAAAAATTGATACACACGTCAGGATGACTATACCCATAAAGGCAAAAATAGCGTAAACACTACCTCCATCTTTAATCGCTTCAGTAAGGTATAGAGCAAACCAAGCTATTAACGACGCAATGAGGGTATTATTTTTTGCACTTGCATCATTTCTTTGATATTCAAGTAACGCTTTCATTCTGTAAAACTTTTCAATGTCGTTCATCTGCATTTCCAACTTACGAAATCCATGTAAGTATAGACTGCATAACAATTTATAAGATTGAAAAGAAACTCACTGTGCGCTCCAATAATGTAAAAACTCGATTGGATAATCACTAAAGCTCAGCAATTTGTGACAACGTTTATGGATAACGCTGAACCAATATAAGAAGTGTTACCGCTTGTCTGTTCGGTGCTCTGCGGTTAAATCGGATATTTCATTTTTGCCGTATATTGTTAGTAATAACTAGAGATATCTTCATTAAGCAAAACCATTAATAGCAAAAATCACCCTAGTGGGTGATTCTATGTGAGTCCAACCTGAGTGCAGTCAGGTGTCAGTTAAATCAGGTGGCCTACCAAAGCGTTTCGCGTTTCTTTGCTCTGGCAATAATATTTTGCGGCATGCGCCGTTCAAGGCCTTGACGCAAAATGAAAATTCGTTTGTGGATTCGCTGATCAGCGGTGACTGATACGTAGAGCCAGCGATAAGCATCTTCATAGTCAAGCGGGCTGCCATAATCTCGCAGCAATAATTCCGCTAAGTGAATTCTAGCTTTTAAGTTACCCATCGCTGCAGCTTCTCTTAGGTAAGGGATCGCCCGCTCTTTGTCTTGTTGCACCAACGTACCACGGGAATAGTAACGCCCTAATTGCTCAAGGGCGGCAGGCAAGCCTTGATGAGCCGCATTTTCGATGTAGTACAAACCAAGTTCAACATCTTGCTCAACACAGACTCCCCACGCCAGCATATCACCATACAAAAACTCATATGAAGGTAAACTGATCCGAGTTGCTCGGGCAACAATGTCTTCAACGATCTGACAATTATCGGCCTTAATTTGCTCTAGGTGCTTATTTTCATTAATTAGTTTTATTAGTTCAGCTTCGGTATATATGGGTATCGGGTTACCAATATCGGTATACTCATTGGCAACGGCCGCAGAAGTCCCAAACAGTAATACCATCGAAGCAGCTAACTTTCTTAGCTTCATTGTCTGCACTCTTTGACTTCGATAATGTGTTTGACGCTGCTTAGCGTCTATGAACTCAAGATTGACTTTGTAATCAGCCATCTTAAATCCTGTATCGGCAACAGCAGATAAGTCTTTAATCAAAATCACCGAAGACTGGCAAAAATTTGCCACACCTAAGTATAGATAATCACCACCTATCAAACACAAAAAAACCAGCACTCGCATGCTGGTTTTTATAATCCTTTATATCGCGCAAATTTAAGCTTGGTATGGATGAACCTTAATAATGGTTTCGTTGCGATCTGGTCCTGTAGAAATGATATCTACGGGCACACCTGTTAGGTCTTCAATACGCTTGATGTAATCCAGAGCTGCTTTCGGGAGTGCTTCTAAGGATTTAGCACCAAAGGTAGTTTCAGACCAACCTGACATGGTTTCGTAAATTGGTGTTGCTGCTTCAAAAGATTCAGCTGCCATTGGCGACACTTCTAATATAGAGCCATCTTTCATCTTATAACCGGTACAAATCTTGATTTCTTTAAGGCCATCAAGAACATCTAGCTTAGTCAAGCATATACCCGTTAGAGAGTTAATTTGGATCGCACGGCGCATAGCAACAGCATCAAACCAACCTGTGCGGCGAAGACGACCAGTCGTCGCGCCAAACTCATGGCCCACATCACCTAAATGCTTACCAATAGGATCCTGTTTGTCTTGACCATCGTAAAGCTCGGTTGGGAATGGACCAGAACCAACCCGAGTACAGTAAGCTTTAGTAATACCAAGAATGTAGCCTATGTGACGAGGACCAAAACCAGATCCTGCAGCCACACCACCAGCGGTAGTATTTGAGGAAGTTACGTATGGATATGTACCGTGGTCAATATCTAGCAACGTACCTTGTGCACCTTCAAACATGATCTTATCACCACGTTTACGGGCCGCATCAAGTTCGTCAGTTACGTCCATCACCATTGAAGTCAGTAATTCAGCGTAACCCATACATTGTTCAAAAACGGCTTCGTAGCTTACAGTGTCTACTTTGTAGAAATGCTCTAACTGGAAGTTATGGAATTCCATCACTTCTTTAAGTTTCTCAGCAAAGACATCTTTATCGAAAAGATCACCAACACGCAAACCGCGACGAGCAACTTTATCTTCGTAAGCCGGGCCGATACCACGACCTGTTGTACCAATTGCTTTTTTACCACGAGCAATTTCACGCGCGTTGTCAATAGCAATGTGGTAAGGAAGAATGAGAGGACAAGCTTCAGAAACGAAAAGACGCTCGCGTACTGGAATGCCACGCTCTTCAAGTGGTTTCATTTCTTTCAATAATGCTTCTGGCGACAAAACGACGCCGTTGCCGATAACACACTTTACGTTATCGCGAAGAATACCGGATGGAATTAAATGAAGAACGGTTTTTTCACCGTCAATGACAAGAGTGTGACCTGCGTTGTGACCGCCTTGATAGCGAACCACATATTTTGCATCTTCAGTTAAAAGGTCTACAATTTTACCTTTACCTTCGTCACCCCATTGGGTGCCCAGAACGACAACGTTATTTCCCATCTTTCCAAGTCTGATAGCTAGTTAAAAATGGATTCTAGCACCGAATTACATTCGTTGCAGTCATTTTTTAATTACAGGCAGGTTATCAAGCGTTAACCCCTTGTGAGCACTAGCATTAAACATAATTTAAGACCTATTCGTCAGCGTAGATCTTGACCACTAATGCACCATCAAGGCCGATACTTGCGCGATACATTCCACTGCTGTTCATGGCGAAGTGAATGGCTCCCTTACTATCAATAGCAATCACGCCACCTTCTCCTCCAATCAGCTTTAATTCACCTTGGATTACAGCTTCACTTGCAGTGCGCACATCTTCTTTTAGATAACGCATACGAGCCGCAATATCACTGGCTACAGTTTTACGAATAAAGTATTCACCCATGCCTGTCGCTGACAGGGCAACATTACCATTTTCTGCAAATGTACCTGCGCCAATGATGGAAGAATCCCCTACTCGACCATATTTTTTATTGGTAACCCCTCCAGTGCTAGTTGCGGCAGCGAGATTACCGAGTTGATCTAACGCAACAGCACCCACAGTGCCATGTTTGTTATCATCAGGATACTTAGATTCAGATAAGGCGAATAAACCCTTTTGTTTCATCGACTGCAATTGGTCATAGCGACGGTCGGTAAAAAAATAGTCTTGTTCTGTGTATTGATGATTATGCTCAAATGCAAACTCTTCTGCACCATCACCAATAAGTAACACATGCGCACTGTGTTCCATCACATCGCGCGCCAGCTCAACCGGATTACGAATATGACGCACGCCAGCCACTGCGCCAGCATTAGCCTCTTTACCATGCATTACAGAGGCATCCATCTCAACGATTTCTTTATCGGTCAATACTGAACCACGCCCTGCATTAAAATGAACTGAATCTTCTAGCACCTTAACAGCGGCAACCACTGCGTCCATTGCATCACCGCCATGAGTAAGAATCTCATGACCAACGCGAACCGACTTTTCGAGTTCATAACGAATAGCTAAGTTTAATTCTTCACTCATTTGTTCACGTAAAATAGTGCCAGCACCAGCGTGAATCGCCATTGCGAACGGTTTAGTCACGTTTAACTCCTGTTATTTTTTGTTTGCTTTTCGTCACATCTGAGATAAACAAAAAGCGCAAGTTAATCTCTTAATCTTGCGCTTAACATTGGCTACCTAAACACATGGTTCAGGAAATTATGCTACTAGCTACTACAGCTACCGCCGCTACAGCAGTCATCATGATCTTCACCATGATCGTGATCATGACTGCCACAGCTACCGTCCTCTTGATGAACATGGCCATGTTCGATTTCTTCTGCTGTCGCTTCACGCACTGCCACTACTTCAACATCAAACGTCAGTGTTTGTCCAGCGAGCATATGGTTGCCATCAACCACGACATCATCACCATCAACTTCTGTCACTTCTACTGGGATCGGACCTTGGTCAGTATCCGCTAAAAAACGCATGCCTACTTCAATTTGATCCACACCTTGGAATACGTTTGCAGGTACACGCTGCACAAGTCCATCGTTATGCTCACCGTAAGCCTCTTCAGGGGAAACGGTTACCGAAAACTGAGCGCCCGCTTCTCTTCCTTCAAGAGCCGTTTCAAGTCCTGTGATCAGGTTACTGTTGCCGTGCAAGTAATCGAGTGGCGCTTCCGTTGTCGACTGATCAACAACTACACCATCTTCTAGCTTTACTTGATAAGCTAGGCTCACTACCACATTCTTTTCAATTTTCATAATGACTCCAAGGAGATAAAGAAACGGAGCAAATAATCGCTCCGATTTAACATTTTATATGCCGCTATTATGGGGATCAATTACAGAAACTCAATTAATCTGGCTTAAAAATTCCGATCATCTCTTGTTGCGCGTGTTCAGTTTTTTCCACAACCTGTGGCTTACGTTGTTCTTGATATTCACATTCAACGCATTCGACTAATTCAATATTATTTTCTATCCACCAGCGTAAAGTATCCTGCTGTGAACATTTAGGGCAGCTAGCGCCTGCAATAAATCTTTTTTTCATTGTTTTCATTCCAATACATCACCCATAGCTACCTTTAACAATACTTTTACGTTAATGGGGCAAAGAGGGTTTGGAGTTAATCCCAAAAGTTCTTTGATTGTTGATCTCTTTCCATTTCCCGACCAAAAATTTCTTCCAATTCTTTGCGGGCTTCTTTAGCTCTCATCGCCAATTGCTTATCTTCATGGTGTTGAGGAAGTAGTTCTTTCAGCATACCATGATCAAGCTTTTTAAAGTGGGCTTCCGCTCGTTTAGCCTGATAAGGATGCATACCAAGCTCAACCAAGGCTTGACGCCCTAAATCTAATGCACCTAAGAAAGTTTCTCGAGAGTAATTTTCGACACCATGGCCGATCAACTGGTAGGCCTCGACTCGGCTTCTCGCACGAGCAAACAGCTTAAGATTCGGGAAGTGATATTTACATAACTCAACAATTTTCATGATCTCTTCTGGCGAGTCAGTGCATATCACCATGGCTTCCGCTTTATTCGCTCCTGCCGCTCTTAACAAATCAAGCTGGGTTGCGTCACCATAAAATACTTTATATCCATATTTTCTCAACAAGTGAATCTGGCTGGCATCGCTTTCCAATACCGTGACCCGTATTTTATTGGCATACATTAAACGACCAATAATCTGACCAAAGCGACCGAAGCCAGCAATAATAACGCGAGGCTGTCGATTAACAACATCACTGCGCTTTAGCCCTGACTCGTCAAAGTTTAATCCCCGCGCATACCACTTACTTTGCGCCATCAAAAGAAGCGGCGTAGTCACCATAGATAAACTCACCACTACCAACAAGAAAGCATTTTGCTCAGGAGCAATCAGCCCCTCTTTGCTCGCCGCAGTAAAAATAACAAACGCAAATTCACCACCTTGGCTCAAAATAGCTGCCATTTTGCTGCGCACTTTAGGCCGCCCGCCTGATAATCTTGCAAGGAAGTACAAAATCAGACCTTTAATCAAAACCAGACCAAATACTGCTGCCAATACGCTTAGTGGTTCTAGCGCTAACAAGCCCAAATTAACCGCCATACCAACAGCGATAAAGAACAGACCAAGCAGCAAACCTTTAAAAGGTTCAATCGCAATTTCTAGCTCATGTCGATATTCACTTTCAGCCAGCAGAACGCCGGCAAGGAAGGTACCTAATGCCATTGATAATCCAAGATGCTTCATCAATAAAGCAATGCCAATGACTAGCAATAAAGCAGCAACAGTGAATAACTCTCGTACACCACTTAAAACGACATAGCGAAACAAAGGGCGCAGCAGGAAATGCCCCCCAACCAGTAGACCTATTACGCCGCATAGCATCCAAATAGCATCCGACCAGTTACCTGCTGTATTACCCGCCAGAATAGGCAAAATCGCCAACATGGGAATAACAGCAATATCTTGAAACAAAAGCACAGCAAAACCTGACTGACCCGTCTCACTACCAGCAAGCCCTTGTTCTTCTATCACTTTTAAGGCGATAGCCGTCGAGGAAAGCGCCAGCCCCATACCTATGACTAAGCTTGTTTGCCAACTGAGCCCAAAAAAATAGGCTACCGCACCTATAGCTGCGGTAGAGATAACAACCTGAGCACCACCAAGTCCTAAAATTGGGCCTTTCATTTGCAGCAGCTTTTTGGGGTTTAGCTCCAAACCTATCAAAAATAGCAGCAGTACAACGCCAAATTCGGCAAAGTGTAAAATAGCCTCAACATCACTGATTAAGCTAAAGCCCCAAGGGCCAATGACTACCCCAGCCAATAAATAACCAAGGACTGAGCCCAGCCCTAATCGCTGAGCAAGAGGCACCGCAATGACAGCGGCGGTCAAAAAAATCACGCTGCTTTGTAAGAAATCACTTTCAAGTGCCAAGCGGGTCTCCTTCTACATCGAAACTGGTAGCAGAACCTGTAGTAAGATTAAGTAGCCATCTATGATAGTTTTCAGCATGTTGTGAACGGTCCGCCTCAGAGATGTTCCTTGCCCAATAAAGAACTAAAGGTTCAATCCAATGCATTTGACACAAGGCCGCTGATAATTCAAAAGGTTGCAGTATTTCAGACAAGGGATATCGGTTATAACCTTCACTACAAAAAGCTTCTTCATTACCCCCAGTGGTAATTATGCTTCGCCAATATTTACCTTTCAGTGCTTCTCCCTTGCCATAGGCAAACCCTTTTGCCAATACTCTATCCATCCACTCTTTAAGTAACGCTGGGCAAGAATACATGTATAGTGGATGCTGGAATACGATCACATCGTGCTCTAGAAGAAGTTGCTGCTCTGAATCAACATCGATGAAAAAGTCAGGGTAGTATGCGTATAAGTCACGCACAGTGACCTGTTCAAGCGAAGCGATCTTTTTGAGCATAACTTGGTTAGCAACCGAGCTATGTGATTCGGGATGAGCATAAATCACCAGAACTTTTGCGCTTTCAGGAAAGTCAGTGTTTAAATCAGTTACCGCCATGTTTTAAGCAGCCATCCTTTTATTCTCAAGACATAAGAGCGTTTTTATCAGTATGAGTTTGTTATACGTTGTTGTTAAGCATAACGCAATGATCGACATTTTATCTCATTCCTCCTACTATTCGACGCGATAAGAGAACTATTAAATAATAAACAATAAAGCATAAAATTATGATTACCTTTTCTGATATCCAACTACTTCGGGGTGGTAAAGCCTTACTGGATAATACCTCAGCAACCATTCACCCAGGCGATAAAATTGGCTTAGTGGGTAAAAATGGGTGCGGCAAATCAACCCTATTTGCGCTGATTAAAAACGAACTCTCTACTGATGCCGGTAACTTCAGTTGCCCTTCTCATTGGGAATTAGCGTGGGTCGCTCAAGAAACTCCTGCAATAGAACGACAAGCTTTGGATTACGTCATTGACGGTGATCGTGAATACCGCAGCTTGGAAACCAAGCTTGTCAAAGCCGAACAAGACGATAATGGTACACTGGTTGCCGAACTGCATGGGAAAATTGAAACGATTGGCGGCTACAGCATCCGCGCCCGCGCCGCTGAGCTACTCGACGGTCTTGGATTTTCTCAGCAGCAGATGAACTGGAGCCTAACCCAATTTTCCGGTGGTTGGCGGATGCGTTTAAACCTCGCACAAGCCCTGTTGTGCCGCTCAGATCTATTATTACTTGATGAGCCGACCAACCATTTAGATCTGGATGCTGTAATGTGGCTAGAACGCTGGTTGCAGAACTACCCTGGAACTCTAATCTTAATTTCCCATGACAGAGACTTTTTAGACCCTATCGTTAACCGTATTATTCATGTTGAAAATCAGCACCTCAATGAATACACAGGTAACTATTCTTCCTTTGAAACACAACGGGCGCAAAAGTTGATCCTCCAGCAAGCCATGTATCAGAAGCAACAAAAGCAAATGGCGCACATGCAAAGTTATATTGACCGTTTTCGCTACAAAGCCTCGAAAGCACGGCAAGCACAAAGCCGAATTAAAGCTCTAGAGAAAATGGAGCAGGTCTTGCCAGCACAGTTCGATAATCCTTTCAGTTTTGAGTTTCGTCAACCCAATGCGCTTCCCAATCCGATCATCATGATGGATGAAGTATCCGCAGGCTATGATAACAACCTGATCCTAGAAAAAATTCGTTTCAATCTTGTGCCTGGCAGCCGTATCGGCTTACTGGGCCGAAATGGCGCAGGGAAATCAACTCTGATCAAGTTATTATCGGGAGAACTAGCACCTCAAAGTGGCGATCTCAATTACTCACAAGGAGTGAAAATAGGCTATTTTGCCCAGCACCAATTGGAAACGCTCCACCCGCAAGAAACGCCTCTACAGCATATGATGCAGATCGCGCCGGACAAAAATGAACTTGAACTGCGCAATTATCTGGGCAGCTTTGGTTTTCAGGGTGACAAAGCCTTAGAACCAGTCGAACCCTTTTCTGGAGGAGAAAAAGCTCGCTTAGTTCTTGCGCTAGTTGTATGGCAAAAGCCCAATTTACTACTGCTTGATGAACCCACTAACCACTTAGACCTCGATATGCGTCAGGCATTAACGTTTGCCCTGCAGACCTTTGAAGGAGCAATGGTGATTGTGTCCCACGATCGTTATTTGCTGCGCGCGACCACCGACGACCTTTATCTGGTGCATGATCAGCAGGTTGCACCTTTTGACGGAGACCTTAACGATTACTACAAATGGCTAACTGAACAACAAAAGGCAGAACGTCGCGAAACACAGGCTCTATTGCCAGAAAAAAACACCGCCAACAGTGCTGCAGCAAAAAAAGAACAAAAGCGGCGTGATGCTGAACTTCGCAAACAAACAGCCCCTATCCGCAAAGCATTGACCAAATTAGAAGCTCAAATGAATAGTTTAAGCTCGGCACTCAGCCAAACAGAGTTAGAATTATCCGATACCTCACTGTATGAGCCGGAAAATAAAGCTAAACTTAATCAAGTATTAACGACTCAAAGCCAAGCCAAAATAAAACTTGGAGACATCGAATTAGAATGGATGACATATCAAGAAGAACTAGAAAAAATGGAACAGGAGTTTAATAGCCAATGAGCTCAAAGCACGTATCAGTGTCCCTAACATTAGAACGCCTGTGGCAATTTAGCTTGCAATATTATAGCGTCCGGGAAGTCAAAGATGCGTGCCTCAATCTTCAAAACCAGTTCAAAGGCAATGTAAATCTTCTCCTGCTGCTTAAATGGCTGGATGAGCAGCAAGCCACTTTCCTTGACGAAGATTGGCATAAAATCGAACAATGCCTAGGACGTTCTGAAACCTTGCTACACAGCTACCGAGATATACGTCGCAAGCTTAAGTCTCATGTCCCAGAGACCTTGTATCGTGAATCACTCCAGTTTGAACTGCAACTTGAAAAGCAACAGCAATCTGACCTAGTTGACTGCATCAACAGTATAACCTTATTACACAATAAAAATGATCCTCTGACATTAAGGTACTGTCGTCAACTCGGGGGAGAACACTTACACCAAGCGTTTGCCCAGCCAATAGATGACCTTACTCACCAATAGGATTTGCTATGACCCATTTCACTGCAGCCAAAGGTTTATCCAATCCGCATTTACAAACGTTAGCTCCTCGCTTTATTCGAAAAAAAGCATTATTTGAGCCAATTTGGCAACGACTTGATACGCCAGATAATGATTTCCTTGATTTAGCATGGAGCGAAGATTGGCAAACCGCACAAGCACAAAAAAAACCGATTTTTATTCTCTTTCATGGCCTAGAAGGTTGTTTTTATAGCCCATATGCCAATGGCTTAATGCATGCTTTTGCAAAACAAGGTTGGTTATCTGTTATGATGCATTTTCGTGGTTGCAGTGGCCAACCTAACCACAATGCACGTAGTTATCACTCGGGTGAAATAGAAGATGCGCGTTATTTCCTTGAGCATATAAACTTCCAGTTTCCCAACCAAACAAAAGTTGCCGTTGGTATATCACTAGGTGGTAACATGTTGGCGAATTATCTCGCACAATATAATCAGGATCCTATGATCTCTGCTGCAACAATCATATCAGCACCTTTAGACCTCTCAGCTTGTTCTACGCGTATCGAACAAGGTTTTTCAAAAATCTACAAGACTTACTTACTCTCTTCACTGAAAAAAAATGCACTGCGAAAACATCACTTAATCAAAGGTGAGTTAGACGTTTCTTACCAAAGCATTAAACGTGTAACTAAGCTTTATGAATTTGATGATTTAATCACAGCACCATTACACGGTTTTAACGGTGCACAGGACTATTATCATCGCTGCTCTGGCATTAACAAACTCAAGAATATTCGTCTTCCCCTACAAATCATCCATGCAAAAGACGACCCTTTTATGACAGAGGCAGTGATCCCTAAATATGCATTACCTAGCAATATCGACTATCGATTATTTGAGCAAGGCGGCCATGTAGGCTTTGTAACTGGAAGTGCTTTAAGACCTAAGTTCTGGCTTGAAGAGGCACTGCCTGCTTACTATCAAAGTTGGGCTTTATCTAAATAAAGCATGACGCATCATCGAACATAAAAGACAGAGGTATTTATGATCGTTCCTTGGCAACAAATTGCTCCAGAAACGTTAGATAACTTAATTCAAGAATTCATACTGCGAGAAGGTACCGATTACGGCGTATCAGAAGTCTCTTTACCCGACAAGATCGACCAAGTTAAACACCAGCTCGCATCTGGAGAAGCTGTCGTGGTGTTCTCAGAACTTCACGATACAGTCGATATCCAGCTCAAACAAAAATTTTCTTTTTAAAACACAGCATACAGTGCTCTCTCTACAAAGCATGTTATAGTGAAATGCAACAATGGACAGTTATTCATAGACAAGGGTTGGCATGTCAGCAAAACATCCAGTTATCGCCGTTACTGGCTCTTCAGGTGCCGGAACTACAACTACATCCGAAGCTTTTCGCAAGATGTTCAACATGATGAAGGTTAAACCTGCTTGGGTTGAGGGTGATAGCTTCCACCGCTTTACGCGTCCCGAAATGGACGTAGAAATTCGCAAAGCCAGAGAGCAAGGACGACATATTAGCTACTTTGGGCCTCAAGCAAATGACTTCCCTACCCTGGCAGAGTTTTTCCGTAAATATGGTAATGACGGTATTGGTAAAATCCGCCGTTACCTCCATACTTTTGACGAAGCAGTACCCTACAATCAGATGCCGGGAACATTTACTCCTTGGCAAGAGCTCCCAGAGAGCTCTGATGTTCTTTTTTATGAAGGGTTACATGGTGGTGTCGTTGATGGTGATATTAACGTCGCGCAGCATGTTGACTTTCTAATTGGTATGGTACCGATCGTCAATCTTGAATGGATTCAAAAGTTTGTTCGGGATACTCGCGATAGAGGTCATTCCCGTGAAGCTGTGATGGACTCCATTGTACGCTCGATGGATGACTACTTAAACTACATCACGCCTCAATTTTCTCGAACTCATATTAACTTCCAAAGGGTCCCGACCGTTGATACCTCGAACCCGCTCAATGCTAAAGGGATCCCAAGTCTTGATGAAAGTTTTGTGGTCATTCGTCTCCGCGGGATTAAAAATGTTGATTTCCCTTACTTACTGGCAATGATAGATGGCTCATTTATGTCGCGCCATAACACCATTGTTGTACCTGGCGGAAAGATGAGTTTTGCTGTTGAGTTAATTGTTCGTCCGATACTTCAACAATTAATTGAAACCGGAAAAATTGGTTAAGACTTACTTATATACACGATTACTTTTCATACCGTGATCATGTGCACATTTCTGCGTACGAAATAGCCAATCACAGGCGATTAAAATCAAGAAATCAATTCAAAAAAAAGATACTATTTGAAACAGAAACAAAGATGGCTTGCAGCATTTGAAAAGTGCTCTTATCCTAGTAAGTCTTGATTCAAGGCTTAGCTAATACATGGAAAGTAGCAAGCGTACCCTGCAGAGGAAGTGAGATATTATGGTTCTAGGTAAACCTCAAACTGATCCAACATTAGAGTGGTTCCTTTCACATTGTCATATTCATAAGTACCCATCTAAGAGCACATTGATCCATGCTGGCGAGAAAGCGGAGACGCTTTACTACATTGTCAAAGGTTCAGTCGCGGTACTTATCAAAGACGAAGAAGGCAAGGAAATGATACTGTCTTACCTAAACCAAGGTGACTTTATCGGTGAGCTTGGTTTATTCGAAGAAGACCAAGAACGTACAGCATGGGTTAGAGCTAAGTCGCCTTGTGAAGTAGCTGAGATTTCGTTTAAGAAATTCCGTCAACTTATTCAAGTCAATCCTGATATCCTAATGCGCCTTTCTTCACAGATGGCGAGTCGCTTGCAAGTGACCAGCCAGAAAGTGGGTGATCTTGCTTTCTTAGATGTCACTGGCCGTATTGCTCAGACACTACTAAATCTAGCAAAACAGCCTGACGCAATGACACACCCAGACGGCATGCAGATCAAGATTACTCGCCAAGAAATTGGCCAGATTGTTGGCTGTTCACGTGAAACGGTTGGTCGTATTTTGAAGATGTTGGAAGAGCAAAATCTAATTTCAGCACATGGTAAAACGATCGTCGTATACGGCACTCGATAACCATCAATCTGAAGATTAAGCCGAGTGCAAATTTGCTCGGCTTAGATTTTAAATTTGTCAATTAACTAGCCCTATCCTAACCTTAGTTTGAATTTTAATCATAATTTTCAAACAGGATAGACTCATGCTAACAAGGCTTACCTCTCAACTGTTATTGGTTTGCAGTCTTATTTCATCATTGGCAGTTGCCCAAACCACCATAATTCACCCTATTCCACGAGAAGGCTCAGAGCTCGATCGCTACGCCATTGACCTCATTCAGTTTCTTGTCGATAAATCAGGTGAAGGCATATTACTCCAGCCTTATAAAACACCTGTTGATTCTCAATCTCGCAAAGTTAGCTTGCTTAAAGATGGTAAAATCACCATTGATTGGCTTGGTGCAGATAAAACTCTGGAACAAGAACTAATCCCTATTCGCTATCCTGTTTTTCGAGGGCTACTCGGTCACCGTATTTTTATCACCAACAAAGCGACTGCAGCCAAATTGGGAGACATAAACAATATAGAGGAATTACGTAAACTCGGTATAATACAAGGCCAGGGCTGGGCAGATGTCAAAGTCTTAAAGTCTGGAGGGTTTAAAGTCAGAGAAGTCCCCAGTTTTGATAATATTTTTCGTATTGTTGATAGCGAGCGTACCGATTTATTCCCCAGAGCTGTTATCGAGCCCTATAGTGAAGTTGCCCAGCGTAGCCAGTTAACTAATTTAGTCGTCGATGACAAACTCATGCTGATTTACCGTTTCCCGATGTTGTTGTTTGTTAGTCCCAATAACCCTGACGTTGCCGATATTTTGCAAAAAGCTTTTGAAACCTCATACCAGGATGGTTCTTTTGTCGCCTTCTTTGAACAATCACCTCTAGTGAAAAAAACCTTCGAACAAGCGGGCATAAGAAGCAGAAAAGCATTTACCATAGATAACCCTCACCTAAGCGAAAAGACTCGCTCAATTCCCGACCAATACTGGCTCAGTGTGACAGAATAAGAAAAGGCGCCTATATTAGGCACCTTTTTACTAATAGGTTACAGCCTCTCCTAACAACAGATAGCCACTTAAACCAACTAGTTATTGGTACTTTCGAATATCTTATCTGCCGATGCAGCAACAAACCCAGAGTACAGTTCCCCATTATTCATTGGGTAACGCTTTGCGAACTCATAAAAACCGCCAGGGACTGTTTGAACGCTCTCTGCAAAAGATACTGGCACTTTATCTGCCATCGTCGAGGACTGCTCAAGCAACACTTGCGGCGATCCCTTTATCTCACCACCCGACTCGTTAATTGTGAAACCTGCTTGGCGAAGGTAATCATTAACTTGTTTAGCTTCATCAAATGCACCAAGTTGATTAACACTAACGGTAAAATGATTTGCACCATAGCCATGAGCGGCAAGCCAAGACGCATATTCACTCTCTTTTGCTAATTGCTGGTAGTCTTCAAAACTCAGCTCCCAAAGACGACCAGCGGATAAGAATTCATGACCCTTTAGCTGATTAGCGTCCACTTGTTTAACTAATTTGGTTACTATTTCCTGTAATTCTAAGGAACACTCTTCTACTTTTAATTCGCTAATAAACACTTTAGGTTGCTTAGGATCAGAGTGTTCATAGTGTTTGGCAACCAACTTTTTCGCCACAAACTGATAATCACCACACGCCACATAGCCTACATCAATAAAAGGTTGAGCTATGGCTTCCATACCCACTGGGTTTAAGTTAAACGTGCGCAATGCAATATGATCGTTGATAAGTGGTTCACTTTCTTGCAGCAGTTGGTGAACTTTATCCGCAGAAGGACACAAGCGTTGAATATAGTCATTCCATAACGACTGAAACAAAACATCTGGCGTCATAACGCCTCCTTGTCGGGTTATCTAGTTGGAATTAGGCTCGCTGATAAGTCAATTTAGCAAGCCTTCACAGCCCTAAAATCAATAGGACTCAGTGCGATTTATAACTCCACACCAGGACTAAGTGTTGCAGGTAAAATTGTTTCACCACCTTCCATTGACGCCATAGGGTACGCACAATAATCAGCAGCGTAATACGCGCTAGGGCGCAAGTTTCCTGATGCACCAGGCCCACCAAATGGGGCATCACCACTTGCACCAGTAAGCTGGCGATTACGATTCACAATACCAGCACGAATGTTATCCACAAAATAGTTCCACTCATCATCATCAGTTGAAACTAAACCTGCCGACAAACCAAAGCGCGTGTCATTGGCCAGCTCAACAGCTTTCTCTAAGCCTTGATATCGAACAACCTGAAGCAAAGGACCGAAGTATTCCTCATCAGGTAAATCAGCAATTGGCGTTACATCGATGATACCCGGCGTAACAAACGCAGCTTCACCCGCTTTTGCTTCTAATAAGCTTTGCCCACCAAGTTTGACCAAATTGGATTGAGCTTGCAGAATAAAGTCCGCCGCCGCTTTTGAAATCTGTGGCCCCATAAAGGGAGCTGGCTCTGAAAATGGCTGACCAACAACAATCTTCTGTGTTGCTTCAAGTAGCTTACTTACCAATACATCGCCTTTTTCTCCACTCGGGATGTAAAGGCGACGCGCACATGTACAACGTTGACCTGCGCTAATAAACGCCGATTGAATAATGGTATAAACCGTCGCATCCAGCTCACCGTATTGCTCGGAAATCACCATGGGGTTATTGCCGCCCATTTCTAGAGCTAGCATTTTATCAGGTTGTCCTGCAAATTGACGATGGAGAATATGACCGGTATTAGCACTACCAGTAAATAGAACGCCATCAATGCCTTTTGACTCAGCCAGTGCTACTCCTGTTTCCTTCGCTCCTTGAACCAAGTTAATCACACCAACAGGCAAGCCTGCTTGCTGCCACAGCTTCATCGCAAATTCACCCGTTAGTGGCGTCTGTTCCGATGGTTTAAAGACCACGGTGTTACCGGCTAATAGCGCGGGGACAATATGTCCATTGGGTAAGTGGCCAGGGAAATTATAGGGACCAAACACGGCCAATACACCTAGGGGGCGATGGCGTAAAACAATATGATTACCAGCAGCTTCACGCCGCGATCCACCGGTACGGTCATGGTAGGCACGAATTGATATGGCAATTTTTCCAGCCATTGCCGCCGCTTCCGTTCTCGTTTCCCATAAGGGCTTACCCGTTTCTTTAGCGATAATCTCAGCGATTTTTTCACTGTTCTGTTTCAATTTTTCGGCAAAATCGAGCACTACTGCTTCACGTTCAGCGTAGGTACTTTTCTTCCAGCTTGTAAATGCAGCTCGAGCCGCATTAACAGCAGATTCAACCTGCTCAGGCGATGCACTATCACCTTGCCAAATTACTTCATTGTTGTATGGGCTTGTGGAGTTCATCGATTCACCTTGCCCAGCAAGCCACTCACCCGCAATCCAATGTGTCATATTTTTACTCCTATCTTATTATTGAGCCAACATGCGCACATAGTCGCCCTGATTGACTTTCAATGCCTTGGCAACGTCCGGTGACACAATGACAGATTCAGACTCTTGATCGTAAGCAGCCTTAGTTGCCACCGCTCTAAAATGCTCAAATGAAGTATTTGAAATCAGGTAATCTTGCGAGCTAGAATGCTCTGAAATGGTCACTTTTGCTCGGAAAGAATGACGGACAGACTCAATATTTCGTACATCGCACTCAACCGAAGGGCCGCCATCGAAAATGTCTACATAGTTACGACAAGTAAAACCTTCTTTTTCAAGCAAGCGTAGTGCAGGTTTGGTATTTTCATGTACTTGCCCTATCACTGCCTGAGCCTCCTTACTGAGTAAATTGATATAGATTGGTAACTTAGGCATAAGATCAGCAATAAAGCCTTTCTTACCAATACCTGTCAAATAATCAGCCATAGTGAACTCAATAGAGAAAAAGTGTTCTTGCAACCATTGCCAAAATGGTGAGTTGCCTTCATCGTCCGATACGCCGCGCATTTCAGCAAATACCGTGTTAGAAAAACGATGAGGGTGCTCTGCCATCATCAGAAAGCGGCACTTTGACATCAAGCGACCATTGAGTCCGCCACGAAAGTTAGGCCTTAAAAACAAAGTACAGATTTCACTACAACCTGTGTAATTATTCCCAAATGTCAAAAGCTTAACTACATTGTTGACATCGAGCTTGGGTGAAGAATGCACTATGGTACTGATATGATAAGAGTAAAACGGCACATCCCAACCAATAGATGCTTCAATGCCAGTACATCCAGCCACCTCACCGCTGTCGCTATCAAAACCAACCATTAAGTAACCTTCGTCGCCGGGTTCAGTCACATTAGGTTTATTGAAGCTATATTCGGAGTGTGTAATTCGATTGGTCAACAATTCTTCATTAACCGGAAGTGATGTAAATCCATGTCCAGATTCTACAGCGCATGTATGCAAAGCATCATAGTCCGACATTGTTATCGGGCGAACAACTAGCATCGATATTCCCTCCTGATGCATGTGCCAGTACCACTTATCATCGACTTACTGCTAAGTTTTGCCATGGCAGCCAAGTGGTATTCACAACAGGTTATATGTGTTTAAGAGCCAAGTATCGTCTTAGTGTTGGGAATACATAATGTGTGGAACCGGAAAAGGAAGATCGCCCCGCTAGGACGATCTTCCGTGTTTCTTAATTATTTACTGAGTGTTGCTAGAGCTTTATCAAGCCTTGATAAACCCTCTTCAACTTCTTGCTTAGTGATGACCAAAGATGGTGTAAAGCGAACAACATTGGTACCCGCGACAAGAACCATCAAGCCTTCTTGACCTGCAGCAACTAAGACATCACGAGCGCGGCTTTGCCACTCATCATTTAGCGCAGCGCCAAGCAAAAGACCCTTACCACGAATCTCAGCAAACATCTGATACTTTTCATTGAGTTTATTTAGGCCATCTCTAAACCATGTTTCGCGCTCAGCAACACCTTGTAGAGTCTGTGGGTCGCTAACAATATCAACAACAGCTTCAGCCACAGCACATGCCAGCGGGTTACCACCATAAGTTGAACCATGAGTACCAATTTTAAGATGCTCCGCAAGCACGGCCGTGGTGAGCATAGCGCCTATTGGGAAACCGCCTCCAAGTGATTTTGCTGTACTCAAAATATCTGGAGTGACACCAAGGCCTTGGTAAGCATAAAAGTGCCCAGTACGACCATTACCTGTCTGCACTTCATCAAAAATGAGCAGAGCATTGTGCTTATCACACAATTCACGAACCGTTTGTACAAACTCGTCTGTTGGCGAAATGATGCCACCTTCCCCTTGCAAAGGTTCCATCATGATCGCACAAGTGCGATCTGAAATATGAGCTCGCAGAGTGTCGATGTCATTATATGGTAAATGGGTTACATCACCCGGTTTTGGACCAAAACCATCAGAATAGGCCGCTTGTCCACCGACGGTAACGGTAAAGAAAGTTCGGCCATGAAAACCTTGCTTAAAGGCGATAATTTCAGACTTCTCTGGACCAAATTTATCGGCAGCGTAACGACGAGCTAGCTTGAGGGCAGCTTCGTTTGCCTCTGCTCCTGAGTTGGCATAAAACACTTTCTCTGCAAAACTCTTTTCGGTGAGTTTTTTCGCCAGACGAAGCGCAGGTTCATTGGTCATCACATTGCTCAGATGCCAAAGCTTTTGGCCTTGCTCGGTCAAGGCGCTTACCATCGCAGGGTGGCAGTGACCAAGGCAGCTCACTGCGATACCACCAGCAAAGTCAATGTACTCTTTACCTTGCTGATCCCAAACGCGAGCACCTTCACCTTTGACAGGCACTATTTCCATTGGGTTATAACAAGGTACCATGACCTCATCAAACAAACCGCGTTCTACTTTATTTTCAACTGTCATTGCACATTCCCTCTCGATACCGCATGCCAGGCAATTTTTGCATCCTTGCTTCCTTATTAAGGAAAGCACATTTTGTTTTGCATATAAGCAATTACGGCATTGTATTTACATTTAATTAACCATTTCAATAGTGAATTATTCTTTTTATTCGACTATGAAAAGACGTCTCTTCACTTACATTGAGTATTTATGCACTAAGTCACTGCTTTTATGAAGCAATATATTCTTATAGTTGGCATAAGCTGTCGTTAAACATAGTGATAACAAGGCTCGAAGGATAGACACCAAAGAGACGACGAATAGTTTTTCACAACATATTCGCAGGGTGAAATATGAGAAAAATGTTAAAAAAGTGATCGCTATCAGAATTTAGCTGGAGATAAATCACTCATCGACGTAAGAAATTAGCCAGTAGCTCGTGGCCTTGTTCGGTTTTAATTGACTCAGGATGAAACTGAACTGCTTCAATAGGCAGGGTTTTATGTTGAAAACCCATGATTTCATCCATTGAACCATCTTCTCGCGTTGTCCATGCGGTCAGTTCGAAGCAATCGGGTAAGCTGTCATTTTTCACCACCAGCGAATGGTAACGGGTCACAGTGAGTGGGTTATTGAGTTGGGTAAATACACTGCGGTTATTATGGCGAATAGCAGATGTTTTACCGTGCATCACCTGACGTGCGCGCACGACTTCTCCGCCAAATACTTGCGCAATGGCTTGATGGCCTAAGCACACGCCCAAAATAGGCAGTTTACCCGCAAAGTGCTTAATAGCACTCAGTGAGATGCCTGCTTCGTTCGGCGTACATGGACCTGGTGATATCACTAAATGAGTGGGGTTAAGCGCTTCAATCTCTTCAAGGCTAATTTGATCGTTACGCACCACCTTGACCTCTGCCCCCAACTCGCAAAAGTACTGATACAAGTTGTAGGTAAATGAGTCGTAATTATCGATGATCAGCAGCATAGCTCTCAAGTGGTTTTGATAAATCGCATATATGAGGCGGTATTGTGCATTACCAAAGCCGAAAGGCAAGTATTAACTCTACAAAGCCAGAGAAAAAGGCTTGGCACATAAGGCCTGGTTAAATCGTCGCTCAATAACGAAATGATTTATCGAACATTTATAGAACAATCACTACCTATTGATAATTATTATCTCTATACTTTGCCGCTTATTAAAAGTTAACATGATTGTTATCAAATAAGATCGTTATCAAATAAACGAGAACTATAAATGAGACTACAACATATTGCAGTGGCTGGACTTTCAACCTTCATATTAAGTGCCTGCCAAACCACCCCAGTTGAAAATATCCACACCACGGCCTCGCAAGAAACCATCGATGAAGCGAGAAAAAACTTCAAGGATATAGAAAACTTTAAAGTGTTAGATAACGGCGTTATCTATTATTCTCGCTATATATCAGGAAACTATCGCTGGAGCCCTGCTCGTTCGAAGGAGTTAACCTACCGCCTAGCATGTGAAGACTTACGTTGGTATTTAGAGCGTGGCATGGTATTAAGAGCGGCTAGAAGAGGCAAAGGTGCGATAACGCTAGACTATGATTTAGAGCGCTGCGAAACCGAAACACCGACCAATATTTATGGGTAAAAAATAGCCGCTTATATAGGCGGCTATTTTTAATGTTAGTAATCCAGCGGTGGTGGGTTGCCAAGAGTGACATGTAAAGCAGTACACCATCCAGCACGAAGCTGATTTTCATCAAAGTGCACAGCGACAGACTTTCCTGCAGTAAAAGCTGCAAGAACCATGGAATATGCTGCTGTATCATCAGCAAAAAATAGTACACCGTTACCTTCCCACTTTTTACAGCTGCCTGCTTTGTCGAGCTTTAAAGTAAACCAAAACAGATTTTTTTGTGAGGCGGGCTTATCAAAACTTTGTGTACGAATATATTCAATCTCGCCACTTACCACTCCAGCAGCTGACACTGGCGCTGATAACAAACTAACCACAATCGTTAATACACCGAATAATTTTTTCATTATTGTTCCTAAATAGACATAGATTATGGGTTATGGGTTAAATAAGGTCACTCATAGACTCACCAAACAAAAGACAAGCCTATCTGGCTTAACTTAAATATTGATGCGGATGTGACTCCTGTAACAAAACCACTTATTTAATGTTTCATCACCAAGAATGCTTATATTATCGCATTGTTATTATTCAAAAAATAAATATCATTCGCAATCTTTATATTGAACTGTCTTATTGGTAGGAATAACCCAATGAAAAAACTTCTATTTGCTTTATTGCTTCTCACTTCCCCTGTTTCTTTTGCTCAAGAAGCCAAGGGGGTGATTGAAGCTATCAAAATCTGTGGTACTGGCGCTCGTGGGTATAACAATAATGGTGTCGATTGGGCCAGAACCTTACAATTTAAAGTTGATGGACGATGGTTTGGTACTTACGCCGACTACTACGGCTCTCCTAACGACAATGATAATAATATTTCTACCTCACTCGTGTTTATGGCTTATTCACAAAAACTGCCCTTACATATTAAGGCCACTGATGCTTGGCATAACCATATGAAAAAATGTGGTGTCAGCGAAGGCGCCATTTTTCAGCGTAATGCTGGCGACTTTATCAGTATTGGCGAATAAGCAGTCCAATACTTGTGATGATACTCACTCTATTCTGGCCGCTACTGATTTAAGTGGCGCGGCATAACTCAACTCTAACTCTTACTACCCATTTTTGAGAAAACTTTTATGAAAAAACTTCTATTTGCTTTATTACTTCTCACTTCCCCTGTTTCTTTTGCTCAAGAAGCCAAGGGGTGATTGAAGAAATCCAGATTTGCGGAACTGGTCAAGTACAACCTAATAATTGGCATCGCTCATTACAATTTAAAGTTGATGGTAAATGGTTTGGTACTTGGGCAGATTACTATGGGCCAATTTCAACTGACTACGAAAACAACCTAGCTACCTCTATGATTTATATGACTTTTTCACAGGGAACGCCGGTACATGTGAAAGCGACCACAAACTGGCACCCTCTATTTGAAAAATGTGGTGTTAGTGATGGAAGAATTTTTAATAGTAATGCCGGCGACTTTATCCGTATTAGCCGCTAATAAAAAATGTCTTTAATAAACCCCGCCACAGCTTTTAGTGGCGGGGCTTATTTTGCAGCATTTGGTTTACCGCATTTATTTACAAGCTTTATTTTACAACCTTTATTTTAAAGTAAAGGCTAGTTACGTCTGCGCCATAGGGCTAGGCCAAATAAAGATAAGACAGCGCCAAGACCAAATGAGCCACCTTTTTCTGAGTTGATTGTAAGTTCAAGCACCGCAGGGTCGTGATCTGATGAGCGAAGGTGATCGGTATATTTTGGCAAATCACCTGTGTATCTATCACTGTATTCAAATAGGGTCGACTCACCACCATTAATATGCCACTCAGTGGCATCGACCATATACTCTTCAAGACTAGGACTTATCAAGATATGATCGAGCGCGCCCACTTCATCATTGTATGAGAAGCTCCAATTATTTGGATGCTTGGCGGCTACCGCATTAATGTAGCCATAGCTGTGATGAATGACCTCGCCCTCATCGCCAACCTGCTCAGCGCCGCCAATATAAGTATTGCGCGCCGCTTTAATCACTTTGCCATACTGCTTTTGGCTGTAATCGGTTAAAACCAGCATGGGATCTTCTTTACCGTAAGCATTTAAATCGCCCAAAATTACCTTGTGACCTTTAATGTTTTTCAGTGCATCCCCCAAGGCAACTGCCGCAGAAACTCGAAAGTTTTCACACGCGCCTTGCTGATCGACATCTTGTCCACCCTGACCGCCCTGCTCGATTGGCGCAGCGTCTTCCCAACATTTGGAGCCTTTTGACTTAAAGTGGTTAACCGCAACAGTGATCAGTTCCTCTGTATCTTGCTTTTGGTCTTTGTTTTTTATCCTGAAGGTCGGAGCGAGTGTATTTCGCTGGTAATTCTTACCATCTTCAATAACCTTGCCATCATCATCAATCACTTCTGGCGCTTGTTGATTTGGCATCTCAATGACTCGTGAGCTTTGTAACTCAACCGATTTAGAGCGATAAAGGACTCCTGTGGTAATCGCATCCGTACCGATATAATCATTTTTGTCGATGGTTTTGTCGCCATTGCTATCAATAGCAACAAACCTATAACGATCTTTTTTGTTATCAATCTGCTGGTTTAACTGCTCAACAAGCTGGCCAATCGCGCCATTTTCACCCAAGCCATTATTTTCAATTTCCATTAAACCTATGATATCGGCATCAAGGCGTAAAATGGCATTAACAATTTTGGCTTGCTGAATTTCAAATTCAGGGTAAGTCTTGGCACCTCGATTGCCCCCATTGGGATTCGAGTCTCCCCCAAAAGGAGAATTGAAATAATTAAGCACATTAAAGGTCGCAATTCTTAAATCACCCTTCTCTTTCACCTCTGGCGATTGAGTACGTGGGTCGCGGCGAACAAAGTTATCTTTGCTTAACGTGTTGGTGGCAATTAAGCGATAGTCACCATAGCTATAACTTAGCACCCCTTCCAAACCAACAATGGTATCGCCAATACGAATATAATCTTCGGTCGAGCCATCTTGATTAACGTCGGTGAGACCAAAGTCAGGGTAATAAGGGATAACGCCATTGGGCGCTTTGTTGTCAGATTCAATAAACAATCGCCGCTGACTATTATCAATACTTTGCTGCTTAGCCTTCTCTGAGCCTGCGGCAAAGAGTTGGTTTGGGTGCATATTGATGTTCCCCTGCGCCAGTACCATATTATTGCGCTTAGCCGCATAATCGTAGCCGAAGGTGCGCGTGACTCGCATATCAAGACTAGCACTTGTCTTAACCAACATACCTTCATAGCGCTCAAGGGTTTGTTCAAAGCTGCCATCATCGGCAAAAATATCAATACCTGTTGCAACTGGGGGAGTTTGCTCACCCTGCTTAACCCAAGTGTTTTTACCTGCTTTTAGCTGAGTCTGCTGATAGTTTTCCTGCACTTTACCTTTAACACACACTAAATCGCCTGGTTTAAGCTCAGGCTGAGATTGATTGGTTTCAACAAACAGGCCTTCTGAAGTTTTCGGGTTGCCATCATCGTTGAGCGCTTGCAGATAAAACCCCTTAGTCAGGCCTCTGGTGGCGGCGCTGACTACACCTTGTACATACACTTCCTCATCAGATATGAAGGCATCATTATCGAGCAATGGAGAGCGACTGCCCTCACCTTGAATGTCATGAATTGAGGTAAAGACTGGGTCCTGACCGTCTTGCTCGCAAGCAAACGGCTCTGGCGCTTGACCGCCATTAAGCTCACCCAAACCTTGAATGTCATTTTTATCTGACTCTAGCCAATTTGAAGCTTGATAACGAGAAGAAGGAGAAAAATCATCTTGGCTGCGCGTCAAAGTGACGTCTTTTGCAAAATCATTGCCGCCCATTTGACCAATCACATCATGTATTTCATCACCCTTAAGCAAGGCAATCGGATCATTACCGTTAAAGCCAAGCACATCCTTATCTAGAAAATGACTGATGTTTTTAATGTCATCGCTTGATTGCGAGTGACCAATCACTAAGACGCTTTTAGCCTGTATGACTTTACCGTCCAATGGCAGCTCGCTATCCCATTGACCACGGCCATTAATTGATTTAGCCAAACTATAACCATCAAGCAACACCTGACTATCGCCGGTATTGGCAATTTCAATGGCTTTATTATTACTGCTACCTTCGACATATTGAGAAATAACGATCTCAGACATTACTGGTGTAGAGAGAACACTTGCGACCATTGCTGCAAGTAGGGTAGGAGTTAGTTGTTGTTTCATTCTGTCCACCTTGCATCGCTTCCTTTATTATGCGGTTTAGAAAACGCGTTTCAATTCACTTTTCCTGTTGAGAAAAGACTTATAAAGCTCGACCAGTGTTGATGTTTTTTATGAAACTAAAAACAACATTCAATGACATTGAGATTTCGATCTCATAGACAAGATGAATATTTGAATAAGCGTCAAACTTTAAACCGGATTGAAATGCGTGTTACAGCTTAGGGATCAGGTGGGTAATCGCTTTTACTCAGAATTGAATTAAAGCTCAATCATAAAAAGGCGCTAGAGTACCGCGCCTATGTACTCACTATGGCTTATTAAGATGATTGGTGTCTTCATCATTTTTACGCTGATATTCACCCTCGAAGGTATGGCCATCATTATCGCTACCTTGTCCAAAATGACCACCAAAACCAGCAGCGGATTTTACCACCATTTTAGTCATAAGATATTTGGCTAAAGCACGACGTGGAGCAGGTAATAGCACTACCATACCGACCATATCGGTTAGAAAACCAGGAATAAAAAGCAATACACCAGCAACCGCAAGCAACACACCTTCAAGTATTTGTTGTGCTGGTAGCTCCCCTTGCTGAAGACGACTTTGAACAGAAAGTAGTGTTTGTAAGCCTTGGCTACGAACCAGAGAGGCGCCAATAAATGCGGTCAAAAAGACCATCCCAATTGTTGTCCATAAGCCAAAATAACCTCCGACCGAGATAAACAGACTTATCTCGATAACGGGGACCAATACAAATATTAAGAATACGATAGCAAACACATGCCCTCCTTTGTTAGGACTAGTGTAAGCTCAAAGCTAACTTAAGCTCAAACTAAAGCGACAAAATTCACTGCGGCCTAACGATTTGAGCAATATTTAGTATTTAAAAATGTTCAGCTAACCCAAAAATAAAAAAGGTGATCAAGATACTATTTTTATCCGCTGAGTGAAGTATCATGAGCCACATAAGTCAGGACGTATTTTACAGCCAAAAACTCTGACGAATGGATTCTTAAGTTGCAGAATGGCGAGCATTTGTATTTATCACCAGAATAATTATCTAAGGATCCTATAATGGCCACCCTAACTGATACCCTACACCCTGTTAATGCAACTCGTGTTGAAGAAGACCTTCTCGGCGAGAGACATGTCCCAGCAGACGCCTATTATGGCATCCACACCTTGCGCGCCATTGAAAATTTCAATATCTCTAACGTCACCATTTCAGATGTACCTGAATTTGTCCGTGGCATGGTGATGACTAAGAAAGCAGCAGCGCTTGCAAACAGCGAGCTTGATGTCCTGCCTAAAGAAATCGCGCAATACATAGTCCAAGCGTGTGATTTGATCCTAGACACAGGAAAATGCATGGATCAGTTCCCATCGGATGTGTTTCAAGGAGGAGCTGGTACCTCTGTCAATATGAATACCAACGAAGTTATTGCCAATGTCGCGCTAGAGCTCATGGGTAAAGAAAAAGGGCAATATCAATTTATTAACCCTAATGATCACGTCAATAAGAGTCAGTCGACCAACTGTGCCTACCCAACGGGTTTTCGTATTGCGGTTTACAATAGCGTCCATACGCTCATCGAAGCAATAGAATACTTAAAAGGCGCATTTGCTCTGAAAAGTAAAGAGTTTCAAAGCATCCTAAAAATGGGTAGAACTCAGCTTCAAGATGCTGTTCCTATGACTGTTGGCCAAGAGTTTCATGCATGGTCTGTGACACTAAATGAAGAGATCCGCGCTCTTGAATACACCTCCAAACTCTTGCTTGAAATTAACTTAGGTGCGACGGCAATAGGCACAGGCTTAAATGCAGCCCAAGGTTATCAAAAATTAGCGGTTAAGCATTTAGCGCAAGTCACTGGGTTAAGTGTCGTACCCGCTGAAGATCTGATTGAAGCAACGTCTGACTGCGGCGCTTATGTGATGACCCACGGCGCACTTAAACGTCTAGCGGTTAAACTGTCTAAGATCTGTAACGATCTTCGCTTGCTTTCTTCTGGCCCTCGCACCGGCATCAATGAACTCAACTTGCCTGAGCTACAAGCAGGATCGTCAATTATGCCCGCTAAAGTCAACCCTGTAGTGCCTGAAGTGGTCAACCAAGTTTGCTTTAAAGTACTCGGTAATGACAATACCATTTCTTTTGCAGCAGAAGGCGGACAATTACAGCTCAACGTAATGGAGCCTGTGATTGCTCAAAGCATGTTTGAATCCATTTCTTTGCTGTCGAATGCATGTATCAACCTACGCGACAAATGCATTGATGGCATCACAGTAAATAAAGAAGTTTGTGAAGCATACGTCTACAATTCGATTGGTATTGTCACCTACCTCAATCCATATATTGGCCACCATGAAGGCGATATTGTCGGCAAGATATGCGCAGAAACCGGTAAGAGTGTACGAGAGGTGGTACTTGAGCGAGGCCTTCTTAGTGAAGAAGATCTCGATGATATCCTCAACGTCGACAATTTCATGAACCCCAAGTACAAAGCAAAACGCTACCAATAAGCGAATGATGTAGGGCCTAGATGAGGCCCTTTTTTAGGTATTAAATTTTAATCCGCATATTTAATGTGGATTAATGCTATCAATCTCTAATTAACTGAATTTTTCTCTTTTAAGTGTTCAGACATCAAAGAATTTAAAATATATACGAGGTAACTATCATGGTTATGGTTGAACTATTCGTTGTCCTACTCTTCATATATCTGGGAGCAAGGATTGGTGGTATTGGCATTGGCTTTGCGGGCGGTGCTGGCGTTATTTCTTTATCCTTGTTTCTCGGCGTACCAACTAGTCAGGCCTATATTCCTGTTGATGTTATTCTGATCATCATGTCAGTGATTACTGCCATTGCAGCGATGCAAGTTGCAGGGGGAATGGATTGGTTAGTTCAATTGGCGGAAAACTTTCTCCGTAAACACCCAGAACGAATCACTTTTTATGCGCCTATTGTGACCTTCCTAATGACACTAATGGCGGGAACTGGTCACACTGCTTTTTCAACGCTACCTGTCATAGCCGAAGTAGCTAAAGGGCAAGGTGTTCGCCCATCGAGACCATTGTCAATTGCCGTTGTCGCTTCGCAGGTAGCCATTACCGCTTCCCCTATATCAGCAGCCGTAGTGGCGTTCTCATCAATGCTTGCGCCAAAAGGAGTGGATTACCTAACTTTGCTTGCTGTATGCATCCCGGCTACCTTCATTGCTTGTATGGTAGGTGCATTTGTCGCCAACTTCATGGGCAGAGAGCTAAAAGACGACCCCATCTATCAGCAACGTTTAGAACAAGGTCTGATTAAGTTGGCATCAGATAAACAGCGTGATATTTTACCAACCGCTAAAACGGCTACCTACATATTCCTAATCGCTATTGCATTCGTTGTTTGCTACGCAGCCGCTATCTCGACATCAGTGGGGTTGATTACCGACCCTGCCTTAGGCCGTAATGAAGCCATAATAACCGTCATGCTAACCGCTGCCGCCGCAATAGTCCTTTTCACCAAAATTGATGCCTCAAAAATACCTAACGCCGCCACTTTTCGCTCTGGGATGACAGCATGTGTTTGCGTTCTTGGTGTTGCCTGGCTCGGCTCAACATTCGTCAACGCACATGTTGATGGTATAAAAGAAATAGCCGGCGTGCTTGTTGCGGATTACCCATGGATGTTAGCCATAGTACTCTTTTTCGCATCAATGCTACTTTACTCTCAAGGAGCAACAACTGTGGCTCTTATGCCAGCCGCACTAGCAATAGGAATTGCCCCGCTCACCGCTGTTGCATCATTTGCCGCAGTCAGTGCCCTATTTGTTTTACCTACCTACCCAACACTACTCGCGGCAATCGAAATGGATGACACCGGATCAACACGTATCGGCCGTTATATCTTTAATCACCCGTTCTTTATTCCTGGTGTTGTTACCATCATTTCTGCCGTTGCACTTGCTTTCTCTTTGGGTGGGTTACTTATTTAGTCAATAAAAATGGAGGCAATACAAAGCCTCCAGGGTAAAAAGATAATTTAATATTTAAAATTCACATTAAATAACAAGCCTTCCATTACAAGATATAGAAGCTTACTCCTCATATAAAATACTAAAATAAACTTATAGGGCACTTATTAAAATATAAGGCAAAAATATATAATGCTTTTGTGAAGGATAACAAAGCCAAACTCTCTTATATTAATTAAGATTAAATTCAATATCATTGGCTTAATATCATTAAAAGTATGCCAGCTTTGATTCACTTCTATTTACTATTTATCAAATAGAAGTAAGGAGATCATCATGACGACACAACCTGAACCCACTGAAAAAAAAGAAGGTTTTTTTGCCAAACTTAAGTTTCCGTCCGCCTACACCATACTATTCATCCTGATTGCATTAGTTGCTCTGCTAACTTGGATTATTCCAGCTGGGCAATACCAGCGGGCAATGAACCAAGATTTAGGCCGTGAAGTACCCGTTACAGGCACTTATCAAACAGTCGAAGCAAACCCCCAGGGGATTATTGATATATTCCTCGCCCCCATTAATGGCTTTTACGACCATGAAAGTTATCAGGCTGCGGCCATTGATGTGTCTTTGTTTATCTTAATCATGGGTGGGTTTCTTGGCCTAGTCACCAATACAGGAGCAATTGACGCAGGTATCGAGCGTGTCACCCATACTTTCCGTGGTCGCGAAGAAATGATGATCCCTATACTCATGGCTTTATTCGCCGCTGGCGGCACTGTCTATGGTATGGCAGAAGAATCGCTGCCTTTTTATTCCCTACTAGTTCCCGTGATGATGGCCGCTCGTTTTGACCCTGTTGTGGCCGCTGCAACTATATTACTCGGAGCTGGGATAGGTGTTCTTGGTTCAACAATTAACCCCTTTGCAACTGTCATAGCAGCCAATGCGGCAGGTATTCCGTTTACCGATGGTATTTTATTACGTGTAGCCATGTTAGCCATTGGTTGGGTTATATGTGTCGCTTATGTCATGCGTTATGCTCGTCTGGTACGTAACGATCATACTAAATCAATTGTTTACGACAAATATGAGGAAAACAAACAGCGCTTTCTAACTAACCAAACCGGAGAGTCTGTAGAATTCACTGGTCGTCGCAAAGCTATTTTATTTATATTTGGTGCCTCCTTCGCGGTAATGATATATGGCGTTTCAATTGCTGGTTGGTGGATGGCAGAAATTTCAGCCATGTTTCTAGCCGCTGCCATTTTAGTTGGCTTGATTGCACGTATGAGCGAAGAAAACTTTATCAACAGCTTTATTGACGGCGCCCGTGATTTACTTGGTGTTGCACTTATTATTGGTATTGCTCGTGGTATTGTCGTCGTGATGGATAAAGGAATGATTACTGACACCATTCTTTTTTCCGCAGAGCAAACGGTGACCGGTTTATCTTCTGTTGCCTTCATTAATATGATGTTCTTTTTGGAAATTTTACTGTCCTTTTTAGTCCCTTCCACTTCAGGTTTAGCCGTACTAACCATGCCAATAATGGCGCCACTTGCAGATTTTGCGGGTGTTGGTCGAGACCTTGTTATTACCGCATACCAATCAGCATCTGGCTTAGTAAACTTAATTACTCCTACCTCAGCCGTTGTCATGGGAGGGCTCGCTATCGCACGAATACCTTATATTCGCTGGTTAAAATGGGTGGCGCCATTGCTAGCCATTCTCACGACATTTTGTGTGGCCATGATAAGTCTAGGTGCCGTTATCTGAACTAATAACTCGATCTGATAAAGCCGCCTTGAGCGGCTTTTTTATAGCATCATTCACGGTAGGATATCGTTTAAAAAACACTCACACCAAGGAGTAATGTTACTTAAATATAAAATACTTACCATCAAGGCAACCAAAAATAAAATAATTATTCTTCTGTTAACACATTTAGATGAATACTATTTTATCTTGGGGCTTCTCATTGTTATTAATAATTAAAGTTTTAAAAAAACCTAGCACTTACATCTATACTCACCGCGTTAACAAACTTCAAATATATAAATAGATATTATTAAATTCTTAAGCCTACATCTATTTTATGCAGGTTCTAACGGTCACAATCCTCATGTGAATTTATTAGGCAAGGAGGTGTTTAGCCTCAAAAGGGTGGCTTACACATACTTCAGGATCAAGCGGGTACCTATATCACCCAAGGTTAATTGAGTTGTTGCACCAGCATCTAAGATCAGTTTTTTGTTTGGTGATCCCTTTCAAAAAGCCGCATTTTATTTGGTGGTAATATGTCCAAACATCAAGGCTACCATAGAAGTGGCACTATTTGGTTTAAGGCATTTCAACGGACTGAAGCGCCATAAATAGCAAGGATAAAAACCCTTTACGTTATGCTTTTTTGAGGAGTTCCCATGAGTGAAACTCTAAGCCCAATGTCAGTTGAAAAAACTGAAGATCAAACCCTAATCACTGCCTGTAAAAGGCTGCTTCAACAGCAAAGTTTCTCAACGCAAAATGACCTTCGGGAAGCTCTAGTCGATTTTGGTTTTGTCGGAATTAGCCAGTCCACCGTCTCGCGCTTATTGTCACAATTAGGGGTAATAAAAGTACAGAATGCCTGCGGCAGAAAAGTTTATTGCATTACTATAGAAACAGCCCCTGTACGTGTTGAATCTTCCATTTCTTCTCAAATTGAATTTGTTACTCATAATCAATCTATGGTCGTGGTAAAAACTCACCCAGGCAGCGCTCAATTAGTGGCTCGACTAGTAGACATAGATCCACACATTGATATCCTTGGTACTGTCGGGGGTAACGATACCGTGTTAGTCATCCCAAAAGACATAAAGTATATTGATGACTGTGAAAAAGTCGTTCGTTCTAGATTAGGGATAGCTTAACTCCCTAACAAAAATGAATATTTGACCTGGCATGAAACTTAATGCCGCTTTTCTCTGTCTGATTGAGTTAAAATGATTCAAAATTTGACTTAAGTGACCTTTATATGCGTGCCATTTTATCGCTTGTTTTACTTTATCTGACTGTTTTTTCTGCGCCTACTATGGCAGTTTTTGAACAGACCAAATCTATACCCAGCTTTGGCAACCAAAGTAATAGCTTTGTACCTGTCGATGAAGCCTTTCCGTTCAATGCCTATCAACAAGGAAATCGTGTCTACCTTGATTGGCAGGTCAAACAAGGTTACTACCTCTATCAACATAAGTTATCAGTCAATGGCGAAAATGTTAGGCTCAATAACCTGAAGATGGAAGAAGGCACACCACATCAAGATGAATTCTTTGGTGAAGTCAATATCTACACCACACCATTATTTATTGAAGTACCTCTAGTAGGTTATCAAGATGGGGCTCGCTTGGTTGTTCAATATCAGGGATGTGCCGAGGCAGGCTTCTGTTACCCTCCTGAAACTCGCGTGGTAGACTTAACGTCTTTTGAATCTCCAAACACAAACAGCCAAGAAGACTCCACTCCTACAAAAACCGACTTAAACTCCCCTCAATTGGCTTCGCAGGAGTCCAATTTGGCGACAAGCCTGAGCGATAACTGGTGGACACCCCTGCTTTTCTTGGCTCTAGGAATTGGATTGGCTTTCACCCCGTGTGTATTACCCATGTACCCCATTCTCACCAGTATCGTACTAGGAAGCGGAAAGCTAAACCATGGCAGAGCATTAGGGCTCGCCTTTATTTATGTTCAAGGTATGGCATTAACCTATACTTTACTTGGATTAGTGGTGGCATCAGCCGGCTTACAATTTCAAGCAGCAATGCAGCACCCATATATTCTAATTGGCTTAAGCGTTATGTTTGTTGCTTTGGCACTATCAATGTTCGGTGCTTACACCATTCAGCTACCAAGTGGTGTGCAAACTTGGCTTAATAACTTGAGTAATAAACAGCAAGGCGGTAATTCACTGGGTGTCTTTGCTATGGGGGCAATTTCAGGCCTTGTCTGCTCACCCTGCACAACCGCCCCGCTGTCAGGCGCTTTACTTTATGTCGCTCAAAGTGGCGATTTGGTGACAGGTGGTGTAGCACTCTATGCTCTAGCTTTAGGCATGGGGATCCCGTTAATGTTAGTCGCCGTATTTGGTAATAAACTTCTGCCCAAAGCGGGCAACTGGATGGATAAAATCAAAACTCTTTTTGGCTTTATTCTCCTCGCTGCCCCCATATTTCTACTTGAACGTATTCTTCCTGAAACTTGGGCGACCGGATTATGGTCAGTGCTTGGGCTAATGGCATTTGGCTGGCTATATCATGTCAAAAGTTCATTACCACTAGGCGGCTGGAAACAAAGTATAATTGGAATCATCGCGGTACTCGGCCTGTTAATATCTGCGCAGCCAGCCATCAATTACTGGTTTGGTAATCATGTTAAGCAATCACAGACAAATATTCAGTTCACACGCGTAGCAACAATAGATGAACTCGGCAGTCAACTTGAGCAAGCCAAACTGTCTGGCAAACCTGTAATGCTCGATTTTTATGCAGATTGGTGTGTAGCTTGTAAAGAATTTGAGAAATACACTTTCCATCAAGCAGATGTTGAAAATAAGTTGAAAAACTTTGTCTTACTCCAAGCTGATGTGACTAAAAGTCAACCGCAAGACATAGAACTGTTAAAAGCAATGAATGTACTTGGGCTTCCTACCATCGAGTTTTGGGATGCTGAAGGACAGCACATACCCAGTGCAAGAATTACCGGATTTATGCAAGCCGAGCCTTTTTTGCAGCATATTGATACTCATCGATTGTAAACTTCTAACACAGCTTACCGCCAGTTGCACAATTGGCGGTTTAGCCCAGTAATATTGAGGATTATGCAGAAAACCCGATATAGTTCAGAGTTTTTATGTATAGGCATTGTTCACACCTTCAAAGCCGACAATAATTCGCCTAAGCCAACTTTTAATTGATACGATCAAACCATATGGATTCAACCTACACCATTGTTATCGCTGACGACCATCCGTTATTTCGTAATGCACTATTTCAGTCGGTACATATGGCGATAAGTAGAGCCAATCTAGTTGAGGCCGATTCTCTTAATGGTTTGCTCGCTGTTCTCAATAATGGACAAGATCCTGATTTATTACTCTTAGACCTCAAAATGCCTGGTGCAAACGGCTTGTCCGGACTGATTCAATTGCGTGCAGAATATCCAGATTTACCGATAGTGGTTATTTCTGCCAGTGAAGAACCTTCGGTGATCACACAAGTCAAAAGCCATGGTGCATTTGGCTTTATCCCAAAATCTAGCGATATGCGTGAACTTATAAAAGCATTGACGCAGGTGCTCAATGGTGAACCATTTTTCCCTGAAGGAACAACGGACACGGTATTTAGCAGTGAATTGACTAATAAAATCGCAACTTTAACCCCACAACAAAACAAAGTCCTTACAATGCTATCCGACGGTCTGCTAAACAAACAAATTGCCTATGAGTTAAATGTCTCTGAAGCCACAATAAAGGCTCATATGACAGCAATTTTCCGGAAGTTAAATGTAAAAAATAGAACTCAGGCAGTTATTTTGCTTCAGCAGCTGGAGTATGAATATTCTTAGCGTTTTTTCACTATTGGTGTTATTTATCTGCTAAGATACTCACGTTGATCATATGATCAACATATTCATCCCTCTGTTTCACCAACTCTGGGAGTCAAGATATTGCTTAGCGTATTATTCACTCAATTTGTCGTGCTCTGGGCTGTGATCGACCCAATCGGTTCTGTGCCCGTTTATCTTTCTCAAACTCAGCATCTCACAGCAAAACAGCGCCGTTTAGTCGCACTAAAAGCAGTGGCAATTTCAGCTGGAGTGTTGCTATTTTTCTTACTTGTAGGGCAACTGCTACTCGACGCAATGCAAATACCCTTACCGGCTTTCCAAGCTGCAGGCGGCCTTGTTTTATTACTGTTTGCACTAACTATGATATTCGGTGAATCTAAGCCTGAGCAAGAAACAAAAATATCTGAAGAAGTCAGTCACTCTGATTTAGCCGATCTCGCTGTCTACCCTTTAGCCATACCCTCTATAGCATCTCCTGGGGCCATGATGGCGATAGTGATGCTTACCGATAACCATAGATACGCTATCGCTGACCAATTTATGACAGCAGCTGTCATGATTGGTGTGCTATTAATCACTTTAATTTTACTGCTAGGTGCCACTCATATCCAAAAGTGGATAGGCAATGTGGGTGCTGCCATTATCAGTAGAGTAATGGGGTTAATTCTCGCGGCAGTTGCATTAAATAACCTATTGTTAGGTATAAAAGATTTTTACCTTGGTTAACTATACATAACACTTGATCTAATCATTAGACTTTGGTCTTACCTAACGATCATAAAACACTCTCCATCATTCCAAAAATAACCATAAGCACCTGTTATAAAGGTGCTTTTTGGTATTATAAACAAGACTAAAGTTGAAAAGCACTCCTAAACTTCGCTTGGTAAGGTATCTAATGAAACATTTCATTAACAACCAATCGTAAGGAGGCTGTAATGGCATTTGAAAGTCAAGAACGAGCCAAGGCCTATTGGAATAAAAACGTAAAACTGATGGTTAGTCTAATGGTTATCTGGTTTTTTGTTTCATTTGGTTGCGGCATTTTATTTGTCGACCAACTAAATCACTATCAGATCGGTGGATATAAATTAGGATTCTGGTTCGCTCAACAAGGCTCCATTTATTCATTCCTCGCCATCATCTTTTTTTACGCATGGAAAATGCGACAAATAGACCGCGAGTTTAACGTCGACGAATAAGGAATATCTTAGATGGATCTGAAAACTACTACCTATCTTATCGTTGGTGCCACTTTTATCCTCTATATTGGTATCGCAATCTGGGCACGAGCAGGGTCAACAAAAGAGTTTTATGTCGCAGGTGGAGGGATAAATCCCATTGCTAACGGTATGGCGACTGCAGCCGACTGGATGTCTGCATCTTCCTTTATTTCTATGGCTGGTCTAATTGCTTTTATGGGCTACGGTGGTTCGGTGTTTCTAATGGGATGGACTGGCGGATATGTGCTGCTAGCTCTCCTACTGGCACCATACTTGCGCAAATTCGGTAAATTTACTGTTCCAGAGTTTTTGGGAGAGCGTTTCTATTCTAATGCCGCACGCATTGTTGCTGTTATCTGTTTAATTATCGCATCAGTGACTTATGTGATTGGTCAAATGAAAGGTGTAGGCATTGCTTTCGGTCGGTTTCTGGAAGTGGATTATTCCACTGGCCTTCTGATCGGCATGTGTATTGTGTTTATGTACGCGGTTTTAGGAGGGATGAAAGGAATTACTTACACGCAGATTGCTCAATATTGCGTGCTAATCTTAGCCTATACCATACCTGCAATTTTCATATCACTTCAATTAACGGGTAACCCCATCCCTCAAATTGGCCTAGGCAGCACAATGTCTGGCACTGATGTCTATCTACTTGACCGTCTTGATCAGGTAGTGACTGAATTAGGCTTTAGCCAATACACCACTCAGGTAAGAGGCGATACCCTCAATATGTTCGTCTATACCATGTCTCTTATGATAGGTACTGCAGGTCTACCTCACGTTATCATCCGCTTCTTTACGGTCCCCAAAGTAAGAGATGCTCGCACTTCAGCAGGTTGGGCTCTGGTATTTATCGCCATTTTGTACACAACCGCACCAGCAGTCTCAGCAATGGCAAGATTGAACCTCATGGATACGGTCACCCCAAGTTCTGGACAAAACCTTGCCTACGATGAACGCCCAGATTGGTTTATAAACTGGGAAAAAACCGGCCTGCTGGGTTTTGATGATAAAAATGGTGATGGCAATATACAGTACACCTCTAATGCAGCAACCAATGAACTGAGAGTAGATCAAGACATCATGGTATTAGCCAACCCAGAGATTGCAAAACTACCTAACTGGGTGATCGCGTTGGTCGCCGCAGGCGGCTTAGCCGCTGCGCTATCAACAGCAGCGGGCCTACTACTGGCAATATCATCATCTATATCACATGACCTTATCAAAGGAGTCATCAACCCCAACATATCAGAACAAAAAGAGCTACTTATTAGTCGAGTTTCAATGGCAGCCGCCATTGCAATCTCTGGCTATCTTGGTCTTAATCCCCCAGGGTTTGTCGCTGGGACAGTCGCTCTGGCTTTTGGCCTTGCTGCATCCTCGATTTTTCCTGCATTGATGATGGGGATCTTCAGTAAAAACATTAATAAAGAGGGTGCCATTGCAGGAATGATTACAGGTATTACGATTACGCTCTTTTATGTTTTTCAGCACAAGGGGATCCTATTTGTTGCTGACTGGAAGTACTTACAAAGCTGGGGCAGCAATTGGTTTTTGGGTATAGAGCCTAATGCGTTTGGCGCCATTGGAGCCGTATTTAATTTTGGCGTTGCTTTCGTAGTATCTAAAATCACGGCCGAAACACCTCAAGAAGTAAAAGATCTTGTCGAGAATATCCGAATACCTACAGGTGTTAGCAAGGCTCTTGAGCACTAAATAATACCCCCTCTGTGAATGCAAACATAGAGGGGACTTTTTCCCGCGACTGTATTTCGTTACCTTAGGCTTTAGCTTCGCCAACAGGAAACCAAGATGTTAAGAAACAAGCACTTTATTGTTGCCCTTATAATAACCCCTATTCTCTCAATTATCGCTTATTTCGCCGCTGATATAGCCGTTAGTGAAAAACCTCATGCTGCACAAAAAGGTCAGAGCTATAGGATGGTAAGTCAATCGAACTGTCGCTATACCAGTGGGTTGTGTAATATGGAGAATGGCGACTTTAAGATCAGGTTTCGTTCTGAAAAACTGGTGAATAATCAGCTCGAACTTTCACTTCAGGCAAAATATCCCGTTGACGACATAAAAGTTTCTTTGGTCGATAGTCAAGAACTGAACATTCCTCCTCTTGAAATGCAACCTCGAGACCAAACTGGGAAAAACTGGTTCATTAGTTTACCCCAACCTACTTCACCTAGCAGTTGGCTGCGAGTCGTTGTCAAGGCTGAAGGCACCTTATATTATGGCGAAACTCAAATGGCATTTATTAAATACGAGACCTTGTTTACAAAGTGATCACGTTGTCTTCACTTATGAGGTCACTGCTTCCTTTTCCGATATACGATTTAGTAAAGTTCTCAGCCTTAGAGGCTTTACTGGTTTGGGAATAAAATGAAAACCGTTAGAACAAATACCATCCATCATGTCATTCGTTCTATCGGCACTAATAATAATACCTTCAAATTGATTACCCAATCTCAACCGGCATTGCTGTAAAACCTCCAAGCCAGTTCTGCCATTATCAAGCCGGTAGTCCGACATAATGACATCCGGCTTCCAATCTTGCTCAAGACATTTTAAACCTGAAAAAAGATCCCTGGCAGTACGAACATTACATCCCCAGCGTTGAAGTAGGTTTTCCATACCGATCAAAATATCAGGCTCATTGTCGACGCATAAAACATTAAGATCATATAACGCCGATTCCATCTGAGGCTGGCTATCTGGCAGCTGATTAAGCACTTGCTCACCGCGGCATAGTGTAATTGAAAATACGCTACCTTTTTCAGGCCATGAGCGCATGGATATTTCATGCCCCAGAACATGAGCAATACCTTTTGAGATAGCGAGCCCAAGACCAAGCCCTTGCTCAGAACGAACTTGGCTACCTTGGTTGAATTCCTCAAAGATTTCTTGTTGCTTATCTAAAGCAATACCGACGCCGTTGTCCCATACCTCTATTCTGGCTTGAGAACCAACAAGCCTAACCCCCAATACAACTTTACCTTTAGGATTATATCGAAAAGCATTAGTTAGAAAATTCTGTACCACTCTTCGCAGCAACTTGGGATCGGATAAAACAACCAACTTACTTGGCACCATTTCAAAGCTTATCCCTTGCTGTTTAGCAAGAGCACTGAATTCGACATTGAGGTTTATTAATACGTCTTTGACTGCAAAGCTATATACGTTAACATCTAGTTTGCCCGATTCTAGCCTTGAAATATCCAGCAGATCACCGATCAAGTCTTCTGCCGCTTCCAGTGCAGTTTCAATATGTCTCGACAAACTCTGAACTTCTACTTCTTGAGCTATTTCAGATAATGACGAGGCGAATAAACGAGCAGCATTGAGCGGTTGCATCAAATCATGACTTACCGCGGCAAGAAAGCGAGACTTTGATTTTGATTCGCGTTCAGATCGCTGCGTTGCCGTCACCAAACACTTATTCAATTGTTCGAGTTCACGGGTTCGTTGATGAACCCGCTCCTCTAAACTTTCATTGGCTTGTTGCAATGCTTTTTCGGCATCACGGAAAGCCGTAATATCAGAAAAACTCATAACAAAGCCACCACCTGGCATGGGGTTACCTTGCACCTCAATTACCCTTCCATCAGGGCGAATCCTTGAAGACGTATGTTTCGTGCCTTGATTAAGGTGATACAAGCGACGACGCACATGCTCTGCTGGATCTCCGGGACCACACAATCCCTGCTCCGCATTATGACGAATAACATCGGCAATAGGCCTACCAACTTGGATAAAACCTTGCGGAAAGGTAAACAATTCAAGATAGCGCTGATTCCACGCTACCAGCCGCTGCTGCTTATCAACCACAGCAATTCCTTGCCCAATATGCTCAATTGCACCCTGAAGTAATCCACGGCTAAAATCATATAGCTCAGAGGCCTCATCAACTATGGTCGCAACTTCCTCCAACTGCATATTCCGACCTTGTAGAGCAGAAGATAACACCAATTTAGCTGAAGACGTCCCAAACACACCTGCTAGTAATCTTTCAGTATGACGAATTAAGCCTGCTGGAGCCTGATAGCTAGGCGTAGCATACTGGTTGTGCTGCTCAAAAAATTGATCAAACGCTGTTCGAACACGCTGGCTGCCAACAAAACGTGCTGCCAACATCTCAAGTTCACCAATAGTGACTTTACTCTGATAGAGGCTGATATTATCACTTTCTACTGTCGGAGAACCGATAAATACGCCAGATTGTAATCGTTCACTTAAACTCGTTCTCGTAACCAAGGAAACTAAGGCATAGCAGGCCGCATTCAATAATAAACTAATGACCATACCCCAATCTGTACTCTCAATATTGAAAGCAATAAAAAGCCCTGGAGGAGTGACAAGCCAAGACATAAGTTCATGGATTTCCTCAGCAGCTAGCATTCCTGGAGTTTGGTTTAACAAGGTAATAAACCAAACGACAAACCCAACGCTCAAACCTGAATATACGCCTTTACGATTACCCTTACGCCAGTACATGCCTCCTAATATTGCAGGAGCAAACTGAGCCACAGCAGTAAATGACAAAAAACCAATAGTCGACAAAGAGTATGCTTTTCCTAGAGCATGGTAGAATCCCCATGCTCCAAGAAAAAGTACTACGATGAGAACACGCCGAATAATCAATAGTAACTTAGAAAAATGGTGATGCCTGCGCTGAGCTAGCTTTGTCCAGCGAAGCATAAGTGGAATAACCAGATCGTTCGACATCATAATAGCCAAAGCAATTGTTGAAACAATGACCATTCCACAAGCGGCTGAAGTTCCACCTAAAAATGCTATTAAAGCAATTTTTTCAGCACCTAACGCCATTGGTAAGCTAATCATGTAAGTATCTGGACTTGTGCCACTAAGAACGCCTTGTCCAACCCATGATATTGGTAAAACAAATACAGCCATAAGCAACAAATAAAATGGGAATACCCAGCGGACAGTTTTTAAATCTTTCGCTCGTTCATTTTCCACTACCATACTATGAAACTGGCGTGGTAAACACAGTATTGCCAGCATAGTGAGCAAGGTATGAATCAGTAACGTTGCAAGATTTGGCGGATGATAGGTTGTCTCTGCAATAGAGAGCAATTGGATATCACTACGCTCGAGAGAGATAAATACAATAAAACAACCAACAGTGAGAAAAGCAACCAGTTTTATCACAGATTCAAAAGCAATCGCCTTCATCAAACCACGATGATGCTCGGTATTATCTATATTGCGTGTACCAAACAAAATAGTAAACACAGCCAAAGCAGCTACAACAAACAAAGATATGTCAATCCCCTGAGTTGTAATGGCTTTTGATAATTGAGGAGAAATAAGTTCAAGGCCCATAGTAATTGCGCGAAATTGTAGAGCGATATATGGCAAAATACCGATCACAGCAATAAGGGTAACCACTATCGCTAACTTTTGAGATTTACCGTAACGAGCAGCGATAAAATCGGCTATTGACGTAATATTTTCTCGTTTAGCGGTAATCAAAAGACGAGCTAGTACTCGCCATAAAAGCGTAAACACGAGAATAGGCCCAAGATAGAGCGGCAAAAAAGACCAAGGATTAGCACTAGCTTGCCCAACCGTGCCATAAAAAATCCAAGAGGTGCAGTACACTGTAATTGATAGGCTATAGATGACAGGGCGCCAACGCGACAACCAATTAGGCTTGCGGTCACCATACCATGCAATAATAAATAGCAGCCCGAGGTACATCAATGATACTGCGATAACCTGCCAGCCTTGCATCTTCTTTCCTTACGTATCTGATTAAATGACAAAGATTAAAAAACCTCCCCTTCCGGGAGGTCCTATTTAACTCGGTATAGCCACTTAACTCAATTCATTGTGATTCAATTATGTGTTTTCGTCTCCATAACTGAGCAATGACTTCGAGTAGGCTCTACACGTATAAACAGCGCAAAAATACCCATTGCAGCCATAGCCCAAAACACATTAGATCCCCAATATTCATACCCCCAACCACACAAAGCAGTCAATAAAGCGATTACAGCACCAAGCGGAATTGCATTGTATAAAGCCTGTAATGCCACCATTCTATTCACTTCAGAATGTTGGATGTATTGAATAGCGGCAATGTGAGCGACACCAAAGGTAACACCATGTAAAAGCTGAATTAAAATAAGCCATGAAAGCGCAGTCGTTGATGCAGTAAGCCCCCACCGGATAGACACGCCAATTGAGGCAACAACAAAAAGTGTTCTGAGTGACCAGCCAGTAAAAAGCCGCTTGCTCAGAGCAAACACTACCACTTCTGCGACAACTCCTAAGCTCCATAAATAGCCAATCATATCTTCAGCGTGCCCTACTTCTTTCCAGTAAATAGCACTAAAACCATAGTACGCAGCGTGACTGCCCTGAATAAGCGCAACCAGGGTCATAAATTTAACAACAGACCGATCTTTAAGTACTTCACCTAGCTTTGGGCGATAGACGTCTCCTTCTTCTACCGTTTTTGGTGAAGGATGAATATTGCGCATCCCAAGCAAAATAGAACATAACATACCCACTGCTGCAGTATACAAAATCATCTCACTACCAAACTCAGCAGCTAGATACCCGACAACCGTTGAACCAACAATAAAAGCAATAGAACCCCAAAGCCGAGTCCGACCGTAGTCAATCATTTTTATGCGTGCATAATAATTGGCCATGGCATCTGAAAGAGGCACTATTGGCCCGAAACATAAGTTGAATAACACGGTAGCTAGTGCCATTAGCCAAAAACTAGTAGTGGTAAAGAAATGGAATACAACAAAAAGAAGCGCAGCCACGCTTAACCAGCGTAGGGCAGGCATCAGATATTCGACTTTATGAATTCGTGGCGTAATCATGATGTTAGCAACACAACGAGTGGCAAAACCTATACCGACCAACAAGCCTATATCGGTTGCAGATACCCCTTGATCCTCAAACCACAGCGCCCAAAAAGGCAAATACACACCGTAAGCAAAGAAAAATCCGGCAAAATACTGAGATATCCAGTTGAAAGGAGAAGTGGTCGACATGAAAACCTCGCAAAGCATATGAAAACTGATGCGACATTATCCCTATTTATCCGTTCAATAAAAGAGAATATTGCAGGGAAACCCTTCCGTATATGTGACTTATTATTAAGCTCACTATACGGAGCGTTGATTACCCGCGTTCACTATAAGTAGCCATTTGTATTCAAAGAAAATATCAAACATAAGAACCTATAATCTCTAGTGTCTAATTTCTCATCCTAAAGTCTAATTGTCGAATTAGTCCAAGTACTAGAAAGTGATAGCTATAGTGGTTTTCAGCGACTAAAACGTATTTTAAACGGACATTTGCTCAATTCGAAATGAACTGAGCCCAAGGAGAATAACCATGAGTGAAGCCCACATTTATCCGGTAAAAGAACACATAGAGAAAAAAACCCATGCGGATAATGACACCTATCTCTCTATGTACCGACAGTCAGTGGCAGATCCAGAAGCCTTTTGGGAAGAGCATGGTAAAATCGTCGATTGGATAAAGCCTTTCACTCAAGTAAAAAATACATCCTTTGATACAGGTCATGTAGACATAAGGTGGTTTGAAGACGGCACACTTAATGTTTCAGCAAACTGCATCGACCGCCATCTTGCCAAACATGGAGACGATGTAGCCATTATCTGGGAAGGAGATGACCCTTCGGAAGACAAATCACTCACATTCAACCAACTACATCAGCAGGTCTGTCGTTTTTCTAATGCTTTGAAAAATCAAGGAGTTGGCAAAGGAGATGTAGTGTGTCTTTATATGCCAATGGTACCAGAAGCGGCAGTTGCCATGTTAGCTTGTACTCGAATTGGCGCCGTTCATACTGTCGTATTTGGCGGTTTTTCACCTGAAGCACTATCAGGCCGAATTATAGACTCAGACGCCAAAGTAGTCGTCACTGCTGATGAAGGTATTCGTGGTGGTCGAGCGGTCCCCCTCAAGAAAAATGTTGATCAAGCATTAGCAAACCCCAATGTCACAACCATAGAAAAAGTATTGGTGCTGAAAAGAACGGGAGGAGCAATTGATTGGCACCACGATCGCGATGTGTGGTGGCACGAATCAACCGCTTCCGTTTCTCATCACTGCCCTCCTGAAGAAATGAATGCCGAAGATCCACTATTTATCCTTTATACGTCGGGGTCAACAGGCAAACCCAAGGGCGTTCTTCACACTACTGGGGGGTATTTAGTTTATGCCACCATGACTTTCAAGTATGTGTTCGACTACCAGCCAGGCGAAACATTTTGGTGTACCGCAGATGTAGGTTGGATAACAGGTCATACCTATCTCATATATGGACCACTTGCCAACGGCGCTAAAACGATCCTATTTGAAGGTGTACCTAACTACCCAAATACCAATCGTATGAGCCAAGTCGTCGACAAGCACCAAGTAAACATCCTTTACACTGCACCAACAGCGATTCGTGCATTAATGGCAAAAGGGAATGGTGCAATAGAAGATACCTCGCGTAGCAGCTTGCGTATTATGGGTTCTGTCGGTGAACCAATAAATCCCGAAGCTTGGGAGTGGTACTACAAAACTATTGGTAATAGCCAATCTCCAATTGTCGACACCTGGTGGCAAACCGAAACAGGGGGAATTTTGATTACCCCATTACCTGGGGCGACTAAACTCAAACCTGGCTCGGCTACCCGCCCATTTTTTGGTGTTCAGCCAGCCTTGGTAGACAACATAGGCAATATCATCGAAGGCGCTGCAGAGGGTAATCTAGTGATCCTCGACTCCTGGCCTGGTCAAATGCGTACCGTATATGGCGACCATGACCGCTTCGAACAAACTTATTTCTCAACCTTTAAAGGTATGTATTTTACCAGTGATGGGGCACGACGAGATGAAGACAGTTACTACTGGATTACAGGCCGTGTCGATGATGTACTGAACGTCTCGGGCCACCGAATGGGAACAGCAGAAATCGAATCAGCTCTAGTGGCATTTGATAAGATTGCTGAAGCCGCCATTGTAGGCATACCGCACGATATAAAAGGTCAAGCAATATATGCCTATATCACCCTCAATGATGGGGCATTTCCAAGTGCGCAATTGCATAAAGAAGTCAAAGATTGGGTTCGCAAAGAGATAGGACCCATTGCGACTCCAGATATATTGCATTGGACGGATTCTTTGCCTAAAACTCGTTCAGGTAAAATCATGCGACGAATACTACGCAAAATCGCGACAGGTGATACCAACAACCTCGGAGATACTTCAACTCTCGCCGACCCTAGCGTTGTTGACAAGTTGATCGCTGAAAAAGCACAAATTGCATGAATTGGGTCGTGATTAATGCGTAGAGCATTCATCTCTTATACCCTAATCGCTTGAATTTGTATTTTTGTATCAGAATACATTCAAATAAGTTACTACCGTCACAGTTGTGGCGGTTTTTTATTCATCTGAACCTATCTATTGCAATGAAGTCCAAATCAAAGTAGTGAAATTTGTTACCTTGATAACAGTTCATCGGCTTAACATTAGGAGATTAGACCAGTAATTTGCTGCTAAATGCTCTGAATTAGCTATAATCTGTTTCTATTTTAAAGACTCAGTATGATTTTTTACAAAATATTCATGCTGAATCGACAATATTATGGGAAAATTCCAGTTAATCTCATGAAGTAGGAAGATAGCAGCACAATGACAGCCAAATCACGCATTCTTGTCTTAAATGGTCCAAATTTGAACCTGTTAGGACTACGTGAGCCAGATCACTATGGCTCTCAAACCCTATCACAGATTATCGACATATTGGTCAAGCAAGCCCATTCTACTGGCATTGAGCTCGAGCATCTGCAATCAAATCGTGAATATGAGTTGATAGAAAAAATTCATGAGTCTTTGGGCAAGATTGATTTCATCATTATCAATCCTGCCGCTTTTACACACAGTAGTGTAGCCCTAAGAGATGCCTTACTCGGCGTTTCAATTCCATATATTGAAGTACATTTGTCCAATGTGCACTCTCGAGAGCCTTTTCGCCATCACTCTTATCTATCCGATAAAGCACAAGGCGTCATTTGTGGCTTGGGTGCACAAGGCTATGAGTTTGCTTTGTCTGCAGCAATCAAAGCTCTACAAACAAAGTAACTTAACATGACACTCTGCAGCTCTAATTGAGCTGTCTTATTCACAAGATGAAAGAAAGAGAAAGAAAGATGGATATCCGTAAAATCAAAAAGCTTATCGAGTTAGTTGAAGAGTCTGGCGTTGCTGAGCTAGAAATCTCTGAAGGTGAAGAATCGGTACGTATTAGTCGCAATGGCGTAGGTATTGCTCCTGCTCCAATACAATATGCAGCTCCAGCACCTGTCGCAATGCCAGCAGCTCCAGCGCCTGTTCAAGCAGCAGCACCTGCTCCAGAGGTAACAGTACCTACAGGGCATCATGTGCTTTCTCCAATGGTTGGTACTTTCTACCGATCTCCAAGTCCTGATGCAAAGTCATTCATCGAAGTGGGGCAATCTGTCTCAGCAGGTGAGACACTATGTATTGTCGAAGCAATGAAAATGATGAACCAAATTGAAGCCGACAAATCTGGTGTCGTTACTGCGATTCTAGTCGAAGACGGTCAACCAGTTGAATTCGACCAACCACTTGTTGTTATCGAATAATAGAGGCTATCTCTTATGTTAGATAAATTAGTCATCGCGAATAGAGGCGAAATCGCTCTCCGTATTCTTCGCGCATGTAAAGAGCTAGGTATCAAAACCGTTGCCGTACATTCAACAGCAGACCGGGATCTGAAGCACGTTCTTCTTGCCGATGAAGCAATCTGTATTGGCCCTGCCCGTGGTATCGACAGCTACCTAAATATCCCACGTATTATTTCAGCTGCTGAAGTTACTGGTGCCGTTGCCATCCACCCTGGGTACGGCTTCCTATCAGAGAATGCAGATTTCGCCGAACAGGTTGAGCGCAGCGGCTTTATATTCGTAGGCCCAAAAGCTGAAACTATCCGTATTATGGGAGATAAGGTTTCTGCGATCACTTCTATGAAAAAAGCCGGCGTTCCATGTGTCCCAGGCTCAGATGGTCCTCTAAATGAAGATGAGTCGGCTAACAAAGCTCATGCAAAGCGCATTGGTTATCCGGTAATCATTAAAGCCTCTGGTGGAGGTGGTGGCCGTGGTATGCGGGTTGTGCGTTCAGAAAGTGAACTGGTCGAAGCCATTGCCATGACCAAAGCAGAAGCGAAAGCTGCATTCAACAATGACATTGTTTATATGGAGAAATTCCTTGAAAACCCACGTCATGTTGAAGTGCAAATTATTGCCGATGGCCAAGGTGGTGCGATTCACTTGGGTGAACGTGACTGCTCTATGCAGCGTCGCCACCAGAAAGTAGTTGAAGAAGCACCAGCACCTGGAATCACTGCGGAAATGCGCAAATATATTGGCGAACGCTGTACTCGAGCTTGTCTTGAAATTGGTTATAGAGGTGCTGGCACATTTGAGTTCTTATACGAAAATGGTGAGTTCTATTTCATTGAGATGAACACTCGAATTCAGGTAGAGCACCCAGTTACCGAGATGGTCACTGGTGTTGATCTTATCAAAGAGCAATTACGTGTTGCTGCCGGCCAGCCACTATCATTTACTCAAGATGATATCAAAATCCGTGGTCATGCTATTGAGTGCCGTATTAACGCAGAAGACCCCGAGCGTTTCCTCCCATCACCAGGTAAGATCGAACGATTCCATGCACCCGGTGGAATGGGAGTACGTTGGGAGTCACATATATATAGTGGTTATACTGTACCCCCACACTACGATTCAATGATCGGTAAATTGATCACCTTCGGTGAAAATCGTGACGTCGCGATTGCCCGAATGAAGAACGCATTAGGTGAGATGATTGTTGAAGGGATAAAAACGAATGTTACCCTACAAGAAAGCATCATGAATGATGAGAACTTCCAGCATGGTGGAGCCAACATTCATTACCTAGAAAAGAAACTCGGCCTCCAGTAAGACCAAGGTAAGTATCTAGTTCCCTTATATAGGCAGCATCCGCTGCCTATTTTTATTTCTGCTCTGTTTTGTAGAACTCTACTGCTAGTTTTGCCACAATACCGCTTTTGTATAGTGCTTTAACAAGCAATTTATACTCCAATTCTTAGCGTAAATTGTTAACTCAACTGGATTAAAGCGATGAAAACCTTGTCTGAGCGCTACCAACAGGCTTACAGAGAAGCTAGGTGGGCAGTGTATCTTGCCCTAGCTTACTTTGTTTGGTGGTATGCATCTGCTTACCTCATTTTTCCTAATCTCCCCAGAGAAACACTACCTACTCTCTACTGGGGATTACCCTTGTGGTTTCTATTTTCTTGTGTCATTGGGCCGCTCATTTTTACTGCGTTGTGCGCATTGATGGTTAGATACATCTATCAAGATATGTCTTTTAGTACCGAAGAGGAAGAAAACCATGAATAGTGAGCTGATTATCCCATTAGTTATCTATCTTGTTAGCGTTTTTGCTCTTGCGTTCTATAGCCAGTCTCGTAGTGACAAAAAACAGAACTTTCTCAGCAACTACTTTCTTGGCAACCGAAGTATGGGTGGCTTTGTCCTAGCCATGACTCTCGCGGCAACCTACGCAAGTGCAAGTTCATTTATTGGTGGACCTGGAGCCGCTTATAAAATGGGCCTTGGCTGGGTTTTACTCGCCATGATTCAACTACCCGCAGCATGGTTGACATTAGGCGTGTTGGGCAAAAAATTTGCTATTGAAGCAAGGCGTCACAATGCGCTAACTCTCAACGATATGTTATATGCTCGTTATCGTAATCGAGCTGTAGTTATATTAGCCTCATTGACACTATTACTCGCTTTTTTTGCCATCATGGTGGTGCAGTTTGTCGGTGCAGCCCGCTTACTTCAAACCGTTACAGGACTGAGTTACTTACAAGGTTTGACTATCTTTGCAATCACTGTAGGTTTGTATACAACTATTGGAGGCTTTCGTGCCGTAGTAATGACAGATGCGGTACAAGGGATCATGATGATCATTGGTACAATCGCTTTACTTGTCGGCATTATACACGCGGGCGGCAGCTTAGGTGAGTTGGTCACCGATTTACACCACATCGATCCTAACCTCATCACCCCTTATGGACCCGATAATTTTCTCAATCAACCTTTTATGCTCAGCTTTTGGATATTAGTTTGTTTTGGTGTAATCGGCTTACCACATGCTGCAGTACGGTGTATGTCATATAGCTCCAGCCAGTCCCTTCATCGTGGTATGGTAATCAGCACTGCCATGGTAGCATTTCTTATGCTTGGGATGCACCTTTCAGGGGCACTTGGCAGAGCATTAGTGCCAGATATTGCAAGCCCTGACCAAATTATGCCAACCTTGATGATAACTGTATTACCCCCAGTAGTTGCAGGTATTTTCTTGGCCGGCCCAATGGCTGCAATTATGTCAACAATTGACTCCCAGTTGATTCAGGCTTCAGCAACTTTGCTAAAAGATTTGTATCTTAATTACATTAATCCTAACATTGCTCAAGAGCCAAACTCGGACAGAAAATTATCTAAACTATCATTGTGGATCACTGGTATTTTTTCTACCTTGGTGTTTATTGCTGCAACCAATCCACCAAATATGATCATTTGGCTCAATCTACTTGCATTCGGTGGCATGCAAGCCGTCTTCTTGTGGCCATTAATACTTGGTCTATATTGGAAAAAAGCGTCAGCTAGAGGGGCTCTTTTTTCGATGGTAAGCGGCTTGACATGCTACATCAGCTTATCGGCCTTAAAAACTAACCTATTTGGTGTTCACGCTATCGTACCGACATTAATAGTCGGTTTTGTCACTTTCGTGCTAGGTAGCCTATCCGAGCCAACCAAAAGCAGTCAAAGCGCTTATTAAATACTACCTTTTTATACCCATGGAAGATCGTGGTAGACTCCGTCCTCTTAGACCACGCCAACCATATCGGACAGCCCATGCCTTGGATTCAAATTAAGCTCAACGCGACCAATAATAACGCGGAACAAATTGGTGACATGTTAATGGAAGAAACCGGAGCACTATCCGTCACTTTCTTAGACGCACAAGACACCCCTGTGTTCGAACCGCTTCCTGGTGAAACTCGCCTTTGGGGAGATACCGATATACTAGCTCTTTATGATGCCAATTCAGACACCAAGCAGATTCTTAAACAAATCAAGCTAAGTACCTTTTTGGCAGATGGTTTCGCCTACAAAATCGAGCAACTTGAAGATAAAGATTGGGAACGTGAATGGATGGATAATTTTCATCCAATGAAGTTTGGTCAGCGGCTATGGATTTGCCCAAGCTGGCGTGAAGTCCCCGAACCTAATGCTGTAAACGTCATGTTAGATCCAGGGCTTGCATTTGGAACGGGTACTCACCCTACTACTGCGCTATGCCTTGAGTGGTTAGAAAGTCTAGATTTATCAGGCAAGACAGTGATTGATTTTGGTTGTGGGTCAGGGATACTAGCCATAGCAGCAATAAAATTAGGCGCAGAAAAAGTCATTGGGATTGATATCGACCCACAAGCCCTACTCGCCTCAAAAGATAATGCTAAGCGCAATGGTGTAGCAGATAAACTTGAAGTCTTTCTTCCCCAAGAGCAGCCACAAGGTTTAGCGGCCGATGTGGTTGTGGCAAACATTTTAGCTGCGCCGCTGCGTGAGCTTTCCAGTGTGATTACTTCTCTTGTGAAGCCAAGCGGAAAACTTGCCATGTCTGGCGTACTTGATACTCAAGCTAAAGACGTAGCTACCTATTATCATGATACATTCACTATTGAACCCATAAAAGAACAAAATGAATGGTGCCGTATTTCTGGTCAAAAATTCGCTTAAATAAGACTTTAAGGGTTAATTGATTGATTTTTATGCATTTTACAAAAACAATTTGTAAATGCTCAAATATTAGTCTTTTCACAGCGTAAAAAAATGCGTAAAATGCGCGCCCTTGCTGGTTTAGAACTGTGATTAAGTGTTTTGAAAATCGGAACTCATCAACTCAAGAATAATCTTATCGTTGCCCCGATGGCGGGTGTGACTGATAGGCCTTTTCGGGAGTTATGCCTCCGCTATGGCGCAGGAATGGCTGTCAGTGAAATGATGTCGTCAAACCCTAAGCTATGGAAAACATCTAAATCGAAACAGCGCATGGTACATCAAGGCGAATCGGGCATTCGCTCTGTACAAATTGCAGGAGCCGATCCTCAACTGATGGCTGATGCTGCTCAGTTCAGTGTTGAAAATGGTGCACAAATCATTGATATCAACATGGGTTGCCCTGCCAAGAAAGTGAATAAGAAGCTAGCCGGATCTGCATTGCTTCGCTATCCAGATATCATTCAAGATATTCTCAAAGCGGTAGTCAATGCGGTAGATGTCCCCGTGACATTAAAAACCCGAACTGGCTGGGGCCCAGATAACAAAAACTGTGTCCAAATCGCTAAATTAGCCGAAGACTGCGGCATACAAGCTTTAGCGCTCCATGGACGCACTAAAGCCTGCATGTACAAAGGTGAGGCCGAATATGACAGCATTAAAGCGGTTAAACAAGCAATCTCAATTCCGGTTATCGCTAACGGTGATATTGATAGCCCAGAGAAAGCAAAGTATGTGCTGGAGTACACTGGCGCAGACGCATTAATGATTGGACGCCCTGCCCAAGGGCGACCATGGATTTTTCAGGAAATCCAACACTTTTTGGAAAGCGGCACCACGATACCTGAGCTTCCAACTTTGGAAGTTAAAGGCATCTTGCTTGGCCATGTTGATGCTCTACATGCATTCTATGGTGAGTATTTAGGTCCACGTATCGCGCGAAAGCACGTTGGTTGGTACCTAAAAGAACATAAGCAAGCAAGTGAGTTTCGCCGTACCTTCAATGCTATCGATGTAGCAGAGCTACAGCTTGAAGCATTAGAAGGTTATTTTGATAACGTTGCATCATAATTAGAGAAGAGCTAGACCGAATATGTTCGAACAAAATCTGACTTCAGAAGCCTTAACAGTAACTACAGTAACATCCCAAGACCAGATTACTCAGAAGCCTTTACGCGACTCTGTTAAAGCATCTCTCAAAAACTACTTGGCCCAGCTCAACGGTCAAGAAGTCACAGAGCTATACGAATTAGTTCTAGCCGAAGTTGAACAACCCCTATTAGACACCATCATGCAATACACTCGGGGTAACCAAACTCGTGCAGCAACTATGATGGGTATCAACCGTGGCACTCTTCGCAAGAAACTAAAAAAATACGGCATGAACTAATCCATCGCTCATATTGATTAAAATGTGCAAAAACCGCGATCTAATCGCGGTTTTTTACTAAGCAAAATCAGTTTCCTTTAACCAAGAATGCATCCCGTGGTTCTTGCCAATCCATAGCAACGTAACTTTCACCATAGTAATGTTTGACCTCACTATCGAGCCAGCTCCGAACAAAGTTTAATGCCACGAAGATACTAATCCTATCCAAGCCGTGAGGTTCACCATTAGCCAGCTGAATATTTGACGGATTGGCTCTCGCTGCAATAATCCCAACTAATGCACCATCTTGATTAAAGACTCCCCCACCACTCATACCATCCTGAACGGGCGCATCCATAACACTTGCAGGGCACTTAGCAAAGTAATGTGAATCAACAAGAGTTAAGTCTCGGCGATAAAAGCCCTCCCCTTTAAGTACATTACCACCTGGACTCATACCATATGCCTCGACATTTTGATGCGGATAAACTAAGCCCAGTTTGGGGTGATTACTCAGTGTATTTCGAGACTCAACTATCGCAATATCGCATTGAGGATGATAGGCAACCACCTTGTCATAATTGAGCTTAGCTACATGGGCAACGGTAAGACTAAGCTCGGGGGTGATAGGCGTACTAGTCCCAAATCCAAAAAACAGTAACGGGACACCTGTCAGTTCATAATCAAGAGCAGGATGGTCCTCCACAACCCTAAGTTGACCATTGTTACCAGTACAACCCGCTAGTAACGAGGACACTAAAACTACAAAGCTATAACAAATTACATGTAAAAAGCCACTGTAAGAGCGCATCTATCCCCCTTAATACTATTTTATCCTGCTAGGCTCGATGTCGTAGTAACACTGAATAAAGAAATATTAATTAAGTGTAGGAATTATTTTGCAAAAGGTCTCATGAGAACAATATTTTATTCATTTTATAGTCAACATCTTAGGTACCACCTCCTGGACACTCACTGGCTAAGGCGCTTAATATTGAGCAATGGCTAGCATCATCATCCACATGACCACAACACGCATCATTGATTTTTTTTAGAGCACCACGTATTCGGGTTAACTCAGAAATTTTGTCATCAATGAGTACGAGTTTAGCCGTGGTAATCGCTTTCACTTCAGCGCAACTGTGCTCTGTCGCTTCCAAATTAATTTCCAATAATTCCCGAATTTCATCAAGACTCAAGCCTAAATCTTTAGCCTTCAGGATAAAACCAACTTGCTTTTGATTCTCTTCGTTATACAGGCGATAGCCTGACTCACTGCGGCCAATGGGTTTAATGAGATTATTTTTTTCATAAAAGCGAAGCGTATCTGTTGTCACACCACAGCGTTTTGCAAGCTCTCCTATCTGGAACATAACGACCCTTATTGGCTATTCGATTAATTTTAATATCAAAATACGCAAATTTTATAATAATCTCACCCATGCCAAACGATTGCGCGAGCTTTTTTGTAATAAATTAGTTAGAATATGCGCACTTCAACTTAGAAAATATACAAAAACTAATTTGGGTAAGGTTTTTACCAAAACTGACGACTATCTTGACGCTTAAATCTAATATCTGATTACAAGAAAAGCATGAGAACACATTCATTTTTGGCAAATATCTTTACCAAACGTATAACTCTGTAATTTTGAGGAAGTAGAAGCATGACTAACGCTCGTCCAATTCGCCGCGCATTAATCAGCGTATCAGATAAAACTGGTATTATTGAGTTTGCCAAAGCCCTTGCAGACCGCGGTATTGACCTACTATCAACTGGCGGCACTGCTCGTCTATTAATAGAAAATGGCATTTCTGTAACTGAAGTATCTGATTACACTGGCTTTCCAGAAATGATGGACGGCCGTGTTAAAACGCTTCACCCAAAAGTCCACGGTGGCGTACTCGGTCGTCGCGGACAAGATGATGATGTAATGGAAACGCACGACATCAAACCTATCGACATTGTGGTTGTCAACCTTTATCCATTCGCAGAAACCGTTGCCAAACAAGGTTGCACTCTCGCTGACGCTGTTGAAAATATCGACATTGGTGGCCCTACTATGGTCCGTTCAGCGGCTAAAAACCACAAAGATGTAGCGATTGTAGTTAATGCACATGATTATGGACGTGTTATCACAGAAATGGATGCCAACGATAAATCTCTAACGCTTGATACTCGTTTTGATCTCGCCATTGCAGCATTCGAGCATACCGCATCATATGATGGCATGATTGCCAACTACTTTGGCACTATGGTTCCATCCCATAACGCTTCCACGCTTGATGATGAAGGACAAAAAGCTGACGAAAAATCAAAATTCCCACGCACTTTCAATCAACAGTTAATTAAGAAACAAGATATGCGCTATGGTGAAAACAGCCACCAAAATGCCGCTTTCTACATCGAAGCAACCCCTGAGGAAGCCTCGGTTTCAACCGCTCGACAAATCCAAGGTAAAGCGCTGTCATACAACAATATTGCGGATACAGACGCTGCTCTTGAATGCGTAAAAGAGTTCGATGAACCAGCCTGTGTTATTGTCAAACACGCCAATCCATGTGGTGTAGCGTTAGGTGGCAATATTCTGGAAGCTTATGACCGTGCCTATAAAACAGATCCAACATCAGCATTTGGTGGCATCATAGCATTTAATCGAGAGTTAGATGCCGAAACAGCAGCTGCTATCGTTGAGCGTCAATTTGTTGAAGTGATCATCGCACCTTCCGTTTCCACAAATGCTATCGACGTCGTTTCAGCAAAAAAAAACGTTCGTTTACTTGAATGTGGTCAGTGGTCAGCCAAAACAACAGGCCTTGACGTTAAGCGCGTCAATGGGGGCTTACTTGTTCAAGACAGAGATCAGGGGATGGTAAACATCGATGACCTAAAAGTGGTTTCTAAACGCCAACCAACTGATACAGAAATGAAAGATGCACTATTTTGCTGGAAAGTCGCCAAGTATGTGAAATCAAATGCCATCGTTTACTCCAAAGGCGATATGACTATAGGTGTGGGTGCAGGACAAATGAGCCGCGTTTACTCTGCGAAAATTGCTGGAATTAAAGCCGCTGACGAAAGTTTGCAAGTGGAAGGTTGTGTTATGGCTTCCGATGCTTTTTTCCCATTCCGCGACGGTATAGATGCTGCAGCAAAAGCTGGCATTAAATGTGTGATACAGCCAGGTGGCTCCATGCGTGATGATGAGGTAATTACCGCTGCAGATGAGCATGAAATGGCGATGATTTTCACTGGAATGCGTCACTTCCGCCACTAGTTTCTCGTTAAGGTTGGTGCTATGGCATTACTCTGGGTATATATCTAATCTAGCTTTAGCGCCTCGACTTAAATAAACGATATTTTGAGATTAAGGAATTTTGAATATGCGAGTTTTAATTATTGGCTCAGGTGGACGTGAACACGCTCTAGCTTGGAAAGCAGCACAAAACCCAAGTGTTGAAGTCGTATATGTTGCACCCGGAAACGCAGGTACAGCACAAGAACCAAAGCTAGAAAATGTGAATATTGACGTCGAAAACATTGCTGATTTGGTCGCCTTTGCACAAGAGAAAAAAATCGAACTCACCATTGTCGGACCTGAAGGACCTTTAGTCATTGGTGTCGTCGATGCTTTTCGTGAAGCTCACCTACCTATATTTGGCCCAACTCAAGCAGCAGCTCAGTTAGAAGGTTCTAAAGCTTTTACCAAAGATTTTCTTGCTCGTCATAACATCCCTACAGCAGCCTATGCAAACTTCACAGAGATTGAGCCTGCATTAGATTATGTACGTCAACAAGGTGCTCCTATTGTGGTAAAAGCTGACGGTCTTGCTGCTGGCAAAGGGGTCATTGTTGCAATGAACCTTGAAGAGGCTGAAGATGCCATTAAAGACATGCTTGCTGGCAATGCCTTTGGCCAAGCAGGTAGCCGTGTTGTTATCGAAGAGTTCCTCGAGGGCGAAGAAGCAAGCTTTATTGTTATGGTCGATGGTCAGAATGTTCTACCAATGGCAACCAGCCAAGATCACAAGCGTGTCGGAGAAAAAGATACTGGTCCTAACACTGGTGGTATGGGCGCTTATTCTCCAGCCCCCGTCGTCACGCCAGAAATACATGAGCGTATTCTTCAAGAAGTTATCTACCCTACCGTACGTGGTATGGAGGAAGAGGGGTACCCATATACTGGTTTTCTGTATGCAGGCTTAATGATAGATCAAGCAGGTGTACCAAAAGTGATTGAGTACAACTGTCGTTTTGGTGATCCGGAAACGCAACCGATCATGATGAGAATGGAGTCAGATTTAGTAGAACTCTGCCTAACCGCTATCAATGGAAAACTTAATGAGGCTGAATCTAAATGGGACCCTCGCGCATCAATTGGTGTCGTCCTAGCCGCCGGTGGCTACCCGCTAGAATATACAAAGGGTGATGTCATTAGCTTTCCGAATGAACAGCTTGTGGGCCAAAAAGTATTTCACGCTGGAACAACCCAAAATGATGCAGGTGAAATTGTCACTAATGGAGGGAGAGTCCTCTGCGCTGTTGCATTAGGAAATAGTGTCTCAGAGGCTCAGAGGCAAGCATACGAACTAGCAAAGGGAATTAGCTGGGAAGGTATGTTTTATCGTAGTGACATCGGCTACAGAGCGCTAGAGCGTGAAAATTCATAAATAATAATTGAAGCTAAAAAAGGCGCTCATAGCGCCTTTTTAAATACGCGTACTGCTATTTTTCTAACAAGTTGGGACGATCTATACAAGCGTGCTCTTCACTAGATAAAAGTAATAACTCTTCGACCATCACTAGGTCTTTTCTCCTAGAGCCAACAAAAGCAACGTAGTTCTCTACATCAGCTAAACGATTCACCACAAATGATGGTAATGTCTGGTTAAATTCTAAGTGATCGTAGCTTTTTCCAGCACAAGTCTCAAAATGAGCACCGTCCCAAAACCCCTGAATCAACCTAAAACCTTTTTTGTCTTGGGCTTTTGCTACACTCGCCGCTCTTTGCGCTTCCTCCACATAGCCCATCAGCTCTTCAGGCTTAATCGGCAATATTTTCCCATCAAGACGGTATTGCTGATAAATTGCCTCCCCATCTTTATTAAAACGGATATGGACTCGGTATTTGACCAGACTACCATCTTTTAATTGCTCACCTTCACGAATCATTTCTCTAAGCTTACCTTGAGACCAACGGTAATCACTATGATACCAACCGTAATCTCCTGCCGTAACATAATCAGCAGTAGAACTCGGAGAAGCTGCCTTTTCAGTGTACCAATATAAGCTAGTAGCATCTCCAGCGCTTTTTCCGCCAGTATAGTACGAGTATTGATCTTGATTAGGCACTGGCAAGCTAGAAGAACATCCAAGTATTAGAAAAGTGATTAGGGAAGAGAGTAAACATTTTTTCATGATAACGATGCGCCAAGACAGAAAACCACCTTAGCGCATTATAAATTATTTTACAGAATCTTTCAGGGCTTTACCCGCTACAAATGCTGGGACATTCGCGGCAGCGATTTGAATCTCTGCACCAGTTTTAGGATTGCGACCAGTACGAGCTGCACGGTGGTTTACTTTAAACGTACCAAAACCAATTAGCTGAACTTGGTCACCCTCTTTAAGCGTATCTGTCACTCCATCGAGAGTAGCCTCAAGAGCAGCTTTCGCTTGAGCTTTAGATAGATCTGCTTTCTCTGCAATAAAGTCGATTAGTTGGGTCTTGTTCATTAGGTTTCCCTTCTTATAGGTTATCGAATTCTGCTCACTCTAAAACATAAATGCCCCATCTGGCAAAGGTTTGTAAGCGATCTTTCGCTTTAATGACGTACTTTTAACCATAATATGAGTATTAACTCACAATTTGTTACCTTCATCTCCTTTTACGTTATTTTTTTTCGCACTAGAACAGCCCCACTTATAGAATAAAAATCTCCTGCAAAGCCTGACATGGTGGGGACTGAGGCGAAGAAAAAACGCTCGAATATAAGATATCTTTAAATATTTACAAAAAAATCATTAGATACTGAAAGATTTTCTGGTGATTATTATTACACTTCACAATTGAAGTCAGTTTATACGAAAAACTTAAACCAATAGTACTAAGCTTTTTCATCATTATTTTATTGTCTTTTGATTATATAAATCACCATAGGAAATTTATGTTACTGCTAACCATATATGTCTCAATTGCAATTGGCATATCTTTTATCTGTTCAGTTCTTGAAGCAGTTCTACTGAGTATTACACCCAGCTACATCGCACAACTTCGCCAGCAAGAACATCTGGCTGCAGATAAGTTATCAGAACTCAAAAAAGACATAGATCGACCTCTAGCATCCATTCTGACTTTAAATACAATTGCTCATACTATTGGAGCGGCCAGTGCTGGTGCTCAGGCAACAGTCGTATTTGGAAGTGAGTGGTTAGGCGTGTTCTCTGGTGTTTTAACTCTTGGGATACTAATACTCTCAGAAATCGTTCCCAAAACTCTAGGCGCCACATACTGGCGTCAATTGGCTCCTTTAACAGCCATTGTCCTGCGCTGGATGGTTTGGGCTCTAACACCATTTGTCTGGTTCTCTGAGCAAATTACAAAACGTTTAGCAAGTGGCCATCAGATACCCAAGATGCGAGAAGAGTTGTCAGCTATGGCAATCTTGGCCAAAGAGAGTGGAGAATTTGCTGAAGGGGAGACTAAAATACTAAGCAATTTACTTGGTATCCAAGGTGTTTTAGTCACCCAAGTAATGACACCTAGGCCAGTGGTGTTTCGCGTAAAGGCTGAAATGACCATTGACAAATTCCTCTCTCAACATAGTGACACACCCTTTTCTCGACCTCTGATATACAGCCAATCAAAAGATAACATCCTAGGATTCGTTCATCGTTTAGAGATGTTCAAATTACAGCAAATTGGTGACGGTAATAAACAGTTAGGCTCTGTAATGCGTCCAGTACATGTCCTTCTTAACACCTTGTCATTACCAAAAGCCTTTGAACAGATGATGGCCAGAAGACTTCAACTAGCCATGATTGTCGACGAATATGGGACAATCCAAGGTATATTAACTTTAGAAGACATTTTCGAGCATCTGGTTGGCGAACAAATCATTGATGAAGCAGATAGGGCACCAAACATGCAGCAGCTTGCCTTTGAACGCTGGGAAAAGTGGAAAACCGAACATGGGGTTATTGAAAATAAAGACGAGGATGACTACACCACCTCCGTAAATGGAAAGAACGATACCAAAAGGTAATAATTAGGGGCTGAGGGCCCCTAATTACTTTCAAATCGACAAGCCAATATTACTTACGCCTTCTTCTCTAAGCTCAAGTCGCAAGTCTTTAATTAAATCAATATCTCTTTCCTGTGCATCTTTCAATGGCCGAAAAATAGCCCACTGCACATCCCATTCATCACTGACTGCTTGGTTATCCTTTTGGTTTTCATTGGTCACTTCAATGTCAGTTTGAGCCTGTTCAAGATCGGCAACTGTTTGTACAGACAGCTGGCTCACCTTTTGCACACTCTCAAACAAATCATCACGATCAAGCAGACCATGAAGCAGCGTAGATAACCCCACGCAAGCATCAATGGCAGGAAAAACGCCATAAAACTCGAAATCTTCTGAACTAGGAATGATTTCTTCTAGCTTCTCCAACTGACGCTCATAGTTAACCTTAGCGCTTTTGACTGTTAGCTGCTCCCAAACACTGTCAAGAATATCTCGATAGATTCTAGATTCTGAAAACTCTGTACTGTCGCAAAACATCGCATAATTAGGGTACATACGTTCACACAGACACGCCATAAAGGTAATCTGTTTCCATGGTTCTAACTTCTCAAGGCGAAGTTGGAGAGGATTCTGTAGCATAAAGACTCATTGGTTCAGAAATGGACTGCCGAAGTTTACTTGATAACCAAAGTGGAAAAAAGCCAAGCCGATGAAGAAAATCACCAATAAAGTTTATTTACTGTCCGAACATAACAAGGTTTACCAGAAGCTACTGGCTGAGCTAGACCTACCAGAGCTAGAAATTACTGATAAACCTTACGAGGCGAGCATTCTGCTCGCTTCTCCGCCGCTGGCCGTTAATATGCTAGAAGAATTCACATCTCTTGAATGGATTCAATCTGTTTATGCTGGTGTGGATGCACTGGCATCAACCAAAAGTGACCGTTTTTTGCTCACCAATGTTAAGGGAATATTTGGCCAACAGATTTCAGAATATGTGTTCGGGTATTTGATTGAGCACTTTCGCCATTTACCCCATTACCGAGAAGCACAGTACCATTCTCGTTGGCAGCCCAAAAGCTACAGCACCCTAGACGGCCTAACCATGCTGACACTCGGTACTGGCTCTATAGCAAGTCATTTAGCAAAAGTTGCTCAAGCGTTTGGCATTAAGGTTATCGGCATCAATCGCAGTGGTATACCCGCGATTAACTCTCCATTTGATGAAACCTACCACATCCAAGAGTTAAATAGTGTATTGAAAAGGACTAACATCATAGTCAATACGCTACCCAGCACACCACAAACATACCATATATTGAATGAAAGTAGCTTATCTCAATGCACCTCTACGTTGTTGTTTAATGTCGGACGTGGCAATGCTGTCTGCGAAAAGGGACTAATTGGCGCACTTCAAAACCGCTCAATTCAACACGCATTTCTTGATGTATTTGAACAAGAGCCACTAGAAGCATCCAACCCAATCTGGCTCCACCCAAATATCACAATCACACCACATATTGCCGCCCTTAGCTTTCCCGACAAGGTTATAGGGATTTTTGCAGAGAATTATCAACGCTGGCGTGATGGTTTCACATTAATTAACCAAGTTGATTTAACAAGAGGTTATTAATGCTTGACGCACTCCTAAAAGAAATTCGCCAATGCAGATTATGTGAGCCAGATTTACTTCTTGGTGCTAGGCCTATTATTCAAGCCAGTAGCAAGGCAAAACTACTGATCATAGGTCAAGCACCTGATACAAAAGTTCACCAGACGGGAATACCATGGAATGACCCAGTGGTGATAGGTTAAGGAGCTGGCTGAATATTAAAGAATCGACGTTCTATGACGCAAATAAAATTGCCATCATGCCGATGGGCCTATGTTACCCAGGTAAAGGTAAAAGTGGTGACCTCCCACCCCGAAAAGAATGCGCCCCACTATGGCACGATGATGTTTTAAAACTATTGCCCAATATCAGTATGACACTACTAGTCGGGCAATATGCTCAAGCTCATTACTTAAAATGATAAACCAAGAACCCTAACTGAAACTGTTCGTGCATGGCATAAATGGGCTCCGGATTACCTACCCCTACCTCACCCTTCACCCTTCACCCTTCACCTTGCAATACTCATTGGCTAAAGCGTAATCCATGGTTTGAATTTGAAGTTGTGCCTTTTATACAAAAATACGTTCACAAGAACTTGGAATAATCTTAGCTTTTTTGTAAGGAGAAATAGAAAAACCCCAGCATTGCTG
>NZ_JAHKPM010000009.1 GCF_018860525.1 Vibrio hepatarius
TTCAAATTTTTCTTTAGACACGATCGTGTTCCTTCCTAGTTATGATTCGCCGCGAACGTTATTGATCACGACGCGCCAGAATTTGCTATTTTATGCGCCAACGTTCGTCAGCGCAATATTTGGACGTATTGATCTTCAAAAAAGTCTTGCTATTTTTAAAGGTTAATACGTTTTATTAGTAACCACGCTCTGCAATGATTGTGTTTGCAAAGTTCTTAGGCACTTCAGCATACTCATTAAATTCCATAGAGTATGATGCACGGCCTTGAGTTGCAGAACGCAAATCAGTCGCATAACCAAACATTTCAGATAGAGGTACTTGGGCGCGAATGATCTTTATACCCGCCACGCCTTCATCCATACCTTCGATCATGCCGCGACGGCGATTCAAATCACCAACGACATCACCCATCCAATCTTCAGGGGTGGTTACTTCAACATTCATCATTGGTTCAAGCAGCACTGGGCTTGCTTCTAATGATCCTTTCTTGAATGCCATCGAGCCAGCGATCTTAAACGCTACCTCGTTAGAGTCGACATCATGGTATGAACCATCAAACAGTGTTGCTTTAATATCTAGCACAGGGTAACCAGCTAGAACACCACTGTTCATTTGCTCTTCGATACCTTTCGATACCGAACTGATGTATTCTTTAGGAACGACACCACCCACAATTTCGTCAACAAAGACAAAACCTTCACCTGGTTCAGACGGCTCCAGTTTAATCCATACGTGACCGTATTGACCACGACCACCAGATTGACGTACAAATTTACCTTCCACTTCCGCACTACCGCGGATAGTTTCTCGATAAGCCACCTGAGGTTTACCAACATTACAGTCAACGCTGAATTCACGTTTCATACGGTCAACAATGATATCTAGATGAAGCTCGCCCATACCAGAAATCAATGTTTGCCCTGTTTCATCATCCGTTTCTACTCGGAAAGAAGGATCTTCTGCTGCTAGTTTGCCTAGAGCAACACCCATTTTCTCTTGATCAGCAACCGAACGCGGCTCTACAGCAATTTGAATTACTGGCTCAGGAAACTCCATACGCTCCAAAATCACCTTATGATGCTGATCACACAAAGTATCGCCTGTCGTCACATCTTTCAAACCGATCGCAGCAGCTATATCACCGGCACGAACTTCTTTAATTTCATCACGCTTATTGGAGTGCATTTGTACGATACGGCCAAAACGCTCTTTTTTCTGTTTAACTGAGTTGTAAACGGCATCACCAGAGTTAACCACACCCGAATATACGCGCATAAAAGTTAGCGTACCGACAAACGGGTCTGTCGCGATTTTGAACGCAAGAGCTGAGAACGGCTCATTGTCATCTGCATGACGTTCAACTTCGTTATCTTTTTCATCAACACCTTTGATTGCAGGTACATCGACTGGAGATGGAAGATACTCAACAACAGCATCCAATACCGCCTGTACGCCTTTGTTCTTAAATGCACTTCCACAAGTGGCCAGTACAATTTCGTTATTAAGTGTACGTGTACGCAATGCTTGTTTAATTTCAGCTTCTGATAATTCACCTTCTTCAAGGTATTTATCCATCAACTCTTCGCTTGCTTCAGCCGCAGATTCAATAAGGTTATTGCGCCATTCTTCGGCAAGCTCAATCATATCCGCTGGAATATCTTCATAAGTGAAGGTGGTGCCTTGATCTGCTGCATTCCAATTGATCATCTTCATTTTGATAAGATCAATAACGCCTTGAAAATCTTCTTCTGCTCCTACATTAAGCTGGATGGGAACAGGAGTTGCACCAAGGCGGTTTTTAATTTGATCAATTACGCGTAAGAAATCTGCACCGGCGCGGTCCATTTTGTTAACAAAAACCATACGAGGTACATGGTATTTGTCCGCTTGACGCCATACTGTTTCAGATTGAGGTTCAACACCTGATGAACCACAAAAAACAACAACAGCACCATCAAGTACGCGCAAAGAGCGCTCCACTTCGATAGTAAAGTCTACGTGTCCTGGAGTATCGATGATATTGATGCGGTGGTCTTGAAATTGAGCTTCCATACCACGCCAGAAAGTTGTTGTCGCTGCTGAGGTAATTGTGATGCCACGCTCTTGCTCTTGTTCCATCCAGTCCATGGTGGCGGCACCATCGTGAACTTCACCAATTTTATGAGAAAGACCAGTGTAGAACAGAATACGTTCACTTGTGGTTGTTTTACCTGCGTCTACGTGAGCAACAATACCGATATTTCGGTAGCGCTCAATAGGTGTTTTACGAGCCACGATTGAATCCTCTTGAATTAGGGACTATTGCTATTCCTAGTTGCATCATTACTGGCTCTAAGCAGTTTTTCTTTGTTCTAGATATAGCAATAGTTCCTAAGCTTACGCATAGGAACTAGAGTTATACCGCGAGGAATCTCGCGGTAATGAAAGGTATTACCAACGGTAATGAGCGAATGCTTTGTTCGCTTCTGCCATACGGTGAACGTCTTCACGTTTCTTAACAGCAGTACCTTTATTGTCTGCAGCTTCTAGCATTTCAGCAGCTAGACGAGCAGCCATAGATTTTTCACCACGCTTGCGCGCAGCCTCAACCATCCAACGCATAGCAAGTGCATTACGACGAACTGGACGCACTTCTACAGGAACTTGGTAAGTTGAACCACCTACACGACGAGATTTAACCTCAACCGCTGGGCGAACATTTTCAAGAGCTTCTTCAAATACAGCTAAGTGATCTTTACCAGATTTCTCAGCCATAGTTTCTAGTGCAGTATAAACAATTTTCTCTGCAGTAGATTTTTTACCGTCAACCATAAGGATGTTAACGAATTTTGCCAGCAATTCAGATTTGAATTTAGGATCTGGAAGGATCTTACGCTGACCAATGACGCGACGACGTGGCATGGTATTTCTCCGTTGTCTTATTCTTCAGGTTATCCAAAACTTTACAGTTTCTTCAAAAATTAATAATTTTTGGTGTTTGGCCTTACTTAACGCTTCTTTCTAAAAAGAAGAGCATTAAGACTTAGGACGCTTCACACCGTACTTAGATCGACCTTGTTTACGGTCATTTACGCCAGCACAGTCAAGTGCACCGCGTACAGTGTGGTAACGCACACCTGGAAGGTCTTTAACACGACCACCACGGATTAGAACAACCGAGTGCTCCTGAAGGTTGTGACCTTCACCACCAATGTACGAAGTCACTTCGAAACCATTTGTCAAACGTACACGACAAACTTTACGAAGTGCTGAGTTAGGTTTTTTAGGTGTAGTAGTATATACACGAGTACATACACCACGTTTTTGTGGGCACGCTTCTAGTGCTGGCACGTTGCTTTTAACAACCTGCTTTGCACGAGGCTTACGTACCAACTGGTTAATAGTTGCCATTAACTAGCTCCTGAATTACTTGAAAGTAAGCTTTGTGAAAAATCTATTCCCAATCATCAAAGACAATTAGGGACGCAAAATTCTATTCAGCAGTGAGATGTGTGTCAAGAAATATACGAATCTTTTTTATCCAATTCCGATGTTGATAGATAAAAATGGCTCAGTGAACCAAGCAATACTCAGAGTTAATCCCAAGTTAGAGACGTGGCGTGCTCAACGGTGAGGTCAACAAAACCTTCGTAATCAACCACATTAATCGATGGACTCACTCGATTAAGCATACCTCTTGCTTCCAGATCACTTTTTAGCACTAGCGTATTGAATGTTTTTAGTAAGGGGTAAGTACGATGTAAAGGGTTTACAGCATACACAGCATCTTGAATGAGTAGTAAAATATCAGTATCCAAGTAAACTTTATTTACTTCTTCTAGTGCGGTTATCGACTTCACAATATGTAACATGATAATCCTAAAACGAGAGAATTTTATCTGAGCAATGGATCTGCGATTTGATACCATCAACATCTAACCGTTTGGCATCAATAACCAAATCTGCCTGCAAAATACCTCGCTCAGACAAAGATTCCACACACACAAACACTTGTTCAATGTCATACAATTCGAATAACTTAAACATGGGTGAATAATTCTTGCTAAGAATACTGTCAGCTTGCTGACCAGCCATCAACTGATAAACACCATCTCCGATAAAAATCACATCTACATTGTCACAATAAGCGGACGCAGCCAGTAAAGCATCAACCCCCTCTCGACCGGACGCGATCCCGTGTGGGGCGGTTCTAAACAAATAAGTTAACTTACTCAAAATTGTACCACTCTACTTTGAGTTAACATTGCCTCAGCTAAGCTACCTAATCCCGCTTGATGAAACCCCTCAGCAAGATTACTTTTCACCAAGTTATGTTGACTTGCTTCATCTTCACTGATGACACCACGTCGCAGAGCAGCAGCCACACAAGTTTCCAAACGAACATTATGCTTATCTGCTAGTGCCTGCCAACCTTTTGCAAGATCAAACTCATCATTAGCTGGGACACTTAGGCCCGTTCCGTTGGTAACACCATCTTGGTAGAAAAATACACTCACCAGCTGGTGACCTTTATTGATTAGGCTACAGGCGAACTGATAAGCCGTACGTGCAGACTGATCTCCATAAACGGCTCCATTGACCACTAAGGTGTATGTTAAGCAACTCAATTGTCTTCATCCTCTATTTTACGCTGACGGATATACAGATAAACCGTGTGTTTTGAGATATTCAGCCTATCTGCCACTCGGTTAATAGCATCTTTAATATCAAAGATACCTTTATCATATAATTCCATTACGATCTGACGATTCTTAGTGTTATTGGATACTGATTTATCTGTATTAATTTCTTCAATGGTATGCTCAACCGTCTTGTCTACTAGTTCTTCTACATCACTAGCAAAATTGACAGAAGACGCTGCTTGCTTAGCCTCTTCAGTGGGTATAAAAGACTGCAGTACCTGTGAAAATGGGGCATCAAGATTAACATTAATACACAGTAAACCTATCACACGATTTTCACCATTGCGGATAGCCACTGTAATTGATTTCATCAATACTCCACCTTTAGCACGAGTGAAGTAGGACCGTGAGAAGTTGCGTTCTGAACCTTCGATATCACGCAGCATCTTTAACGCAAGATCAGTAATTGGTGATCCGACCTGACGTCCCGTATTTTCGCCATTGGCAATTTTGATTGCCGATGTATTAAGATCTTCTAAAGAGTGCAGCACGATTTCACAAAATGGACCAATCAGGCTAGCAATACCATCGACTACTGCCTCGTAAGATTTGAGAATAGTTTTATCATGCTCACTAAATGGCATCACATTGACAGATTCCATTTCAAGTAACATATCCGTATTAACTGTTTCTGTAGCTGTCACTTTTTAAGCCTTCAAGCGAAAAATCAAAAAATTGGTGTAAGTTTATCAGAAAATTTGAATTGAAGATCTAGCAACAATACTATCTAGTGATTTAGAACAAACTATTAACAAAATAAGAATACCCAAAATGAAAAGGCCTGACAAAAGTCAGGCCTTTTATTCAAATTTGAAAGAAGGTGATTATTGAATCGCTTGCTCAACTTCTTCTGCGTTATCAATTTTCAGCAACTCAACTTCAAACACAAGCGTAGAGTTAGCAGGGATGCTCGGAGTATCTTGTTCGCCATAAGCAAGTTCTGGTGGAATAACGAATTTGAACTTTGAGCCAACAGGCATAAGTTGAACACCTTCAGTCCAACCTGAAATCACACGGTTAAGTGGAAAGGTTGCTGGCTCACCACGATCATACGAGCTATCGAATTGCGTACCGTCGATAAGTGTACCTTTATAATGTACTTGAACAGTGTCAGTATCTTTTGGCTGATCGCCTTTAGTAGAAGTCACAACTTGGTAAAGTAGACCCGAATCAGTCTTCTTGACGCCGTCTTGCTTAGCAAACTCAGCACGGAAATCATCACCTGCTTTCTTCGCTTCAGCTGCTTTTTCTACTGATTGCTTCTGCATCGTCTCAGCAACACGCTTGTCAAGTGCCTCAAGAGCGATACGAGTTTCTTCTTCGTTTAACTCTGGCTTACCTTCAAACACATGTTCAATACCCTTAAGTACCATTTCTTTGTCTAGATTAATACCAATCTCATTTGGTTTATCTAGGCTAGTGTTTAGGTAGTTTGCAAACGAAACTCCAATTGCATATGCTGCTTTGTCATCATCTGTCTTAAAATCAACCGTTTTCACAACTTCGGTTGCAGGTGTCGCATCTGCTTTTGTTTCATCGTCTTTTTGACAGCCAACTGCTAACATTACTGTAGCTGCAAGCAGCGACACCTTAAAAATAGATTTCATTGAATTCTCCAATTGATGGCTAACCATTTGTCTTTGTGCACAAATCGACACTTTTGACTGGTGCATACTAGTATGTTGTACCACTATAACCAATATGCGTTTAAATTAAACGTTAACTAAAGCGGATCTTTGTAGTTAATGCGAATTATTTTTCACACTCTGCTGTTTACGTTTGTCATCACTACGTTAAATGGTTGCTTTTTCTCTACAAAAGATGATCAACGATGGGTCATTGAGTCTCTTGGTACCACCAGTTTCGCACTGAGTCGAGATGCCCGGTTTGCCCTATTGTACTCCAAAGAGCACCAACTGGTTTTATGGGATCTCAACGAAAACAAACAGCTTGCTTCATTAGGTGAGCAAGATCCTCAAGCAAGTACCGTTTCTCGAATTCGCATCTCAGATAACGGCAGGTTTGCAGTCACAGCAACACAAATAAACTTTGCTGTATGGGATCTTGCTTGGACACAGGCCCAGGGACTATGGTCCATATCTGATGGTTTAATCCGCGATATTGACATTGCCAGTAATGGCGAGCAAATTTTGCTTGGCCTATCGAATGGCAAAGCCATCTACGTCAACTTAGTCACCGGAAGAAGGCTAGAGTTCCTTGCTCATAAAGAAAAAGTCAACTCCGTCGCTCTATCACCTAACGGACGATTTGCCCTATCAGGAGGCAATGACCATAACGCCTACCTATGGGACACCCGCACTGGTCAGATTATCAAAAGCTTTAAACATGAACAACGTATCAATCGAGTAGCACTACATAGAGATGGTTTGTTGGCTTTTACCTCAGACGGAGGAAATCAAGCTATCATCTGGGATCTACGCACTGGCAAACAGCTCTCAAAATTACGCAGTTTTTCTCGCCAGCTTATTTTTTCAACCGCACGTTTTTCAGATGACGGCCAATATCTTGTTACTGGAACCCCATCAAGTCGAATTATGGTTTGGGGCTCTAAAACAGGTAAGAGAATCGATGGATTTGAAGCTGAACCACTAAAAGATACTCGCCCTCCACGTGCGGTAGTGTATGATGCGGCTTTTGATGATCAAAATAGAGTGATATCGGGTTCATCTGCTGGAATCGCTCAAGCTTGGAACGTAGACTATTAATCATGACAGAAAAGTACATAGAACAACTGGAAAGCCGTGTTAACGATCTAGAGTGCCAACTCGCTTTTCAAGAACAAACATTAGAGTCACTCAATGAAGCCCTGAGCCAACAGCAGTTATTAATCTCAAAAATGAAGGATCAGATGAAATATGTCGTCGGTAAAATAAAAAACTTCGACACTTCAGATTTGGCAGACCCTTCTGAAGAAACGCCACCTCCTCATTACTAGTTATTAACTAAAGACGTAAGCAATAACAATTCCTGCGACCACTAAACATCCACCAATTCTTCGTAACTGGTGGTCTTGTTGCTCACTGAGCTGACGTACCATATTGCGCCAACCATTAGGAGCAATCAAAGGCCCTAAGCCTTCGACAATTAAAACTAACCCCATTGCCAACCATAATGAATTAGACATAAGCCTTACCTCAAAAAAGAAAGGCTCCATAGAGGAGCCTTTAAAATACTTACTATACATCTACTTAGTAGCAATACCTGAAGCTGTGTTCATGTACTTAAAGAACTCACTATTTGGATCTAAGACCAAAATATCGCTCTTATCACTGAAAGACTGTTCATAAGCACTTAACGAACGCAAGAAGCTATAAAATTCAGGGTCTTTGGTATATGCACCAGAATAAATTTTCGCAGCCTCAGCATCCGCCCCACCTCGAGTTACTCGAGCGGTTTTGTCAGCCTCTGCTAAAATAGTCGCAACTTCTAGCTCAGCCTGAGCGCGAATGACTTCAGCTTGCTCACGACCTTGAGAGCGAAACTGACGAGCTACCGACTCACGTTCAGCACGCATGCGGTTGTAAATTGACTGGTTGATACTATCCGGGAGATTTATTTTCTTCATACGGAAATCCACAATATGGATACCCAAATCTTCCATCGCATCTTTACGTGTTCCATTAAGAACATTTTTCATAATGATGTCACGCTCACCATCGACTTCAAGCGCTTCTTTAGCCGCTTCAGTTGTTACCTCTTCGCTATCTGCACTGTCTGGAAGGATATCGGTATTTCGTGGACCAGATACAATCTGTTTGATTTCACGCGCACCAATCTCAGAACGAAGTACATCTGTCACTTTACGGCCCAGCAGCGTTTGAGCTGTACCAGCATCACCACTACCTGTCGCTAAGTAAAACTGGCCAAAGTCTTCAATACGCCATTTAACATAGGAATCGATAAGAACATCTTTTTTCTCAGAAGTCACAAAGCGATCTGAACGGCCATCCATGGTTTGGATTTTCGCATCTAGCGTTTTGACTTTATCAAACAATGGCATTTTGAAGTGTAAGCCTGGTTCATAAATACGAGCAATTTCATTGTTATCTTTCAGTACACGTCCGAAACGAATAACGATACCACGCTCACCTTCAGGGATCACAAACAATGACATTAGCATCAGAACTAAAGCAAATACTAATACAGGGATCATTAATTTACGCATGATTAATATCTCCCTTGACGTGATGTAGAACGCTGTGATGAATCAGTACTCTTATTGTTCAATTGAGGCTCCAATTCAATCTGATCATAGGTCGAAGTCTCTTTGATTGAGCGTTTCTTCGACGTAGATTGTCCATCTCTTAACTTATCGATAGGTAGATACAGAAGATTACCACTCGATTCAGAATCAATTAGTACCTTAGACGTATTTGCATACACCTTTTCCATTGTATCTAGGTAAAGACGATTACGTGTTACATCAGGAGCTGCTTGGTATTCTGGTAAGAGCTTCTCAAACTGAGCAACTTGACCCAAAGCCCCATTAACCACTCGCTCACTATAACCTTGCGCCTCTTTAAGTAAACGCTCCGCACGGCCTTTTGCCTTAGGGATAATATCGTTTTGGTACGCTTCTGCTTCACGTTTGAATCGCTGAGCATCTTCGCGCGAAGCTGTCGCATCATCAAATGCATCTTTGACTTCTTCTGGCGGACGAGCATCTTCAAAGTTCACAGCAACAACTTCAATACCCATATCATAACCATCCACGATATCTTCTAGCGTAACTTGTGTATTTTGTCTGATTAACAAGCGCCCACGAGTTAAGATACTATCCATCAGAGAGTCACCGATTACAGCACGCAAGGCTGAGTCAGTCGCCTGACGCAAACTATCATCAGCATTAGTCACACGGTATAGATATTTGTACGGATCTGCCACTCGATACTGAATATCCATAGCTACAGACACCACGTTTTCATCTTTGGTCAGCATAAGACCAGAGGAACGCAAAGAGCGTATCGCTTGAACATTAACTGCTGTCACTTCGTCAATAAAACGTGGCCGCCAGTTCAGGCCGGGATCGACAATCTGACCATCATATTTACCGAGGCGTAATACGACACCACGCTCGGCTTCACCAATGGTGTAAAAACCAGAAAAGAACCAAATAGCGATAGCGATAACTGCGATTACACCGAAACCCAGTGCACCGCCCCCACCGCCACCGATAGACGACCCATTGCCACCTTTTTTACCACCAAACTTTCCACCCAATTTCTGACTCAGTTTATTAAAGACTTCGTCTAAGTCTGGCGGTCCTTGATCGCGGCCACCTTTATTACCACGATTATTATTACCCCAAGGGTCGTTATCGCGGCCATTGTTGCCGTTGTTATTACCAGGCTCATTCCACGCCATTAGAAAGCTCCATCATTTGATATGACGTTATACTGTAGCAGTCATTTAAGTAACTATAAAGTCACGAAAAACTGCCCCTTCTCTTTTCTCTAGTCTAGACCAGTCAACCTGTTGCATTCTAACATTAATCAACAAGTTACCGTCCTGATCATAGTCTTCTCGTTGAATACATTTCATTTGGAAAAATGTGCTACGCATGCGCCCTTGATAAAGAGGGGGTATACGTAAGTGATATTGAACCATCTGACTTGCCAATCGTTCAGTCAACGCGTCAAATAACAGTTTAATACCAACACCTTCCATAGCCGATACCCAAACGGCACGAGGAACCCCATTTTCGTCACGTTCAATACGCGGACGTTGAGATTCAAGGTTATCAATTTTATTCATCACCAGAAGAGCCGGAACCTCATGAGCATCGATTTCTTCTAGTACTTCGTGAACAGCATCAATATTCTCATGAAAACGCTCATCACTGGCATCGACAACATGTAACAAAATGTCAGCTTCTTGCGTTTCTTGTAGTGTTGCCTTGAAAGCCGCAACCAAATCATGAGGTAAATGCCGGATAAAACCAACTGTATCAGCTAAAATCGCTGGCCCCACATCGACAAGGTCAATTTTCCTCAATGTCGGATCCAAAGTAGCAAACAACTGATCTGCTGCATACACACCAGCATCAGTAATACAGTTAAACATGGTCGACTTACCAGCATTGGTATAGCCTACAAGAGATATTGTTGGGATTTGTGCTCGGCTTCGAGCTCTGCGGCCTTGCTCTCGTTGTTTTGCGACTTTATCAAGACGACGCAAAATAGCTTTGATACGATCACGCAACAACCGTCGGTCAGTTTCTAACTGAGTTTCACCCGGCCCACGTAAACCAATACCACCTTTTTGTCTTTCAAGGTGGGTCCAACCACGTATCAGTCGAGTTGATATATGACGAAGTTGAGCAAGCTCAACCTGTAATTTACCTTCATGAGTTCGTGCTCGCTGGGCAAATATATCTAAAATAAGACCGGTTCGATCAAGTACTCGACATTTACACAAGGATTCTAGATTACGCTCTTGGGCAGGAGAAAGGGCATGGTTAAACATGACAATATTCGCGCCCGACATTTGCACAACTTGCGCAATTTCCTGAGCCTTACCTTCACCAACATAGTATTTAGGGTGTGGTGACTGACGACTCCCAGTTACAACTTGTAGACTAGATACACCAGCAGAAGAAACCAACATTTCAAATTCGCTGAGATCTTCCCACTCCCCTTCGTGCGTGAAGTTGATATGAACAAGTACGGCTCGCTCCCCGGATTCATAACGGTCAAACAAGCAATCAACTCCTTAAAGTAAAATTATTAATTAGTTTCAGAGTATTAGTCTTCTGATTTTTCTGGTTGACGCTCACTACCCTGAGGGCGTTCGGCACTATGGTGGCTAACCGGGCGAGCAGGGACAACCGTAGATATAGCGTGTTTATATACCATTTGGTTTACTGTGTTTTTCAACAATATAACAAACTGATCGAAAGACTCTATCTGACCTTGTAATTTAATTCCGTTTACTAGATAGATCGATACTGGAATACGTTCACGACGTAATGCATTTAAGAATGGGTCTTGAAGAGATTGCCCCTTAGCCATTTTATTTTCCTTATTTTGTAATTTTGTTCTAGTTATTTAGCTAGTGGTGCGCGAAAAACTAGGTGCGCCTTTGCATCTGAGCTAAACGAATAAAAAACACCCTGACGTTACTTGTTATGATGGCTTTAAGGTCAAATTTCAAGTAACGAATCTTTTGCAAGGTGCATTCACGCAAAAGCGATCACATTATACACAGCTAAAACCATCAGACACTATGGTATTTGATACGGTTTCCAAAGCTTGTTCTATGTTTTCGCTATCTAACCAAGTTAGTTCATCCCAGCTGCGTAACCAGGTGATCTGTCGCTTGGCCAACTGGCGGGTAGCACAAACGCCCTTAAAAATAGCTTCGTCTAGTGTACCACTTCCATCCAAATAGTCCCACATCTGACGATAACCCACACAACGAATAGAAGGAAGATCAGGATGAAGATCTTTTCGAGCATACAAAGCCCTGACTTCATCCTCAAATCCTGCTTTCATCATCTGGTCAAATCGCAACTCAATGCGACGGTGGAGCTCAGACCTTTCCTTGGGAGCTATTGCAAACTGCCTAACTTTATACGGAAGACTATCACCCTTCGTCTCAGTTAGTTCCGTTAATGTTTTACCCGAAATTCTATACACTTCCAATGCCCGCGACAATCTTTGAGGATCATTAGGGTGTATGCGCTCAGCAGAGATAGGGTCTACTTGTTTGAGTTGATCGTGCAGTATATTCCATCCTTGCGTCAATGCCTCTCGCTCAATTTGCTGACGGATTTCAGGATTTGCAGCCGGTAGCGGTGACAAACCTTCCAATAACGCTTTGTAATAGAGCATTGTGCCTCCAACCAACAGAGGTATTTTGCCTTGCTGCGAAATCTCATGCATTTCCATAAGCGCATCGCGACGAAAATCTGCAGCTGAATAAGATTTTCCAGGATCTAAAATATCAATTAAGCGATGTGGCGCTTGCACCTGTTCACCGCTATCAGGTTTAGCCGTTCCTATATCCATACCTTTATAGATGAGAGCGGAATCGACAGAAATAATTTCAACTGGGAATTTCTTTCGTAGCCGAATAGCTAACTCTGTTTTGCCTGATGCAGTTGGCCCCATTAAAAAAATAGCCAAGGGTAAGTCTTGTTTCATAATTTCATCGCTGCTGTGATTGAAGAGAAATCAACAGGACACACAAAAGTACGATCGTCGAGAGGCAAACTACCTTGCCAAAGCTGCTCAATATCCGCAACGATGTGAATAGCTTCCGACAAAGTGTAGGCACTTTTTACCTGAGTGATTTGAGTGGTTAACCAGTCAGAAAGTTCCTGTAGATGCAAATTTTGCTCTCTCTCTGACATCGCAGCGGCGTAAGATAACAGATCCGGTAACAGTTGTTGTAAGTTTTGCTGTCGAAGAGGTTGGGGCACCCCCATCACCATCAAGGAAGAAGAATTACGTTGCCTTATCTCAATACCGAGACGGGCCAGCATGGGCATAATTTGCTCAGCAACCAAGATTTGAGATGAACTCAAGGTTAGTGACAAAGGAACAAGTAAGGGCTGACTTTTCAAACTGCCTTCATGGACATTAAGTTGGCCTTTAATACGTATACGCTCCGCTTGAACAAGTGAGACTATTCTCACCCCCTTGTTATCGCCCATTAACACATACTGACCATCCGTCATACAAATAGCCTTTCCTAATGCCTCAATAGTTTCATCAAACACATTAGCAGGTATCGTTTCTGCCTGATGTCCAGTTTCACTGAGCGCGTCAAATCGACATACATTATCTGTTATCGGGTTTTTAAGTAGCTGAGTATAGGCCTCAACATTTTTTTTACTTGGGGGAGACTCTCCAAATTGCTTCTTAGCAGAGGATTTCCCTCTTGCTCCCTCACCATTATTAAGCCAATCATTTACGTTACTAGCTTCACGAATCTGGCCAGAACTTCCTGCAAAGGCGTTCTCCTTTTCAGCGTTAGTTTGATGTGTATAGCTAGGTATTGGTTCAATTGTAATGCAAGGTGAGTCGCAAACCACTGAAGAGTCATCTATTTTATTACTGACATTCACGCTATCTATATGTGATGGTTTGTTCTCATAAAAGGCAGCAACATTAATATGTGGCTTTTCAATGTGAGTAGTTTGGGCTAAAGCATCACTGAGCGCTTGGTAAATAAAATCATGAACTAAGCGAGCTTGATGAAAGCGAACCTCATGTTTAGCTGGATGGACATTGACATCGACTTGCTTAGGCTCTAACTCAATAAACAACACATAAGTTGCAAATTGCTCTGGACGTAACGTATTTTGATAACTTTGCCGTATTGCATGATTAATAAGTTTGTCACGCATCATACGGCCATTTACGTAACAATATTGAAGATCACTTTGCTGTCGTGCACCATCTGGAGTTGTGATCCATCCATGCAATTTAAGTCCGTTATGCTCCAGTTCAATATTAAGCATGTTACGTACAAAAGCACTACCGCAAGCAGCGGCAATGCGTTTCTCTTCTTGCACCTTTGTCTGGGAAGCTCGATATTGCTTAACAATCTTACCATTATGCCTAAGGTTGATTGTTACTTCAAAGCGACTCAAAGCAATACGCTTTAGTAGCTCGTCAATGTGAGTAAACTCAGTTTTTTCAGTACGAAGGAACTTGCGCCGAGCTGGGGTATTAAAAAATACATCTAAAACTTCAACTGTAGTCCCAATAGGATGTGCCGTTGGCTGCAATTTCACCTGCATGTCTCGCCCCTCGCTATAAGCTGACCAAGCCTGCTCTTGAGTGACCGTTCGAGACGTAAGGGTTAAACGTGATACAGAGCTAATACTCGCTAAAGCTTCACCTCGAAAACCTAAGCTCATAATCGCTTCAAGATCATCGAGAGAGTCAATTTTGGATGTCGCATGGCGACTCAAAGCCAAGCTCAACTCTTCTTTAGCAATACCTTTACCATTATCCCTAACACGAATAAGCTTTGAACCTCCCTTTTCGATATCTACATCGATACGAGTAGCACCAGAGTCTAGGCTATTTTCCACTAGCTCTTTAACAACGGATGCAGGTCTTTCAACAACTTCTCCTGCAGCAATCTGGTTAGCCAGTCGAGCTGGCAAAATCTTAATAGTCATACTAGGGTCTATTGGGAATAATGAGTACCTGCCCAACGGCGAGTGTATCAGAGCGTAAATTGTTCGCTTGACGGATCACGCTAACACCAACACCATATTGCCGGGCTATTTTACCGAGAAATTCTCCACGTTTAACTTTGTGCTTTTTCAGAGGTTGGTCCTTCATACTCACAGTAATACGCAATTTCTGGCCCAACTTGAGTGTATCAGTGCGTAATTTGTTTTCTCGTTTAATGTCAGTAACAGAGACCTTATACCTTGTCGCTATTTTACCTAGGTATTCACCTTTTGCGACTTTGTGAGTAATTGTTTTCGTTTCAACAGGATTACTAAGTCGAGGTACTGGCACAGAACCTTTGGCTCCCGGTATTGTCAATCGCTGTCCTACCGCCAAACTTGTACTTGTTAGCTTATTAGACTGCATAAGAACCCGAGTAGTCGTCCCATATTTTTTGGCAATAACAGAAAGCGATTCACCGCGTTGAACTTTGTGTTTAATCGATTTACCTCGATTGGCAAATAAAGTACCTTCAGGGGGGCTCGCTTCAAAATACTGAACAATCGCTTTAGCCAATGCTCGTGCCAGTTTGTCTTGGTGACTACGTTGAAATAGTAACTTTTCTTCTGTCGGGTTAGAAATAAACCCCGTTTCTACTAATACCGAAGGAATATCCGGAGACTTCAATACAGCCAAACTCGCATTAACAGGATTCCTTTTATGTAATTTAATACCCGCACTTCCCATCTCTTTGAGAAGATGAGTGGCAACCTTATAGCCCTCTTTTTGAGAGTGACTAAATTGCAAATCCAGCAATGTTTGACTGATGTTTTTATCGCTATTATTCTTCGCAAGTACTTCACCTGCCCCACCAAGTAGTTGAGACTGTTCTTCGTGATTCTCAACCCAGCGGGCAATTTCTGAATTAGCTCGACGGGTATTAAGTACAAATACTGAGCCACCGCGTGGCTGAGGAGAACTAAAGGCATCAGCATGTACCGACACCAACAAATGCGCTTTGTTCGTTCGGGCAATTTCAGAACGCTTATTAAGGTTAACAAAATAATCACCACGGCGAGTTAATACTGCTTTCATACCCGGAACAGCATTTATCTGATCTGCAATTTTCTTCGAGATTGCGAGAGTTGCATGTTTTTCATATTTGCGTGAAGGACCTATAGAGCCGGGATCTTCTCCTCCATGCCCTGCATCAATTGCAACAACAATATCAGCCGTCCCGTGTAACTGTGATACATCACGACTCACCTGGGGCGTAATAGATTTCGACGTCACTTTTGCAGAAGATGATATCGTTCCATGAGGCATATCAATAACTAAACGATGACCATATTGGCCTCCAGGAGTTGGCGCAAGCTTAAACAACTGAGGGGTAATACGTTTTTTTAATTCAAGAACCAAACGGTAAGTCCCCCTTTCTGGAGGGGAGCTCTGTCGAACCTTCTTTAAAATAGGGCTATCAGTAACATTAATCGGCAACTTAGTACTTAAACTTGTCTGTTTAAGATCCACAACCAGCCTTTGAGGGCTGCTGAGTGAGAAATAGCTGAATTCTGCCTCTGAGGAAAGATCGATTACAACTCGCGTTTCATCAGGAGATGGCCAAACACGTACTCCTTCTAACGCATTTGCCCATGCGAATATAGGCAACATGAAAAGCCCAAAAGCGCAGACAAACTTAGAGAATTTATTGATTGTCATAACTCCAACTGTTCAACTAATTGATAACCATAATTACTGTTGGCAACGATATCTACTTTGCGTTGCTCACCATCATAAGTTAACACAATATCTAAATCTGCATGAGGTAGTAGCCCTTGCCCTTTCTCTGGCCATTCCACCAAACAAATCGCATCAGAGGTAAAATAGTCCCGAATCCCCATAAATTCTAACTCCTCAGGATCCGATAAACGATATAGATCAAAATGGTAAACCTGCCACAATCCTAATTCATATGGCTCAACCAGGGTGTAAGTTGGGCTTTTTACATTACCAGAATGCCCAAGTGCCCTAACAAAACCTCGACTAAACGTCGTTTTACCAGCTCCCAAGTCCCCATGTAAATAGATTGTTGTTTGCTGAGTACATAAATTTGCCAATAGTGCCCCAAGCTGAATGGTGGCAAGTTCGTCTTTAAGGGCAAACTGTTTTGTGGTCATGAAGATCAATCTCTACTAGGTGGCTATATGAAAATAAAAGAACTAAGAATAGTAAACTGGGTTGGATTTATCAGACAAGGCCTGTTGTGTAAGTAAAAGCCAAATTCTTGTTATTCTGGCATGAATTCTTTATTTTGGCTGCTAGATTCAATAAAAAAGATCCGTTAAAATCCGCTCCCCACTCTACTGAGTCATAAGCATGAACTATCAAGAGCTAGCAAACAAGATCAAAGTCTGGGCAAATGAGCTCGGCTTTCAGCAGGCTGGTATTTGTGATATAGACTTACGAGAGCACGAGACAGCTTTAAAAAACTGGCTGAACGCTGGTTATCATGGTGATATGGATTGGATGGCACGCCATGGAATGATGCGGGCAAGACCCGAAGAACTTTTTCCAGGTACTTTAAGAGTAATCAGTGTTCGCATGGACTACCTTCCTCCAGAAGCTCAGTTTGCAACCAACCTTGCAGAGCCAAATCATGCCTACATCAGTCGTTACGCACTTGGTCGAGACTATCATAAATTAATCCGTAAGCAGCTAAAAAAACTCGGGCAAAAAATCGAACAAGAGGTAGGACAATATGGTTACCGGCCCTTTGTTGACTCTGCTCCCATATTAGAGCGTCCGCTTGCACAAAAAGCAGGTTTAGGTTGGACTGGTAAGCACTCGCTTATTCTCGATAAAGATTGTGGCTCTTGGTTCTTCTTAGGCGAGTTACTCGTTGACTTACCACTGCCTATTGATCCACCTCATCAGGGAGACTGTGGAAAGTGCTCATCTTGTCGAACCTCTTGCCCGACTCAGGCTATTATTTCAGACGGGGTGGTAGATGCACGGCGCTGTATTTCTTATTTGACCATAGAGTTTAATGGCATTATCCCTGAAGAATTTCGTAAGGCAATCGGCAATCGTATATATGGCTGCGATGACTGCCAACTCGTCTGCCCTTGGAATCGTTTCGCTGAATTGACTCAAGAGGAAGACTTTCATCGCAAAAAAGCTTTATCATCACCCGATCTCATTACGCTTTTTTCTTGGGATGAAAATACCTTTCTCAAAAATATGGAAGGCTCTGCAATTCGTCGGATAGGTCATACTCAATGGTTAAGAAATTTATCGATTGCAATGGGCAATGCACCATATTCGGCTAATATTATTGATGCACTCGAGCAACGATATGGCATAAATGATGTACTTGATGAGCATATTGATTGGGCAATTGAGCAACAAATCACACAAATCCCTGCATCTTCAACTAAGCTAGATAGGCTAATAAGAATAGTGAAAAAAGGACTTCCCAGAGACGCGTAAAATTTTCATCACTCCAAAGGTAAAAACTTGACATAGGTCTAAAGACATAAAATGTGGAAAAAGCAAAATATGATTACTTTTTTTCTTCTAGATGCAGAAGTTAATCACATTTACATCCAATGACCAAGATCAAAGAACAATTAGATAATGATCAAGCAAGTAGCTTTATAAAACAGCATTAAATACAGCAAATATCTTTATATACAAGAACTTATCATCATTTTTAGAATTAAAGATAAAACTCCATCAAACTGAAGATCATATTAGACTTCCCTATAAATCAGAAAATAATCAGGTTACTCACCACTTTATCCACAATTAATAATATGTGGATAAGTCTGTTAACACTTTTAAAAAATACAGTTAACCCGAGGCCTTTGCCATACTACAGCATCCTATAGCGATCTTTACTTATATCTTTTACAAAGCCTAAACAGAGGACTTCTAAATTTGATGAGTTTTGCTTCACAGCATTAAAAAAGAGCGGTGACCTGCGCTATTTAAGCACCTAGTCAAAGGGAAGTTTGGTTCAATATACGAGGTTTACTAATCATAAATCAGAAGAGAATGACCTCAACTGACAAGACGGCACTCAAATAACGGAACTGGTTTCGTATATTTTCAAAAGATAATTGTCTTCGGAAGCCAGATATAGTCAATGACTTCCGCGGGTTTTATGAGTCGCTGAACCGATGGGCTAGCAAATCATAACACCTTAAAATTGGTTGCGGGGGCCGGATTTGAACCGACGACCTTCGGGTTATGAGCCCGACGAGCTACCAAACTGCTCCACCCCGCGTCCGTATTTATCACTTGAAGTATGATAACCGCTTCTATATCTGGAGTGACACACGAGGTAACTTGTTCACAAATAGAACATCCTTTACCTCAACCTTGATCAGGTTGCACTCAACTAACTGAGCTAGTGTTGCACTCTCCATCATTAAGAACGATGGCAACGATAAATTGGAGCGACACACGAGGTTCGAACTCGTGACCTCAACCTTGGCAAGGTTGCGCTCTACCAACTGAGCTAGTGTCGCATGTTCTCAAAAGAGAATTGGTTGCTAGGGCCAGATATGAATCAATGACCTTCGCGGGCCTTATGAATAGCTGAGCCCGACGAGCTAGCAAATCATAACACCTTTAAATTGGTTGCGGGGGCCGGATTTGAACCGACGACCTTCGGGTTATGAGCCCGACGAGCTACCAAACTGCTCCACCCCGCGTCCGTGTTCATCATTTTAAGCATGATGACTGCTTGTGTATCTGGAGCGACACACGAGGTTCGAACTCGTGACCTCAACCTTGGCAAGGTTGCGCTCTACCAACTGAGCTAGTGTCGCATATTCTAAAAAGAGAGTTGCGAGGACAAACATAAATCAATGACCTTCGCAGGTATTATGGATAGCAGAACCTGACGAGCCAGCAATTCATAACACCTTTAAATTGGTTGCGGGGGCCGGATTTGAACCGACGACCTTCGGGTTATGAGCCCGACGAGCTACCAAACTGCTCCACCCCGCGTCCGTATTCATCATTTTAAGCATGATGACGCTTGTTTATCTGAAGGGCCTGATTTTAATCAGTGGCCTTAGCGAGTTTTATGAAAAACTTAGCCCAACGGCTTAGAAAATCATACCACTTTTTAATTGGTTGCGGGGGCCGGATTTGAACCGACGACCTTCGGGTTATGAGCCCGACGAGCTACCAAACTGCTCCACCCCGCGTCCGTATTCATCATTTTAAGCATGATGACTGCTTGTGTATCTGGAGCGACACACGAGGTTCGAACTCGTGACCTCAACCTTGGCAAGGTTGCGCTCTACCAACTGAGCTAGTGTCGCATGTTCTCAAAAAAGAGAATTGGTTGCGGGGGCCGGATTTGAACCGACGACCTTCGGGTTATGAGCCCGACGAGCTACCAAACTGCTCCACCCCGCGTCCGTGTTCATCAAATAAAGTATGATGATTCCTACTTACCAGAGCGACACTTTAGGTTCACTATTCATATTAGAAAGGTGTGACTTTAACCTTGATAAGGTTGTGCTTAACCAATTGAGCCAGTGTCGCATTCACAACGTTTACGTCGTGTTGGGCTGCGAATTATAAGAGCATTTTTTTGTGATGCAAGTCCTTACAGTAAAAAAAGCCGTTTTTTTTTCTGTTTGATGAAAAAGAACACAAAACAAAGTGTTCCTGTCTTTATTCGGTCTCTAAAATACCACATCACATTTGGAAAACCATACGAGTTATATTTTGAAAATAGTTTGACGATAATACTTCAACTCAGCAATAGACTCTTGTATATCGTCTAACGCCAGATGACTCCCAGACTTAGAAAAGCCACTCAATACTTGATGATCCCAACGGCGGGTCAACTCCTTTATTGTACTGACATCTACATATCGGTAATGAAAATACTCTTCAAGTTCTGGCATGTGCTTATAGAGAAAACGTCTATCTTGGCCCACACTATTGCCACATATAGGTGAGGCACCTTTAGGAACCCACTTACCTAAAAACTCGACGGTCTGATTTATTGCCTCTTGTTCTGTCACTTTACTGGCACGAACTCGTGCGACTAAGCCACTACCTGTATGTGTTCTGGTACACCACTCATCCATCTTCGCCAATTCTTGTTCGGACTGATGAATGGCAAGTACTGGCCCTTGAGCTAGAATGTTCAATTCACTATCGGTGACGATAGTAGCAATTTCAATGACTTTATGGGTTTCGGGGTCTAAACCTGTCATTTCCAGATCAATCCAAATTAAATTTTGATCGCTAAAGGACATAAATCGTTGCCTATTGGTTTTATGCTAAAAAAGGTACTATACCCAAATTCTGATCCTCAAGATAGAAAACCTAAGGATCACCTAGATGAATATAGTTAAGTAGAGAATTGTGGCAAAAAAGAAAAAATTAACCAAAGGTCAAGTTCGACGAGTACGAAGCAATCAAAAAAGAAAATTGTCGAAAGAAGATGCCTTTCAGTGGGAGGAATCTATGCTGGGCGCTACTCAAAAAGGCCTTGTGATTACTCGTTTCGGTCAACACGCTGATATTGAGGATATTGAAAATGGCACAGTGCATCGTTGTAACTTACGCCGTGGTATTGAGACACTGGTATCTGGCGATAACGTCATCTGGAGACCAGGATTAGAGTCGATGGAAGGTATTAACGGAGTAGTGGAAGCGGTCGAACCTCGTAGCTCAGTTCTAATTCGTCCAGATTACTACGATGGTTTAAAACCTGTAGCTGCTAATGTTGAACAGATGGTTATCGTGTCTTCAGTGCTACCAGAACTTTCTCTCAATATCATCGATCGCTACTTAGTCGCAGCAGAGACGCTTAATATTGCTCCACTACTTGTCCTCAATAAAGTTGATCTCCTAGAAGATGAGAAACGTGTTCTGTATCATCAATCGTTAGAAAAATACCAACACATTGGCTATGAAGTTTTATTTGTAAGTAAAGAGAATGGCGAAGGTATAGCCGATCTTGAAACTAAGCTAAAAGATCGTGTCAATATATTTGTTGGCCAATCGGGAGTAGGGAAATCAAGCTTAGTCAATGCTTTAATGCCAGAGTTTAATGTCGAAGAAGGTGAAGTGTCTGAAAATTCCGGATTGGGCCAGCACACCACTACGGCTTCTCGCCTTTACCATATTCCAACTGGTGGTGATTTGATTGATTCTCCTGGGGTTCGAGAATTTGGTTTATGGCACTTAGCAGCAGAAGAAGTGACTAAAGCATTTATTGAATTTCGTCCCTACCTAGGCAATTGCAAGTTCCGTGACTGCAAGCACAAGGATGATCCAGGATGCGCATTGCGTGAGGCCGTCGATAAGAGTGAAGTAAGTAATACCAGATTCGAAAATTACCACCGCATTCTCGAAAGCATGGGGGAGGTTAAAGCCAACCGTCAATATTCGCGTAACAAAAAAGCGGATCTTTAAGGCGAAATTCAGCATTGAGAATACTGACTTTATTGGCAAAATTCAGTAATATCTCACGCCCCAAAGTAAACAAATATTTAGTTAGCATTGGAATATATAACAATGGATAAAATCAAAGTTGGACTACAGTATTGGATCCCTCAACACGGTTTGACACGTTTCATCGGAAAACTGGCGTCAGCCAGAGCTGGTGGTCTAACAACAAGCGTCATTCGCTGGTTTATCAAACAATACAATGTCAATATGGATGAGGCAAAGCACTCAGATCCTAAGCATTTTAAGACCTTTAACGACTTTTTTGTTCGTGAGCTAAAAGAAGGTTCACGGCCAATTTCCTCTCAGGAAAATACTATTACTCACCCTGCTGATGCTTGCGTTAGCCAATTTGGGCCGATCCAAGATGGCAAACTTATTCAAGCTAAAGGGCATAAGTACACTGCTCAAGAGCTACTTGGAGGGGATGCTAAATTAGCGACAGAATTTTTTGGTGGTGACTTTGCAACTCTTTATCTTTCACCACGTGATTATCACAGAGTTCATATGCCATGTGACGGTACCTTGCGTCAAATGATATACGTACCAGGTGACCTATTTTCAGTGAATCCTCTCACGGCAGAAAATGTCCCTAATTTATTTGCCCGTAACGAGCGTGTTGTAAGCATTTTTGATACCGAGTTTGGCCCTATTGCACAAGTACTAGTCGGAGCTACAATTGTTGGCAGTATTGAGCAAGTCTGGGCTGGTACCATCACTCCACCACGTGGTAATAGCGTGTATAAATGGGATTATCCAAACACGGGCGACAAAGCCGTAGTACTTAAAAAAGGGCAGGAAATGGGGCGGTTTAAGTTAGGCTCAACGGTAATCAATCTATTTGCGAAAAACTCTATTAAGTTCGATGATTCTATGGCTACCGGCCACTCAACGATAATGGGAACGCCATTCGCTTCTGGTCTTGAAACAGATTAAAAAATATATATCTCATATGACAGCCCTGATTTTCAGGGCTTTTTTGACTCAAAACAAACTCAGATTAAAAGATCATCATTGAGTATTCAAATTCCTATCCACGTCTAAAACCCCAATACTGAGATACTTTATGCTAAAGCCATGTTGACCTTTAAGGTTAAATTCTATGCCCCCAAATTCACTGGCTTATTCAACTGGGTTTATTGAAGGTAAAGATATGGCAAAAACGGGCGCCCTACTCGGTATTTTAGGGTTATTTGTTATTTACACAGCAGTAATTATTTTAGAAGCCTATTAACAAAAACCAAACCAACACCATACTGCTACATTGGCAAGGGCTATCATAGCCTTACTCAAGGAAGTTATGATCATTAACTAATGGCTATCAGAATAATCGCTAATAACAGCTTTATATTCACTCATAATTGACGACAATAAGCTTACAAACAGGAAACTATGACTTGCTAAAACCTTAATAGGTAAAGAATTGAAAGATAACAACACAAACAACCCGATAATCTTTGATCTTTACCTACAGTTTTGGCTTAAAAGTGTAGTAAAATTACGCTAATTTTGTTTCCTAAGTTACTATGAATTGGATGAGGACATCACTATGTCAGCTAAGAAACCATTGGCTCTTGTTATTTTGGACGGCTATGGTCATCGAGAAGATGCCGCACATAATGCTATTGCAAACGCTAAAACACCAGTCATCGACAATCTACTAGCCGGTTATCCTAATACACTCATCTCTGCTTCAGGTCTTGATGTAGGTTTACCTGATGGACAGATGGGCAACTCAGAAGTCGGCCACACCAATATTGGGGCAGGTCGAGTGGTTTACCAAGATTTGACCCGAATCACTAAGTCCATCGCCGATGGTGAGTTTTCACAAACACCAGCTCTAGTTGAAGCGATTGATACAGCAGTAAAATCTCAAAAAGCAGTCCACATCATGGGACTAATGTCTCCGGGCGGTGTTCATTCCCATGAAAATCACATCTACTCTGCGATAGAAATGGCAGCAAGCAGAGGCGCAGAAAAGATCTATTTGCACTGTTTCTTAGATGGCCGTGACACACCACCCCGTAGTGCAGAAAATTCCCTAACGCGTTTCGATAAACTATTTCACAAGCTGGGTAAAGGTCGTATTGCTTCACTTATCGGTCGTTACTATGCAATGGATCGTGATAACAACTGGGAACGTGTTCAAGCAGCTTATGACCTTTTAACTCAAGCTAAAGCAGAGTTCCAATCCAATTCTGGAGTTTCAGGTTTGAAAGCTGCTTATGAACGGGGAGAAAACGATGAGTTCGTTAAAGCTACTGCGATAAAAACTAATGGCCAAGAAGATGCGATCATCCAAGATGGTGATACGGTTATCTTTATGAACTACCGAGCTGACAGAGCACGACAAATAACACGGACATTTGTTCCTGGATTTGACTGTTTTGAACGCACAGTATTCCCGAACATTCACTTTGTGATGCTTACACAATATGCAGCGGATATACCTCTTGCAATTGCTTTCCCTCCAGCATCTCTAGAAAATACATATGGTGAATGGCTATCAAAACAAGGTCATACTCAATTACGTATCTCTGAAACGGAAAAATATGCCCATGTGACCTTTTTCTTTAATGGCGGTGTAGAAACAGAATTTGAGGGTGAAGAGCGCCAATTAGTAGCATCTCCTAAAGTTGCAACCTACGATCTGCAACCAGAAATGAGCTCTGAAGAATTAACTGAAAAAATGATTGCAGCTATTAAATCAGGTCAATATGATACTATCATTTGTAACTATCCAAATGCTGACATGGTTGGTCATACTGGTGTTTATGACGCAGCTAAATCTGCCATTGAGGCACTAGATTTCTGTATAGGTAAGGTTGTATCAGCCATCCAAGAAGTCGGTGGGCAAATGCTGATTACCGCAGATCACGGTAATGCAGAAATGATGGTTAACCCCGAGACAGGAGGCACTCATACTGCGCATACCAACCTCCCAGTCCCTCTTATCTATGTGGGCGATAAACAGATTGAATTAAAAGAGGGTGGTAAACTTTCTGATCTAGCTCCAACAATGTTATCTCTATCAGGTCTGAATATTCCAGATCAAATGACAGGTGAAATATTAGTGAAATAACCTTCGCCCAGTTTTAGCGTAAAGTTCTACTGGCTTGCAAATGATTAAATAACCAGTAGGACTTTACACTTTCTAGGCAAAGTTTCATTTGACACATCTCAATACCCACCAACATACAAAGTTATGAATATCACAGAGAAAACTCTCTTATTTACTTACCAGTAGCTAGTTTTTATTTCTTCCTCAACAAGTTTTAACATTACTCTTTCTTCAGAGGAATGTGTTTGGTTATACTGACTGCCAAATAAGGATTTAGGACTGACACCTCACATGGCAATACAGCAATCGAGACGAACATTAGCTTTACCTAAAATTGCTGGATTACTATGCATCATATTGACCATTTTAGCATTCCCATGCAGGTCCTCGTCACCGACTGAACTAAAAGGTGTCAGCAATGAAATTTCCAGACAGAAACAGGCGTTAAGTTCACGACAAAAAAAACTCGATTCACTCCAGCAGTCATTAAAAAAGCAAGAGCTCAGTATTGCTCGATTGGAAAAAGACATTAAGCAAGCAAAGGCATCGTTATATAAAACCAACCAAAGTATTTCTGCGCTAGAAAAACGCATGGCTTCATTACAAAAACAAAAACAAAAACAAACTGAAGTCCTAGCTGAGCTTTTGCAAACTTATTACGCTACACAAAGAGCAAACTCTTCAACCAACCTTCTTAATCAAGGAGTAGAGGAAGACAGAATAAGCCAATACTTCCAGCACCTAGCTAAGCAACGGGCAAGAACAATTGAACAGCTAGAAAAAACGGTAACTGAATTAACTAAAAGTGACACGCAGCTTCAATTAGAAAAACAGCAAATTACTACTTTGCTTACTAAGCAAAAGCAAGCACGTAAGCGTTTAACTAAAGAACAGTCTAAACGGAAAGGTACAGTCGGCAGCATTAGAAAAAACATCTCCAATGATAAGGTTTATCTGACAGAACTCCAACGTAATGAAACGCGGCTAAAAGCAGAAATTGCTAAAGCAGCGAAGCGTAATAATACCATTCCCATGGACGGACTAGCCAAGCGAAAGGGCCAACTTCCTTGGCCACTGAAAGGGAGCGTACTACATAATTATGGTTCTAGACAAACGGGACAGCTTAACTGGAAAGGGATGGTTATTGGTGCCAAATATGGCCAGACCATTAAAGCCGTTTATTCAGGAACCGTCGTCTTTTCTGACTATTTGAGAGGTTATGGACTCGTCATTCTGCTCGATCATGGTAAAGGCGATATGACCTTATACGGCTTTAATCAAAGCTTACTAAAAAACGAAGGTGATAAAGTCTCTGCTGGTGAGACAATTGCTCTAGCGGGTGATACTGGCGGCCAGCCCAAAGCCTCACTGTATTTTGAAATAAGACGTAACAGCAAAGCTCAGAACCCAAAGAGTTGGTTAACTAGGTGATTCATTTGCTTGCTGAAATTGATTGACAATAAAAGCTTTCGACTTTAGATATAAATGCAGGCAGCTTATCTTTATCTAATACATTAATTCCTCCAGAAGCAGCACGCCCTCCTCCTGTAAAAAATTGAGCGCATAACTCTCCAGCTCCCAACCTATAATTAATAGGAGCACGCAACGACACCTTGTAGCTACCATCTTGATTCTCTGTCAACACAACATGTGCAGAGTTAGGGGATTGATTTGCAAGCCAGTTACCATAAACTCCGCTAATACGCCTCGAGGCTGCTTGATCTGGCAACTCAAACACCGCGATGTAATGACTGCGATGCAATGGCTCTATCGAGAGTACTTGTGCCATGTCTCGATCGTACGAATCGCGTAATATAGGATATGGTGATTTGTGGTCATCAAGAACAGCAAAGGGATCATTATAAGCTAACAACTTTTGATAAAGTTCATCGGGAGCAAAGTTCAAATCCGCTAAAGTACCACCGTAACCATTGTAGTTAATCAAACTTCCTAACTCTCTTAGCTCCATTCTCTGCTGCCCACTCAGGCCAGCGGCTAACGAAAGTTTATCAGCCTTAGAAACTAAATTATCGCCGTAAGCTGCTACTATTGCCCAGTAGTGGAATTGCCCACCGAGTAATTTATCTACAATCAATGCTGTGCACACATCAGCATTAAGATCAATATGAGCCTCGAGTCCAGTTGCATGAGGGATCTCCCCAGACTGGTGGTGGTCTACATAGAACACCGAAGCGCCACAATTAAGTATTTTATGGAGCGCTGCCATATTACTTAACATCGAAATGTCCAGCACTGTCAGAGTATCCCCTGACTGACAATGTAAAGAATTTAAAAGCTGAATATCTCGCTTCAAGCCAGTAACTAGAACCGCTGTTCTGGGCTCGGCTAACCTTAGTTGAAGCAATGAAATAATACCATCAGCATCACCATTGAACACATCGTAATGCATAAAAAACCCCTTAAAGACTATTATGGTACTTTAAAGGGTTAATATGATTTGAACAATCGCATTTAGTTATGCTTAAGCATGAATTGCTTTAACACCGTCTTCAAGTAGTTGTAATTGTTCCAATCCTTGCAACGTTGCCTTTGGCTTTACCACTGTGATCATCTGCAACATACCTTGGTGAATTATCTGCTCGGTGATCTGAGTCTTTTGTGACATCGCAGAACGATAACCAAGCCAGCTAGAAGCAATCAAATGCAGCGTTGTCACCAAAGGTTTCATCTCATTTTCTTCTACCGCTAGTAATTCCAATTCAACAAACGATCGCATAATGTTGACTAGGTTTGTCTGCAATTTTTCTTGAATCTGAATATAATCATCATGTAACTCTTCATCTCTTTGAAGAATTTCTGGAAGATTGGCGTAAAAAAAACGGTACTTCCACATCAAGTTAAACGTAGAGTCTAGGTAATGCTTGAGCAAGACTAAGCTTTCTTGCTGCCCATGAATTGGAGAAAACCGTTCTAACAGTTCATTAGAGTAGAGTGAAAAAATCTCACGTACTATTTCCTGCTTATTACGGAAATGGTAGTAGAGATTACCAGGGCTAATATCAATATGTGCAGCGATGTGGTTAGTGGTGATATTACGTTCACCGTTTTCATTAAAGAGATGCAATGCGGCAAGCACTATTTTGTCGCGTGTCTTCATTTGTTTCCCGTATCCTCTGCAATTAATAATGTCAGTATAATTTGGGTCAATTTACTTTTAGAGCTAATTTGTCATCCGGTTATCATTCTTTATGCAAAGCAGAAATAACCTCACATTACCACTCTACATGATTAAATCATGATTCAACAGCAAGGAACTACAAACATAAAATCACAAAATAGTGATAAGAATCATAATAATAAGCCATCATACTTAAAATATACCAACCAAAAAACAAAAAGCGTCTAATTAGGTCAGACGCTTTAGTGAATGTTGGTTTATTTGTGGTAAGGCTTAGATAATTCGTGCACAGCATCAACAAAAACACCCGCATTTTCCGGCGGCACATCGAGATGAATACCATGACCTAAATTAAATACATGACCAGTTCCCGCCTCCCCAAACCCTTTTAAGATATCTGCAACTTCTTGACGAATTCTCTCTGGTGAAGCGTATAACATTGAAGGATCCATATTTCCTTGTAATGCCACTTTATTCCCGACACGCTCAACGGCCTCTTCAATATTAATCGTCCAATCTAAACCAATGGCATCACAGCCTGTCGCTGCAATTTTCTCTAGCCACATACCACCATTTTTGGTAAACAAGGTCACTGGAACTCGACGACCATCATTTTCACGAATTAATCCATCAACAATTTTCTCCATATATTGCAATGAAAATAGATGATAGTCACGCGGAGTCAATACACCACCCCAAGTATCGAACACCATAACAGACTGTGCTCCAGCCTTAATTTGCGCATTAAGATATTGGATAACACTATCTGCTAGTTTATCCAATAAAGTATGGAGTATTTGCGGTTCTGAATACATCATTTTCTTGATCTTCGTAAACGCCTTTGAACTCGCTCCCTCAACCATGTAGGTCGCCAATGTCCAAGGGCTACCAGAGAAACCAATTAATGGAACCTCTCCGTTTAAGTCCTTGCGTATTTGGCGTACCGCATTCATCACATATTGCAATTCACCTTCAGGGTCTGGGATACCAATTTTTTCTACATCAGCTTTACAGGTAATGGGGTTATCAAATACAGGACCTTCGCCTGCTGCAAAACGTAACTCTAAGCCCATAGCGTCTGGGATAGTTAAAATATCAGAAAATAAAATAGCAGCATCAAGCGGGAAACGGCGTAATGGCTGAAGAGTAACTTCTGATGCTAATTCAGCATTTTTGCACAGAGACATAAAGTCACCCGCTTCAGCACGGGTTGCTTTATATTCAGGCAGATAGCGTCCCGCTTGGCGCATCATCCATACTGGGGTGTAATCTACTGGTTGCTTTAAAATCGCACGCAGATAACGATCATTTTTCAGTTCAGTCATTCCGTATTTCCAACTATTGAGCTTCGATTTATCGCGGCTATTCTAACACTGTTTGACCACTAAAAGCGGCGTGCTTTGTAACCTGGATCAAGTTATTAACGTTTAAATCAGCGCTTAATTTGCACCCAATCTATAACAGTGATAAAAATTGATCCGCTAGCAAAAATAATAATTATAACCTGAGTACCTGCTACTCAGCATCTCATAACGACATCTTACTTACCCCCTCCCTCTCGGAGGGTTTTTTTCTTGAAAACAATACATTACCAATAAGAAACAAGCCTTTCATAAAATATAAACCACCAATAGAACATGATTCTTTAGCCGCAATCCTGCAGTGTCTGATCGATTAATGCCCTAGCTATCGTTCCCTGAGGAGCAATCAATGGTAGTTCATGTGCATAATACCACCCAGCATTATCAAGCTCAGTATGATCAGGTTTAATCTCACCAGATTGATAATCGGCCAAAAAGCCAACCATTAAACTCGATGGAAATGCCCAAGGCTGACTCGAAAAATAGCGAATATTGGTGATATCGATACCTGTTTCTTCTTTAACTTCACGTACCACACATTGCTCAAGAGTCTCACCCACTTCAACAAAACCAGCAATAACCGTATGTATACCGCTACGATGACGAGAATGTTGGGCTAATAAAATTTGTTTCCCTTTACGCACAGCAACTATGATACAAGGAAATATTCGTGGGTAATGTAAAGTTCGACAATCGCTACACTGCATCGCTAGCTGGGTATTATTAAGATGATTCCTACCGCCACAAATACTACAAAACCTTAGTGTCTGCGTCATATGACCGTATTGAACTGCCTTACTAATGAGTAAGAATAGTGATTCAGAAAAAGCTAAACACTCACGTAATCCGGACATTGGTAATTCCTGCTCAATTTCAGCTACATCTAGCCACATCACTGGTAAATCATGATAGTCACCAATTTTTATCCCTGACTTTTGTGGTAGTGATAGCTCCTGAGCGGAACCACAAGGTAATGCGCCGTCTACCAACCAAACCTCACTTCCAGATACGACACACCAATAAGCATTGTCTATTCGCTTTCTATCATTCTCGCTTAACATTACCATCCCTCTTTGCTTGCAGTTCATTCATTTTACTGGCAATCTTAATTCATACCAGAGTTTGTGGCAGAACGATTTTCTAGCTATAAACTCTAGTAAGAACGAGAAGTTTTGCTCTGCATGTGCTTTGGGAGTCAAAGCGTAACTGTCACTGCAAAAGTGGCTCGATCATGAGGATATGGTCATGCTGAATAAATTCAAAAAAACACAAGAACAATGGGGTGGCTCAAGTGAGCTTATTGACCACTGGCTTGAAACCAGACAGTCGCTTATTGTTGAGTATTGTAAGCTCGCAGCTCTCCAGCCCACCTCTGTAAAAACAACACTCTCTTCGCTTCCTACAAAAAATGAACTCCAAGTATTTTGCCAACACCTAGTCGATTATATATCTGAAGGGCATTTTAAGATCTATGACATGGTAATGGATAAATGGCGCTCAACAGGTTTCGAAGCAACTGAAGAAATAAACACAACTTATGGGCGAATCGTCCTGACTACAGATCCAGTGCTAAATTTTACCGATAAATATGCAGCCGTTGGAGATGATGAACCTCTTGAATCTTTTGATAGTGACCTATCATTAATTGGTGAAATACTAGAGGTACGATTTGAAGTAGAAGATCAGTTAATCCAATTAATTGCAGATAGCTTAGCGGTGCCGCCTGGCGCTTAAAAACTTTCTGGTAACCGTTTTCTTTATCAGAACAATTTTGTAAGGTTTAGTACAAAAAAAAGGCACCCAAAGGTGCCTTTAAACGCGATTTATTCGCTATGACTCATCAACTGAGAAACCTGCATTCAGCAAAGCAGCCAAGTTATCTGTTGCTTGTTCAACAGATGGGCCTTCTTGCTCTTCAACACGCTTAGCTTGACGATCTTGGTGGTACGCGAAACCTGTACCTGCTGGTATTAGACGACCAACAATAACGTTTTCTTTCAGACCACGTAACTCATCACGCTTACCAGAAACTGCAGCCTCTGTTAACACGCGAGTTGTCTCCTGGAACGATGCCGCAGAGATGAAAGATTCAGTTGCTAGAGACGCCTTCGTGATACCTAATAGCTCACGTTCGAAGCGAGCTGGCTCTTTGCCTTCTGCTTCTAATTGACGGTTAGCAATCTTAACATTTGCATACTCCACTTGTTCACCAGCTAGGAAATCTGAATCACCTGCGAAAGTAATGGTACACTTACGAAGCATTTGACGAACAATAGTCTCAATGTGCTTGTCGTTAATCTTAACGCCCTGTAGACGATATACTTCTTGAACTTCGTTAGCGATGTACTGAGTCACAGCATGTATACCACGTAAACGTAGAATATCATGTGGGGATTCTGGACCATCTGCGATCACATCACCACGCTCAACCTTCTCACCTTCGAATACGTTAAGCTGACGGTGCTTAGGAATCATTTCTTCGTAAGCGTCACCGCCATCACGAGTGATAACTAAACGGCGCTTGCCTTTAGTTTCTTTACCAAAGCTCACAGTACCTGTGTGCTCAGCAAGAATTGCAGGCTCTTTCGGCTTACGAGCTTCGAACAAGTCAGCAACTCGTGGAAGACCACCAGTGATGTCTTTGTTTCCGCCAGATTTTTGAGGAATACGAGAAAGCGTATCACCCACACCGACTTCAGCACCATCTTCGATGTTCACAATCGCTTTACCAGGTAAGAAGTAATGAGCTGGCATATCAGTTCCAGGAATCATTACATCTTTGCCTGCTGCATCAATAAGCTTGATCGCTGGGCGCATGTCTTTACCAGCTGCTGGTCTAGCGGCAGCTTCTGTTACTTCACTAGAAGATAAGCCTGTTAGATCATCAGTTTGGCGAGAAACTGTTACACCATCAATCATATCTACAAACTGGATACGACCTGCCACTTCAGTAATAATTGGCATGGTGTGCGCTTCCCAGTTTGCTACTGTTTCGCCAGCTTCAACGGCTTCGTTGTCACCTTTGCTCAGTAGAGAACCATATGGAAGTTTGTGCTTCTCTTTAGTGCGACCAAATTCGTCAATAATAGTTAGCTCAGATGCACGCGAAGTGATAACCAGCTTACCTTCTTTATTAGTAACAAATTTAGCATTGTGCAGCTTTACAGTACCTGTCGTTTTAACTTGGATGCTGTTTTCTGCCGCTGCAGTTGAAGCCGCACCACCAATGTGGAAAGTACGCATCGTAAGCTGTGTACCTGGCTCACCGATGGACTGCGCAGCAATAACGCCTACTGCTTCCCCTTGGTTTACTAGGTGTCCACGTGCTAGATCGCGACCATAACACTGTGCACAACAACCAAAGTCAGCGTCACAAGTAACAACTGAGCGTACTTGGATTTTGTCTACTGAGTTATCTTCCATGATCTGGCACCACTTCTCATCAATGAGAGTGTTACGTGAGATCAGAACATCGCCAGTGCCAGGTTTCAGTACATCTTCTGCAACAACCCGACCTAGAGCAAGCTCAGAAAGAGCAACTTTAACGTCACCACCTTCAATATGAGGCATCATATCGATACCTTGACGAGTGCCACAGTCATGTTCATGAACGACAACATCTTGAGCAACATCTACTAAACGACGAGTTAGGTAACCAGAGTTAGCTGTTTTCAGTGCTGTATCCGCAAGACCCTTACGAGCACCGTGCGTTGAGATAAAGTACTGAAGTACGTTTAGACCTTCTTTAAAGTTCGCTGTGATAGGCGTTTCAATGATAGACCCATCTGGACGAGCCATAAGACCACGCATACCTGCAAGCTGACGGATCTGAGCAGCAGAACCACGAGCGCCCGAGTCAGCCATCATATAGATGCTATTGAAAGACTCTTGTTGCTCATCTTCACCTTCACGGTTAGCCACTGTTTCAAATGAAAGGTTTTCCATCATCAGTTTCGCAACACGATCATTGGTTGATGCCCAAATATCGATTACTTTATTGTAACGCTCACCGGCAGTCACAAGACCAGACTGGTACTGTTCTTGAATTTCACGAACTTCAGCTTCAGCAGCTTCGATTTCGGTGTACTTCGCATCAGGTACAACCATATCGTCGATACCAACTGAAACACCAGACAATGCTGCATAAGCAAAACCTGTGTACATGATTTGGTCAGCGAAAATAACTGTATCTTTCAAACCTAGCTTACGATACGCCTCATTAAGTAGGTGAGAGATTTGCTTCTTACCTAACTTTTGGTTGACGATGCTAAACGGAAGGCCAGACGGCACGATTTGCCACAGCATTGCACGACCAATAGTTGTATCAACTAATTTGGTTTCTGTAGTGCTATTGCCGTCTTCATCTTTAACTGTCTCAGTGATTCGAACTTTAACGCGAGCATGAAGCTCTGCAGACTTAGTACGGTATGCTTTCTCAGCTTCAGCTGAACTAGCAAGGTACATACCTTCGCCTTTGACGTTGATCTTTTCACGAGTCATATAATAAAGACCCAACACAACGTCCTGAGAAGGTACGATGATAGGATCTCCTGACGCTGGCGACAGAATGTTGTTTGTCGACATCATCAAAGTGCGCGCTTCAAGCTGTGCCTCTAGAGTTAGAGGTACGTGAACCGCCATTTGGTCACCATCGAAGTCCGCGTTATACGCTGCACACACTAGTGGGTGTAACTGAATCGCTTTGCCTTCAATAAGTACAGGTTCGAACGCCTGAATACCTAAACGGTGAAGTGTAGGTGCACGGTTGAGTAATACTGGGTGCTCACGAATAACTTCGTCTAGAATATCCCAAACTACCGCTTCTTCACGCTCTACCATCTTCTTAGCCGCTTTGATCGTCGTGGCTAGACCGCGCGTCTCAAGCTTGCTATAGATAAACGGTTTGAATAGCTCAAGTGCCATCTTTTTAGGAAGACCACACTGATGCAGACGAAGATATGGGCCTACTGTGATTACAGAACGGCCAGAATAGTCTACACGCTTACCAAGAAGGTTCTGACGGAAACGGCCTTGTTTACCCTTGATCATATCAGCAAGAGATTTCAGAGGACGCTTATTAGAACCTGTGATTGCACGACCGCGACGACCATTATCAAGCAATGCATCGACAGACTCTTGTAGCATACGTTTTTCATTACGTACGATAATGTCTGGCGCCGCAAGCTCTAATAAACGCTTCAAACGGTTGTTACGGTTAATTACTCGACGATAAAGATCGTTCAGATCTGATGTCGCAAAACGACCACCATCGAGCGGTACTAAAGGACGCAGATCTGGCGGAAGTACCGGAAGTACTGTTAAGATCATCCACTCTGGATTGTTTCCAGATTGAACGAAAGCTTCAACTAACTTCAAACGCTTAGTGATTTTCTTACGCTTAGTCTCAGAATTAGTAGACTGAAGCTCTTCACGCATTTCTTCGATTTCAGCTGGAAGATCCATAGACGCAAGTAGGTCTTTGATCGCTTCCGCACCCATCTTAGCCGTGAATTCATCACCCCACTCTTCTAGGCGATCCAGATACTCTTCTTCAGTTAGCATCTGAGACTTTTCTAGATCCGTCATACCTGGTTCAGTTACTACGTACATCTCGAAGTAAAGAACACGCTCGATATCACGTAGCGGGATATCCATCAGCAAACCGATACGAGACGGTAGTGATTTTAGGAACCAGATGTGAGCAACTGGTGAAGCAAGTTCAATGTGGCCCATACGGTCACGACGAACTTTAGTTTGTGTAACTTCAACGCCACACTTTTCACAGATAACACCACGGTGTTTCAGACGCTTATATTTGCCACAAAGACATTCATAGTCTTTTACTGGACCAAAAATACGCGCACAGAACAGACCATCGCGTTCAGGTTTGAACGTACGATAGTTGATCGTTTCAGGTTTTTTAACTTCACCAAAAGACCATGAACGAATCATGTCCGGTGAAGATAGACCGATTTTGATTGCATCAAATTCTTCAGTCTTATGCTGTGCTTTTAGAAAGTTTAATAAGTCTTTCACAATCAGCTCCTGTAAGGAGTTAGAAGGGGCTCACCCGCAAAAGTGAGCACCTTCAACCAAATAACCCCGTGGGGATTACTCTTCGTCTTCTAGCTCGATGTTGATACCTAGCGAGCGGATCTCTTTCAACAATACGTTGAACGATTCTGGCATGCCAGGTTCCATGCTATGGTTACCATCAACGATGTTTTTATACATCTTGGTACGGCCGTTAACGTCATCAGACTTAACCGTTAGCATTTCTTGTAGGGTATAAGCTGCACCATATGCTTCCAGTGCCCATACTTCCATCTCACCGAAGCGCTGGCCACCGAATTGAGCTTTACCACCAAGTGGTTGCTGAGTAACTAGGCTGTACGAACCCGTTGAACGAGCGTGCATCTTGTCATCAACAAGGTGGTTCAACTTGAGCATGTACATGTAACCAACCGTTACAGGACGCTCAAATGCATCACCAGTGCGACCATCAAACAGAGCCAACTGACCAGATTCTGGTAGTTCGCCAAGTTTTAGTAGATCTTTGATCGATTGCTCAGAAGCACCGTCAAAAACAGGTGTTGCGATTGGCAGGCCACCACGCAAGTTGTTCACCAAAGTGCGCACTTCATCATCAGTCAAAGATGCCACATCAACAATCTGACGGGTATCACCAAGATCGTAAACCTTCTGCAGGAAGTCACGGAATTTAGCTAGTTCCTGCTGCTCTTTGAGCATTTGGTTGATCTTATCACCAATACCTTTAGCCGCGAGACCTAAGTGGACTTCAAGGATCTGACCTATGTTCATACGAGAAGGTACACCTAACGGGTTAAGCACGATGTCAACCGGCTGACCTTTCTCATCATAAGGCATGTCTTCAACAGGGTTTATCTTAGAGATAACACCTTTGTTACCATGACGACCCGCCATCTTGTCACCAGGCTGGATACGACGTTTAACCGCAAGGTAAACTTTAACGATCTTCAATACGCCTGGTGCTAAGTCATCGCCTTGAGTGATCTTACGACGCTTAGTTTCAAACTTCTTATCGAAGTCTGCTCTTAACTCATCGTACTGCTCAGCCAGTTGCTCAAGCTGAGTCTGTTGAGCATCATCTTCAAGCGTCAGCTCTAACCACTTTTTACGGTCGATAGCGTCAAGTTTGGCTTCAGTGTAACCACCGTCAACAAGAACAGCTTTAACGCGGTTTAGAAGACCACCCTCAAGAATTTGGAACTCTTCAGTAAGGTCTTTCTTCGCTTCTTTGAGCTGCATCTGTTCAATTTCAAGTGCACGCTTGTCTTTTTCAACACCGTCACGAGTAAATACTTGAACATCGATGATAGTACCCGAAACTGAATTTGGTACACGTAGAGACGTATCTTTAACGTCCGACGCCTTTTCACCAAAAATTGCACGCAGTAGCTTTTCTTCAGGAGTTAACTGAGTTTCACCTTTAGGCGTTACTTTACCAACTAAGATGTCACCGCCTTTGACTTCTGCACCAATGTAAACGATACCTGACTCGTCTAATTTAGACAGAGCGGATTCACCTACGTTTGGAATATCAGCAGTGATCTCTTCAGAACCAAGCTTGGTATCACGCGCCACACAAGATAACTCTTGGATGTGGATAGTCGTGAAACGGTCTTCTTGGACAACACGTTCAGAAACTAGGATAGAATCCTCAAAGTTGTAACCGTTCCAAGGCATAAATGCGATACGCATATTCTGACCAAGTGCAAGCTCACCAAGGTCAGTTGAAGGACCATCAGCTAAAACGTCGCCACGTGCAACAGGCTCACCAGGCATAACAGCTGGACGCTGGTTGATACACGTATTTTGGTTTGAACGAGTGTACTTAGTTAAGTTGTAGATATCGATGCCAGCTTCACCAGGAATTAGCTCGTCTTCATTAACTTTAACTACAATACGAGAAGCATCAACAGATTGTATAACACCACCACGTTTGGCAACGGCTGTAACACCTGAATCTACCGCAATATTACGTTCGATACCTGTACCGACTAAGGGCTTATCAGCTCTAAGTGTCGGAACAGCTTGACGTTGCATGTTAGCACCCATTAGCGCACGGTTCGCATCATCGTGTTCTAGGAACGGGATAAGCGATGCTGCGATAGAAACAACTTGGTTAGTCGCAACATCCATATAATCTACATGGTCGCGCGGGTGTAAACCAGATTCACCTTTCTGGCGAGCTGTGATTAGCTCTTCAGCAAACGTACCTTCTTCGCTCAGCACTGTGTTCGCTTGAGCGATGACGTATTGACCTTCCTGAATAGCAGATAGGTAATCAACCTCGTCAGTTACAACACCATCAACTACACGGCGGTATGGTGTCTCAAGGAAACCATACTCGTTACAACGCGCAAATGCAGATAGAGAGTTGATCAGGCCGATATTTGGACCTTCTGGCGTTTCGATAGGACACAAGCGACCATAGTGAGTCACGTGTACGTCTCGAACTTCAAAACCAGCTCGCTCACGAGTCAAACCACCTGGACCCAAAGCAGAAATACGACGCTTATGCGTCACTTCTGATAGTGGGTTGTTTTGATCCATAAACTGTGAAAGCTGAGAAGAACCAAAAAACTCTTTAACTGCAGCCGATATTGGCTTGGCGTTAATGAGGTCCTGAGGCATGATGGCATCAAGATCACCTAAACTTAGGCGTTCTTTAACCGCACGTTCAACACGTACTAGACCAACACGGAACTGGTTCTCAGCCATTTCGCCAACACTACGGATACGACGGTTACCCAAATGGTCAATGTCGTCAACTTCCCCGATGCCGTTACGAATAGCGATAAGCTTCTTCATCACTTCGATGATATCTAGCTCATCCAGCGTACCTTGCTCTTGCGCATCGTCACGCTCAATAGAGCTATTGAACTTCATACGACCTACAGTAGACAGATCGTAACGCTCTTCTGAGAAGAATAAGCTATCAAATAGTGACTCAGCAGCTTCTTTCGTTGGTGGCTCACCAGGGCGCATCATGCGGTAGATCTCTACCAAAGCAGAAATACGATCAACAGTACTGTCAACGCGTAATGTATCTGACATGAATGGGCCATGATCTAGATCGTTGGTAAAGAGTACTTCTAATGCTTTATGACCAGCCTGAGATAGATTAGCTAGCGCTTCAAGATTAATCTCTTGGTTAGCGGCAACAATAATTTCACCAGTTGCTTCATTGATATAATCTTTAGATGCAACTCTACCTACAATGTACTCGACCGGTACTTCAATATGTTCTACGCCATCTTTTTCAAGCTGACGGATATGACGTGCAGTAACACGACGACCCGTTTCAACGTAGACCTTGCCCTTAGCTTCAATATCGAATGATGCCGTTTCACCACGTAGGCGATCGGGAACCAGCTCCATTAGTAGAGTCTGATCTTTCACCTCGAAGTTCACCTTCTCAAAGAAGATGTCTAGGATCTCTTCTGTGGTTTTACCCAACGCACGAAGGATAATAGAAGCAGGCAGTTTACGGCGACGGTCAATACGTACGTATAGGTTATCCTTAGGATCAAACTCGAAATCAAGCCATGAACCACGGTAAGGAATAATACGTGCGTTATATAGAACTTTACCTGAAGAGTGAGTCTTACCCTTATCGCTGTCGAAGAATACACCTGGACTTCTATGTAGCTGGGATACGATAACCCTCTCGGTACCGTTAATAACGAAGGTACCATTGTCTGTCATAAGCGGTATTTCGCCCATGTAGACTTCTTGTTCTTTAATGTCTTTTACAGTACCTGCTGGCGCGTCTTTATCAAAGATGACTAAGCGTAATTTTACGCGTAGTGGTTTTGAATAAGTTACGCCACGAATTTGACATTCTTTAACATCAAAAACTGGCTCACCAAGACGGTAGCTAACGTATTGCAGCTCGGAATTGCCGTTGTAGCTCTGAATTGGAAACACAGAACGGAAAGCAGCTTCAAGACCGTATTGACCCTCTGGATCCTGTTCGATAAATTTTTCGAACGAATCGAGCTGGATCGATAGCAGGTATGGAATGTCCAACACTTGTGGACGAGTACCAAAGTCCTTACGGATGCGCTTTTTCTCGGTATAAGAGTAAACCATGGGGTTCCTCAGCTCGCTGATAAGTGACCCAAACTGTCTAGAATTATTCTTAGACAGTGACTAACAACTGTTTGACTGTAGTGACATTTCATAAAGCTGTAATGAAATGTTTTTTGCTAGGAACTTGGGTGCTCAAACAGCGGAAAAATCACCCAACCCCTACAGCGCAAAAAGGCTGGTGGTTATAAAACCACCAGCCATTAGCCGTTAGGCTAAGAAACTATGCAATAATTACTTAACAGTAACACTTGCACCAGCTTCTTCTAGCTGAGCTTTAAGAGCTTCAGCTTCATCTTTCTCTACCGCTTCTTTAAGAGCTGTAGGAGCGCCGTCTACTAGAGCCTTAGCTTCTTTAAGACCTAGGCCAGTCGCGCCACGTACCGCTTTGATTACAGCAACTTTGTTGCCGCCAGCAGATTCTAGGATTACGTCAAACTCAGTTTGCTCAGCAGCAGCTTCGCCACCAGCAGCACCGCCAGCTACAACAGCAGCAGCAGCAGAAACGCCGAATTTTTCTTCCATCGCTTCGATTAGTTCAACAACTTGCATTACAGACATTTCTGCAACTGCATCTAGGATTTGCTCGTTAGTAATAGACATAACAATTCTCTTTTAAATCAACAATAAGTTTATTAAGCAACCAGAAAAAAGCAAGGCTTATGCCGCAGCTTCTTCTTTTTGATCACGTAGTGCTGCGATAGTACGAACCAGCTTGCCAGCAGAAGCTTCTTTCATGCACATCATTAGGCGTGCAATTGCTTCGTCGTAAGTTGGTAGTGTCGCTAGTACTTCAGCGTCAGCTAGCGCACCTTCAAATGCAGCAGCTTTGATCTCGAAGTTTGAATTCTCTTTAGCGAAGTCTTTAAAAAGACGCGCTGCAGCACCTGGGTGCTCATTAGAGAACGCGATTAGAGTAGGACCAGTGAAAGTGTCTGTTAGACACTCGTAGTCTGTACCTTCAACCGCACGACGTATTAGCGTGTTGCGAACAACTCGTACATAAACACCCGCTTCACGAGCTTGTTTACGTAGAGAAGTCATCGCGCCCACTTCAACGCCACGAGAATCAGCTACAACTGCAGAAAGTGCACCACTGGCAGCTTCGTTGACTTCAGCAACAATTGCTTTTTTGTCTTGAAGGTTTAAAGCCATCTTGGATTTACTCCTGGTTGTCGTTACACCACTCACTATTATCACAACAGTGAGAGTTATTGAGGTGCTTCCCAGAAGAAAGGTAACTATTTACATAGAGCTTTCTGTCAGTTCGGGCACCATCTACGTAGGAAAATTAAGTTTTATTGAAAAAACACCTACGGTCTTGGACGGAGACTGGGTCATAATTCACAGTAAATTCAGAAAGAATTTAATGAACCAAAGTTCAGCCCCAACCACAAATATTAAGCGCAAAATTATACATAAATTTCACGCCTAAGCAAATATATTATGCTTGCTGAGTGTTCAGGCTAGCCTGATCAACAGAAACACCAGCACCCATAGTAGTAGAGATGCTTATTTTCTGCAGGAATGTACCCTTAGCAGAAGATGGCTTAGCTTTCTTCAAAGCAACTAGAAGTGCTTCTAAGTTTTCTTTGATTTGCTCACCAGAGAAGTTAGCTTTACCAATAGTGGTATGGATAATACCGTTCTTGTCATTACGGTAACGTACCTGGCCTGCTTTAGCATTCTTAACTGCTTCAGCAACATTTGGAGTTACAGTACCAACTTTAGGGTTTGGCATTAGACCGCGAGGACCAAGAATAGTACCTAGCTGACCTACAACGCGCATTGCATCTGGAGAAGCAACAACTACGTCAAAGTTCATTTCGCCTTTCTTGACTTGCTCAGCAAGGTCTTCCATACCGACGATATCTGCGCCCGCTTCTTTAGCAGCTTCAGCATTTGCACCCTGAGTGAATACTGCAACGCGAATATCACGACCAGTACCGTGAGGTAGTACAGTTGCACCACGAACGTTCTGATCAGATTTACGAGCATCGATGCCAAGGTTAACAGCAACGTCTATAGATTCAACAAACTTAGCAGTAGCTAGTTCTTGAAGAAGAGCAACTGCTTCATTGATTTCGTATTCTTTAGTTACGTCAACTTTTTCGCGGATTACGCGCATGCGCTTAGTTAGTTTTGCCATGATCTTAACCCTCTACCACTAGGCCCATTGAGCGAGCAGTACCAGCGATTGAACGCTTCATTGCTTCGATGTCAGCACCAGTCATATCAGAAGCTTTCGTTTCTGCGATTTCTTGGATTTGAGCGTCAGTTACCGTACCCACTTTTTCAGTGTTTGGACGGCCAGAACCAGACTTAACGCCAGCCGCTTTCTTTAGAAGAACTGCTGCAGGTGGAGTCTTAGTTACAAAAGTGAAAGAACGGTCACTGTATACAGTGATAACAACTGGTGTTGGTAGACCTTTCTCCATAGATTCTGTTTTTGCGTTAAACGCTTTACAGAATTCCATGATGTTAACACCGTGTTGACCTAGAGCAGGACCAACTGGTGGACTTGGGTTTGCCATACCAGCAGCAACTTGTAGCTTGATATAAGCTTCAACTTTCTTAGCCATGATTTTTCCTAATTTTGGGTACTAACGCTAATCGACCGACCAGCTCCCCGTTTATATGAATAGCTTTCCACTTTCATCGAAGTAAAAAGGCGCGAAATTATAATCATAATTCGCGCCTTATACAAGCCTTAAAAGGTGTTTTTTTGTACTATTGCGGCTCGATATTTAGTCCTGTTTTTCAACCTGACCAAATTCAAGTTCAACAGGTGTAGCTCGACCAAAGATCGATACCGACACCTTCATGCGGCTTTTCTCATAATCCACTTCTTCAACAGTACCGTTAAAGTCAGCAAATGGACCATCTGTAACACGCACAACCTCACCCGCTTCGTACATAGTACGTGGGCGAGGTGACTCACTTGCTTTCTCAAGACGATTAAGGATAGCGTCAGCTTCCTTATCTGTGATCGGTGCAGGACGGTCAGAAGTACCACCAATGAAACCCATGACACGAGGTACGCTGCGTACTAGGTGCCAGGATTCATCGTCCATAATCATCTGAACAAGAACGTAACCTGGGAAAAACTTACGCTCAGATTTACGACGTTGACCCGCTCGCATTTCTACTACTTCTTCAGTAGGAACAAGAACTTCACCAAACAGCTCTTCCATGCTATGCATTTTAATATGCTCGCGCAGAGACTGAGCGACACGACCTTCGAACCCAGAGAAGGCCTGAACCACATACCAGCGTTTTTTAGGAGCTTCACTCATGAATTAAAACCCTCTATACCCCAGTCACAAAGTTGACAAGACGAACCATAATTCCGTCAATGCCCCAAAGCACTAGAGCCATTACAATACTTACAGCTAAAACGATCAAGGTAGTTTGTACAGTCTCTTGCCTTGTAGGCCAAACCACTTTACGAACTTCCATACGAGATTCTTTAGCGAAATCAATCGCAGCCTTACCCTTTACTGTCGTAGCTGCCACACCTAGTGCTGATGCAATTAATACAACAACACCAGCGACGCGAATCACTACAGACATTTCACCATACAGGTAATTACCCACAACAGCGGCAGCTAGCAGAGCAAAAGTGATAACCCACTTAAAGATATCTGCGCCATTTGAGCTATCAGGAGTTTCAGCATTATTTGCTTTCATAAAACCAACCTGTCAAAAGTCTTAATATAGACGACAACAACCCCGCTGCTGCAGGGCAAATCCATGAAACGACAACCTATTAGATTGGCGTGCTCTTCTTATTACTCAATAACTTACTATTCAAAATAAGCTCTTATTTGACATCTGCTTATTTGAAGAAATTAGCAAATATTATATTGAGTGCAGAAAAAGGGCATCAAATGATGCCCTTTTTGCTACTGGTTCGTCAAATCTTATTCAAAGATTTTCAGAAACCTTCGGCAATTCCTATGAATTAGTCGA